>NZ_KB899005.1:0-131201 GCF_000377965.1 Streptomyces sp. CNB091
GCGCTGGGGCGGCTCGCGGAGGGGCTGCCGTACGAGTTCGTCGCCCGGGACACCGCGTCCTGGTACGGGCTCGTCATGCGCCCCCTGGCCCCCGCCCCCGCCCGTGCCTCTGTCCCTCTCTCTTCTCTCCGGCAAGGATGAGCGTCATGTTGCAGTGCACCGCCTTCAGTGAACTCCCCGAGATGGGTGCGCGGGTCGCGCTCATGGGCCTGGCGGACGGCCCCGGCCAGGCGTCGGACGCGCCCGACCTGGACGACTGCCTGCTCTGTGAACTCGGCGAGCACGACGAGGGGGTCGAGCACGCGGCCCAGCTCTGGTCGGCCTCGGCTCCGGCCGGGCGGGATCTGTGGATGTTCTGGACCGATGGCGACGGGCGCCGGAAGTTCCGCTTCGCGGAACTGCTGCCGTGCCCGGCCGCCATCCACCGCCTGTCCGTCAAGGACGGAGACGCCTGCGTGCTGTACGACCGGCACCCCGCCGCGCACTCCTGGGACGTGAGAGACCCGCTCGCCGACCTTATGGCGGAGCGCATCCGGGAGGACGTACGCCGCGACCGCGACGGAGACGACAGGGCCTAGCGGCGCTTGCGGCCGAAGGCGTTCCGCAGGCCGCCGGTCAGCGTGCCGACACCGGTGCGCAGGGCGATGTAGTCGAGGGCGCCGCCCACACCGCGAGCAGCCCACCTGAACGCTCTCACCAGCTGTTCGTCCATCGCGTCTTTCTCTCACTCGGCCGTACGTCGTCTTCCTGTATGACGCATCTACGGTAAGAGGGGTTGCCCCGACCGGGTTCGTCGCAGACATCTGCCGAACGGCAGATGTGCGGGGCCGCCCCGCACGGAAGCCTTGGTTCCCGACAGCAGACGCCGTTCCGCGTGCGAGCGGAGACCAGGGGGCCACCATGCCGAACACCGTCACCGAAACGCCGCCCAGCGGGGAGACCTCCCCGCGGACCGCCGGGGACCGCCGCCGACGCTGGTGGTCCGGCTGGCCGCAGTGGTCCGGGTACCTGGCGATCGTGTGGTCGGCGCTCTACGGGGCGGCGGCGCTCTACTGGGCGCTCGGCGGGGCCGGTTACCCCTTCGAGCGGGTCCACGAGGACCGATCCTCCGGATCGATCCTGGAGCCGAGCCGGGCCGAGGCGGTCGCCCCGGTGCTGGCGGTGTTCTGCGCCCTCGGTGTGGTCGCCGGTCTTCTGATGCTGAAGAACCTCGGGTCCGGCCGGGTCCGCAAGGCCCTGCTCGCCTACGGGTGGGTGGCCGGTATCGCCCTGACGCTCCTGATACCCGACTACTCGCTGCTCGGCCTGCTGGCGTTCTCGCCGGTGCTGCTCGTGTTCGTCTTCACCGGGGTGCCCGGGCCGCAGGACATGGGCGACATCCTGTACTGGCACCGCGGGAACCTGATGATCGTCTTCATCGGCGGGCTGCTGTGGGTCGCCGCGACACTCGCGTACCAGCGGCGCACCAACGGGCAGTGCGTGTACTGCGGCCGGGCCCCGCACGGCCCGGGTTCCTGGGCCGACCCCGTCAGGCTGCGCACGTGGGGCCGCCGGGCGGTCTGGCTGGCCGTGCTCTCGACCCTCCCGTACGACATCACCCGCATCGCCTGGTACTTCGGCCTGCCGCTCGGCATCACCGACCATTTCCTGAAGGAGATGCAGGACACGCCCCACATGCTGGAGATAGGACTCGCGCTGGGAGTGGTGTCGACCTTGGGCAGCCTGCTGATGCACGGGCTGGTCGCCAGGTGGGGTGAGGTGTGGCCGCGCTGGGTGTGGTGGAAGAAGGGCCGGACGATCCATCCGGCGACCGCCGTCATACCGGCCGGGTTCGTCGCGGTCGCGCTCGTTCCGGGTGGCCTGATGGCGGTGCGTGGCTTCGAGTCGGCCTCGTGGGGGATCACCGGTCCCGCGATCCTGTGGGTGGTCTGGGGCGCGGCGCTGGGCGTTGCCACCTACCTGTACCAACTGCGCCGCCGCGGTGCCTGCCGCAGCTGCGGGCAGGGCTGACGGGCAGTCGGTACACGGGCCCCGGGTCAGTTGAGGCAGAACTCGTTGTCCTCGGGGTCCGCCATGAGGACCCAGCTCCCGCCCTGCTCCTCGTACGTGCGCAGCGCCCGCGCACCCAGCCCCACCAGCCGTTCCTCCTCCGCGTCCCGCTGCCCCGGCGCGGAGTGCACATCGATGTGGAGCCGGTTCTTCACCGTCTTCGGCTCCGGTACCCGCTGGAACAGCAGCCGCCGCCCCTGCCCCGTACCGCTGACCTCGTCGTACGGGTCGTCGGGATGCCGGGCCGCCGCTAGGTCGCGCCAGGCGCGGCGGCCGTGGGCGTGGGCCGTGATGGCCTCCGGTACGGCTCCGGCGGCGAGCAGTCGCTCGACCAGCGGGCTGTTGTCCTCGACGAGATAGCCCAAGGCCGCCGCCCAGAATCCGGCCTGTGCGTGCGGGTCGGCGCTGTCGATCACGAGCTTCCAGGACAGTGTCTGTGTCATGGAAACCGTTTATAGTGGTTACATGAGTGAAAGGGCAACGGACGCGCCGGAACAGTCCGAACGGCCGGGGCCGCCCGAAGGGCCTCAACGGTCCGTGCGGGCGGGGCGGCAGGAGCCTTCTGGGCTGTTGCTGCGGCATCCGGACGGCAGTTCGTTCCGGTTCGATCCGGGCGCGCTCTGTCTGGAGCTTCTGCCGACCGGGGGCCCGGGCGCGTTGGCGTACTTCGAGGTGCTGCGCGAGCCGGCCGACCTGGTGCGCTGGGCGGAGGAGAGCCGGCTGCCGGACGGGCTCGGTACGGCCGCCGGGCCCGGCCCGGGGCCGAGTTCGGGCCCGACGCTCGTCGTGAGCGCGGGGGAGGTGGCGGACGCGCGTGCTCTGCGCGATGCGCTGTGGCGGCTGGCGGAGAGGCATGTGGACGGAGGGCCGCCCGGCCCGGACGACCTCGCCACCCTCAACGGCGCGGCGGCGCACCCGCCCCTGGCGGCCCGGCTCACCCCGGGCGGGAACCGCGAGTGGGCTCCCGGGGGCGCCGGGACCGGGTTGCTGTCCACCGTCGCCCGCGACGCGGTCGAGCTGTTCACCGGGGCGTTCGCCCACCGGATCCGTCCGTGCGGTGCGCACGGCTGCCGCCTGCTGTTCGTCGATACCTCCCGGCCCGGCAGGCGCCGCTGGTGCTCCATGGAGCGCTGCGGCAACCGTCACAAGGTCAGGGCCCACCGCGCCCGGCTCGCCACCGCCGCCGACGGGTGAAGAGCGCACCGCGTCCACCCGGGGGCGATGCCCACTCTCTCTGGGCAGTCGACTGTCTCTGTGCATGAGACACGAAAATCTATGGTCGCCAGAGTAGACATTGGGCGGTGCCGTGGTTATGGTTTCTCTTGTAGCCCACAGAGACAGCAGGGCTCGGCAGAGACGAACTGCCGGGCAGCAGTACAGCAGTTGCCGTTCGAAGGACGGTGCGGTGGCGGAGTTTCGAAGCCAGGGTTGTTGCAGGACGGCGACGGGACTGGCGACCGCACCGGGTGGCCCGCAGTGATCAGGGGCCGCCGCCGGCAGTACCGCGATTCTCGCGGGAGCAGTACCAGCAGTGGGCAAGTGATGCATTCCAGAGGAAGAACGGAGGGGCGAGGCGCCATCGGGATCGCCCGGGCGGAGTGATGAGCCCGGGTACCGCAGGACATCGATAGTGAGGTGGTCTCCGGTCAAGCAACCGCGATCCCCGCGACCCCGGCGACTTTCGGACCGGGTCAGCGGAAACAGAAGGCCGGCGCAGTGATCAGGGCCGGCGGATGGTGTTAGCAGTTCCTTCGGGGCCCGAGTGCCGTACGGCACTCGGGCCCCTCCACGCGTTCCACAGAGAGGTGCAAATGACAGCAGGCGACTCGTTCGGACGTCTCGATGACGACGACTTCCCCGCCTACACGATGGGCCGGGCCGCCGAGATGCTCGGTACCACGCAGGGCTTTCTCCGAGCCATCGGAGAAGCCCGCCTCATCACCCCGCTGCGCTCCGAGGGCGGGCACCGCCGCTACTCCCGCTACCAGCTGCGCATTGCCGCACGCGCCCGGGAGCTTGTCGACCAGGGCACCCCCATCGAGGCCGCCTGCCGCATCGTCATCCTTGAGGACCAGCTCGAAGAAGCCCAGCGCATCAACGCCGAATACCGCAAGGCCGCCACATCGGAGAACCCGACGAGCGCAGGCTGAGGCGGCGTCGCCCCTGCCCAGCCCGTGCCAGCCCTGCCCAGCCCTGCCCTGCCAGGCCCTGCCCTGGTCAGTGGCGGGGCGGGCCGCAGGAGGCGTGGACCGGTACCGGCCTGCCGCCCGAGAGGTACCGGCGGGCCGGCTCCCTCAGGAACCCGGCCCGCCGGGCCTCGGTCGGCACCGTGTCGCCCGAAACGACGAGCAGGCCGCCGGTCGGGCCCTCACCGCGAGGCAGAGCTTCCTCGGCGCGCAGCGGTGTGTTCTCCGGCTAGTGGTCGGAGTAGCTGAAGTCGCCCATGGTCCAGGCGCTGACGTCCTCGATCGCCACGCGGTACATCCCGCCCGTGTCCGGGATGCCCACCGTTCCCTGCAGGATCCGCGCCACATGGAAGTGCAGATGCGTGGGCGCCTTCTCCATGGGCGTCGGGGCGGTGAAGACGGCGGAAAATTCGCTCAGGCGGGCCGAGTCGGCCAGGACCTCCGACACCCGCTGCCTCCAGACCGCTTCAGGAGCCAGCCGCCCCGTGATGACAGCACCACCGGCGACCACGGTCAGAGTCATCTGATTGCTGTGCCCGGACTCCACCAGGGCAGCGATATCAACCAGCAGTTCGTCAGGCTTCGACATGGGGCCAATTCTATGCAACGCCGTCCGGCCGGTTCGAGAGGTGTGCCCTCACCGGCTTCGACAGTGACGGGTCAGCGCACCCGGGCCTCGCGCGGAGGGAGACCGGCGCAGGCGGGGCAGGTGTGCCGGTCGATCGCGGCCAGCAGGCGGGCGGCAGCCGCGCGCACGGTCCGCGCCGGGGAAGAGCCCCCGGCGTCGGGCACGCCGGGCGGGCTGGGCGCGCCGGGCGGGCTGGGCGCGGAGCCCAGCAGGGCGGCCGTGGAGCGGCCCGCCGCCACCGCGTCGTGCGCGGCGCGGGTCCATGCGGGGTGCTCGGGGTTCCCGGCCGCCAGGATCGTGGCGAGCAGCTCCAGGACGCCCGCCCGGTCCCTGACCGTGTCCGTCGCCGCCAGCTCCCAGAGGAACGGCACCGCCGCCGCCGTCGAGTCGAAGACGGGCGGGGTGCCGATCCAGCGCTCCAGATCGCTCAGCGCCTCGTCCGAGGTGGGCGCGTCACCCCAGGCGATCCGCGACAGCACCCCGGGAACCTGGGACGCGGAGCCGTACGCGTGTTGCAGCTCGTGCCACCGCACGTTCCTCATGGCCCCCAGGACAGTCCCCATCCGGGCACTCAATCAGCCTTTACCGCACGGCGTCCACCATGCCGGGGAACCGTTCCGCGGACCGGCCCGTTCCGTGGAGCCGACGCAGATACTCCCGTACGGAGCGGGCGTCGTCCGCCGGGGCGACCAGGCCCACGTGGTGGTCGGGGCGGACGACCACGACGGTGCCCGTGCCGGTACGACCGGAGGCTTCCGGTCCGTACGCGGCGGCCGCGTGGCCCGCGTCGTCGACCACCGCTCCCGGCTCCGCCCCCGCCCGGTCCTCGTGCGCCGCGTACACCCGGCAGACCCGCACCTCGGCGTCGCCGTACGCGTCCGCCGTCCCGCGCAGGACCGCCGCGCTCCTGGGGCCGAAACCGAGGACCGTGGTGCGGGGGCCCGCGAAGACGCGGTGCAGCCGGGTCCGTACCCCGGTCGTGGCGTCGGCACAGGGGGCGTCCGGGGCGCGGTCCCCGGCGCGCGGGCCGGGCGTCCCGGCCTCCGGCTCCCGGCCCCCGGCGGCCAGCGAGCTCCAGCGGTAGCCGACGTCCAGGCCGGTGGTGTCGGGGGTGATCGCCGCGTCCAGGCCGCCGCCGGGGCGACGGATCGCCTCCAGCGTGGCCCGCAGCCGTTCCGATGTGAGGTCCAGGGTGCGGGCGGCCACCGGGAGCCGCTCCTCCTCGTAGGTGTCCAGCAGCTGAGCGTCCGCGTGACCGGCGAGCACCAGCCCCAGCTTCCAGCCCAGGTTGAACGCGTCCTGGATGCCGGTGTTCATCCCGAGGCCGCCCGCGATGGCGTGCACGTGCGCCGCGTCGCCCGCGAGGAGGACCCGCCCGGCGCGGAACCGGTCCGCCATCCGTACGTTGACCCGGTACGTCGACAGCAGCTCCGCCCGCGTCAGGGCCGGGCCGGGCAGGGCGGTGTGGTGGGCGAGCAGCCGCCTGAACCCGTCGGCGGTGGGCGCGAGCGGCTCTCCCAGGCCGTCCCGCTCCGGCCCGGCCTGGAACCACCAGCCCGTCCGCGTGCCGGGGATCGGGCAGAGCATCACCGCGCCGTCCTCGTCGAACCACTGGTGCCAGCGGGTGCGGTCCAGGGCGCTCTCGGCCAGGTCGACATCGCCGCAGACCATCACCTGGTCCTCGTCGGTGGTCCCCTCGAACCCGATCCCGAGCAGCTTCCGTACGGAGCTGTGGGCGCCGTCGCAGCCGACGACGTAGCGGGCCCGCCCGGCCGGCCCATCGGCGTACGTGACGTCGACATGGCCCCCGTCGCCCCTGTCGCCCCTGCCGTCCCCGTCGCCCTCGTCGCCACGGCCGTCATCGTGACGTGCCTGCGTCAGCCCCACGACCTCGCGGCCCGGCTCGACGCGGACGCCGTACCCGGCCAGCCGGTCGCGGAGGATTCCCTCCAGCCGCCACTGGGCGATCAGCCACCCCCGGTCGTAGGGCGCGTCGGGCGACGGCGCGGAGTCCGCCCACGGATCGGCCTCCGCCACCGGGAGACGGTCGCGGTACTTGAGCATCGGCAGCGGGGCCGAACCGGCGGCGAGCACCTCCTCGACCACTCCCAGATCGTCCAGGATCTCCAGCGACCGGGGGTTGGGGCCCTTGGCGCGCGAGGTGCGCGGCGGGGCGGGGGACCGGTCCACGATCCGTACGGCCGCGCCGCGCCGGGCCAGGTCGCAGGCCAGCACCAGCCCGGTGGGTCCCGCTCCCACGATGAGTACGTCGGTCATGCCCATGCTTCTCCTTCGGTCACGCTCCGGTCTACCCAGGACAGGAAAACGTAACCGAGTAAGAAAAGCAACTAGGTAACCTTTTGTTGGGTGGGGCTGCCCTGCGGTGTGGGCGTGGCGTCCGGGGGCGGGGCCACGGGGTCCTGGGCCGTGGTCGCGGGGTCCGGGGGCATGGTGGCGGGTGCGGCGGCCGCCGTCGCCAGCAGCTTCAGGGCGAGCGCCCGGTTGCGTCGGGCGGTCCGCAGCGCGTCCCAGGTCAGCAGCGACAGGGCCAGCCAGACCAGGGCGAACCCGGCCCACCGCTCGGGCGGCATCGACTCGTTGAAGTACAGGACGCCCAGCCCGAACTGGAAGACCGGGGCCAGGTACTGGAGCAGCCCCAGCGTGGACAGCGGCACCCGGACCGCCGCCGCACCGAAGCAGATCAGCGGCACCGCCGTGACGATGCCCGTCGCGGCGAGCAGGAACCCGTGCCCCGCGCCCCCGGTCGTGAACGTCGACCCGCCGGTGGCGGCGAGCCAGAGCAGGAAGCCGAGCGCGGGCACGAAGAGCACGGCGGTCTCGGCGGCCAGCGACTCCAGGCCGCCCATGTTGACCTTCTTCTTCACCAGGCCGTACGTGGCGAACGAGAACGCCAGCACCAGCGAGACCCAGGGCGGCTTGCCGTAACCGATCGCCAGGACGAGGACGGCGACCAGCCCTGTGGCGACCGCGGCCCACTGGACCGGCCGCAGCCGTTCGCCCAGCAGCAGGACGCCCATGGCGATGGTGACCAGTGGATTGATGAAGTAGCCGAGCGAGGCCTCGACGACCTGGCCGTTGTTCACGGCCCAGATGTAGAGACCCCAGTTGACGGTGATGGTCGCCGCGGCGACCGATATCAGGCCCAGCTTGCGCCGGTCGCGGACCAGTTCGCCGATCCAGGCCCAGCGGCGTACGACCAGCAGGGCGACGGCGACGACGCCGAGCGACCAGACCATCCGGTGCGCGAGGATCTCGATCGCCCCGGACGGCTTGAGCAGCGGCCAGAACAGCGGGACCAGGCCCCACATCCCGTACGCGCCGATTCCGTACAGCAGGCCTGCCCGCTGTTCGTTCTTCCCCTCCACGTGCCCTCCCGGCCCGGCCGCGTCGGCGGATCCGCCGACGGCACGACGGTAGCGCCGGGAGAGCTTCGTGTCATAGCCGTCTCACGGAAACACTCATGACAGGGCCCTGTGTGACGAGGTGGGGCGGGTGGCGCGGGGGCACGTCGGAGCTCAGGCGGCGGGCAGGGCGGCGCGCACGGTCTCGGCGAGGGGCGTCGTCGGGCGGCCGATGAGCCGGGCGAGGTCGCCGCTCGTCCCCGCGAGCCGCCCCCGTCCGATCGCCTCGTCCACGTCCACGAGGATCGCGGCGAAGGCCTCGGGCAGTCCGGCGCCGACCAGGACCTCCTGGTGCGCGGCGGCCGGCATGTTCTCGTACGTGATCTCCTCGCCGGTCAGCTCGGACAGCAGCGCGGCGTACGAGGCGAGCGACCAGGCGGTGTCGCCGCTCAGCTCGTAGGCGGTGTTCAGGTGGCCGTCGCCGGTCAGCACGGCGGCCGCCGCGGCGGCGTAGTCGGCCCGGGAGGCGGAGGCGACACGGCCCTCGCCCGCGTTGGCGAGCACCGCGCGGTGCTCCAGGACCGGGGCCAGGTTGGCGGTGTAGTTCTCGGTGTACCAGCCGTTGCGCAGGAACGTGTACGGCAGCCCGGAGTCGAGGATCAGCTGCTCGGTGGCCTTGTGCTCGTCGGCCAGTGTGAAGTCCGCGTCCGGCCCGCCGAGCACGCCGGTGTAGGCGAGCTGGGCGACGCCCGCCGCCTTCGCCGCGTCGACGACCGCGGCGTGCTGCGGCACCCGCTTGCCCACCTCGCTGCCGGAGATCAGCAGTACCCGGTCGCCGGACCGGAAGACTCCGGCGAGGGACTCGGGGCGGTCGTAGTCCGCGATGCGCAGCTCCACGCCCCGGGCGGCGAGCGCGGCGGCCTTCTCCTTGTCGCGCACGACCGCGACGACCTCGCCGGCCGGGACCTCGGCCAGCAGGGCGTCGACGACGAGGCGGCCGAGCGCGCCAGTGGCTCCGGTGACAACGATGCTCATGAGGGTCTCCGATTCGGTGGTTCGACGATGCGGTTTCGGTGGTTCGGTCCGTTTCCGCGCTTCGGTTACGACCCTACGGGTAGCGCTAACTGTAAGAAAGTACCCACTTTGAAGTAAGGTACCGGCATGACAGAGAGTGCGGAGATTCCACATCCGGGGCGTCCGGGGCGTTCGGGGCGTCCAGGTCCTCCGGGTCCTCCGGGTAAAGGCCGTGGCGCGGCGGCCCTGCCCTCTCTCCTGGCCTGGGACGTCAACCAGCCCATGTGCCCGTCCCGGCTGATCCTGGAACACGTCACGAGCCGCTGGGGCGTCCTCGTGCTGGCGGCGCTGCTGGAGCGTTCGTACCGCTTCAGTGAACTGCGCCGCACGGTGGGCGGGGTCAGCGAGAAGATGCTGGCCCAGACCCTCCGGACGCTGGAGCGCGACGGCTTCGTGCACCGGGACGCGAAGCCGGTGATCCCGCCGCGGGTCGACTACACGCTCACCCCGCTCGGCATCGAGGCCGCCGAGCAGGTCTGGGCGCTCGCCCGCTGGACCGAACGCCAGGTGGGCGCGGTGGAGGCGGCACGCGAGGCATACGACGGGGCCCGGGCCTGACCCCGTGGGGGATCGGGCCCGGGCCCCGGGCGGTACGCGTACGGTCCTCGCCCGGCCTCAGCCGACGACGGTCCAGGTGTCGTTGCCGGCGAGGAGCGAGCCGAGGTCGCCCTTGCCGTTCTGCTCGACGGCGGCGTCGAGCTGGTCGGACATCAGCGTGTCGTAGACGGGCCGCTCCACGCTGCGCAGCACCCCGATGGGGGTGTGGTGCAGGGTGTCCGCGTCGGCGATCCGGGACAGCGCGAACGCTGTCGTCGGCGATTTTGCGTGGGCGTCGTGGACGAGGACCTGGGAGCGGTTCTCCTCCGTGACGGCCACCACCTTCAGATCGCCGGTGGCCGGATCGCGCACGACGCCCTTGGGCTCCTGGGAGCCGAAGAGGATCGGCTGACCGTGTTCGAGGCGGATGACGGCCTCGGCGGCCTGTTCCTTGTCCTTGAGGACCTCGAAAGCGCCGTCGTTGAAGATGTTGCAGTTCTGGTAGATCTCCACCAGCGCCGTGCCCGAGTGCTCCGCGGCCGCGCGCAGCACGCTGGTGAGGTGCTTGCGGTCGGAGTCGACCGTGCGCGCCACGAACGTCGCCTCCGCGCCGAGGGCGAGGGACACCGGGTTGAACGGTGCGTCGAGCGACCCCATCGGCGTCGATTTGGTGATCTTGCCGAGCTCGGAGGTGGGGCTGTACTGGCCCTTCGTGAGCCCGTAGATCCGGTTGTTGAAGAGCAGGATCTTGAGGTTGACGTTGCGGCGCAGGGCGTGGATGAGGTGGTTGCCGCCGATGGAGAGGGCGTCGCCGTCACCGGTGACGACCCAGACCGACAGGTCGCGGCGGGAGGTGGCGAGCCCGGTGGCGATGGAGGGGGCGCGGCCGTGGATGGAGTGCATCCCGTAGGTGTTCATGTAGTACGGGAAGCGGGAGGAGCAGCCGATGCCGGAGACGAAGGTGATGTTCTCCTTCGCGAGGCCCAGCTCCGGCATGAACCCCTGGACGGCGGCGAGCACCGCGTAGTCGCCGCAGCCGGGGCACCAGCGGACCTCCTGGTCGGACTTGAAGTCCTTCATGGACTGCTTCGCCTCGGCCTTGGGCACCAGCTGCAGCAGGTCGTTGTGGTGCAGTTCCTCGGTGTCAGGCATCGATGGCCTCCTTGAGGGCCGTGGCGAGCTGCTCGGCCTTGAACGGCATTCCGTTGACCTGGTTGTAACTGTGGGCGTCCACCAGATACTTCGCCCTGAGCAGCATGGCGAGCTGGCCGAGGTTCATCTCCGGGACGACGACCTTGTCGTAGCGCTTCAGCACCTCGCCGAGGTTCTTCGGGAAGGGGTTGAGATGGCGGAGGTGGGCCTGGGCGATGGGTTCCCCCGCGGCCCGCAGCCGACGCACCGCCGCGGTGATCGGCCCGTACGTCGATCCCCAGCCGAGCACCAGGGTGCGGGCCCCGGCGGGGTCGTCGACCTGGAGGTCGGGGACCTCGATGCCGTCGATCCTGGCCTGGCGGGTGCGGACCATGAAGTCGTGGTTGGCCGGGTCGTAGGAGATGTTGCCCGTGCCGTCCTGCTTCTCGATCCCGCCGATACGGTGCTCCAGGCCGGCCGTCCCGGGGACCGCCCACGGACGGGCCAGGGTCCCGGGGTCGCGCTTGTAGGGCCAGAACACCTCCGTCCCGTCCGCCAGCGTGTGGTTCGGTCCGGTGGCGAAGGGGGTCTTCAGATCGGGCAGGGCCGACGTCTCCGGGATCCGCCACGGCTCGGAGCCGTTGGCGAGATAGCCGTCGGAGAGCAGGAAGACCGGGGTGCGGTAGACCAGGGCGATCCGGGCCGCTTCGATCGCGGCGTCGAAGCAGTCGGCCGGAGTCCGCGGAGCCACGATCGGAACCGGGGCCTCACCGTTCCTGCCGAACATCGCCTGCAACAGATCGGCCTGCTCGGTCTTGGTCGGCAGCCCGGTCGACGGCCCGCCCCGCTGGATGTCGACGATCAGCAGCGGCAGCTCCAGGGAGACCGCGAGACCGATCGTCTCCGACTTCAGCGCCACCCCCGGGCCGGACGTCGTCGTGACGCCCAGCGCCCCGCCGAAGGCCGCGCCCAGCGCCGCACCGATCCCGGCGATCTCGTCCTCCGCCTGGAACGTCCGCACACCGAAGTTCTTGTGCCGCGACAGCTCATGCAGGATGTCCGAGGCCGGAGTGATCGGATACGAGCCCAGATACAACGGCAGCTCCGCCAGCTGCCCGGCCGCGATCAGCCCGTAGGACAGGGCGAGGTTCCCCGAGATGTTGCGGTAGGTGCCGGTGGGGAAGGCCTGCGAGGCCGGGGCCACCTCGTAGGAGACCGCGAAGTCCTCGGTCGTCTCACCGAAATTCCACCCCGCCCGGAAGGCCGCCACGTTCGCCTCGGCGATCTGCGGCTTCTTCGCGAACTTCTGCCGCAGGAACGTCTCCGTCCCCTCGGTCGGCCGGTGATACATCCACGACAGCAGGCCCAGCGCGAACATGTTCTTCGACCGCTCCGCCTCCTTACGAGGCAGCCCGAATTCCTTCAACGCCTCCAGCGTCAACGTCGTCAACGGCACCGGATGAACGTTGTAGGCCTCCAGCGAACCGTCCTCCAGCGGATTGGTCGCGTACCCCACCTTCGCCATCGGCCGCTTCGTGAACTCATCGGTGTTCACAATGATCTCCGCACCGCGCGGAACGTCGTCGATGTTCGCCTTCAACGCGGCCGGGTTCATCGCGACCAGGACGTTGGGGGCGTCGCCCGGGGTCAGAATGTCATGATCGGCAAAGTGCAGCTGGAACGAAGAAACCCCCGGCAGGGTGCCTGCGGGGGCCCGGATCTCGGCCGGGAAGTTCGGCAGCGTGGAGAGATCGTTGCCGAAGGAAGCGGTCTCCGAGGTGAACCGGTCACCCGTGAGCTGCATACCGTCACCCGAGTCGCCCGCGAAACGGATGATCACCCGGTCCAGGCGACGGATCTCCTTCCCGTCGCCGCCCGTGGTTCCCGTCGTACCTGACAGGGGGGCTCGCTGACCCCCGAGGACGGCGTCGTTGGCCTCTTCGGCCTTCTCTGCCGCGCTACTGACCTGGCTCGTCACTGAACTGGACCTCCCTTGGGCGGCGGTTCGGAACCGTCCGGCCAGCCGGCGATCCCAGAGGCCACCCTACGTCCGCGTAGGTGACCTCCCAGGGACCGATCATATGGTGGACGCTCTTTTGAGACACCCTTTGAATAAGGTTTGTCACGTTTTGCAACCCCCCTGATCGCGAGATGAAGACGGCCGCTCCCTGGGCCTTTTGTCCTAGGCCTCCCTCCTGCCTCCCAGAGTCCCCTCGGCCGCTCGGGCCCCCGTCGACCCCTTCTTGATCAGAGGTGCCCGCCCGGCACCCACCGGACACCCTCGGACCCGCGTGATGCCCGCAATGCGCCCGGGGCGCTCTCGGGGTGCTCCCGGGGCGCTCCGGGCGCGCCCCGGGAGGAGCCTCGGAGTATCGGCCGGTGTGAGGCTGCCTGCGGCTCGCGTTCTGTCCGGCAATACCTGACAGGGCGTCAGGTATTTGGGGTGTCACGAGGGTGTCAGATGTCTAGGAATTCAGGTAGGTCAGCACAGCGAGGACGCGCCGGTGGTCTCCGTCGCTGGGCGAGAGCCCCAGCTTCTGGAAGATGTTGCTGACGTGCTTCTCGACCGCCCCGTCGCTCACCACGAGCTGGCGGGCGACCGCGGAGTTCGTCCGGCCCTCGGCCATCAGCCCCAGGACCTCCCGCTCGCGCGGCGTCAGCCCGGCCAGCACGTCCTGCTTGCGGCTGCGGCCCAGCAGCTGCGCCACCACTTCCGGGTCCAGTGCCGTCCCGCCCTGCGCCACCCGGACGACGGCGTCCACGAACTCGCGGACCTCGGCCACCCGGTCCTTCAGCAGATACCCCACCCCGCGGCTGCTGCCCGCCAGCAGCTCGGTGGCGTACTGCTCCTCCACGTACTGGGAGAGGACCAGCACCCCGATGTCCGGGTAATCCTTCCGCAGCCGCACCGCCGCGCGCACGCCCTCATCGGTGTGCGTCGGCGGCATCCGGACATCGGCGACCACCACATCGGGCAGCGCCCGCTGAGCGTCGAGGTCCGCCACGGTCTTGAGCAGCGCCTCCGCATCCCCGACCCCCGCCACCACGTCGTGCCCGAGATCGGTGAGCAGACGGGTGAGCCCCTCCCGGAGCAGGACCGAATCCTCGGCGATGACCACGCGCACCCTGTTCTCCACGTTCTCCACGACTGCGAGTCCCCCACTGTTCCGAATATGCCGCGCTCCCCGCGACCCCGCACGACCACGCCCGACCACCGCGCACCGCGCCCCGACCGCACAAGCATCCCAGGACCCGGACACGGATGGGGCCCCTGTGGATAACCGGAGGACCAGCAGCACGGCCCCGCACGCCCTGGGCACGGCCCCGCACGCCCTCCTGGGCACGGACGGCCGCATGCCTCGGGCGGTCCCGGCTGTGCGTGCCTGGCGATCAAGGTCATAGCCCTGGCGGTCGCGGGCGTACGCCCCGTCGCCGGACCGGGAGGCTGGGCGACGGGGCGTACGCCCGCGGGGAGGGGGCGAGGGGGGAGGCGAGGGGGCCCGTGGTGGCGGAGCAAGGAGGGGCAGGGAGGTGGCGGAGCAGGGAGGAGCGGGGAGGGGTCGGGAGGAGCGGGGAGGAGCGGGGAGGAGTAGGGAGTGGTGCGGGAGACCGGGGGAGAGGCGCGAGACGCCGCGCTCGGGGTCAGCCGCGCCAGGGCAGCTCGGCCGTGACCGTCGTCGGGCCGCCGGCCGGGGAGTCGACCACGAGGACCCCGTCCACGGCGTCCAGCCGCTCCGTCAGCCCCGCCAGACCGCCGCCCGAGGCCGGTGACGCCCCGCCCCGGCCGTTGTCGGTGACCTGGAGCATCAGCCGGTCGGCCGCCCGCCACACGTCGACCGTGGCCCGGGTCGCACGGGCGTGCTTGCTGATGTTCTGGAGCAGCTCGGAGACGGTGAAGTACGCGATGCCCTCGATCGCCTGCGCGGGCCGCGAGTCCAGGTCCACCTCGACCGTCACGGGCACGGTGCAGCGCGAGGCTATCGCGGAGAGGGCGGCGTCCAGGCCCCGGTCGGTGAGGACGGCGGGGTGGATCCCCCGGGCCAGATCGCGCAGCTCCTGAAGGGCCACCTTCACCTCGCCGTGGGCCTCGTCGACCATGCGGGCCGCGGCCTCGGGGTCGTCGGTGAGCTTCTCCTTCGCCAGACCCAGATCCATGGCGAGGGCGACCAGGCGGGCCTGGGCGCCGTCGTGCAGGTCCCGCTCGATGCGGCGGAGGTCTGCGGCGGCGGTGTCCACGACCACGCCCCGGTCCGACTCCAGCTCGGACACCCGGGTGGCCAGCCGGGACGGCCCCAGCAGGCCGGTGACCATCAGCCGGTCCACCGACAGCAGCCCCCGCACGATCCACGGCGCGGCCAGTACGAGCGCCAGCCCCACCGCCCCGGTCACCGCCAGCTCGCCCGGCGAGTCCAGATACTCCTGGTGGGTGCGGTCCCCGTACAGCTGGAGACCGTCCTGCCCCCCGAACACCGGGAAGAGCCAGAACCACAGCGGGTACGTCAGCGCCGCCAGGCCGTAGGTCCAGAACGTGATCGCGACGACGAAGGTGAACGTCGCCCACGGGAAGTGGAGCAGCGTGTACAGCAGGTGCCGCCAGGACACCCCGCTCTTGAGGACCGCGCCCATCCAGGACAACGGGCCACCGGTCTTCCCCCGCACCCGTTCCGGATCCGCGACCTCCACCCGCAGCAGCCCGCGCGCCCGGTGCCGCTCCAGTGCACCGAAGCCCCGGCAGACGGCGAGACCGGCGGCGAGGACCGGTATCCCGATGAAGGTGACCAGCAGGCCCGCGCTCAGCGACGTCATGGTGACCGCGAAGACGAACGCGGTCGTGGCGAGCGGGAAGCTCAGCAGCGCGTAGAGCAGCTCGCGCCAGGCACGGGCCTCCAGCGGCGCACGCAGCGGCGCCGGGAGGAAAAGCTTCGCCGGGGACTTCGGTGGGGTCTTCGCCCCGAAGCCGGGGCCGGAACCCTGATGCTGCCGGTCCCGCGTGTCCGGTCCGTATGCCGTGGCCATGAGTCCCGTCCGTTCCGTCTCTGTCTGAAGTCTCTCAGTGGGCTGTGCGTGGGGCGGCGCGCTTGTCCGTGGGGCCTGCGCCGTGATGGTGCCGGAGGCGGCCCGTCACCCCGGACCGTTCTCCCTCAAGGGTCCTGGCCGGCGGCCTTCCCCGCCATGAGGTCCCTCTCCGTATCCACCCGGGGGTTTTCCCCACCCCCGGCCGCCCGGGAGTGGGGAAAACCCCGAGCGGCCGGGCTGTCAGGCGGCCGGCCGCGCTGCGGCCCGGTCGCGCCAGGGCAGCTCGGCGGTGACGGTCGTCGGCCCGCCCTCCGGCGAGTCCAGGACGAACACCCCGTCGACGGCGTCGAGCCGCTCGGCGAGCCCCGCGAGACCCGTACCGCCGCCCATCCGGGCCCCGCCACCGCCGTCGTCCGTGACCTGGAGCATCAGCCGGTCCGCCGAACGCCACACGTCGACGGTGGCCGACCGCGCACCGCTGTGCTTGCTGACGTTCTGCAGCAGCTCCGAGACGGTGAAATACGCGATGCCCTCGATCGCCTCCGCCGGCCGCCCCCGTAGCCCCACCGACACCTTGACCGGAACCGTGCACCGGGAAGCGATGGCGGAGAGCGCGGCGTCCAGGCCCCGGTCGGTGAGGACGGCGGGGTGGATCCCGCGAGCCAGGTCGCGCAGCTCCTGGAGGGCGACCTTGATCTCGCCGTGGGCCTCGTCGACCATGCGGGCCGCGGCCTCGGGGTCGTCGGTGAGCTTCTCCTTCGCCAGCCCGAGCCCCATGGCGAGGGCGACCAGGCGGGCCTGGGCGCCGTCGTGCAGGTCGCGCTCGATGCGGCGGAGGTCGGCGGCGGCGGTGTCCACGACCACGCCCCGGTCCGACTCCAGCTCGGCGATGCGCCGCTCCAGCTCGTCCGAGGGCGACAGCAGCCCGCGTGCCATCGCCCGGTCCACCGTCGTCAACCCCCGCGTGATGAACGGCAGCACCGGCCACAGGACGAACAGGCTCGCCAGTGTCACCGCGAAGGTCAGCACCCCCCAGGGCAGTCGGATGAACCCGTACAACAACGCCCGCCAGCCCACCGGGTCCTTGAGCCCCGCCCACAGCCGGACGAAGAATCCCTGCCCCTGGTGGCCGCGCGCCAGCGGACTCGGCTCCTCGACCCGTACGCCGAGCATCCGCCGCGCCCGCCACCGCTCCATCCGGCCCAGCAGGCGCGCCCCCTGGAGCCCGCCGGCCAGCAGTGGCAGCCCGATCACGGTGACGGAGAGCCCGGCGCCGACAGCGATCACGACCACCGTGTAGACGAACCCGACGACGGCCAACGGCAGATTGGCGAGCAGATACGCGACCTCCCGCCAGGTCCACCGGTCGAGGGCGAAGCGGGCGGGCGGCAGCCGGTCGGGATCCGGCACGGAAGGGCTCATGGTCATACACACAGCCTGCCGGGCCGCACCCGCGCACACCATGGGGCTCATGGGTGGGGTGAAGTAGGGATAACCCCACCTGATGCCCGACGCGGCTGCTTACGCTCCGTTTATCAGGCCCTAGACTCCCGTGCGTACAGAACAGAACAGGTACACGGGACAGATGCGGACGACGAGGGAACGAGGGGCGGACGTGACCGACGTTACGGACGTGACCGGCGTGGCGGACGCGGTGGGCATGACCAGCGCGGCTGGGGTATCCGGGGGGCCCGGCGCGTCCGGGGTGCCCGGGGTGTCCGAGGTATCCGGGGTATCCGGGGTATCCGGGGTATCCGGAGTTCCGGTGGACGGACCCGCCGGAACCACCGCACTCGCCTCGGAGTACTTCCAGAGCTATTCGGTCATCGGCCTGCTCGCCCTGGTCGGCGTACTGTTCGTCGCCGTGGCCTTCGGGGCCGGACGGTTGCTGCGCCCCGTCGTCCCCACCCCGGAGAAGCTCCTCACCTACGAATGCGGCGTCGACCCCGTCGGCGAGGGCTGGGCGCACACCCAGGTCCGCTACTACGTCTACGCGTTCCTGTACGTGATCTTCGCCGTCGACTCCATCTTCCTGTTCCCGTGGGCCACGGTGTTCGCGGCGCCCGGATACGGCGCGACGACCCTGGTCGAAATGTTCATCTTCCTCGGCTTCCTGGCCGTGGGACTGCTCTACGCATGGAAGAAGGGCGTCCTCGCATGGGCCTGACGAGCCGGCCGACCCCCGCGTCGCAGCAGCCCGCGCCCCCGACCTCGTCCGACCCGGTCCTCCTCCCCGAGCCGAAGCGCCTCGGCGTGCTCTCCCGGCTCGCACCGGAGCCGATGAAGGTCGTCCTCAACTGGGGCCGCCGCTACAGCCTCTGGGTCTTCAACTTCGGACTCGCCTGCTGCGCCATCGAGTTCATCGCCGCGTCCATGGCGCGCCACGACTTCATCCGGCTCGGCGTGATCCCGTTCGCCCCGGGCCCCCGCCAGGCCGACCTCATGATCGTGTCCGGCACGGTGACGGACAAGATGGCCCCAGCCGTGAAGCGGCTCTACGAGCAGATGCCCGAACCGAAGTACGTCATCTCCTTCGGCGCCTGCTCCAACTGCGGCGGCCCCTACTGGGACTCGTACTCCGTGACCAAGGGCGTCGACCAGATCATCCCCGTCGATGTGTACGTACCTGGCTGCCCGCCCCGGCCAGAGGCGCTGCTCCAGGGCATTCTCAAGCTCCAGGAGAAGATCGCGCGCGAATCCCTCGCCGAGCGGTACGCCACCGGGGCCGCCGGGACCGAGGGCGGGGGGCCGTCCACCGATGCCCTGCGCAGCGGCCTGGTGGCCGCGCCGACGGCACCGGCCCCGACGGCACCGGCCTCGACACAGGAAGAGGAGCGGCGATGAGCGAAAGCGACCAGCACACGGGATCCGCGGCCGACGCCTACGACCGGCTGCCGGACGCGGTCACCGACCTGTTCGGCGACGAGGCCACGGCGGAGTCCGCGTACGACCTGCTGACCGTCGACGTCCCCGCCGCCGCCTGGCTCACCGCGCTGCGGACGGCCCGTGACGAGCTCGGGTGCAGCTACTTCGACTGGCTCAGCGCCGTGGACGAGCCGGGTACGGGCTTCCGTGTCTGCGCCCATGTCGCGGCCCTGGGCACGGGTACGGTGCGGCGGCTGATGGTCCGCACGACCGTGCCGCACGACGCGGCGGCCCTGCCCAGCGCCATCGACGTCTACGCGGGCGCCGCGTGGCACGAGCGCGAGACGCACGAGATGTTCGGCGTCGCGTTCGACGGTCACCCCCACCTCGTACCGCTGCTCCTGCCGGAAGGCTTCGAGGGCCACCCGCTGCGCAAGGACTTCGTCCTGGCCGCGCGCGTCGCCAAGGCATGGCCCGGGGCGAAGGAACCGGGGGAGCCGGCGGAGGGCCACACCGGGCCCAAGCGCCGCGCGATGCTTCCGCCCGGGGTGCCCGACCCGAACGAATGGGGCCCCCTGAAGGGCCAACTCCCCCCGGCCGCCGCCCGCCCGGGCCGAGCGGCCCGCCCCGCGACCGACCGTCCGCCCCGCCGCACCCGCACCGCGGGCGAGGGCTCGGCGGCACAACGCTCCACGGCGAGCGGCCCGGAGGCACCCGCGGTGACTCCCACGGCAACCGGGGCGGAGACTCCCGCGACGCCGGATGCGTCCGCGCCCCCGAAGACGCCCTCGGAGACACCTCCGACGACCCCGCAACCGACGGCGGGCACGCCCCCGCAGGCGCCCCCGACGACCCGCCCGCGCCGCTCCCGGTCGGCGTCCGAGGGCTCGGCAAGCCAGCAACCGCCCCCGGCCGCGCCCGGGGAGGCCCCAGAGCCGCCGCCCCGGGTGCGCAGCACGGACGCACCATGGCACGACGCCCAACCGGCCTTCGGTGAACCGGAGGGCGCGGAGTCCGAGACTCCGGACGCGTCTTCCCAGCCTCTCCGGCGTTTGAGGAGCGGGGGTACGGGGGCGGAGCCCCCGGTTCGGGAAGGGGCGGGCAGGGGAGAAGCCCCGCGCAGCGGCCCCACCGCCGGCGAAACCTCCCCCGGTGAGCCCGCCGAGTCCGCGGGCGAACCCGCACCCGCGGGCGAACCCGCACCCGACGAACGCACCCCCGACAAGCCGGCCCCCGCCCCTGAGCGGCCCGCCCCAGACCACCCCGCCGGAGGCGATCCCGAGTGAACGACGTGTCCGACGTCGCCCTCCGTCTGGCCATCGTCTTCGTCGTGTTCCTGGTCGCCCCCCTCCTCGTGGGCCAGACGGAACACAAGGTGATGGCCCACATGCAGGGCCGGCTGGGCCCCATGTACGCAGGCGGCTTCCACGGCTGGGCCCAGCTCGTCGCGGACGGTGTGAAGTTCGCGCAGAAGGAGGACGTGGTCCCGGCCGCCGCCGACCGCCGTGTCTTCCAGCTCGCCCCCGCCGTCGCCCTCCTCCCGTACCTCCTCGTCCTCGTGGTCATCCCCGTCGGACCCGGCGACGGCGCGGTCGGCCAGGCCGTCGACGCGGGCATCTTCTTCGTGCTCGCCGTGATGGGCATCGGCGTCCTCGGCTCGCTCATGGCGGGCTGGGCCTCCGCCAACAAGTTCTCCCTCCTCGGCGGCCTCCGTACCGCCGCGCAGCTCCTCTCCTACGAGCTGCCGATGCTCCTGACCGCCGCCTCCGTGGCCATGGCGGCCGGGACGGTCTCGCTCACCGGCATCCTCGACGCCTTCGAGTGGTGGTGGCTGCCCTGGCAGATCGTCGGCGCGCTGGTCTTCTTCGTGGCCGGTCTCGCCGAACTCCAGCGCCCGCCGTTCGACATGCCGGTGGCCGACTCCGAGATCATCTTCGGCGCGTACACCGAGTACACCGGTCTGCGCTTCGCCCTGTTCCTCCTCGCCGAGTACGCGGGCATCGTCGTCCTGTGCGCGCTGACCACCGTCCTGTTCCTCGGCGGCTGGCACGGCCCGTTCGGCGCCGACGGATTCGGCTGGATCTGGACCATCCTCAAGACCGCCCTTCTCGCGTTCGTCGTCATCTGGCTGCGCGTCAGCTACCCGCGTCTGCGTGAGGACCAGTTGCAGAAGCTCGCCTGGACGACCCTCGTCCCGCTCGCTCTCGCGCAGATCGCGCTCACCGGCATCGTGAAGGTGGCGATCAACTGATGCCCCCGATCCCCGGATCCGGCCTGGCCAAGGGCCTTGCCGTCACCCTGCGCACGATGACGAGGAAGACCGTCACCGCGCAGTACCCGGACACCCAGCCCGAACTCCCTCCCCGCTCCCGCGGAGTCATCGGGCTGTTCGAGGAGAACTGCACGGTCTGCATGCTCTGCGCCCGTGAGTGCCCCGACTGGTGCATCTACATCGACTCCCACAAAGAGACGTCGCCTCCCGCCGCTCCCGGCGGCCGTGAGCGCAGCCGGAACGTCCTCGACCGCTTCGCCATCGACTTCTCCCTCTGCATGTACTGCGGTATCTGCATCGAGGTGTGTCCCTTCGACGCACTGTTCTGGTCGCCCGAGTTCGAGTACGCGGAGACGGACATCCACGAACTCACCCACGAGCGCGACAAGCTCCGCGAGTGGATGTGGACCGTGCCGGAGCCGCCCGCGCTCGACCCCGGGGCCGAGGAACCGAAGGAGATCGCCGCAGCCCGCAAGGGAGCGGACAAGCTCGCCGCCCAACGCGCACAGGAGCAGCGGGAACAGCAGGACCAGCAGGAGCAGCGGAGCCGGCAGGAACGGGCAGACGAGACGGGAGGAACCCCGTGATGCTGCTCAACGCCACGGCCACCGCCACCGTGGGCACCACCGCCACCACCGCCGGCGACCACCCCGGCTTCCTCTCCCCGTCCGGCGTCGAGATCGCGTTCCTCCTCGTCGGCCTCGCCACCCTCGGCGCCGCCGTCATCACCGTCACGACCAAGCAGTTGGTGCACGCCGCGCTCTGGCTCGTCGTGGCGCTCGGCGGACTGGCCGTCGAATACCTCCTGCTCACCGCAGAGTTCATCGCCTGGGTCCAGGTGCTGATCTACGTCGGTTCCGTCGTCGTCCTCCTCCTCTTCGGCCTGATGCTCACCCGGGCTCCCATCGGCCGCTCCCCGGACGCCGATTCGGGCAATCGGTGGGTCGCCCTCGGGGTGGCCGCCGCGGCGGCGGCGGCCCTCGTCTGGGTGGTGGCCGACGCCTTCCGCACCACCTGGATCGACCTCGACGGGCCGGCCCAGGGCTCCACCGAGGTCACCGGCGCCTTCCTGTTCCGGAACTGGGTGCTGCCCTTCGAGGCGCTCTCCGTCCTGCTGCTCGCCGCCCTCGTCGGCGCGATCGTCCTGTCCCGCAAACGCGACACGGACACCACCGTCCGACCCGGCACCAACGGGACGGCCAAGCCCAGAACCGTGAGGCCGAGCCCACCCACCTCACCCACCTCACCCGGCTCACCCACCTCACCCGGCTCACCCGGCCACGAGGAGCAGAGCTGATGCACCTCGCCTATCCCGCCGTGCTCGCCGCCCTCCTCTTCTGCGTCGGCCTCTACGGCGTCCTCGCCCGCCGCAACGCGATCCTGGTCCTGATGTCCGTCGAGCTGATGCTCAACGCTGTCAACCTCAACCTCGTCGCCTTCGACGTCTGGCTCCGCGACACCCTCCACTCCGGCCAGGCGCTCACGCTCTTCACCATCGCCATCGCCGCCGCCGAGATCGGCATCGGCCTCGCGATCGTCCTGGCCGTCTACCGCAACCGGGGCACCTCCGACATCGACCGGCTCCGCGACACCGCCGAGACGGACGCCGCCGAGACGCTCCCCGACACCGCTGAGGCCGACAGCGCCGAAAACACCGACACCGACACCGATACCGACGGCGCCGAACCGACCTCCGGCCGGGCCGACGGGGGAACAGGGAAGACGAAGAAGGCAGAGGCCACCACGTGACCACCACGACCCTCGCCGCCCTCGTTCCCCTCCTCCCGTTCCTCGGGGCTGTCGCAGGGCTCGCCGTCGGCCGCACCGCCCCCGGATTCGTCCGCCCGCTGGCGATCCTCCCGACCCTCACCGCGGCCGTGCTCGCCGTGCTCGTCGCCGTCCGCCAGGGCGGCGGCCGGGCCATCGACGCCGCGACCCAGCTCACGCCCACCGGCTCGGTCCCGATCGACCTGGCACTGCACCTCGACGGCTTCGCCGTTCTGGTCGCCGTCCTCGTCACCGTCGTCGCCACCTGCGTACAGCTCTACTCCACCGCCTACCTCCGCGACGACGCGCGCTACCCCTCCTACGCGGCCCTTGTCTCCCTCTTCACCTCCGCGATGCTCCTGGTCGTCTACTCCGGCGACCTGATGGTGCTCCTGGTCGGCTGGGAGATCATGGGCATCTGCTCGTACTTCCTCGTCGGCCACTACTGGGAGACCCCCGAGGCCCGAGCCGCCTCCCTCAAGGCCTTCCTGGTCACCAAGCTCGGCGACGTCCCCTTCCTGATCGGTCTGTTCGCGCTCGCCGCCGACACCGGCAGCTTCCGGATCACCAAGATCCTCGCCGCCGTCGGCAACGGCGGACTCGATCACCCCACCGTCATCGCCCTGCTGCTCCTCGCGGGCGTCGCCGGCAAGTCGGCCCAATTCCCCCTGCACACCTGGCTGCCCGACGCGATGGCCGGCCCCACCCCCGTCTCCGCGCTCATCCACGCCGCGACGATGGTCGCGGCCGGCATCTACTTCGTGGCCCGTCTGCTGCCCGTTTTCGCGGCCTCCGGCGCGGCGCTCGTCGTGCTCGCCGTGATGGCCGCCGTCACGATGATCGGGTCCGGGCTCGCCGCCCTCGCCCAGGACGACATCAAACGCGTCCTCGCCTACTCGACCATCGGCCAGCTCGGCTACATGTCGGGCGCCCTGGCCGTCGGCGACCGGGGCGCGGCCGTCTTCCACCTGATCTCGCACGGTGCGTTCAAGGCGGTCCTCTTCCTCGCCGCGGGCGTCGTCATCCACGCCGCGGGCACCAACTCGCTTGCCGCCATGTCCCGGATGGGAGGCCTCGCCCGCCGCATCCCGGACGCCTTCTGGACGATGTCCGTCGCGCTCCTCGCACTGGCCGCCATCCCGCCGTTCGCCGGCTTCTTCTCCAAGGAAGCCGTGCTCGTCGCCGCCGAGCACACCGCCCTCGGGGACCGGAGCGTCGCCCCGGCCGCCGCCGGCTGGACGATCCTGGTCGCCGGGCTCCTCGCCGCCGTCCTCACCGCCGCCTACGCCGTACGCCTCTGGCTCCTCGCCTTCCGCGGGCGCGGCGCGGAACTCCCCGACCACGGCAAGCAGCCCGCCGCCATGACCTCCGTCCTGTGGATCCTGGCCGTACCCACCATCGCCTTCGGCCTCACGGTCGGCATGATCGACGACTGGTTCGACGGGCACGGCCTCACGCCGTCCCTCACCACCGCCGTCCTCTCCACCGGCGTCACGCTCATCGGCGGTCTCGTCACCTATGGCGCGTGGCGACACACCGCCGCCCTCGCCGCCCGTACCCCCATCGGCGCCGTCGCCGCCCACCCCGGTGTCGAACCCGCCCTCGTCGAAGCCGAGGCCATGACGTCCCACACCGCTGTCTACGGCACCATCGCGGACGCCCCCGACCCGGCCGACCCCGGCAGGCTTCTCCTCGGGCGGCTGCACCGCCACGCGGCCACCGGCTTCCACCTCGACGCCCTGTACGCGGTGCTGTTCGTCCGGCCCGTCCAGGGCGCCGCCCGCCTCGTCCGCTTCCTGGACCGCGAGGTCGTCGACACCTACGTCAACGGATCGGGCGCCGTCACGCGCCTCCTCGGCACCGCCGTCCGCCGGGCCCAGACCGGCAACGTGCAGACCTACGCCGGCGCCCTGCTCGCCGGGTCCCTCGTCCTGGCGATCGCCGCCGTCGTCTTCGCCAACGTCAACGCGGGGTCGTGACCGTGATCGATATGAGTGCGTCCGTGATGCAGTTCCTCCTGGCGTTCGTCGTCGTCGCCCCGCTCCTCGGCGCCGTCGCGGCCCTGCTCCCCGCCCCGCCCGGACTCAAGGGGAAGAACCCCGACCAGGCCGTGCTCCGCCATGGCGTGACCATCACCGGCGCCGTCCTCATCGCCGCGATCGTCCTGGCCGTCGGCTTCGACCACGACCACCCCGCCACGATGCAGGCGACCACCGACATCAGCTGGATCCCGGCGCTCGACGTCCGCATCCACCTCGGCATCGACGGCATCTCGCTCCCCCTCCTGCTCCTGACCGCGCTGCTGACCTTCCTCTGCGCGCTGTACAGCTACTTCAAGCTGCCCGCGGGCCCCTCACCGAAGGCCTTCGTCGCCCTCGTCCTCGTCCTGGAGTCCGGCACTCTCGCCACCTTCGCCGTCCTCGACCTGCTGCTCTTCTTCCTCGCCTTCGAGATGGTCCTCATCCCGATGTACTTCCTCATCGCCCGCTGGGGCGGTGGCCAACGGCAGGCGGCCGCCTGGAAGTTCATCCTCTACACCCTGCTCGGCTCGGTCGTCATGCTGCTGGGCATCCTCCTCATCGGGTTGAAGAGCGGCACCTTCGACATGGTGGCACTCGCCACTGACAACGGCCGGGGCCTCACCACATCAGTGCAGGTCATCGCCGTACTCGCGATCGGCCTCGGCCTCGCAGTGAAGACCCCGATGTGGCCCCTGCACAGCTGGCTCCCCGACGCCCACACGGCCGCCCCCACCGCCGGGTCGGTGCTCCTCGCGGGCGTGATGCTGAAGATGGGAACGTACGGATTCGTCCGGATCCTGCTCCCCATCACGCCCGACGGCATGCGGACCTTCGCGCCCTACCTCGCCGCGTTCGCCGTCGTCGGCATCGTCTACGGCTCCCTCGCCTGCCTGGCCCTGGCCCGTACCGGCGCCAAGGGCGACCTCAAGCGGCTCATCGCCTACTCGTCCGTCGGCCACATGGGCTTCGTCCTGCTCGGCATCGCCACCATGACCCCCACCGGAGTCAACGGCGCGCTCTTCGCCAACATCGCCCACGGCCTCATCACCGGCCTGCTGTTCTTCCTGGTCGGCGCCGTCAAGGACCGCTACGGCACCGCCGACCTCGACACCCTCGCCGGAGCGACCGGGGCCGCCCTCTACGGCCGGGCGCCCCGCCTCGGCGCCCTGCTCGCCTTCGCCGCCGTCGCCTCGCTCGGCCTCCCCGGACTGGCCGGATTCTGGGGCGAGATGCTCACCCTGTTCGGCGCGTACAGCCCCGCCGAAGGCCTCAGCCGCCCCGCGTTCCGCACCTTCATGGCCATCGGTGCGTTCGGGACCCTGCTCACCGCGGCGTACATGCTCATCGTCGTCCGCCGCGTCTGCATGGGCGAGCACCCGCCCCACCCCCGACCGTCACCCGACGACCGGGCCCCTCAGGCGGCGGACAGCCCACGAGCCACGGACGGCCCTCGCCCGGCCGAGGCCGCCGGCACCGGGCCCGCAGAATCCACCACCCCGCAGCTCGCCGACATCCAGACGTACGAAGCCGCCACCTGGACCCCGCTCGCCGCGCTCACCGTCCTCGCCGGCCTCTGGCCCGCCGTCCTCCTCGGCCTCACCGACCCGGCCGTGCAGCAGCTCCTCGCAGGAGGCAAGTCGTGACCGCGGCCCTCAGCACCACCCCCGGCCAGACCCCCGGCACGGGCGACGCCGCCGGTATCCTCGTCGCGGCTGATGCCCCCAGCCTCGTCCAGTCCATCGACTGGCTCGCCATCGCGCCCCCCACCCTCACCGCGCTGGCCGCCCTGGTCGTCCTGGTCGCCGACCTGTTCCTGCCCGCACACCGCAAGCGGCTCCTCGGCTACGGCGTCCTCACCGCCCTCGCCGCCGCCCTGGCGCTCCTGATCCCCCTGCGCGCGGGGGACCGGGCCACCTTCTGCGTCACCACCGGCATCCAGGCCTGCAGCTACACCGCCGACCACTTCACCCTCGTCATCCAGGCCCTCGTCCTCGGCGGTGCGTTCCTCACCGTCCTGCTCTCGCTCGACGACACCCGGAAACTGCCGGCGGGGGAGTACTGGTTCCTGCTCCTGGCGTCCGCCGCCGGGGCCGCCCTGCTGCCCGCCTCGCGCGACCTCGCCACGCTCGTCGTCGCCCTCGAAGTCGCCTCGCTGCCCGCGTTCGCCCTCGTCGGCATCGTGCGCGGCGACCGGCGCTCCTCCGAGGCGGCGCTGAAGTTCTTCCTCTCCTCCGTCGTCGCCACCGCCGTCATGCTGCTCGGCGTCAGCTTCGTGTACGCGGCCACCGGCACCCTGCACCTCACCGAGATCGCCACCCGCCTCGACGACGTGCCCCCGGTGCTCGACACCCTCGCCAAGACCGGCGTCGCCCTCACTCTCGTCGGCTTCGCCTTCAAGACCGCCGCCGCGCCCTTCCACTTCTGGGTCCCCGACACCTATGTCGGCGCGCCCCTCCCGATCGCCGCGTATCTCTCCGTCGTGGGGAAGGCCGTCGGGTTCTCGGGGCTCATTCTGGTCACCGTCGTCGCGTTCCCCTCCTACGCCGACGTCTGGGGGCCCGCACTCGCCGTCCTCGCCGCCCTCACCATGACCGTCGGCAACGTCGCGGCCCTCCGTCAGAACGCCGCCCGCGCCCGCAGTGCCGTCCGCCTCCTCGCCTGGTCCTCGGTCGCCCAGGCCGGCTACCTCCTGGTCCCGATCGCCGCCGCCGCGTACTCCAGCGACGACCAGATCGGCTCCACCGTGGCGTACGCCCTCATGTACGCCGTCGTGAACCTGGGCGCGTTCGCGGTCGCCGCCGTCGTCGCCCGTACTCACCCCGGCAACAGGCTCTCCGACTACCGGGGGCTGTACGCCACCCGTCCGCTCGCGGCCCTGGCCCTCGGGTTCTTCCTGCTCTGCCTGGCCGGACTGCCGCCCGGCATCATCGGGCTCTTCGCGAAGGTCACCGTCTTCTCCGCGGCCGTCGACGCGGGCCTCGGCTGGCTCGCCGTCGTCATGGCCGTCAACGTGGTGATCGCTCTCTACTACTACCTTCAGTGGACCGCGATCCTCTTCCGGGATCCCGAGGGCGCCCCGGCAACCACCGGGACCGCCACCGGATCCACGGCCTCCGTTCCGCCTCGCCGCCACCGGACCCCCGCCCCGCTCACCACGGCGATCCTGCTCACCGCCACCGCCGGAATCCTGCTCTCCGGGGTCCCGCAGGCCGTCCTGCGCTTCGCCTCCGTCAGCCTCTTCTGAAGCCCCCCTGCCCCGGAAGATCGGTTTGCCCACGGAACCCGCCGCAGGGCATGGTCTTGGCTGCATACGTCACGTAATCGGCGTGGACGTGTCGGGAGCAAGAGGAAAGAGAGAGCAGTGCTGAACGGGTTCAAGGACTTCATCCTGCGCGGGAACGTCATCTCGATGGCGATCGGTCTCGCTGTCGGGGCCGCCTTCACCGCCGTCGTCACGGGCTTCAGCAACGCCTTCATCACGCCGCTGATCGGCCTCGCCACGCGCGGCACGGGAGACTTCAGCAAGGCCTCCTACGAAATCGACGGCGTCGTGTTCCCGTACGGCCTCTTCATCGCCGCCGCGATCGCCTTCCTGATCACCGCCGCGGTGCTGTACTTCTGCGTCGTGGTCCCCATGGCCAAGGTGCAGAACCGCTTCACCAAGGAAGAAGAGGAGGAGGCCGTCAACATCAAGGCCGCCCTCCGCGACTGCCCGCGCTGCTTCAGCGAGATCCCCGCCGTCGCCTCCCGCTGCGGGCACTGCACCAGCGAGGTCGAGCCCGACCCCGAGGCGCTCTCCCTCGCCAAGCTCCCCGCACAGCAGCACTGACCCGCGCAGCGACAACGACCGCACGGCGATCACCGACCGCACCACGGCGCCGACCTCCGCGCGGCACCGCCGACCGCACGGCGGCCACCGACCGCGCAACGGCGCCGACCTCCCCGCGGCACCACCGACCGCACGGAGGCCACCGACCGCACCACGGTGCACGAACACCCGTAGGACCGTCGCCCCACGAGGGACCCCGCCACCCGTACGGCCCAGCGCCACTCCGTACGGGGCCGGGCGCCCGACCGGCGCGAACACGCGGCGCAGCCCCGCCCTCCGGCCGCACGCACAAGGGAACTAGCTCCTCTCGCCTGGCGTTGACCAGTACAGGAGGCTCCACTGGGGAGTGGAGCACCACCATGCAAAGGGTTCCCCTGCTGCACCACTTGGAGGGCGTACCGTGCACCGCCGGCACAACGGGCTGAAGACCGCCGTACTCCTCGGGGGACTGTCCGCACTCATCATCGTCATCGGCAGTTTCTTCGGACGTACGGGCCTCGTCGTCGCGCTCCTGGTAGCCGTCGGCACCAACGCCTACGCGTACTGGAACAGCGACAAGCTCGCCCTGCGGGCCATGCGCTCCCGACCCGTCAGCGAGTTCGAGGCGCCGCAGCTCTACCGCATCGTCCGCGAGCTCTCCACGGCGGCCCGTCAGCCCATGCCGCGCCTCTACATCTCCCCGACGCAGGCGCCCAACGCGTTCGCCACCGGCCGCAACCCGCGCAACGCCGCCGTCTGCTGCACCGAGGGCATCCTCCAGATCCTTGACGAACGCGAGCTGCGCGGCGTCCTCGGCCACGAGCTGAGCCATGTCTACAACCGGGACATCCTCATCTCGTCCGTCGCCGGAGCCCTCGCCTCCGTCGTGATGTTCCTGGTCAACTTCGCCTGGCTCATCCCGGTGGGCCGCTCCAACGACGACGAGGGGCCCGGTCTCCTCGGCATGCTCCTGATCATGATCCTGGGACCGCTCGCCGCCTCCGTCATCCAGCTCGCCGTCAGCCGCTCCCGGGAGTACGAGGCCGACGCCTCCGGGGCCCAGCTCACCGGCGACCCCCTGGCCCTCGCCAGTGCCCTGCGCAAGCTCGACGCGGGGACGAAACAGCTCCCGCTGCCGCCCGAGCCCAGGATCGAGACCGCGAGCCACATGATGATCGCGAACCCGTTCCGTCCCGGCCAGGGAATGGCGAAGATGTTCTCCACCCACCCGCCGATGGCGGAGCGAATCGCCCGACTAGAACAGATGGCAGGTCATCGCCCGTGAAAACCATCCTGAACGTCATCTGGCTGATCCTCTGCGGATTCTGGATGTTCCTCGGCTACCTGCTCGCGGGCCTCCTGCTCTGCATCACCATCATCGGCATCCCCTTCGGGCTCGCCGCCTTCAGGATCGGCGTCTACGCCCTCTGGCCGTTCGGCTACACCGTCGTCGACCGCCGGGACGCGGGCTCGCCCTCCTGCGTGGGGAACGTTCTCTGGGTGATCCTCGCCGGATGGTGGCTCGCCCTCGGCCACATCGCCACCGGCATCGCTCTGTGCATCACGATCATCGGCATCCCCCTGGGTATCGCCAACTTCAAGCTGATCCCCGTCTCCCTCATGCCCTTCGGCAAGGAGATCGTCCGCACGGACCAGCCCTTCGCCGCCCGGTAGCCCGGCGAGACCCCGGCCGGACCGGCCCGGACCCGGTCGGCCCCGGGGCAACCGAACACCTGCCCGCGGCGTCTTGGATTCCAGGACGAAGCAAGGGGTAGGTGCGGCGACATGGGCATCATCAGTTGGATCATTCTCGGGCTGCTCGCCGGAGTCATAGCGAAAATCCTCCTCCCGGGACGCGACCCGGGCGGCATCATCGGCACCACCCTGATCGGCATCGCCGGGGCCTTCGTCGGAGGCTGGCTCTCCAGCAAGTTCCTCGACCGCCCCATCAGCAACGACTTCTACGACACCGCGACCTGGATCGCCGCCGTCGCCGGCTCGCTGGTCCTGCTCATCGCCTACCGGCTGCTGTTCGGCAACTCCCGCGAACGCCGCTGACCCGGGCCGGACACGGGGACCCGTGAACGGCAGGCGCACCGCGCCCTACCGCACGTCCCGTGACGTCATCCCCGTCTCCCGCAACGTCAGGTTCAACCGGCCGGCCCGCAGCCCCGCTGCCGGGTCGGCCGGTCCCGCGTACACCCTGGGCACCCCGTGGAACGCGAAACGCGACGGCCCGCCGAAGACGAACAGATCCCCGGACGCCAACTCCACATCCGTGTAGGGCTGCCCGCGCCCCTCCGTGTTCCCGAAGCGGAACACACACCTCGCCCCGATACTCAACGACACCACAGGAGCGCTCGACCGCTCCTCCTTGTCCTGATGCATCCCCATCCGCGCGGTGTCGTCGTAGAAGTTGATCAGCGCGGTATCCGGTGCGAACGCCTCCGCCGCATCCTCGTCCCCGTACGCCTCGGCCACCGCCGCCCGCCCCAGGTCGCCCAACCAGTCCGGGAACGCGGCCACCCGGGCGCCGTTCACGTCGTCAGCCGTACGCGCGTACCGGTACGGCTGCCAGTGCCACCCCAGGCACACCGTCCGCACCGACATCACCCCACCGCCCGGCAGCACCGTGTGCCGCAACGGGACCGGCCCCGACGCCCACTGACGGCACGCCGCGACCAGCTCCGCCCGCCGCTCCACCGACAGCCACTCCGGAACATGGACGGCCCCCGGCGCGACCACCCTCCGCTCCCGCCGGAACAGGCCGTCCGAGGACGGCGGAAGCCCTGGCGCCACGGCTCAGCCCGCCCCGCCCTCGATCCCCAGCAGCAGCTTCTTCCGCTCCAGCCCGCCCGCGTACCCCCGCAGCGCCCCGTCCGCCCCGATCACCCGGTGACACGGCCGCACGACCAGCAACGGATTGCGTCCGATCGCCGTGCCCACCGCCCGCACCCCCGCACCCGATGCCCCGACCAGCGCCGCGACCTCCCCGTAAGACACCGTGTTCCCGTACGGGATCGACTCCAGCGCCGACCAGACCCGCCGCTGGAACTCCGTGCCCGTTCCCTCCGCCAGCGGTACGTCGAACCGCGTCGAGCGCCCCGCGAAGTACGCCTCCAACTGCCGGGCGACCTCAGCGAACGCCTCGGGAGCGTGGAGCCAGCCGTCCTGGACGACCGTGCCGCCCTTCTGACCGGGCATCGACAACGAGCGCAGCCGGGCACCGGCCACACCGGCCACCTCCGCCACACCGGCCACCTCGGCTGCCCCAGCCGCATCCGGTCCGTCCGCCACCGTCTCGCCGACCAGCAGCAGCTCGCCCAGCGGGCTCTCCACCCGCGTGTACACCGTCGTCGTCATGTCTTCTCACTTCCCCGGTCGGTACGGCCAGTCTGCGCCCGCTCACCGCACCTCCACCGGCGGTATTCGGACATGGCACCCGCACCCCGGGGCCCGGCACACGAAGAGGCACGCCGTCGAGGTCGGCCTCGGCGGTGTGCCCCCGTTGTGCTCAGCTCAGCTCAGTTCGGCTCAAGCGATCCGGCACCGCCCGTACGGATCGACGCGGTTGCGGATCGAAGCGGTTGATCACCGGTAGTTCACGAACTGCACCGCGAAGTCGAAGTCCTGCCCCTTCAACAGCGCCTGCACGGCCTGGAGGTCGTCCCGGCTCTTCGAGCTGACCCGCAGCTCGTCACCCTGGACCTGCGCCTTGACGCCCTTCGGGCCTTCGTCGCGGATGATCTTCGCCACCTTCTTGGCGTTGTCCTGGGAGATGCCCTCCTCGATCGTGGCGAAGATCTTGTATTCCTTGCCGGAGAGCTGCGGCTCACCGGCGTCCAGCGACTTCAGCGAGATACCGCGCTTGATCAGCTTGGACTGGAAGATGTCGAGGATGGCCTTGACGCGCTCCTCGCCGTTCGCCTCCATCAGAATCTTCTCGTTCGACCACGAGATCGAGGCGCCCGTGCCCTTGAAGTCGTAACGCTGGGAGATCTCCTTGGCGGCCTGGTTGAGGGCGTTGTCGACCTCCTGCCGCTCGACCTTCGAGACGATGTCGAAACTGGAGTCGGCCATGACGTGTGGCTCCTTGCGTCGAATGCTGTGGATACAGCGCAAGCCTAGCCACCGCCGTCCCCTCCGGCCGCTGATCAATCAGGTGGCGGAGCACCCCTGACCATCAGGTATCGTTTACGTCGTCGCCAAGGAACTCACTACGAGATCCAACGCGTCGTTCGAGGCGGTGTGCCCGAGTGGCCAAAGGGAGCAGACTGTAAATCTGCCGGCTCAGCCTACCCAGGTTCGAACCCTGGCGCCGCCACGCGAACGAAGCCCCCGACCGGTTCTTCCGGTCGGGGGCTTTCTCGTTGTCCGGGCGCGGAGTTCCCGCCAGGAGTCCCGCCGCTGATCAGTTGCCCGCGACGTCCTTCACGGCCACCGTCACCGGCACGTTCCCGGAGATCGCTTCGAGGGTGAGGCCCGCCGTCGCCGGGGTGTCCAGCAGCTCCAGCAGCGTCGCCGCCACGTCGTCGCGAGGGATCGGGCCGCGGCCCGTCGAGGCGGCCAGGACGACCTGCCCGGTGCCCGCGTCGTTGGTCAGCATGCCGGGGCGCAGAATCGTCCAGTCCAGTGCGGTGCGGGAGCGTACGTCGGCGTCGGCGGCGCCCTTGGCCCGCAGATACACGTCGAACACCTCGTCGCCGGGGTGGTCCGGGTCGGCGCCCATCGAGGAGACGACGAGATAGCGGCGGACGCCCGCCGCCTCGGCCGCGTCGGCGAACAGCACGGCCGCGTCGCGGTCGACGGTGTCCTTCCGGGCGACACCGCTGTTCGGCCCCGCGCCCGCGGCGAAGACGGCCGCGTCCGCGCCGCGCAGCACCTCCGCGGTCTGCTCCACGGTGGCCGATTCGAGGTCCAGCACGGCGGGTTGGGCGCCGGCTTCGGTCAGGTCCTGACTCTGTTGGGGGTTGCGGATGATCCCTACGGCTTCATCCCCGCGTGCGGCGAGCAGCCGCTCCAGCCGCAGTGCGATCTGTCCGTGTCCACCTGCGATGACAATGCGCATACCACCGACCGTACGCCCGGGGGCCGGGTGGCGCTCAGTTCCTCGGCCCCGTGCCGGAGTCGGGCCTGCCCTGGCGCGGGAGCCCGCCGAGACCCGTGGCGGCGTCCCCGTCGGAGTCGCAGTACTCGCGCACGGCGCTGGTGCGGGCGACGACCCGGCCGCCGTGGACGACGATGCGGCTGTAGGCGAGGGAGAGCACCGCGGAGAGCCGTTCGCCGCGTACGGCGAGGAGTTCGGCGGGGAAGCCCGCCTCGACGCGCACGTCGGGCAGGCCGAGGGCCGCGCGGGCGGCCGTGGAGACGAGGGCGTACGCCTGTTCGGCGCGGAGCCCCGCCTGGGAGGCGAGGAGGTAGGCGGCTTCGAGCGGATCGCCGCGACCGACGGGGTTGGCCGTGTCCCGCAGCGCACCGCTGCCCGCCGCGACGCGCACGCCGGCGGAGCGCAGCAGGCGTACGGGGGCGGTCGTGCGGCGCTCCGCGCCGGCGCAGCCGCCCTGGGGCAGGCAGACCACGGTGATCCCGGCGGCGGCGAGCTGGTCGGCGGCCCGGGCCGCGGCGTCCAGGGGCAGGTGGGCCAGGCCGCCGCAGGGGCCGAGGGTGACGCCGGGGCGCAGGCCGGCGGCCATCGCGGCGAGCCGGGCCAGGCGGGCGGGGTCGTCGCCGTCGGTGTGCAGGTCCACGGGGCAGCCGTGCTCTGCCGCGATCTCCAGGACGGCCTCGGTGTAGCCCGTGGGGTCCGGGTCGAGGTCGGGGCAGCCGCCGACGACGGCCGCGCCCATCTTCACCGCGTCCCGGAGCATCGCCAGGCTGTCCGCCCCGGCGATGCCGGTGAGGAGCCGGGGGACCGCGACGGGCATGACGTCGGCGAGGCCGCGCAGGGCGCGCCGGGTCCCCAGGACGGCTTCGAGCGGGGCGAGGCCCTGGACGTCGCCGACGCGGACGTGGGTGCGCAGGGCGGTGGCGCCGTGGCCGAGCTGGAGGAGGGCGGCCTCGGTGGCGCGGCGCTGGATGTCCTCGGCGCGGTGGGAGGCCGGGCCGGGGCTGTCGGGGCCCGCGACGGCGGCGGTCAGGGCGGTGTCGCTGTGGGTGTGGGGTTCGGCGGGGGCGGGGAGCAGGAGGTAGCCGCGGAGGTCGATGCGGGGGCCGCGGGCGGTGAGGCTGCCCGCGGTGCCGACGGCCTCGATCCGGCTGCCGCTCAGGCGTACGTCGACGGTTCGGCCATCGGCGAGACGGGCGCCGCCGAGGACGAGGGCGGGGCTGTCGGCGGTGGTGGCCGCGTCGACGCTGTCGGGCGCGTTGTCGTCGGGCCGCCGTGGCTGGCTGTCAGGCATCGCGCTCCTGGGAGGGGTGCAAGATCGCACGGAGTGACCACACCCTAGGGGCGTGCGGGGGCGGCGTCCGGGAGGAGCGGAATAGTCGTACCGGTGCGCCTGCGTCGGCCGTCGGCCGGGCCCGTTCCCGAGGTGGACGCGGCCTGGATCAAGGCCTGATCAGGGGGTGTGGGCGGCCCCGGACGGAGGGCCGGAGAAGGCGGCGCAAACGGATTTGGGCAACCGGCGGGGGAGCGTGTAATGTCTTCCTCGCTCGCCCCAATAGCTCAGTCGGTAGAGCGTCTCCATGGTAAGGAGAAGGTCTGCGGTTCGATTCCGCATTGGGGCTCTGGTGATCGGGAACCTCCGCTTCGGCGGAGGACTCATCATCAAAGCGGTGTAGCTCAGTCGGTAGAGCAAGCGGCTCATAATCGCTGTGTCACCGGTTCAAGTCCGGTCACCGCTACTAACGGTAGCCGATTGCTGGGTCGGTCCTTCGATCGGCTACCCTTTTATGCGTTCATCCGTCCACCGTCCGTCCAAGGAGCACTCACGTGGCTGCCACCGACGTCCGCCCGAAGATCACGCTGGCCTGCGTGGAGTGCAAGGAGCGGAACTACATCACCAAGAAGAACCGGCGTAACAACCCGGACCGTCTTGAGATGAAGAAGCACTGCCCGCGCTGCAACTCGCACACCGCGCACCGCGAAACGCGCTGAATCAGGCTCGTATACGAGGCCGTCCCCTCTGGGGGCGGCCTCGTGTCGTTGTAGGGGGTCGTTCCCGCAGGGGGCGTGCCCTTATTCGTCTTTCACCAGGTTTCTCAGGAGGTAGCGAGCTCATGGCGCTCGACCAGTCCTTCGTGGGGCGGACCTATCCGCCCACTCCGGCGTACGAGGTCGGCCGGGAGAAGATCCGCGAGTTCGCCGAAGCGGTGGGTGACCCCCATCCGGCGTACGTCGACGCGGAGGCCGCCCGTGCGCTCGGTCACGCCGATGTGATCGCGCCGCCCACGTTCGTCTTCTCGATCACCTACCGGGCCGCCGGAGAGGTGGTGCGGGACCCGCAGCTGGGCCTGGACTACAGCCGGGTCGTCCACGGCGACCAGAAGTTCCGTTACGTGCGTCCGGTACGGGCGGGGGACCGGCTGACGGTCACGTCCACGATCGAGGCCATCAAGTCCCTCGCGGGCAACGACATTGTGGACATTCGCGGGGATGTGCACGACGAGGCCGGCGAGCTGGTGGTCACGGCGCTCACGAAGCTGGTGGCACGCGCCGCCGAGGAGGCGTGATGACGGCGAAGGTCTCTTACGGGTCGGTCGAGGTCGGTACGGAGCTGCCGGCGCGGTCGTTCCCGGTGACGCGGGCCACGCTCGTGCAGTACGCGGGCGCCTCGGGCGACTTCAACCCGATCCACTGGAACGAGAAGTTCGCGCGCGAGGTCGGGCTGCCGGACGTGATCGCGCACGGCATGTTCACGATGGCCGAGGCGATCCGGGTGGTCACGGACTGGGCCGGCGACCCGGGCGCGGTCGTCGACTACGGGGTGCGTTTCACGAAGCCGGTCGTCGTGCCCAACGACGACAAGGGCGCGCTGATCGAGGTCAGCGGCAAGGTCGCGGCGAAGCTGGACGACAACCTGGTCCGGGTGGACCTGGTCGCCCTGTGCGACGGCAAGAAGGTGCTGGGGATGTCCCGGGCCGTGGTCCGGCTCGCCTGAGACGTACCGGCGCGGTGGCCGGAGGTGAGGGGCGTTCCTCCTGGGCGGTTTCCAGGGGGCGTCCCTCACTCGTGCTCGTCGAGCCGGTGGCGCCTGACCCGCCCCGGCCCCCGGGTACGGTCCACGGCCCCGCACGAGCGGTGGGGGCGCGGACCGTACTCTTGTCCCCGTGCAGGAACTCCACGACGCCCCCCTCGCCCCCCTGACCACCTTCCGGCTCGGCGGCCCCGCCGCCCGGTTGCTGACCGCCACGACCGACGCCGAGGTGATCGCCGCGGTGCGCGAGGCCGACGCGAGCGACACCCCGCTGCTGGTGATCGGCGGCGGCTCCAACCTGGTCATCGGGGACAAGGGCTTCGACGGCACCGCTCTGCGGATCGCCACCAAGGGCTTCGCGCTGTCGGGTACGTCCCTGGAGCTGGCGGCCGGAGAGGTGTGGACCGACGCCGTCGCCCGGACCGTCGAGGCGGGCCTCGCGGGCGTCGAGTGCCTGGCCGGCATCCCCGGATCCGCGGGCGCGACGCCCATCCAGAACGTCGGCGCGTACGGACAGGAGGTGTCCACCACCATCACGGAGGTCGTCGCCTACGACCGGCGCACCGAGGAGACGGTGACGATTCCGAACGCGGAGTGCGCGTTCTCGTACCGTCACAGCCGCTTCAAGGCCGAACCCGACCGCTTCGTGGTGCTGCGTGTCCGATTCGAGCTGGAAGAGGCGGCTGGGCTCTCCGCGCCCCTGAAGTACCCCGAAACGGCCAGGGCCATGGGCGTCGAGCAGGGCGAACGCGTCCCGCTGACGGCCGCCCGCGAGACGGTGCTGCGGCTGCGCGCCGGCAAGGGCATGGTGCTGGACCCGGAGGACCACGACACCTGGTCGGCGGGGTCCTTCTTCACCAACCCGATCCTCGGACCGGCCGCGTTCCAGGACTTCCTCACCCGGGTCGGCGAGCGCCTCGGCCCGGACGTGGCACCCCCGGCCTTCCCCGCCGAGGACGGACGCACCAAGACCTCGGCGGCCTGGCTGATCGACCGGGCCGGATTCACCAAGGGCTACGGCACCGGCCCCGCCCGGATCTCCACCAAGCACACCCTCGCCCTCACCAACCGGGGCGCGGCCACCACCGAGGACCTGCTCGCCCTGGCCCGCGAGGTCGTCGCCGGGGTGCACGCGGCCTTCGGCGTCACCCTGGTCAACGAGCCGGTGACGGTCGGCGTCAGCCTGTAGGAGACGCCGGCCGTAGGAGGGAGGCGTCGGCCCACGGGAAACGTACGGGGTCAGTACGCGATGCCCACGCCCTGCTTCACGGCTGCCGGGTCCTCGGCCAACGCGAGCATCGCGTGTGCCACATCGGCCCGGGAGATGGACCGGCTGCTGCGCGGCGTACCGCCCACGACCTGCCGGTAGACGCCCGTGAGCGGCCCGTCTGTCAGCTTCGGCGGCCGTACCGCGGTCCAGTCCGTCGCACTGCGGGCCAACGCCGCCTCCATCCGGGTGAGATCGGCGTACAGCTCCGCCAGGACCGCGCTGATCGCCTTGCGCGTCAGCCGGTCCACCAGGGGATCGCCCTCCGGCTCCGGCCCGACGGGCACCGCGCTCACCACCAGTAGCCGCCGCACCTGCTCGGCCTCCATCGCCGTCAGAATCTGCCCGGTCAGCCGTTCGGCGACGCCGTTCGCCTTCCGGCCGCGCGAGCCCAGCCCCGACAGGACCGCGTCCCGCCCCGCCACCGCCGTCCGCACCGCCGCCGGATCGTCCAGCCGGACGACGGCGTGCGGCGCCGCGCGGACCAGCGGTTCCGGGAGCCGGTCCGGGTCGCGGACCACGACCGTCACCTCGTGGCCCGCCGCGCGTGCCTGCCCGACGATCTCCTGACCGACGCCGCCGGTCGCCCCGAACACGGTGATTCTCATGGTGCCCCCTGAGTGGGTAAGTGTTCACTAACCTCTAGGGTGGGTGGCTCCCCACCCGGACGTCAAGATCTCCGGGTCACGGCCTGTTGGAGCACGCATGGACCAGAAGCCCGCGCGCGTCCGGATCGTCGACGCGGCGCACGAGCTGATGCTCTCCATCGGCCTCGCCAGGACCACCACCAAGGAGATCGCCCGGGCGGCCGGCTGCTCGGAGGCGGCGCTCTACAAGTACTTCTCCGGAAAGGAGGAGCTGTTCGTCACCGTGCTCGCGGAGCGGCTGCCCCGGCTCGGGAACCTCCTCGGGGACCTGCGCGCGGGCGAGAACAGCGTCGAGGGCAACCTCACCGAGATCGCCCGGGTGGCCGCGCTGTTCTACGAGCAGACCTTCCCCATGGCCGCGTCCCTGTACGCCGAACCTCAGCTCAAGCGCCGTCACGAGGAGGGCGTGGGAGGGCTCGAAGCCGGGGCCCACCTGCCGATCCAGCAGCTCGACGCCTATCTGCGCGCCGAACAGGGCGCGGGCCGGGTCCGGGCCGACGCGGACACCTACGCCGCCGCCTCGCTGCTGCTGGGCGCCTGCGCCCAGCGGGCCTTCGCCTACACCGGGCTCCCCGGCGGCACGCCCCCGCCGCCCCTGGACGAGTTCGCCGCCTCCCTGGCCCGCACGCTGCTGGGCGGGATCGGCCCCCAGAGCCTGCCCGGGGTCAGCTAGCCAGCCAGTCGTCGATCCCGGAGAGGAGCTTCTCCCGTACGTCCATGGGGGCCGCCGATCCGCGCACCGACTGGCGGGCCAGCTCGGCCAGCTCCTCGTCGGTGAAGCCGTGGTGGCGGCGCACCAGCTCGTACTGGGCGGCCAGCCGGGAGCCGAACAGCAGCGGGTCGTCCGCCCCCAGCGCCATCGGCACGCCCGCGTCGAACAGAGTGCGCAGGGGGACGTCGGCGGGCTTCTCGTAGACGCCGAGCGCCACATTGGACGACGGGCAGACCTCGCAGGTGACCCCGCGCTCGGCGAGCTTGCGCAGCAGCCGGGGGTCCTCGGCGGCCCGGACCCCGTGTCCGATGCGCGAGGCGTCCAGGTCGTCGAGGCAGTCGCGCACGCTGGAGGGCCCGGCGAGCTCCCCGCCGTGCGGAGCCGCCAGCAGGCCTCCGTCGCGGGCGATCGCGAAGGCCCGGTCGAAGTCGCGGGCCATTCCGCGCCGCTCGTCGTTGGAGAGCCCGAAGCCGACGACACCCCGATCCGCGTAACGGACGGCGAGCCGGGCCAGGGTACGGGCGTCCAGCGGGTGCTTCATCCGGTTGGCGGCGATCACCACGCGCATGCCCAGACCGGTGTCCCGGGCGGCGCTGTCCACGGCGTCGAGGATGATCTCGATGGCCGGGATCAGCCCGCCGAGCAGCGGGGCGTACGAGGTGGGGTCGACCTGGATCTCCAGCCAGCCGGAGCCGTCCGCGACATCCTCCTGGGCGCTCTCGCGCACCAGGCGGTGAATGTCCTCAGGGGACCGCAGACACGACCGGGCGATGTCGTAGAGCCGCTGGAAACGGAACCAGCCGCGCTCGTCGGTCGCCCGCAGCTTGGGCGGCTCGCCGCCGGTCAGGGCGTCGGGGAGATGGACCCCGTACTTGTCGGCGAGTTCGAGCAGGGTGGTTGGCCGCATCGACCCGGTGAAGTGCAGGTGCAGGTGGGCCTTGGGCAACAGTCGTACATCACGCTCCATTGGGAGATCCTGCCGCACGGGCGGGCCGGAGCGGTAGCCGCTTTCCCTTCTAGGGGGGCCGCTCGAACAAAAAGCGCCCCCGGCCGGTGGAGGATTCCAGCGGCCCGGGGCGCTTTCCGTTTCGAGCGGTTACGTGACCGGTCAGGCCTTGGCCTCGCCCAGCAGCTTCTGGATCCGCGAGACGCCCTCGATCAGGTCCTCGTCGCCCAGGGCGTAGGACAGGCGCAGGTAGCCCGGGGTGCCGAAGGCCTCGCCGGGCACGACGGCGACCTCGGCCTCGTCCAGGATGAGCGCGGCCAGCTCGACGGTGGTGGCCGGACGCTTGCCGCGGATCTCCTTGCCGAGCAGGTCCTTCACCGCCGGGTAGGCGTAGAAGGCGCCCTCGGGCTCCGGGCAGAACACCCCGTCGATCTCGTTGAGCATCCGTACGACGATCCCCCGGCGGCGGTCGAAGGCGGTGCGCATCTCGGCGACGGCGTCCAGCGGGCCGGAGACGGCCGCGAGCGCGGCGACCTGGGCGACGTTGGAGACGTTGGAGGTGGCGTGTGACTGGAGGTTGGTCGCGGCCTTCACCACGTCCCGCGGGCCGATGATCCAGCCCACCCGCCAGCCGGTCATCGCGTACGTCTTGGCGACGCCGTTGACGACGATGCACTTGTCGCGGAGCTCGGGGACGATCGCCGGCAGCGAGGTGAAGGTGGCGTCGCCGTAGACAAGGTGCTCGTAGATCTCGTCGGTCATGACCCACAGACCGTGCTCGACGGCCCAACGGCCGATGGCCTCGGCGTCGGCCTCGCTGTAGACGGCGCCGGTCGGGTTGGACGGCGAGACGAACAGGACGACCTTGGTCTTCTCGGTGCGCGCGGCCTCCAACTGCTCGACGGAGACCCGGTAGCCCGTGGTCTCGTCGGCGACGACCTCGACCGGGACACCGCCGGCGAGCCGGATCGACTCGGGGTAGGTGGTCCAGTACGGGGCGGGGACGATGACCTCGTCGCCCGGGTCGAGGATCGCGGCGAAGGCCTCGTAGATGGCCTGCTTGCCACCGTTGGTCACCAGGATCTGGCTGGCGTCGACCTCGTAGCCGGAGTCGCGCAGGGTCTTCTCCGCGATGGCGGCCTTGAGCTCGGGGAGCCCGCCGGCCGGGGTGTAGCGGTGGTACTTCGGGTTGCGGCAGGCCTCGACCGCCGCGTCGACGATGTAGTCGGGCGTCGGGAAGTCGGGCTCGCCGGCCCCGAAGCCGATCACCGGACGCCCGGCGGCCTTGAGGGCCTTGGCCTTGGCGTCGACGGCGAGGGTCGCGGACTCGGAGATCGCACCGATGCGGGCCGAAACCCGGCGCTCGGACGGTGAAGTTGCAGCGCTCATGGCCCCATGCTCCCAGACCGCGAAAGCCGTCGGCACAGGGGTTTCAGGGACCGGACAGGACCCGGACACCATGCGGACAGGACCGGTCGGTCGCTGTCTGTTCGACGCGGCGGCCCTGAACACGTACACTCACCTGTCGTTGGCCTTCACCAGCCGCACCGTTCCTGCACCCGGTCACCGGGAAAGATGCGGTAGGTTGGTGGAAACCACAAAGGGTCGTAGCTCAATTGGTAGAGCACTGGTCTCCAAAACCAGCGGTTGGGGGTTCAAGTCCCTCCGGCCCTGCTACACACTCCTTCGCCAGGATGTGTGCGCATGTACGTACTTCATTGCACAGCCGTGCGGCTCCACCGGGCGCGGCACGGCCACGACCCGGAATCAGGTGAGTAGCGTGACGGACGCCGTGGGCTCCATCGACATGCCTGATGCTGAGGATGAAGCTCCCGAGTCGAAGAAGAAGACTCGGAAGGGCGGCAAGCGCGGCAAGAAAGGCCCTCTGGGTCGGCTCGCGCTGTTCTACCGCCAGATCGTCGCGGAACTCCGTAAGGTTGTCTGGCCGACCCGTAGCCAGCTGACGACGTACACCTCCGTGGTGATCGTGTTCGTCGTCGTCATGATCGGTCTTGTTACCGTTCTCGACATGGGCTTCGCCCGGGTCATCAAGTACGTCTTCGGCTGATCTCGCGGAAGGCGTCCGACCCGGCGCCCCTTTCGCACGTTCCACCCTTTGTATCCAGGAAGAAGCAGCCATCGTGTCTGACCCGAACCTGAACGACGCCGTCGAGCCCGAGGCTGGCGCCTTCGAGTCCGCCAAGGACGAGCTCGACATCGTTGAGGCTGCTGACTCCGTGGACCCGGACCAGGCCGAGGCCGCCGACCTCGCCGCGGGCGAGCCCGCCGAGCAGGCCGCCGTGAACGTGGAAGCGCAGGAGTCCGACGAGGACGACGCCGCCGAGACGGTCGAGGGCGAGGCCGCTGAGGACGAGGCCGACGACGAGAGCGCCGACGAGGAAGAGGCCGAACCGGCCGCCCCCGTCGACCCCGTCGCCGCCCTGCGCGAAGAGCTCCGCACGCTTCCCGGCGAGTGGTACGTCATCCACACGTACGCCGGTTACGAGAAGCGCGTGAAGGCCAACCTGGAGCAGCGCGCCGTCTCGCTGAACGTGGAGGAGTTCGTCTATCAGGCCGAGGTGCCCGAAGAGGAAATCGTCCAGATCAAGAACGGCGAGCGCAAGAACGTCCGGCAGAACAAGCTCCCCGGCTACGTGCTGGTGCGCATGGACCTGACGAACGAGTCCTGGGGCGTCGTGCGGAACACGCCGGGCGTCACCGGCTTCGTGGGCAACGCCTACGACCCGTACCCGCTGACCCTGGACGAGATCGTCAAGATGCTCGCCCCGGAGGCCGAGGAGAAGGCCGCCCGCGAGGCCGCCGAGGCCGAGGGCAAGCCGGCCCCGTCCCGCAAGGTCGAGGTCCAGGTGCTGGACTTCGAGGTCGGCGACTCGGTCACCGTCACGGACGGTCCGTTCGCCACGCTGCAGGCCACGATCAACGAGATCAACGCCGACTCGAAGAAGGTCAAGGGCCTCGTCGAGATCTTCGGCCGCGAGACCCCGGTCGAGCTCAGCTTCGACCAGATCCAGAAGAACTAGCACTTCCCGCCGGTTTCTGGACACATGCCTACCCAGCAGGTCAGAGGGGCTTTACAGCCGCTCTGACCTGCTGGGTTTTTGGTCGCGCAGCTATACCCGTTATCGTTGCGCGGTATGCCTCCATCCGGATGACCGGAATCGGCGGCGAAACACTCTCATAGGACCCGGAGAGAGCAATGCCTCCCAAGAAGAAGAAGATCACGGGGCTTATCAAGCTTCAGATCAACGCCGGTGCGGCGAACCCGGCCCCGCCGGTCGGCCCCGCGCTCGGTCAGCACGGCGTCAACATCATGGAGTTCTGCAAGGCCTACAACGCCGCGACCGAGTCGCAGCGTGGCATGGTCGTGCCGGTGGAGATCACGGTCTACGAGGACCGTTCCTTCACCTTCATCACGAAGACTCCGCCGGCCGCCAAGCTGATCCTCAAGGCCGCGGGTGTGGACAAGGGCTCCGGCGAGCCGCACAAGACCAAGGTCGCCAAGCTGACGGCCGCCCAGGTCCGCGAGATCGCCACGACGAAGCTCCCCGACCTGAACGCCAATGACCTCGACGCCGCGTCGAAGATCATTGCCGGCACGGCCCGTTCCATGGGCATCACGGTCGAAGGCTGATTCAGCCCCGTAACCCCCAGTGGTAGGACCAAGCGCTGGTCCGCACCACGACTCCACACTCTGAAACCCCAGGAGTAGAAGTGAAGCGCAGCAAGAACCTCCGCGCTGCGGACGCCAAGATCGACCGGGAGCGCAACTACGCCCCGCTCGAGGCCGTCCGTCTCGCCAAGGAAACGTCCACCACGAAGTTCGACGGCACCGTCGAGGTCGCCTTTGCCCTGGGTGTCGACCCGCGCAAGGCCGACCAGATGGTCCGCGGCACCGTGAACCTCCCGCACGGCACCGGCAAGACCGCCCGGGTCCTGGTCTTCGCGACCGGTGACCGTGCTGCGGCCGCGGAAGCCGCCGGAGCCGACATCGTCGGCGCCGACGAGCTCATCGACGAGGTGGCGAAGGGCCGTCTGGACTTCGACGCCGTCGTCGCTACCCCGGACCTCATGGGCAAGGTCGGCCGCCTGGGCCGCGTGCTCGGTCCGCGTGGTCTGATGCCGAACCCGAAGACCGGCACCGTCACCCCCGATGTCGTGAAGGCTGTCAACGACATCAAGGGCGGCAAGATCGAGTTCCGCGTCGACAAGCACTCGAACCTGCACTTCATCATCGGCAAGACCTCGTTCGACGAGACCAAGCTGGTGGAGAACTACGCAGCGGCGCTGGACGAGATCCTCCGTCTGAAGCCGTCCGCCGCCAAGGGCCGCTACATCAAGAAGGCCACCCTGGCCACCACGATGGGCCCCGGCATCCCGCTGGACGCCAACCGCACCCGCAACCTCCTCGTCGAGGAGGACCCGGCCGCCGTCTGAGCTTCCACGCTCACCCGGTAGCCGCGGCGTACGCGTGCACTGTGTGAACGGGCCCCGCAACCTTTCGAGGTGCGGGGCCCGTCCTCGTATCCGTAAGGAGTCATGTCTGTCAGTGCCCTGTGCCACTGTTGTGCGGGGAACGACAGACGATACGAGGGGTGGACGGGTACATGAGGACGAGCACGGCACGACGCGTGGGCACGGCTCTGGCCGCCGCGGCGGCACTGACGTCGATAGCCGCCTGTAGTGGCTCCGACGGCTCGAAGGGCTCAGGCGGGGCCGGAGAGGGCAAGGCGGGCGCCGTCTCCAAGGCGAGCCCCGTGGCCGCGCTGAAGCAGGTGCAGCAGAAGACCGGAGGCGCCCAGTCGGCGAAGGTCGAGGGCACCACCGAGATGGGCACCGCCATGTCCATGAAGCAGTCCGGGTCCATCGGCTGGGCCGACGGCCTCTCGGGCGCGCTGACCATCACGTACACCGGCGGCACCATGGGCGACGCCCTGAAGCAGGCCGGCGGCGACGGATCGGTCGAGGCGCGCTATTTCAAGGACGAGTACTACGCCAACATGGGCGACGCCATGGCGGCCAACACCGGCGGGAAGCACTGGATCCGCTATTCCTACAAGGACCTCGCCGAGCTGGGCGGCGCCTCCGGCGACGTCATGAAGGACCAGATCCAGAACAGCACGCCCGAGCAGGGCGTGAAGGCGCTCCTGGCCTCCGGCGACGTGAAGAAGGTCGGCCAGGAGGACGTCCGCGGGGTCTCCGCGACGCACTACTCCGGCACGGTCGACGTGGCCGACCTGACCGCGAAGAACAGCAACCTGGACGCGAAGCAGCTGGCCGCGTTCAAGGAGCAGCTCGCTCTGGCAGGGGTGACCACCCAGACCGTCGACATCTGGGTCGACAAGAACGACCTGCTGGTGAAGAAGACCGAGCGCGGCGAGATGAAGACCGGCACGTTCAACTCGACGCTCTTCTACAGCGACTACGGCACCGAGGTCCCCTCCGAGAGGCCGTCGGCCTCGGACACCGTGGACTTCAAGGAGATGCTGAAGCAGCCCGGCGCTACCCCGGGCGGCACCGCCTGACACCTCCCGCAAGGGACGAACGAGGACGGATTTGCTCGTCCCGCATCCGGTCGCGTACTCTCACCAAGAAGCCAAAGACCGCTGGTCGTCGCTGTGCCTCGTCAGAGGGACGGTGACCGAAGGTTCCGCTAGATCGGACGACCTGCGCAGGTGACTGTGGAACGCTCCCGGACTCTGTTCGGTCGAGCCGCGCCCTGGCACTTGTGCTGGGGCGTTTCGTCTTTCCCGGCCCCTTCTGAGCGGTCCTCATCACCCGGAAGGAGGCCGACGCTCATGGCAAGGCCCGACAAGGCTGCCGCGGTAGCCGAGCTGACGGACCAGTTCCGCAGCTCGAACGCCGCCGTGCTGACCGAGTACCGGGGTCTCACCGTGGCACAGCTCAAGGAGCTGCGCCGTTCGCTCGGTGAGAACGCCCAGTACGCCGTGGTGAAGAACACGCTGACCAAGATTGCGGCCAACGAGGCCGGGATCGACACGCTGGACGACCTGTTCTCGGGTCCGACGGCGGTTGCCTTCGTCACCGGTGACCCGGTGGAGTCGGCGAAGGGTCTTCGTGACTTCGCCAAGGACAACCCCAACCTCATCATCAAGGGCGGTGTCCTTGACGGTAAGGCGCTGTCCGCCGATGAGTTCAAGAAGCTCGCGGACCTCGAGTCCCGCGAGGTTCTGCTCTCCAAGCTGGCCGGTGCCTTCAAGGGCAAGCAGACTCAGGCTGCGCAGCTCTTCCAGGCACTGCCGTCGAAGTTCGTCCGCACCGCGGAAGCGCTTCGCGCCAAGAAGGAAGAGCAGGGCGGTGCCGGTACTCCGGCTCCCGCCGAGGCCGCCGAGTAATTTCGCTCAGCGGTCCAGCGGGCTCCACGTACGCCCGCCGACACATACATCCGGCACCTGCCGAATAGTGGAAGGACGCCTATCATGGCGAAGCTGTCCCAGGACGACCTGCTCGCGCAGTTCGAAGACATGACCCTCATCGAGCTCTCCGCCTTCGTGAAGGCCTTCGAGGAGAAGTTCGACGTCACCGCCGCCGCGGCCGTCGCCGTTGCCGGTCCGGCCGGCCCGGGCGCCGTCGCCGAGGCCGCCGAGGAGCAGGACGAGTTCGACGTCATCCTCACCGGTGCCGGCGAGAAGAAGATCCAGGTCATCAAGACCGTCCGTGAGCTGACCTCGCTCGGTCTCAAGGAGGCCAAGGACCTCGTCGACGGCACCCCGAAGCCGGTCCTCGAGAAGGTCGCCAAGGACGTCGCGGAGAAGGCTGCCGAGTCCCTCAAGGCCGCCGGCGCTTCCGTCGAGGTCAAGTAACACCTCGGGAGTCCTCCGGACTCCCTGGGCGCCTCAGGTGCCCGCGCCAAGGGCGATCACCCATCCGGGTGGTCGCCCTTCGGCGTGCCCGTGGCGGGTGCCTTGCTCTTCCGCCGACGACGAGTAGGGTGATCTTCGCCGTGCGCCTCTCGCGGGCCCCTCAGGGGCGTCCTGTGGGCATCCCGGGGGTGGCCGGTGAAGGCTCCCGGAGGTCCGATCGGACCGGCGGGCCTTGACGAACCGGACGCGGCGCGCAATTCTCAGGACGCGTCATCACTTCGATCCGTATCCGAGGCATGGATCGAGAGTGAAGAGGGCAGTAAAGAAGAGTGCACCCCGCGCGAGGGCTAGGGCTAGACATAGGTGTTGAGAACAGCTGTTGAGAGCAACGTGGGTCTCTGAGAACCCCGACTGGACATCAGTGTGCCGCTTGGCTACACTGACCCTTTGCGCTGCCTGTTAGCTGCCTCCTGCCCGTCACCAGGGGCATGCCCACGCTGAAGCACCGATGGCCGACCCCCTCCGACCTGGTCGTTTTGCGACCGATTCGGAACGGTCTGTCTTTGTGTCCAGGGTGGGACCGGTACGCGCGTAGTGAGTCCGAGCCCTCGGAAGGACCCCCTCTTGGCCGCCTCGCGCAACGCCTCGACCGCGAATACGAACAACGATGCCAGCACCGCCCCGCTGCGTATCTCCTTTGCAAAGATCAAGGAGCCCCTCGAGGTTCCGAACCTCCTCGCGCTGCAGACCGAGAGCTTTGACTGGCTCCTGGGCAACAGCGCCTGGAAGGCTCGCGTCGAGGCTGCTCTGGACAGTGGGCAAGACGTCCCCACCAAGTCCGGCCTGGAGGAGATCTTCGAGGAGATCTCACCGATCGAGGACTTCTCCGGGTCGATGTCGCTTACGTTCCGCGACCACCGCTTCGAGCCCCCGAAGAACTCGATCGACGAGTGCAAGGAGCGCGACTTCACGTTCGCCGCGCCGCTCTTCGTCACGGCCGAGTTCACCAACAACGAGACCGGCGAGATCAAGTCCCAGACGGTCTTCATGGGCGACTTCCCGCTCATGACCAACAAGGGCACCTTCGTCATCAACGGCACCGAGCGTGTCGTCGTGTCGCAGCTGGTCCGCTCGCCGGGTGTCTACTTCGACTCCTCCATCGACAAGACGTCCGACAAGGACATCTTCTCCGCCAAGATCATCCCCTCCCGGGGCGCCTGGCTGGAGATGGAGATCGACAAGCGCGACATGGTCGGTGTCCGCATCGACCGCAAGCGCAAGCAGTCCGTCACCGTCCTCCTGAAGGCGCTCGGCTGGAGCACCGAGCAGATCCTGGAGGAGTTCGGCGAGTACGAGTCGATGCGCGCCACCCTGGAGAAGGACCACACCCAGGGCCAGGACGACGCACTGCTCGACATCTACCGCAAGCTGCGTCCGGGCGAGCCGCCGACGCGCGAGGCCGCTCAGACGCTGCTCGAGAACCTCTACTTCAACCCGAAGCGCTACGACCTCGCGAAGGTCGGCCGCTACAAGGTGAACAAGAAGCTCGGCGCCGATGAGCCGCTGGACGCCGGGGTGCTCACCTCGGACGACGTCATCGCGACCATCAAGTACCTGGTCAAGCTGCACGCCGGTGAGACCGAGACGACCGGTGAGTCCGGCCGGGAGATCGTCGTCGAGACCGACGACATCGACCACTTCGGCAACCGTCGTCTGCGCAACGTCGGCGAGCTCATCCAGAACCAGGTCCGTACGGGCCTGGCGCGGATGGAGCGCGTCGTGCGTGAGCGCATGACCACCCAGGACGTCGAGGCGATCACGCCGCAGACCCTGATCAACATCCGGCCGGTCGTCGCCTCCATCAAGGAGTTCTTCGGCACCAGCCAGCTGTCGCAGTTCATGGACCAGAACAACCCGCTGTCGGGTCTCACCCACAAGCGCCGTCTGTCGGCTCTTGGCCCGGGTGGTCTCTCCCGTGAGCGGGCCGGCTTCGAGGTCCGAGACGTGCACCCGTCCCACTACGGACGCATGTGCCCGATCGAGACTCCCGAAGGCCCGAACATCGGTCTGATCGGTTCGCTCGCGTCGTTCGGCCGCGTCAACGCGTTCGGCTTCATCGAGACGCCGTACCGCAAGGTCGTCGACGGCCAGGTCACCGACGACGTCGACTACATCACGGCCGACGAGGAGGACCGCTTCGTCATCGCCCAGGCGAACGCCGTGCTCTCCGACGAGCTGCGCTTCACCGAGCCCCGCGTCCTGGTCCGCCGTCGTGGCGGGGAGGTCGACTACGTGCCCGGCACGGAGGTCGACTACATGGACGTCTCGCCGCGCCAGATGGTGTCCGTCGCCACCGCGATGATCCCCTTCCTGGAGCACGACGACGCCAACCGTGCCCTCATGGGCGCGAACATGATGCGTCAGGCGGTGCCGCTCATCAAGTCGGAGGCGCCGCTGGTCGGCACCGGCATGGAGTACCGCTGCGCCACCGACGCCGGCGACGTCCTCAAGGCCGAGAAGGACGGTGTGGTCCAGGAGGTCTCCGCGGACTACATCACCGTCACGAACGACGACGGCACGTACACCACGTACCGCATCGCCAAGTTCATGCGCTCCAACCAGGGCACCTCGGTCAACCAGAAGGTCGTCGTCTCCGAGGGCGACCGGATCGTGGCCGACCAGGTGCTCGCCGACGGACCGGCCACCGAGAACGGTGAGATGGCCCTCGGCAAGAACCTGCTCGTGGCGTTCATGCCGTGGGAGGGTCACAACTACGAGGACGCGATCATCCTGTCGCAGCGCCTCGTGCAGGACGACGTCCTCTCCTCGATCCACATCGAGGAGCACGAGGTCGACGCCCGTGACACCAAGCTCGGCCCGGAGGAGATCACCCGGGACATCCCGAACGTCTCCGAAGAGGTCCTCGCCGACCTCGACGAGCGCGGCATCATCCGGATCGGCGCCGAGGTCGTCGCCGGCGACATCCTCGTCGGCAAGGTCACGCCCAAGGGCGAGACCGAGCTGACCCCCGAGGAGCGCCTGCTCCGCGCGATCTTCGGTGAGAAGGCGCGGGAGGTGCGCGACACCTCGCTGAAGGTGCCGCACGGTGAGATCGGCAAGGTCATCGGCGTCCGCGTCTTCGACCGCGAAGAGGGCGACGAGCTGCCGCCGGGCGTGAACCAGCTGGTCCGCGTCTACGTCGCGCAGAAGCGCAAGATCACCGATGGTGACAAGCTCGCCGGCCGTCACGGCAACAAGGGCGTCATCTCCAAGATCCTGCCGATCGAGGACATGCCGTTCCTGGAGGACGGCACCCCGGTCGACATCATCCTCAACCCGCTGGGTGTCCCGTCCCGAATGAACCCGGGACAGGTCCTGGAGATCCACCTCGGCTGGCTCGCCAGCCGCGGCTGGGACGTCTCCGGCCTCGGTGACGAGTGGGCCCAGCGCCTGCAGGTCATCGGCGCCGACCAGGTCCCGCCCGGCACCAACGTCGCCACGCCCGTCTTCGACGGTGCGCGCGAGGACGAGATCACCGGCCTCTTCAAGGCCACGATCCCCAACCGCGACGGCGACCGGCTGGTCCAGCCCTCCGGCAAGGCCCAGCTCTACGACGGCCGCTCCGGCGAGCCGTTCCCGGACCCGGTCTCGGTCGGGTTCATGTACATCCTCAAGCTGCACCACCTGGTCGACGACAAGCTCCACGCGCGGTCGACCGGCCCGTACTCCATGATCACCCAGCAGCCGCTGGGTGGTAAGGCACAGTTCGGTGGTCAGCGCTTCGGTGAGATGGAGGTGTGGGCCCTTGAGGCCTACGGCGCCGCGTACGCCCTCCAGGAGCTCCTGACGATCAAGTCCGACGACGTGACCGGCCGCGTGAAGGTCTACGAGGCCATCGTCAAGGGCGAGAACATCCCCGAGCCCGGCATTCCCGAGTCCTTCAAGGTGCTCATCAAGGAAATGCAGTCGCTCTGCCTCAACGTGGAGGTGCTGTCCTCGGACGGCATGTCCATCGAGATGCGCGACACGGACGAGGACGTCTTCCGTGCGGCGGAGGAACTCGGTATCGACCTGTCCCGGCGCGAGCCGAGCAGCGTCGAAGAGGTCTGACGGGCCGGCCGGCCGCCTCATCCCGAGGCGGCCGGCCCTCCCCGGACCCGTTCAGACCATTGATTTGACGAGACCCCGAAAGAGGGATTGACGACAAGTGCTCGACGTCAACTTCTTCGACGAGCTGCGGATCGGCCTTGCCACCGCGGACGACATCCGGACCTGGTCGCACGGCGAAGTGAAGAAGCCGGAGACCATCAACTACCGCACGCTCAAGCCCGAGAAGGACGGACTCTTCTGCGAGAAGATCTTCGGTCCGACCCGGGACTGGGAGTGCTACTGCGGCAAGTACAAGCGTGTCCGCTTCAAGGGCATCATCTGCGAGCGCTGCGGCGTCGAGGTCACTCGCGCCAAGGTGCGTCGTGAGCGGATGGGCCACATCGAGCTTGCCGCTCCCGTCACCCACATCTGGTACTTCAAGGGCGTTCCCTCGCGCCTCGGGTACCTGCTGGACCTCGCGCCGAAGGACCTCGAGAAGGTCATCTACTTCGCCGCGTACATGATCACGTTCGTGGACGAGGAGCGTCGTACCCGCGACCTGCCGTCCCTGGAGGCCCACGTCTCCGTCGAGCGCCAGCAGACCGAGAACCGCCGCGACTCCGACCTGGAGGCCCGCGCCAAGAAGCTCGAGACCGACCTGGCCGAGCTGGAGGCCGAGGGCGCCAAGGCGGACGTGCGCCGCAAGGTGCGCGAAGGCGCCGAGCGTGAGATGAAGCAGCTGCGCGACCGTGCGCAGCGCGAGATCGACCGCCTCGACGAGGTGTGGAGCCGCTTCAAGAACCTCAAGGTCCAGGACCTGGAGGGCGACGAGCTGCTCTACCGCGAGCTGCGTGACCGCTTCGGCACGTACTTCGACGGCTGCATGGGCGCCGCGGCGCTCCAGAAGCGCCTGGAGTCCTTCGACCTCGACGAGGAGGCCGAGCGCCTCCGCGAGATCATCCGCACCGGCAAGGGCCAGAAGAAGACCCGTGCTCTCAAGCGCCTCAAGGTCGTCTCCGCGTTCCTGCAGACCAGCAACAAGCCCAAGGGCATGGTGCTCGACTGCGTGCCGGTCATCCCGCCGGACCTGCGTCCGATGGTGCAGCTGGACGGTGGCCGCTTCGCGACCTCCGACCTGAACGACCTGTACCGCCGTGTGATCAACCGCAACAACCGCCTCAAGCGTCTCCTCGACCTCGGCGCCCCCGAGATCATCGTGAACAACGAGAAGCGGATGCTGCAGGAGGCCGTCGACGCGCTGTTCGACAACGGTCGCCGCGGTCGCCCGGTCACCGGTCCCGGTAACCGTCCCCTGAAGTCCCTGAGCGACATGCTCAAGGGCAAGCAGGGTCGTTTCCGTCAGAACCTCCTCGGCAAGCGCGTGGACTACTCCGCGCGTTCCGTGATCGTCGTCGGTCCGCAGCTCAAGCTGCACCAGTGCGGTCTGCCGAAGGCGATGGCGCTGGAGCTCTTCAAGCCGTTCGTGATGAAGCGCCTGGTGGACCTGAACCACGCGCAGAACATCAAGTCGGCCAAGCGCATGGTCGAGCGTGGCCGCACCGTCGTGTACGACGTCCTCGAAGAGGTCATCGCCGAGCACCCGGTGCTGCTGAACCGTGCGCCCACCCTGCACCGCCTGGGCATCCAGGCCTTCGAGCCGCAGCTGGTCGAGGGCAAGGCCATCCAGATCCACCCGCTCGTCTGCACCGCGTTCAACGCGGACTTCGACGGTGACCAGATGGCCGTGCACCTGCCGCTCTCCGCGGAGGCGCAGGCCGAGGCCCGCATCCTGATGCTGTCCTCGAACAACATCCTGAAGCCGGCCGACGGTCGTCCCGTCACCATGCCGACCCAGGACATGGTGCTGGGCCTCTACTTCCTCACCACGGACGACGAGGGCCGCAACGTCACGGGCGCGGGCCGCGCGTTCGGCTCCACGGCGGAGGCCACCATGGCCTTCGACGCCCGCGAGCTGTCGCTCCAGGCGAAGGTCGACATCCGCTTCCCGGTCGGCACCATGCCGCCGCGGGGCTGGGTGCCGCCGGTCGCCGAGGAGGGCGAGCCGGAGTACCAGCCCGGCGACACCTTCCGGCTGCGGACCAGCCTGGGCCGCGCGCTCTTCAACGAGCTGCTGCCCGAGGACTACCCGTTCGTCGACTACTCGGTGGGCAAGAAGCAGCTCTCCGAGATCGTCAACGACCTGGCCGAGCGCTACCCCAAGGTCATCGTGGCGGCGACGCTCGACAACCTGAAGGCGGCGGGCTTCCACTGGGCGACCCGTTCCGGCGTCACCGTGGCCTTCTCGGACATTCTCGGTCCGCCGGAGAAGCCGCAGATCCTGGAGCGGTACGAGGGTGATGCGCTCAAGGTCCAGAACCAGTTCGAGCGCGGTCTGATCACCAAGGACGAGCGCACGCAGGAAATGGTCGTCATCTGGAACAAGGCCACCAACGAGGTGTCCGAGGCCATGCAGCGGAACTTCCCGCGGACCAACTCGATCTTCGTCATGATCGAGTCCGGTGCGCGAGGAAACATGATGCAGATGCGTCAGATCGCCGGTATGCGTGGTCTGGTGGCCAACGCCAAGAACGAGACCATCCCGCGTCCGATCAAGGCGTCGTACCGTGACGGTCTGACCGTCCTCGAGTACTTCATCGCCACCCACGGCGCCCGTAAGGGTCTGGCGGACACCGCCCTGCGTACCGCCGACTCGGGTTACCTGACCCGTCGTCTGGTGGACGTCTCGCAGGACGTGATCATTCGCGAGGAGGACTGCGGCACCGACCGCGGCCTCAAGCTGAAGATCGCGGTCAAGGGCGCCGACGGCGTGCTCCGCAAGACGGAGGACGTCGAGACCTCGGTCTACGCCCGCATGCTCGCCGAGGACGTCGTGGTGGACGGCAAGGTCATCGCGCCTGCCAACGTCGACCTCGGTGACGTCCTGATCGACGCCCTGGTGGGCGCCGGAGTCGAGGAGGTCAAGACCCGCTCGGTCCTGACCTGTGAGTCCGCCGTCGGCACCTGTGCCTTCTGCTACGGACGCTCGCTCGCCACCGGCAAGCTGGTCGACATCGGTGAGGCGGTCGGCATCATCGCCGCCCAGTCCATCGGTGAGCCCGGCACCCAGCTGACGATGCGTACCTTCCACACCGGTGGTGTGGCCGGTGACGACATCACCCAGGGTCTGCCCCGAGTCGTCGAGCTCTTCGAAGCCCGTACGCCGAAGGGTGTCGCCCCGATCTCCGAGGCCAAGGGCCGGGTGCGGATCGAGGAGACCGAGAAGACCAAGAAGCTCGTCGTCACCCCGGACGACGGCAGCGACGAGACGGCGTTCCCGATCTCGAAGCGTGCCCGTCTGCTCGTGGGCGAGGGCGACCCGGTCGAGGTGGGCCAGAAGCTCACCGTCGGTGCGACCAACCCGCACGACGTGCTGCGCGTGCTCGGCCAGCGTGCGGTCCAGGTCCACCTGGTCGGCGAAGTCCAGAAGGTCTACAACTCGCAGGGCGTGTCGATCCACGACAAGCACATCGAGATCATCATCCGGCAGATGCTCCGCCGCGTGACGATCATCGAGTCCGGCGACGCGGAGCTGCTTCCGGGCGAGCTGGTCGAGCGGTCGAAGTTCGAGACCGAGAACCGTCGTGTGGTCACCGAGGGCGGTCACCCCGCCTCTGGCCGTCCGCAGCTGATGGGTATCACCAAGGCCTCGCTCGCCACCGAGTCGTGGCTGTCGGCGGCGTCCTTCCAGGAGACGACCAGGGTTCTCACCGACGCGGCGATCAACGCCAAGTCGGACTCCCTGATCGGCCTCAAGGAGAACGTCATCATCGGTAAGCTCATCCCGGCCGGTACGGGTCTGTCCCGCTACCGCAACATCCGGGTCGAGCCGACCGAGGAGGCCAAGGCCGCGATGTACTCGGCCGTCGGCTACGACGACATCGACTACTCGCCGTTCGGCACCGGCTCCGGCCAGGCCGTTCCGCTGGAGGACTACGACTACGGTCCGTACAACCAGTAAGCGGTAGTGCCGAAGGGCGGTCACCCCACTGGGGTGGCCGCCCTTCGGGCTTCTCGGGTCGCTGTCCGGACGCTCAGCCGGTGGCCAGGCGTTCGGACACCATCGCGCGTAGCCGATCGAGCCCGGTCTCCAGGGACTCCAGGGGCAGTGAGCTGAACGACAGGCGCAGCCGGTTGCGGGCCTCCGGCCGGGCGTCGAAGTGGCTCATCGGGGCCCACAGCACCCCGTGCCGCCGCGCGGAGTGCTCCAGGAGGGCGTCGTCCGCCGGGAACGGCACGTCGAGGACGACGAAGAAGCCGCCCGAGGGCCGGTTCCAGCGCACCCCGGTGGCGGGCGGAAAGCGGAGGGTGAGCCCGGTCAGCAGCCGGGACAGATTGTTCTGGTAGATCTCGCGCTCGACCTTGTTCGCCGCCACCAGACTGCAGTCGTTCTCCAGCAGCTTGCCGCCGATGACGGCCTGGGCCACCGGCGAGGTGTTCACCGTGACCATGCCCTTGATCTTGGCCAGCTCGTCGGCCAGCAGCCCCACCGAGCCGTCCGCGCCCGTCACCTCCTGGTCGGCCACCACATATCCGACGCGGGCCCCCGGCAGACCGGTCTTCGCGAAGGAGCCCAGGTAGACGACGCGCCGCTCGGTGTCCAGTGCCTTCAGGGTCGGCAGCCGGGCGCCGTTGTGGAAGAGGCCGTACGGATTGTCCTCCAGCAGCAGCAGTTCGTGCTCCCGGGCGGCGTCCAGCAGTGCGCGTCGGGTCGCCAGGTTCATCCGGACGCCGGAGGGGTTGGCGAAGTCCGGGATGACGTAGAGGGCACGGGGCCGGCGCCCCGCGTCGCGCAACTCCCCGACCGTACGGGCGAGGTCGTCGAGGTCCACGCCGAGCGGGCCGTCCGCCACCGGGACGGTCGGCAGCTCGGCCGTGCGGGCCGCGCCGACCACGCCCACGTACGTCGGTGCGACGGTCAGCAGGACGTCCCGCTCGTCCACCCGCAGCGCCCGCGCGACGAGGAACATGGCCTCCTGGCAGCCGACGGTGATGACCAACGACTCCAGGTCGTCGAGGTGGATGTCCTCGTCCACGGCGAGCGCGCGGGCGACCAGCTCCGGGATGATCCCCTTGGTCCGGCCGTACTGGAACAGGGTCCGGTCGATCTGCTCGTCCGACAGCCCGCGCTCGGTCGCCAGATAGGCGCGGTAGCGCTCCAGGTAGCGGGTCAGAGCAGCGGAGTCGAACAGTCCCTCGTACGGGCGGCCGGGTGCGAAGGACACGGCGTCCGGGTAGCGGCCGGCGATCTCGTTGAGGAAGTTCATCGAGTCCATCAGCGGTTCCGTCAGGGAGCCGTGCAGTTGTTCGGCGCGCAGACGCACCCGGTCCACCGCCATCGTCGCTTCGGTCATCACAGTCCTTCCGTGGCACGGCGGGCCAGGCCCGGGGCGTGGGCGGGTGTCGGGCAGCCCGCCAGCAGCATGGCGTGTTCGAGTTCGTCCCTGACCTGGTCCAGCACCGTGCGGACGCCCGCCTCGCCGTCCGCTGCCAGACCCCACAGCACGGGGCGTCCCAGCAGGACCCCGGAGGCGCCCAGAGCCAGAGCGCGCAGCACGTCCGTACCGTCGCGCACCCCGCTGTCCAGCAGCACCGGGAGCCTGCCCGCGACGGCGGCGGTGACGGCGGGCAGCGCGTCGGCGCTGCTGATCGCCCCGTCCAGCTGTCGACCGCCGTGGTTGGAGACCACCAGCAGGTCGACGCCCGCGTCGGCAGCGCGCCTGGCGTCGTCGGGGGAGAGGACTCCCTTGAGCGCCAGCGGCAGCGAGGTGATCCCGCGCAGCCACGCGATGTCCTGCCAGCCGAGTCCCGGGTCGAAGACGGCGCTGGTGTGCCGGGCGACCGCGGAGCCGGTCCCGTCCGGGGTGTGGGCGGTGGCGGAGTCCGGGCCGTCGCCCAGCAGTGCCGCTGTGACGGAGCCGGGCAGCGCGAAGCCGTTGCGGGCGTCGCGCAGTCGCCGTCCCATCACCGGGACGTCGACCGTGAGTACGAGCGCCCGGCAGCCCGCCTGTTCGGCCCGGTGGACCAGGTCGGCGGTGCGGGCGCGCTCGCGGAGCCAGTAGAGCTGGAACCAGGTGCGGGCGCCGGTCGCCGTGATCCGGTCGAGCGGGGTGCTGCTCATGGTGCTGATCACGTATGTCACCCCGGTGGCCGCCGCCGCGCGGGCCGCGGCCACCTCGCCCTCGGGGTGCAGCAGTCGCTGGTAGGCCATCGGGGCCACGGCGGCGGGCATCGGCCAGGGCTCGCCGAGGACCGTGCAGCCGGGGGAGGCGGCCGTGCAGCCGGTGAGCGCGCGGGGCACCAGGGCGATCCGGTCCAGGGCGGTCCGGTTGGCCGCCAGGGTGAGTTCGCCGCCGCTGCCGCCCGCCACGAAGTCCCAGACGTCCGGGGACAGGGCCTCGCGGGCCGCACGTTCGACATCCGCCAGGCTCCCTGGGGCGGCCCCGGAGCCGGTCAACGGGGCCGGTCCGCTGACTGTCCCGTCTCCACGGCCTCGTACAGGGCCTTGATGTTGCCGCTGCCGAAGGTGGTGGCGCCGCAGCGCTCGACCACCTCGTAGAAGAGGGTGTTGTGCGGGTGGGTGGAGCGGGTGAAGATCTGGAACAGCTGGCCGCCGTGGTCCTCGTCGGCCAGGACGTGGGCGGCGCGCAGCTCGGCGAGGCCGTGCCGCTCCAGGGTGATGCGCTCGGTCAGCCGGTCGTAGTAGGCCCCGGGGGTGCTGAGGAACTCCACGCCCCGCTCGCGGAGCACGGCGGTGGCCCGGACGATGTCCTCGGTGGCGAAGGCGACGTGCTGGATGCCGGAACCGTCGTTGTCCTTGAGGAAGCGGTCGATCTGGCCGGGGGCGGCGGTGATGTCCGGTTCGAGAAGGGTCAGGGTCACGTCCCGGGCGGTGTTCTGCACGACGTGGGAGTCCATGGCCTGGGAGCCGACGACGATGCGCTCGGAGAAGGTCCGCTCGAAGCCGAGGGCGGTGCGGTAGAAGCGGACCACTTCGTCCAGGGAACCGGCGTCCAGGCAGACGGCGAAGTGGTCGGCGCCGGTGAGGCCGGTGGTGGAGCCGGGGGAGGAGGGCAGGGAGCCGAAGCCGGGGACCCAGTGGCCCTCGGTACCGGGCGGCGGGGTCACGAAGGTGTGCCGGACGTCCCCGAAGACCTGGATGGTGGCGCGTATCGCCCCGTTCTCCTCGACGGGTGCGCCCCGGTCGCGCGCCCCGTGGGCGAGGGCGGAGGCATGCGCCTCGCGCACTCGGTCGGTGCGCAGCGCGAGATCGGCCACGCCGTCGCCGCGGGCGCGGACGAAGAGGGAGGCGGGGTGGTCGGCGGAGAGGCCCTGGGTGAGGACCAGGACGGTCCGGCCGATGCCGAGGGCGGTGGAGCGGTGGGCGCCGTCGGCGGACTCGTGGTCGGCCAGGTGGTGGCCGCCGTACTGGTCGGCGAAGGCGGTGCGGGCGGTGGCGAGGTCGGTGACGTACAGCTCGACGTGGTTGAGCGTCAGCTCGTCGAAGCGGGAGGGTGTCTGGGGGCTTTCGAACACGGGTGAGCCTCTTTCTGCGCTCTCTCGGCAGGTGATTACTTCGCTTCCAGCACGGAGAAGGGGGAGTCTGGTACGGCGGTGGCCGACGCCTCGGAGAAGCCGGCCTGTCGCAGCAGGGCGGTGAACTCCTCCGCCGTGCGCTCGCGGCCCCCGGTGAGCACCATCATGCCGATGTCGCTCCAGGCGCCGGGGTGCCAGCGGTCGTCCTTTGGGACGAGCATCTCGACGATGAGAAGACGGCCGCCGGGACGCAGGGCCGCGCGGCTGTTGCGCAGGATGCGCACCGTCTGTTCGTCGGTCCAGTCGTGCAGGACGCTGCACATGAGGTGGGTGTCCGCGTCCGCCGGAATCCGGTCGAAGAAGTCGCCCTCGGCGACCCGGCAGCGTTCGCCCAGGGCCCGAAGCCGCGGGGAGCCGCCGACCGCCGCGACGGTGGCGGGCCGTTCGAAGAGGATGCCGGTCAGATGGGGGGCGGCGCGCAGCACCCGGTCGAGGACGTAGCCGTTGCCGCCGCCGATGTCCATGACCACCGAGGAGTCCGACCAGTCGGGAACGGCGGCGAGGTTCGGGTAGAGGCGTCCGGCGCGTTCCTCCATGCGGCGCAGGAAGGCGGTGTTGGCCTCCGCGTCGTCGTTCTTGTGGTCGAAGAACGCGCCGCCGAGGGCGCTGTCGAAGACCGACAGGCCGGTACGGAGTGTGTCGGCGCCGCGCAGCCAGGCTCGCTGGGAGTCGGTGTTGAGCAGCGAGGCGCGCACGCTGCCGGGGGCGTCGGCGCGCAGCCGGGCGCCGGTCACGGTGAGCCGGAAGCGCTGTCCGGGCTCACGGGCGACGACGCCGACCGTGGCGAGGGCGCGCAGCAGCCGGTGCAGGGCGTCGGGGTCGGTGCCCGCTTCCTTCGAGAGGTCGGCGGCGGTGCGGACGTCGTCCCCCAGGAGGTCCGCGATGCCCAGTTCGGCGGTGATGCGCAGGACATGGGGGAGGACGGCGACGCAGCTGTCGTCGGCCAGACTCAGATAGTCGTCGAGGAGCATCGCGGGGAGGCTCCGGGGGGAGGTGGAGTCGTGCGTCATGAGTCGGCGTTCTCCATGGCGGCGATCAGGCCGGCGGGGCGCATGTCCGTCCAGTTGGCCTCGATGTGGTTGAGGCAGGCTTCACGCGTGTCCTCGCCGTGGACGGTCCGCCAGCCTGCGGGGACATCGATGAAGGAGGGCCACAGGGAGTGCTGGTTCTCATCGTTGACGAGCACCAGGAAGCGGCCGTCGGCATCCTCGAAGGGGTTGGTCATGACGGGTTCCTCTCGTGTTTCTCGGACGGGGTGCGGGGGGTCAGCGGGTACGGGCGGTTCGGCGGGCCGCGGTCTCGCGGAGCCGGTCCGCGATCGCCCGGCCGATGACCGCGAGCGGTTCGGGCCGGGACATCGCCCCGTGGTCGCAGGCGACGTCGACGGCGGTAATCCGGCCGCCGGTGTACGGACGCCAGTCGTGGACGGTGGGCCAGCCGGGGCCGCGGCCCTCGGTAGCGGTGAAGAACAGGAGGTCGCCGCCGAACGTGCGGGGGGTCAGGGCGTGCTGGATACGGGTGTTGTTCTGGAAGACGCGGACGATCGCGGTCAGCCGTTCGCGGTCGAGCCGGCCGAGCGCCGACTCGGCGTCGCGCAGGGCGGACAGGGTCCGGTCCAGGTCCGGCGGCCCCTCGCCCAGGTCCTCGGGGCGCAGTCCGGCGTGGGCGAGGAGCCCGGTGAGGACGTCGGCGAGGCCCGGGGCGTGGCCCTCGGCGCCCTCGAAGCGCGGGTAGGCGTCCATGACGGCGAGCAGGGCGACCTCCTCGCCCCGCTCCTCCAGCAGGCCGGCCATGGTGTGGGCGATCAGCCCGCCGAAGGACCAGCCGAGCAGGTGGTAGGGGCCGTGCGGCTGGACGGACCGGACGCGTTCCACGTACTCCTCGGCCATCTCCCGGGCGGTGCCGGGCAGCGGTTCACCGGAGGTGAGACCGCGTGCCTGGAGCGCGTGGACCGGGTACTCGCGGCCGAGGTGGGCGAGGAGGCCAGCGTAGGGCCAGCCGAGCCCGGCGGCCGGGTGGACGCAGAACAGCGGCGGGCGCTTCCCGGTGGCGCGCAGCGGCAGGAGCGGGCCGAGTCCGTCGTCGGCGCTGCGGGCGGCGCCGAGGTGTTCGGCCAGCAGGGCCGGGGTCGGGGCGCGGAACAGTGCCTGGACGCTGGTGTCGGTGCCCAGCACCTCCCGGATGCGGCCGGTCAGGCGGGTGGCGAGCAGGGAGTGCCCGCCGTGTTCGAAGAAGTCGTCGTCGATGCCCGTCCGCGCCACGCCCAGCACTTCCGCGAACAGGGCGCACAGCACTTCCTCGTGGGGGGAGCGAGCGGCACGTCCGGGCCCGGAGGCGGGGCGGGCGGGCGCGGGCAGCGCGGCCCGGTCCAGCTTTCCGTTGGGGGTCAGCGGAAGGGCGACGAGGCCGACGACGGCGGACGGACGCTGCGGCTCGGGCAGGTGGGCGGCGCAGTGCGCGGCCAGGGCCTCCTGATCGGGGGGGCCGCCGTCCGCGGTGACGGTGTAGGCGACCAGCCTGGGGCCCCCGGGCCCCTCGTCGCGGACGACGACGGCGGCGCGGGCGACGGAGGGGTGGGCCGCGAGGACGGCGGCGGTCTCCCCGGGCTCGACGCGCCGGCCGCGCAGCTTCACCTGGTCGTCCACGCGGCCCACGAACTCAAGGGCCCCGTCCGGCCTGCGGCGAGCGAGGTCGCCTGTGCGGTAGAGCCGGTCGCCGGGCTCGCCGTAGGGGTCGGCCACGAAGCGCTCCGCGGTCTGGCCGGGGCGGTGCAGATAGCCGCGGGCCAGCTGGACCCCGCCGAGGTACAGCTCTCCGGTCGCGCCGGTGGCGGCAGGGCGCAGAGCCGAGTCCAGGACGAGCGCCCGGGTGTTCCACACCGGCCGCCCGATCGGCACGGGCCCGGTGCCGATGCCGGGCGGGCAGGGCCAGGCCGTCACGTCGATGGACGCCTCGGTGGGGCCGTAGAGGTTGTGCAGGGGGACGCCGAGCGTGCGGCTGGTGCGGTTGACCAGATCGCGGGGCAGTTCCTCGCCGCTGGCGACGATCCGGAGCAGCACGGCGGCGCAGGCGGCGGCGCGGGCGGGGGGTTCCCCGTCGGGGCCCGGGGTCTCCAGGGCGTCGAGGAAGGCGTCGAGCATGGACGGCACGAAGTGGGCGGTGGTCACGCCGGCGCGTTCGATGAGCTCGGCGAGGTAGTGCGGGTCGCGGTGTCCGTCCGGGGCGGCCAGCACGAGTTGCGCCCCCTCGGCGAGCGGCCACAGGAACTCCCACACCGATACGTCGAACCCCGCCGGGGTCTTCTGGAGGACCCGGTCGTCCGCGGTGAGGCCGTAGGCGTACTGCATCCAGCGGAGCCGGTTGACGATGCCCCGGTGCGGCACGAGGACGCCCTTCGGACGGCCGGTCGATCCGGAGGTGTAGAGGAGGTAGGCGGGGTGGTCGGGGTGCAGCCCCGCGGCGCGCCAGGGGGCGGGGCCGTCCGACGGGCCTCCGCTCGCGTCGGCCGGGATGTGGGCGAGGCCCGGGGGCAGGGCGGCGGCCGGGCCGCCGGACGGGGTGACGACGGCGACCGGGCGGGCCTCCGCCAGCAGCAGGCTCAGGCGGCCGGGAGCGCCGTCGGGGTCCACCGGCAGAAACGCGGCACCGGTCTTCAGGACCGCGAGCAGGGCGACGACCAGCTCGACGGAGCGGGGCACGGCGAGGGCGACGATCCGTTCGGGTCCGGCACCCGCCGCCGCCAGCGCCCGGGCGAGCCGGTCGGCGCGCTCGTGCAGGGTGGCGTAGGTCAGGGTGCGGCCCTCGAATCGGACGGCGACCGCGTCGGGGGTGCGGGCCGCCTGCCGCTCCAGGATCTCCGGCAGCGTCTCGGCGGGCAGGGCGCGCCGGGGGCCCGTGCCGCTGGACAGCTCCCGGGCGAGCTGCGCGGCCCCGCCGGGATGGACGGCGGCCAGCGGGGCGTCGGCCGCCGCCGGGAGCGCGGTCAGCAGCGCGGTGAGCCGTCGCAGCACCGAGCGGGCCGCGTCGGCGGTGAACAGGTCGGTGCGGTGACTGAGGTTGAGCACCAGGCTGCGGCCGGGCAGCACCACCAGGGTCAGCGGGTAGTGGGTCGCGTCCTTGACGTCGATGCCCTGGACGGCGGCCCGGTCGCTCTCGGCGCGTAGCGCCGAGGCGTCCAGTGGGTAGCTCTCGAACACCATGAGGGTGTCGAAGAGGGTGCGCAGACCGGTGGTGCCGACGACCTCGCTCAGCGGCAGGTGCTGGTGGCCGGTGAGGGACGCCTGCTCGGACTGGAGCCGCTCCAGCAGCCCGGCGATGGATTCGGCCGGCCGTAGCCGCACCCGTACCGGCACGGCGTTGATGAACAGCCCGATCATGCCGTCCACTCCGGCCACCTCCGGCGGCCTGCCGGAGGTGATGGCGCCGAAGACCACGTCGTCCTGGCCGGTGAGGTGGCCGAGCAGCACTCCCCAGGCGGCCTGCACCAGAGTGTTGAGGGTGAGCCCGCGCGAACGGCACAGGGCGGTCAGGGCGGTCGTCTCCTCCTCGGACAGCCCGGTGCTCACGGTGCCGGGCAGCGCCCGCTGCTCCGGAAGGCCGGCGGGGGCGATCAGAGTCGCGGAGTCCAGGCCGTCCAGGGCCTGGCGCCACGCCTTGCGAGCGGTCTCCCGGTCGGTGCCGGCGAGCCACTGGAGATAGCCGCGGTACGGGACGGGGGCGGGCAGCCCCGTGTCCGCCCCGCCCGCCGCGTACAGCGCGAGGAGTTCACGTACCAGCAGCGACACCGACCAGCCGTCGAGGAGCATGTGGTGGTACGTGAGGACGAAGCGGGCCCTGTCCTTTGCCATCCGGACGAAGCGGCAGCGCAGCAGCGGAGCGCGTGCCGGATCGAAGCGGCGTACCCGGTCCGCGTCCGCGAGGGCGCGCACCCGCTGCTCCCGCTCGTCCGGCGGCGTCCCGGTCAGGTCCGTCTCCGTCCAGGGGACGGTGACGGCGCGCGGCACGACCAGCACCGGCCGCCCGGACCCGCTGAGCCGGAACGCCCCGCGCAGCTGGGAGTGGCGGCGCAGCAGGGCGGTCATGGCCGCGCGGAGGGCGACGGGGTCGGCGGGGCCGTCCAGGCTGAGGGTGAGCTGGACGTTGTAGACGTCGGTGGGGGTGTCGTCGGAGCCGCCGTCCTCCTCGGCGTAGAGGGCGTGGAAGAGCAGGCCCTCCTGGAGGGGGGACAGGGGCAGGACATCCTCGACCCGGGACTGGCTCATGGGCTGGGCTCCTCGTCGTGGGGTCCGGCATCGGGCCCGTCCTCGGACAGGTCGAACTCGTCCTCGAACAGGTCGATGTCGTCCTGGCTCAGCGAGACCAGGGGCAGGTCGGCGGGGGTGGCGACGGCTCCGCCCCGGCGGGCACGGGCCAGCAGCCCTTCCAGGGCCGTGAACCAGCGCCGGGACAGGTCCTGGACGTCCGCCTCGGAGAGCAGCGCGCCGGGCCAGGCCATCCCGACGTTCAGGACCGGGCCCCGGGGCCCGTCCTGCACCAGAGCGGTGATCTCCAGGGCGTGCGCGGCGGGCTGCTCCGGGTCGGCGCCGCCGCCGAGCGCGTCGGCGTCGTCGGTGAGCTGCCAGGGAGCGGGCGCGCCGGCGTCGGTGGCGGCCGCGGTGAACCGGCCGAGGTAGTTGAACCCCACCTGGGCGGCGGGGAACCGGGCCAGTTCCGCGCCCGGCCCGGGGGCCAGGTACCGCAGCACGCCGTAGCCGATCCCGCTGTCCGGGACGGCACGCAGCTGCTCCTTGACCCGGTCCAGCGCCCGGCCGAGGGTGAACCCGCCGGTCGCGACGTCGGCCGGGTCGAGGTCGCCCACGTCCAGCCGGACGGGGTAGATGCTGGTGAACCAGCCCACCGTCCGTGACAGGTCGGCGCCGGTGTCACCCTCCTCGCGGCCGTGCCCCTCCAGGTCCACCAGGACACCGCCGGCCGGCCGGCCGGCGGGCCCGGCTCGCCAGCCGGTGAGGGCGACGGCCAGCGCGGTGAGAAGGACATCGTTGACGCGCGCGCGGAAGGCGTCCGGGACGGTGGCGAGCAGCGGTCCGGTCACCTCGGCGGGCAGCTGGGCCGCCCACCGCAGGGTGGTGGCGGAGGTGTCGCGCCCGGGGTCGAGCGCGCGCCGGGTCAGCAGCGGGTCGCCGCCCGACACCTGGGCCCGCCAGTACGGCAGTTCCGCCAGCAGCGAGGGGTCCTCGGCGCGCCGCTCCAGCAGCTGCGCCCACTGTCGCACCGGGGTGCCGACGGGCAGGGGCCGCGGGGCGCGGCCGGCTGCCAGGTCCGCCCAGGCGGCCTCCAGGTCGGGCAGCAGGATGCGCCAGGACACGGCGTCGACGACCAGATGGTGGAGGACCAGGGCGAGCCTGCCCGGCCGCTCCGGCCCCGCGTCGAACCACACGGCCTGCGCCATCACGCGCTCCCGGGGCGCCAGACGTCCGACGGCCGCCTCGACGTGCTCGCGGATCACGGCAGCCGCGGCCCCCTCCGGGACCGCCACCTGCCGCACCAGGTCCTCCGGGGCCACGCTGCCGGGCTCCGCGATGTCCAGCTGCCAGGCGCCGTCCTCGGTGCGCAGCCGGGTGCGCAGCGCGTCGTGCTGGTCCAGCAGGGAGCCGAGCATCGTGGTGAGCCGCGCCAGGTCCAGGCCGGGCGGGGTGTGCACGACGGCGTACTGGCTGAACCGGTCGACCGGGCCGCCGCGTTCGGCCAGCCAGCGCACCACGGGCGTCGCCGGGAGCGGCCCCGCGGCCGGGACGGCGGGGAGGGCGCGGGCCCCGGTTGCGGAGGCGTCCGCGACCCGGGCCAGCCGGGCGATCGTCGGGTGTTCGAAGACATCGCGCACGCGCAGGGCGAGCCCCGCGCGGCGGGCCGCGCCCACCAGCTGGATGGAGCTGATGCTGTCCCCGCCCAGCTCGAAGAAGTTCGCCTCGGTCCCGGCCGCCGCCGCACCGAGGACGTCCGCGAACACCTGGGCCAGGATCTCCTCGGCGGGGGTACGGGGGGCTGTCCCCGCCCCGGCCGCCTCCGCGACCGGGGCGGGGAGGGCACGCCGGTCCAGCTTGCCGTTCGCGTTCAGCGGCAGGTTCTCCAGGACGACCACGGCGGCGGGGAGCATGTAGTCCGGCAGCTGTTCCGCGAGCCGGGCCCGCACCGCGGCGGGGGCGGGCTCGGCGCGGTGGCGCGGTACGACGTACGCCACGAGCTTCCCCTCGCGGACCAGGACCGCAGCGCGGTCCAGCTCCGGGTCGCGGCCGAGGGCGGCCTCGATCTCCCCCAGCTCGATCCGGAAGCCCCGGATCTTGACCTGCTGGTCGGCGCGGCCCAGGTGCTCCAGCGTGCCGTCGCCGCGCCAGCGGCCCAGGTCCCCGGAGCGGTACATGCGGGTGCCCGGGGCGCCATGGGGGTCGGCGGTGAAGCGCTCGGCGGTGAGCGCGGACCGGTGCAGGTAGCCGCGGGCGAGGCCCGCACCGGAGACGTAGATCTCCCCGGCCACCCCGGGTGCGGCGGGTCGCAGCCGCTCGTCCAGGACGTACAGTCCGAGGTCGGCCAGCGGATGCCCGACCGGGCTGCCGACCGCGGCGGGCGGGTCCTCCCGGCCCATCCGCAGGGCGGTGACGTGCACGGTGGTCTCGGTGATCCCGTACATGTTGATCAGGACCGGCGCGTCGTCGGGGTGCCGGGCGTACCAGTCTCGTAGACCGCGTGGATCCAGGGCCTCCCCGCCGAAGACGATGTACCGCAGCGCGAGGCGGCGGCCGGTGGCCGGGTCCTCCCGGTCCGCCCCCGAGAGCAGGTGGAACGCCGAGGGGGTCTGGCTGAGCACGGTGACCCGCTCGTCGGCCAGCAGCCGCAGGAAGTCCTCGGGCGAGCGGGTGACCTCCCCGGGGACGACGACGAGCCGGCCGCCGTGCAGCAGGGCTCCCCACAGCTCCCAGACGGAGAAGTCGAAGGAGCAGGAGTGGAAGAGCGTCCACACGTCGGAGGGGCCGAAGTCCATCTCCCGGCGGGCGGCGGTGAACAGGCGCACGGCGTTGGCGTGGGTGACCACCACGCCCTTGGGGCGGCCGGTGGATCCCGAGGTGTAGATCACGTACGCCGCGTGGTCCGGGCGCAGTGGCGAACGGCGGTCGGCGTCGGTGACAGGGGCGTCCGGCCACGCCGCCGGGTCCGTCAGCTCCTCCACCAGGCGGACGTCCGCCCCGGGCGGCAGCACCGGCCGGGTCGCCGCGTCGGTGAGGACCAGCACGGGGGCGCTGTCCGCCAGGGCGGAGGCCAGCCGCTCCGCGGGGGCCGTCGGGGACAGCGGGAGGTAGGCGCTGCCGGACTTGAGGATGGCGAGGATCGCGACGACCAGGGCGGTCGACGGGGGCAGCGCGAGGGCGACGATCCGCTCGGGCCCGGCACCGTGGGCGATCAGGGCCCGTGCCAGCCGGTCGGAGCGGGTGGCCAGCTCGCGGTAGCTGATCCGGTCCGTGCCCAGGGACACGGCCTCGGCGTCCGGGGTGCGGGCCGCCTGCTCGTCGAACCGGGAGGCGAGGGTGGCGGCGTCGGGTGCGGCAGCCGGGCGGGCCGCACCGCCCCACTGGTCCAGGACGAGCGCCCGGTCGGTGCCGTCCAGCACCTCCAGGGCCCCGATGGGCTGGTCCGGACGGGCCACGGCCGCCGCCAGCAGCCGGACCAAGGTGGCCGCGACCCGGTGGGCGGTGGCCGGGTCGAACAGCTCGGTGCTGTACTCGACGCTGCCCTCGATGCCACGCGCCTCGCCGTCCGGGCCCCGGGTCTCGTGCAGATGGATGGTCAGGTCGAACCGCGCCACCTCCACCGGAACCGGCTCGGCGTCGATCTCCAGACCGGGCAGCTCCAAGGCCGCGCCGGGGGTGTTCTGGAGTGCCAGCATCACCTGGAACAGCGGCTGCCGGGCCAGCGAGCGGCCGGGGTTGACCGCGTCCACCACCCGCTCGAAGGGCACGTCCTGGTGGGCGTAGGCGGCCAGGTCGGCTTCCCGGACCCGGGCCAGGAGCCGGGCGAACGACGGGTCGCCGGAGGTGTCGGTGCGCAGCGCCAGCGTGTTGACGAAGAAGCCGACGAGATCGTCCAGCCCCTCGTCGTTGCGGCCCGCGACCGGGGTGCCCAGCGGGATGTCGGTGCCGGCGCCGAGCCGGGTCAGGGTGGCCGCCAGCGCGGCGTGCATCACCATGAACAGCGTTGCCCCGTGCTGCCGGGCCAGGGCGGACAGACCGCGATGCAGCTCGGCGTCGATGTGCAGCGGAGCCCGTGCGCCGCTGCCCCCGGCCACCGCCGGACGGGCCCGGTCCACCGGCAGGGGGATCTCCTCGGGCAGCTCAGCGAGGGTGCGCCGCCAGAAGGCGAGCTGCTCGCCCGCCGGGCTCCCCGGGTCCTCGGCGTCGCCCAGGAACTCCCGTTGCCACAGGGCGTAGTCGGTGTACTGGACCGGGAGCGGCCGCCACGCCGGAGCGCGGCCGTCCTGCCGGGCGGCGTAGGCGTGTGCCAGGTCCCGGGCGAGCGGGGCCAGGGACCAGCCGTCCCCCGCGATGTGGTGCAGCAGCAGGACCAGGACGTGCTCGTCCCGGGCCACCGTGTGGAGCACCGCGCGCAGAGGCGGCTCGACGGCCAGGTCGAACGGGTGGCGGACCAGATCCGCCAGCAGCCCGGGAAGCTCCGCTTCGGTGGTGTCGACGGTCGTGAACGACGGCCGGACGTCCAGGAGGATCCGCTGTGCGGGCGTTCCGTCGGCCTGCCGTGGAAAGACCGTGCGCAGCGTTTCGTGGCGGTCCGCCAGATCGCCGATGGCCGCGCGCAGCGCCTCGGGCCGCACCGGTCCGCGCAGTCGCAGCGCCAGCGGGAAGTTGTACTCCGCGCTGGAGCCGGTCAGCTCCGCCAGGAACCACAGCCGCTGCTGGGCGAAGGAGAGCGGCAGGGTCGCGGGCCGGTCCATCGGGACCAGCGGTGCCCGGCCGCTGCGCGACCGGTCCGCCAGCCGGGCCAGGGCGGCCACGGTCGGCGCCTCGAACAGGTCGCGCACCTGGAGTTCGACGTCCAGGGCGGTGCGCACCCGGCTCAGGAGCCGTACCGCGAGCAGGGAGTGCCCGCCGAGGTGGAAGAACCCGTCGTCGATGCCGACCGAGGGCAGCCCGAGGACCTCCGCGAACAGCTCGCAGAGGATCTCCTCGCGCGGGGTGCGCGGGGCGCGGTGGGTCAGCAGGGCCGCGAGGTCGGGCTCCGGCAGCGCCGCGCGGTCGATCTTGCCGTTGGCCGTGAGGGGCAGGGTGTCCAGCACGACGAAGGCCGTGGGCACCAGGTGGGCGGGCAGCCTGGTCCGCAGCCGGGTGCGCAGGGTCTCCGTCAGCGATCCGGTGTCGCGGGACCGGGCGGGCGAGTTGACGAGCGGCTCGCCGACGCGGCCCGGCTCGTAACGGCCGTACGCGGGGCCCTCGGTGTCCAGGACCAGGTCCAGGCCGCCGTCGGAGCCCGTGCCCGACCAGGTGAGCGCGGTGGCGTAGCCGTACCGGGCACCCAGCTCCCACAGCTGCTCCGGGTCGGGTGCGGCCGGGGAGCCGGCGTACGTGTGCAGCAGGGCGTGGGCCTCGGCCGGTGCGCTGTCCGCCTCCAGCAGCCCGCGGGCGGCGTTCTCGCCCAGCAGGCGGGCGTTGGGGATGCCGGTGACGCGGAGCCGTGGCGGACGGTCGTTCTCCAGCAAGCGTTCGAGCGCCGGGAGTCCGTCGAGTCCGTCGAGGCCGTCGCCCCAGCCGAGCCGCTGCTCGGGGGCGGTCGTGGCCGGCGCCGGCGGGGGAGCGGTGTGCAGGACGACGTCGTAGCGGTGGCGGCTCAGCTCGTTGTGGCGGGTGGCCCGCTTGATCTGGAGGTCGACATGGCCGAACGGCTGCCCGTCGCCGCAGAGCCCGGCGAAGAAGTCCGGGTCGACGAGGAGTTCCTTCTCCGCCAGCACGCTCTGGTCGGCGAACCGGCGGACCCGGGCGGCGTCCCCGGCGTCGGTGAACCGCGTCAGCGCCACGGCGGTCCGCAGGGTGCGCAGGGTCCGCAGGTTGCGGACGTCGCCCAGGAACAGCTTGCCCCCCGGGGCGAGCAGGCCGGCGGCCCGGGTCAGCACGGTGCGGAGATACCCGGCGTCGGGGAAGTACTGGGCGACCGAGTTGACGACGACGGTGTCGAACAGCCCGGAGGGCAGGCCGTCGGTGACGTCGGCGGCCTGGGCGCGCAGGGTCACTTTCGCGGCGGTCTCCGGATCGGCGGCCAGCCGCTCGCGCAGCGCCGCGACGGCGGTGGGCGACAGATCGGTGCCCCAGTAGCCCGCGCAGCCGGGCGCCACCTCGGACAGGATCAGCCCGCTGCCGACGCCGATCTCCAGCACATGGCGGGGGCGCAGGGCGCGAACGCGGTCGGCGGTGGCCCGCTGCCACTCACGCATGTCGTCCAGTGCGATGGGCGCGTCGTCGTAGCTGCTGTTCCACCCGGCGAAGTCGCCGGCGTCGGCGGCCCCGGAGTACTGGGTCTCGAACGCCGTGCGCCAGTCGTCCAGTTGGCGGCGCGCGCTGTCGGCACCCGTCTCCTCGTCCGCACGCACCACATAGGCCACCACCCGCTCGGCGCGCGGTACCACGACGGCCCGGTCCACTTCCGGCAGCTCGGTCAGCGCGGCCTCGATCTCGCCGGGCTCGACGCGGAAGCCGTTCACCTTCATCTGGTGGTCGACGCGGCCCAGGAACTCCAGGGCGCCGTCCGCTCGCCAGGCCGCGAGGTCACCGGTGCGGTACATGCGGGTGCCGGGCGGGCCGTAGGGGTCGGCCACGAAGCGGTCGGCGGTCTGCCCCGGGCGGCCCAGGTAGCCGCGCGCGAGTCCGGACCCGGTGAGGTACAGCTCGCCCGCCACTCCGGGCGGGACGGGAGCGAGCCGGTGGTCGAGGACCCGGACGCCCGCACCGGCGACCGGGGTGCCCATCGGCGGGACCACGGCTCCGGAGAGCGGCCCGGTCGCGGTGGCGCAGACCGTGGCCTCGGTCGGGCCGTAGGCGTTCACCATGAGGTGGTCCGCGGACCAGGTGGCGGCCAGATCCGGCGGGCACGCCTCACCGGCCACCACGAGCGTGCTGCCCGCGGGCAGCGAACCGGGCTCCAGCACGGCCAGCGCCGAGGGCGGCAGGGTCACATGGGTGATAGCCCGCTCCGTGAGGAGCGCCGCCAACGGGGGGCCCGGCAGCAGCCGTTCGGCGGAGGCGAGCACCAGGGTGGCACCGGACAGCAGCCCCATGCACACCTCCCAGAACGCCGCGTCGAAGCTGGGGGACGCGAACTGGAGGACCCGGCTGCCGGGGCCGGCGCCCAGCCGCTCCCGCTGGGTGGTGAGCAGGCTGTGCACGCCCCGGTGGGTGACCAGCACGCCCTTGGGGCGGCCGGTGGAGCCGGAGGTGTAGATGGCGTACGCGGTCCGGTCCGGCACGGCCGGGACACCGGCCGGGGTGTCCGGGAAGCCGTCCAGGTCCGGCGGCAGCTCGTCCAGGACGACGGCCGGGCGGGCGTCCTCGATCATGTACGCGATGCGGTCCCGCGGGTAGCCGGGGTCCACCGGCAGATAGGCGGCGCCTGCCTTCCAGGCTCCGATGATGCCGACGACCAGGTCCACCGAGCGCGGCATCCGCAGCGCCACCAGCGACTCCGGTCCCACCCCCCGCCCGGCCAGCCAGTGCGACAGCCGGTTCGCGGCGGTGTCCAGCTGCCGGTAGGTCAGGGTCCGGTCCTCGTGGATGAGGGCCACCGCCTCCGGTGTCCGGGCGACCTGCTCCTCGAACAGCTCGTCGGCGGTGCGCGCCGGGGCCGCGGCCGGGCCCACGGCCCGGCCACCGGTCAGCAGCGCGGTCCGCTCGGTGGCGGACAGGAGGTCGACGGAGCCGATCGTCAGCTCCGGATCGGCGGCCACCGCGGTGAGCAACCGCACCAGCCGCTCCACCAAGGTGTCGACCGTCGCCCGGTCGAACAGGGCGGTGCTGTACTCGACCACCCCGTCGATCCCGGCGGGCCTCCCCTCGGCGTCGCGGTGCTCCATCAGGCTCAGCGCCAGGTCGAACTTGGCGACCTTGGCGCCGGGCGCGTCCAGCGCCACCTCGACGCCCGGCAGCCGCAGCTCCTCCAACGGCACGTTCTGGAGCGCCAGCAGGACCTGGAACAGCGGCTGCCGCGACAGCGAGCGCTCCGGGTTGACGACCTCCACGAGCCGTTCGAAGGGGATGTCCTGGTGGGCGTAGGCCGCCAGGTCGGCTTCCCGGACCCGGTCCAGCAGATCGCCGAAGGCGGGGTCGCCCGAGGTGTCGGTGCGCAGCACCAGCGTGTTGACGAAGAAGCCGACGAGGTCGTCCAGGGCTTCGTCGGTGCGGCCCGCGATCGGGCTGCCGATCGGCAGGTCGGTGCCCGAGCCGAGCCGGGTCAGCAGGGCCGCGAGCCCGGCCTGGAGCACCATGAAGAGACTGGCCCGCTTCTCCTGGGCCAGCGCCGCGAGTCCGCCGTGCAGCGCGGCGGGGATGCGGACCGGCGCCTCGTCGCCGGCGAAGGACGCCTCGGCCGGGCGGCTGCGGTCGGCGGGCAGCGCGATCTGCTCCGGCATCCCTGACAGCGCGGTCCGCCAGAAGTCGATCTGCCGGGCCGCGACGGACTCCGGATCGTCCTCGGAGCCCAGCAGCGTGCGCTGCCACAGCGTGTAGTCGGCGTACTGGACGGGCAGCGCCTCCCAGGCGGGCGCGCGACCCGCGGTGCGCGCGGTGTAGGCGGTGGCCAGGTCGCGGTTGAGCGGGCCCATGGACCAGCCGTCACCGGCGATGTGGTGCAGCAGCAGCATCAGCACGTGCTCCCGTGCGCCGAGCCGGAACAGCGTGGCGCGCAGCGGGGTGTCCGAAGCCAGATCGAAGGCGTGGCGCGCGGTCCGCGCGACGGCCTCCTCCAAGTCGTCGGCGGACAGCGCCACGACGTCCAGCGGCGGCGCGCCCTCGGCCGGGGCGAGAACGCGTTGCTCGGGCACGCCCGCCCGCTGCGGGAACACCGTCCGCAGCGCCTCGTGCCGGGCCACCACGTCGGCCAGAGCGGCCCGCAGGGCCTCCTCGTCGACGGACCCGGTCAGCTGGACGCTGCGCACGATGTTGTACGTCGGACTCGGCCCTTCCAGCTGGTGCAGGAACCACAGCCGGTTCTGGGCGAAGGAAAGCGGCACCGGCTCCGGGCGCGGCAGGGGGACCAGGGGCGCGCGGGCGGCGTCGGCGGCCCCCTCCTCTTCCGTCAGGGCGGCGAGCGCGGCGGGGGTGCGGGCCTCGAACAGATCGGCGATGGTCAGCTCGGTGCCGTGGGCGGTCCGCATCCGGCTCACCAGACGGGTCGCCAGAAGGGAGTGCCCGCCCAGCGCGAAGAAGTCGTCGTCCGGGCCGGCCGACGGCAGGCCCAGCACCTCCGCGAAGGCGGTGCAGAACCACTCCTCCGGCCCGGAGCGCGGAGCGCGCGCGGATGCGGTGACCGTCTCCGGGGCGGGCAGCGCCCGCCGGTCCACCTTGCCGTTGCCGGTCAGCGGCAGCCGGTCCAGCACCAGGACCGCCGCCGGGACCATGTAGCCGGGCAGCCGCTCGGCCAGGGCGGTGCGCAGGTGCTCCGGGTCGAGGGCGGCGCCGGGGGCCGGGACGGCGTACCCGACGAGCTGCTTGTCGCGGGGGCGCGGCTCGTGCACCACGACGCAGGAGCGGGCCACCCCGGCCAGCCGGGACAGGGCGTGCTCGACCTCCGCCGGTTCGATGCGGAAGCCCCGGATCTTGACCTGCTGGTCGGCACGGCCGACGAACTCCAGGACGCCGTCGGGGCGGCGGCGGGCCAGGTCCCCGGTGCGGTACATGCGCGAGCCGGGCGGGCCGAACGGGTCGGCGGTGAACCGCTCGGCGGTCTGCGCCCGGCGGCCCGGATAGCCGCGGGCCAGCCCCGCCCCCGCGAGGTACAGCTCCCCGGTCACCCCGTCCGGTACGGGCAGCAGCCCGGCACCCAGGACATGGGCCCGGCCGCCCTCCAGCGGACGGCCGACAGGCAGCGGGGACGGCACCGGGACCGCCGGGTCGACCGCGTGCCAGGTGGCGCCGAGCGTGGTCTCGGTGGGGCCGTAGAGGTGGCGCAGGGCGGTGTCCGGGCAGCGCTGCCGGACCCGCTCCAGGGCCGCGGAGGAGACCAGGTCACCACCGGTCCACACCTCGCGCAGCGCGGCGAACGCCTCGGGAGCCTCGTCGGCCAGCAGCCCGAACAGGCCGGCCGTCACCATGAAGCAGGTGACACCGCGCTCGGTGAGCAGGCCGCGGTAGGTGTGCACGTCCAGCTCGCCGGGGGGCGCGACGACGATCCGGCCGCCGGTCAGCAGCGGAGTCCACAGCTCGTAGGTGGAGATGTCGAAGGCGTACGGGGAGTGCAGCAGCACGCTCTCCCCGGGGCCCGCACGCCAGCAGCCGTCGAGTGCCAGGGCCAGCACATCCTCGTGGGTGATCCCGATCGGCTTCGGCTCCCCGGTCGAACCCGAGGTGTGCATGATGTACGCCAACTGGCTCCCGTGGCCCGGAGCGGCGGCGGAGCAGGCCCCCTCCGGCCACTCCTCCGCGGGGCCGTCCGCCAGGAGCTCGGCCCCGTCGTGCGCCGGCGCGAAGCGTGCGCGCGTCGCCCGGTCCGTCAGCAGCACCGCGGCGCCGCTCTCCTTGCAGATCAGCTCCATCCGCTCGACCGGGAAGCCGGTGTGCAGCGGTACGTAGACGCCTCCGGCCTTCAGCACGGCCAGCGTCGACACCACCAGTTCCGCCGAGCGCTCCTGGAGGACCGCCACCGGGGTCTCCGGGCCCACGCCCAGCGCGGTCAGCCCGCGGGCCAGCCGCTCCGCGCGGGCGTCCAGCTCGGCATAGGTGAGGTGCTGCCCCTCCTGGCTGACGGCGACGGCACCGGGAGTGGCGGCCACCTGCCGGGCGAAGGCGTCCTGCACGGTTCCGACGGGCGGGTGGCCGGAGCGGGCGGGGGCGGCCGACCCCGCGACGAGCCGCGCCGACTCCTGCGGCGTCAGCAGGTTCAGCCGGGACGCCGGGCGGCGCGGATCGCGGCCCGCCTCCTCCAGCAGCCCGCGCAGCCACCCCATGAGGTCCGCAGCCAGGTCCCGGCCGACCAGGTCCGTGCGGTACACCAGACGGAAGCCCAGTTCGTCGCCGGGGATCGCGGCCAGGGTGAGCGCGTAGTGCGTGGAGTCCCGGCTCCGCGCCCCGGAGATGCGCAGCCCCCCGGCGGCGGGCAGGCTCGCCCGGTCCAGCGGGTAGTTCTCGAAGACCAGCAGGGAGTCGAAGAGGTCCCCGACGCCCACCGCGCTCTGCACCTCGGCCAGGCTGACGTGCTGGTGCTCCATCAGCGTGGACTGCTCGGCCTGGAGCCGGGCCGACAGCTCCACCAGGCTCTCGCCGGGCCCGACGCGCAGCCGGACCGGCACGGTGTTGATGAAGAGGCCGACCATCGACTCGATGCCCGCGAGCTCCGGCGGGCGTCCCGACACCGTGGCGCCGAACACCACGTCGTCCCGGCCGGTGAGCCTGCTGAGCAGACTGCCCCAGACCCCCTGGACCAGAGAGTTGAGGGTCAGTCCATGACGCCGGGCCTGCTCCGAGAGCGCCCTGGTCGCCTCCGCCGACAGCTGGAACTCCACGCTCCGCGGCAGCTCCCGCACCGGCCCCTGGGCTCCCGTCGAGATCCGGGTCGGCTCGTCCACTCCCTCCAGCGCGGCCCGCCAAGCGGCCAGCGCCGCGCCCCGGTCCCGCCCTGCCAGCCAGGCCAGATAGGTGCGGTAGGGCACGGCGGGCGGCAGCGCCGCTCCCCGCGCGGCGTACAGCTCCATCAGCTCGTGCAGCAGCACCGACAACGACCATCCGTCCAGCAGGGCGTGATGGTGCGTCAGAACGAAGGTGTGGGAGTCGGGGCCACGCCTGGCGAGCGTCGCCCGCATCAGCGGTGGCACGGCGGGGTCGAAGCGCCGACCGTGGTCCTCACCGGCCAGCTCCGCCATCGCCCGCTCCTGCTCGTCGGCGGGCAGCGTGGCGAGGTCGGCCTCCCGCCAGGGCACCTCGACGGAGGCCGGGATCACCTGCACGGGGCGGCTCACCTCGCGCTGCCAGAACCCCGCGCCGAGGTTCGGATGACGGGCCACCACCGCGTGCAGCGCCCCGCGCAGGGCGTCCGCGTCCAGCGGCCCGTCCAGGTCGAACAGCAGCTGTACGTGGTAGGCGTCCGGGGCGTCCTCGTCGTACAGGGCGTGGAACAGCAGCCCTTCCTGGAGAGGGGTCAGCGGCAGGATGTCCGAGATCGCCGGGCGTTGCGATTGCGTCGTCATGGGGTCCTCCAAGCGGCCTCGAGGCGGTCGATCTCTTCCTGGCTGAGCGTCACCAGCTCCAGGTCGGACGGCGTACGGCCGCCCGCGTCAGCCGTTTCGGTGTGGCGCACCAGGGCGCCGAGCGCGGCGAACCACAGCTCGACGAGCTCGCGCGCGGCGTCCTCGCCGAACAGGTCGCCGGGCCAGGAGCAGGTGGCGAGCAGCCGGGGCCCGCCGGGTTCGTCGCGCGTCAGGCAGTTCACCTCCAGCGCGTGGGCGGCGGGCATGGCGGCGTCGGCGCCACCGGAGAACGCGTCCCCGTCCGCCGAAAGCGACCAGTCGGCGCCGGAGTCCGCGCCGAAGCGGCCCAGGTAGTTGAAACCGGTCTCCGGCCGGCCGAAGCCGCGCAGGGCGGCGGACCCGGCCGCGTCGACGTACCGCAGCAGGCCGTAGCCGATGCCGTGGCCGGGCACCCGGCGCAGCTGCTCCTTGACCGCCTTCAGGGCGACGCCGAGCGCCGGTCCCGCGGCGGTCACCTCGTTCCAGTCCACCGGGCCCGGGTCCAGGCGCACCGGGTAGACGCTGGTGAACCAGCCGACGGTGCGCGACAGGTCGGTGCCTTTGACGATGTCCTGCTCGCGTCCGTGCCCCTCCAGGTCGAGGGTGGTCGCACTGCCCGTGCCCCGGCCGTGCCGTCGGCGCCACTCGGCGACGGCCAGGCCGAACGCGGTGAGCAGGACGTCGTTGACCCCGGCGTGGAACGCGGCGGGAACCGTGGTCAGCAGCGGGGTGACCACCTCGCCGCCGAGGCTCAGGGTCAGGGAGCGCAGTGTGCCCTGGGTGTCCCGCGCCGGGTCCAGGCGGCGCCCGGCCAGCGGCGGGCCAGGCTCCGCCAGGACGGCCTTCCAGTACGGCAGTTCGGCGGCCCGGGCCGGACTGCCCGCCTCGTCGGCCAGCAGCCGGGCCCAGTGCCGGAAGGAGGTGGTGGGCGGTTGCGGGCGGGGCGGGTGGCCCGCGGACGTGTCCTGCCAGGCCTGCGCCAGGTCGGCCAGCAGGATGCGCCACGACACCCCGTCCACCACCAGGTGGTGGACGACCAGCAGCAGCCGCCCCTGGGACAGCGGTCCGCGGTCGAACCAGACCGCCTCCACCAGCCGCCCGGACCACGGGTCCAGTCGGGCCGGCGCCGCAGCCGTCCGCTCCGCCACCAGCTCGGCCAGCTCCTTCGGGCCCAGCCCGCGGGCGTCGGCGTACTCCAGCAGCCGCGCGGCCGGGACGGCCGGTTCACCGGCCACCTGCCAGTCCCAGCCGGATCCGGTGGCGGTGAGCCGGGAGCGCAGCACCGGGTGCTGGGTGAACAGCGAATCCAGCACGGTGACGAGCCGCCCGGCGTCTGCGCCGGCCGGTGCCGTCAGCAGCATCGACTGGTGGAACGCGTCGACGGGGCCGCCCTGTTCGCGCAGCCACGCCACGACCGGGGTCAGCGGCACCCGCCCCGTCGGCACATCGTCGGCCCGTACCGCGTCGGCCGCGCCGGTCCGTGCCACGGCGGCCAGGCCCTCCACCGTGCGGTGCCGGAAGACCTCGCGGGGGGTGATCCCCAGCCCGGCCCGCCGGGCCCGGCTGACCAGCTGGATCGACATGATGCTGTCGCCGCCCAGGTCGAAGAAGCCGACGTCCGCGCCGACCCGCTCCAGCCCCAGGACCTCGGCGAACAGCGAGCAGAGCAGCTCCTCGAGCGGGGTGCGAGGCGGCCGGCCCCCGGTGGCGGAGACCTCCTCGGGCGCCGGAAGCGCCCGCCGGTCGATCTTCCCGTTGGCGTTGAGCGGCAGCTCGGGCAGGACCAGCACGGCCGCGGGCACCATGTACTCCGGCAGCGTCTCCGCCAGCCTGCGGCGCAGTGCCGCCGGATCGAGCTCCGCCCCCACCGCGGCCGGCACCGCGTAGCCGGTGAGCGTCCGCACCCCGGGCCGGTCCTCGCGCAGCACCACCGTGGCGCGGGCGACGGCGGGATCCCGGACCAGTGCCGCCTCGATCTCGCCCAGCTCCACCCGGAAGCCGCGCAGTTTCAGCTGGCCGTCCGCCCGGCCCAGGAAGACCAGGGAGCCCGCGCCGTTCCAGTGGACCAGGTCGCCGGTGCGGTACATCCGGGCGCCGGGTTTCCCGTGCGGGTCGGGGACGAACCGCTCGGCGGAGAGGCCCGGCCGGTGCAGATAGCCGCGGGCCAGCCCCTCCCCGGCGAGGTACAGCTCGCCCGTCACCCCGGGCGGGACCGGCGCCAGCCGCTCGTCCAGGACGTAGGCGCGCATGCCATCGAGGGGGCGGCCGATCGGCACCGCGCCCTCGGGAGGCCCGCCGAGCGCGCGGAGCGGTTCGGCGGTCGCGAAAGTGGTGGTCTCGGTGGGCCCGTAGACATGGACGACCTCCGCCTCCGGGCAGGTCTCCAGCACTCGCCCGATGGCCGAGGCGGAGGCGAACTCGCCGCCCGTCCACACCTCCCGGACTCCGCGCAGCGCGTCCGGGCACTCCTCCGCCAGCACGTTGAACAGAGCGGTGGTCAGGAACACCGAGGTGATGCGCTGTTCGACCAGGAGGTCCCGGAGCACCTGAGCGTCCAGCTCGCCCGGGGGCGCGACGACGACCCGGCCGCCCTGGACCAGCGGCACCCACAGCTCGTACGTGAACGCGTCGAAGGCGTGCGGTGAGCGCAGCAGCACCCGCTGCTGGGCACCGCTCTGCCAGGCGTGATCGGCGGTCAGCTCCAGCACGTTGCGGTGGGTGACGGCGACGCCCTTGGGCACCCCCGTGGAGCCGGAGGTGTACATGACGTAGATGAGCTGGTCCGGGTGCACGGCCGGAACGGCGGACGGCCCGGCCGGCTCGTCCCCGGCCCCGGCCAGCGGCACACCCAGCGCCTCGGCCGCCGCGCGGCAGGCGTGGTCGGTCAGCACCAGCGCCGCCCCGCTCTCCGTGACGATCCCGCGCAGCCGCTCCGCCGGAGCGGTCTCCTGCAACGGCACACAGGTCCCACCGGACAGCGCGACGGCCAGGGTGGCGACGACCAGTTCCGTGGACCGCTCCATCAGCAGGGCGACCGGCGCCTCGGCTGTCACCCCGCGCTCCACCAGCACCCGGGCCAGCCGCCCCGCCCGGTCGGCCAGGGCGCGGTAGGTCAGGTCCGCGCCCCTGTCGGTGACCGCGACGGCGTCCGGGGTACGGGCCGCCTGCTCCAGGAAGCGGGCCACGGGTGTGGCGTCCGCCGCCCGGACCGGGGCGCCGCCCGTGCCCCAGCCGGACAGCAGCTTCTCGCGCTCGTCCGCCGCCAGGATCTCCAGCTCCGCCACCGGCCGGCCGGGCGCCGCGGTCGCCGCGTCCAGCAGCCGGGCCCACCGGTCGGTGAACGTCCGCACGGTCGGGGCGTCGAAAACGTCGGTGCTGAACTCCACGAGCCCGTCGAGCCCGGCGGGCCGCCGCTCCTCGTCGAACCGCTCGTACAGTGCCAGCGACAGGTCGAACTTGGAGCTGCCCGAACCGATCGGCAGCTCCGACGCCGTCAGCCCCGGCAGCTCCAGGGTCTGTTCCGGCATGTTCTGGAGGGCGAGCATCACCTGCACGTACGGCAGCCGGGACAGCGAACGTTCCGGTCCCGCCATGTCGATCAGCCGCTCGAAGGGGATGTCCTGGTGCTCGAAGGCGGCGAGGTCCGCCTCCCGCACCCGGCCCAGCAGCTCCGCGAAGGACGGTGCACCGGACACGTCGGTGCGCAGCACCAGGGTGTTGACGAAGAACCCGATCAGGTCCTCCAGCCCCTCCTCGGTACGCCCGGCCACCGCGGTGCCCACGGAGACGTCGGTACCTCCGCCGAGCCGCGACAGCAGGGCTGCCAGCCCCGCGTGCAGCACCATGAACGGGGTCACCCGGTGCGCGCGTGCGGTCTCGTCGATCCGCCGGTGCAGCGCGGCGTCGATGTGGAGGGACATCAGCTCGCCGCGGTGGCTCTGGGCCGCCGGACGCGGCCGATCGGTCGGCAGGTCCAGTTGTTCGGGCAGCCCGTCCAGGGTGCGTCGCCAGAAGTCCAGCTGCCGGTCGGCGGTGGCCCCGGGGCTCGAGTCGGCCAGCAGTTCACGCTGCCACAGCGCGTAGTCCGCGTACTGCACGGGGAGTTCCGCGAAGTCCGGCGCCCGGCCCGCGGCCCGCGCCGTGTAGGCGGTGCCCAGGTCCCGGGCGAGCGGCGCCAGCGACCAGCCGTCACTGGCGATGTGGTGCAGCAGCACCAGCAGCACGTGGTCCGTCTCGCCCAGCGTGAACAGGGCGGCGCGCACAGGTATCTCCGTCGCCAGGTCGAAGGGGTGGCGGGCGGCGGCGGTCAGCGCGCGGACCAGCTCCTCCTCGGTGGTCCGCTCCCGGTGCAGCTCCACCCGCGCCGCGTCCGCCGGCAGGACGTGCTGGTACGGCAGCCCGTCGGTGTCGGGGAACAGCGTGCGCAGGCTCTCGTGCCGGGCCACCAGGTCGTCCAGCGCCGCGCCGAGCGCCGCCCCGTCCAGCTCCCCGCGCAGCCGCAGGGCCCACGGGACGTTGTACGTCGCGCCGGGCCCGTCCAGCCGGGAGAGGAACCACAGGCGTTGCTGGGCGAAGGAGAGCGGCAGCCGCTCCTGCTCCGCCGGTTCGTTGCCGCCGGTCACCGGGTGCTCCCCTCGGACGCGCCGCCGGCAGCCCCGCCGCCGGGTGGGCGAAGCGCCGCCGCGACGACCTTCCCGACCGCCCCGAGAGGTTCCGGCTGGCTCATGTGCTCGTGCCTGCTGGCGATCTCGTGGACCTCGACGGGCCCCTTCATGTGGGCGAACCACAGCTCCTCGGCCGTACGCTCCAGCGGTTTGCCGTCCGCGCCCAGCGTCGGGCGGAAGAAGAGGGCCGGCCCGTGGAACGAGCGGGGCCGGTGCTCGATGAGCAGCTTGAGGTTGTTCTTGTAGATGTCTATGAGCGCCAGCAGGTTGTACTCGCCGAACAGGGCGAAGGGGCTGTTGCGTTCGCGCAGCACGGTGGCCACGAACTTCGCCTCCAGCGTTGTGCCTTCGAGCGTCGACATGTCGTAACCGGTCGACTCCACCGCCGCCGCGAAGAACTCCTGGTCGGTGGGGATCGGGTGGTCGGCCGTGTCGATCGGGTAGTCGCCCATCACCGCGAGCAGCGCGACCTCCTCGCCCTGCTCCTCCAGCAGGACGGCCATGGCCTGGGCGACCACACCGCCGAAGGACCAGCCCAGGAAGTGGTAGGGCCCCTTGGGCTGCACGGCCCGGATCTGCTCCAGGTAGTCCGCCGCCATCGCGTCGATCGTCGGGGGCATCTCCTCGGGGCGGGCCAGGTTGCGCGGCTGGAGGCCGTAGATCGGCCGGGACGCGTCCACGTGCTTCATCAGCCCGGAGTAGATCCAGCTCGGGCCGCCGATCGGGTGCAGGCAGAACAGCGGGTCGCCCGTGCCGCGCGAGCGCAGCGGGATCAGCACGTCGAACGCGGACTCGGAGGTGTCGACCCCGGTGCGCTGGGTGATCTCCGCGACCGTGGGGTGGTCCACCAAGGCGCGGAACGACAGCTCGATGCCGAGCGTCTCGCGGGCCCGCACGATCAGCTGGTTGGCCAGCAGCGAGTGGCCCCCCAGGTCGAAGAAGCCGTCGTCGATGCCGACCGACGGCAGACCGATCAGTTCGGCGTACAGCTCGCAGAGGATCTCTTCCTGCGGGGTACGCGGACCCCGCCCGCGTACCACCGCCTCCGGCTCCGGCTCCGGCAGCGCCCGCCGGTCCACCTTGCCGTTCGCCGTCAGCGGCAGCTCCGTCAGGGTGACCAGAGTGGTGGGCACCATGTGGTCGGGGAGCACCGAGGCCAGCTCGCGGCGCACCGCGACCGGATCGATGGACTCCTCGCCGGCCGGGACGGCGTAGGCCACGAGCCGGTCGTCCCCGGCCGGCCCGCGCCGTACGGTGACGACGGCCGAGGCCACCGGGGCCAGCCGGGTCAGGGCTGCCTCGACCTCGCCCGGCTCCACCCGGAAGCCGCGCACCTTGACCTGGTCGTCCGCGCGCCCCAGGAACTCCAGCGTCCCGTCGGGGCGCCTGCGCACCAGGTCCCCCGTGCGGTACATCCGGCCGCCCGGCTGCCCGGAGCGGGCGCCGGAGACGTCGGCCACGAAACGGGCGGCGGTGGTGGCGGGGGCACCGTGGTAGCCCGATGCCACCCCACTGCCGCTGAGGTACAGCTCGCCCGCGAGGCCGTCCGGCACCGGGTGCAGCGCGGCGTCCAGCACCTGGGCGCGCGTGCCGGCCAGGGGCCTCCCGATCGCCGGGTTCCGCTCCTCGCCCGCCGGGACCTCGTGGGCGGTGGACCAGATCGTCGTCTCGGTGGGCCCGTAGACGTTCACCACGCGGCGGGCAGCCGCGGTGAGGCGTGCGGCCAGCGGGCCGGGGAGCGCTTCGCCGCCCGTCAGGACGGTCAGCCCGGCCAGGCAGCCGGGGTCCTCCGCCAGGACCTCCTGCCACAGGGTGGGCGTCGCCTGCATCACGGTGATCCCGGAGCCGCGGAGATCGCGTGCCAGCTCGGCGGGCCTACGGACCCGGTCCTCGGAGGCGATCACCGTGGCGGCCCCGGCGAGCAGCGGCAGGAACAGCTCCAGACCGCTGATGTCGAAGGCGACGGTGGTGACGGCGAGCAGCCGGTCCGCAGGTGCGAGGGGCACGTGCAGGGCCATCGCCGCCAGCAGACTGTCCAGGTTGGCCCGGGAGACGGTCACGCCCTTGGGCTTCCCGGTGGAGCCCGAGGTGTACAGCAGGTATGCGGGCGACGCCGGGTCGAACGGCGTCCCCTCCGGCGCGGTGGCCGGGGCGGCGGAGGCTCCCGCGACGGCCCCGGAGCCGTCCAGCAGCAGCCGCTGTCCGCCACCGGGAATCGCGCCCGCCACCCTGGAGACGGTGATCAGCAGCACGGGGTCGGCGTCGGCCAGCACATGCGCCGTCCGCTCGGCAGGGAACGCCGGATCGACCGGTAGGTAGGCCGCCCCGGTCCGCAGCACGGCCAGCAGTGCCACCGGCAGGCTCGTGCCGCGCGGCAGCGCCACCGCGACGGTCTGCCCGGGACGGGCGCCTCGCTCCCGCAGCACCCCGGCCAGCCGGTCCGCCCGTTCCGTCAGCTCCGCGTAGCTCAGCTCCCCGTCGTCGGCGACGACGGCCACCGCGTCCGGTGTGGCCGCGGCCTGCCGCGCGATCCCCTCGGACAGCGGTACAGGTGGGGCTTCGAGGGCGTCGGCACACCCGGCCCGCTCGGTGCGCTCCTCTTCCTCCGGGCTCAGCAGCCCGATCCCGCCGACCGGCCGGTCGGCACCGAGGCCCGCGAAGGCCTCCAGGAAGCGCCCGAAACGGCGGGCGTGCCCGGCGATCTCGTCCTGGGTGTACGCGTCGGCGTTCCCGTCCACCTCGATCTCGACGACCCCGGCCCGGCTGAACACGTTGACGGCCAGGTCTTCGACGGGGCCGTTGGACAGGTTCCTGGTCTCGGCGGTGCAGGGCCCCATCGTGAGGCCGCCGTCGAGTTCCTGGATGTTGACGACCGGGCCGAAGAAGCGGCGGTCCGTGCTCGTCAGCCCGAGGTCCCGGCGCAGTTCCTCGGCGCGGTACCGGTGGTGGCGCAGCACTGTCCGCATCTCGCGTGCGGTGGCCGCGACGAGGTCCCCCACCGAGGTGCCGGGCGTGGCCCGCAGCCGCAGCGGGACCATGTTGGTGAGCATCCCCGGGGTACGCCGTGAGACGCCGCTGGTGCGCCCGTGCACGGGCAGCGTGAGCAGCACCTCGGCCCGGCCCGCGCACCGCTGGACGTACGCGCCGGCCGCCGCGGCGACCACCTGCGCCCAGGAGGCGCCCAGCCGTGAGGCCGCGGCGTGCAGCAGCGCGGCGCGCTCGGCCCGCAAGGTCACGCCGCTGCGGTGGAAGGCGCGGACACCGCCGGCGGGGCGGGCGGCGAGCACGGTCGGGGTGAAGCCGTCGGAGAAGTACCCGGCCCAGAACTCCCGGGAGGCGGTCCGGGCGTCCGACGCCTGGTACTCCGCGTCCTCGGCCAGCAGCGGCTCCACGGCCAGCTCTTCCCGCTCCGCCTCCGCCGAGCCGGAGACCAGTGCGGTGTACTCCGCCGCGACCTGGCGGGCCATCAGCCATACGGCGAACCCGTCGAGGGCGATGTGGTGGTACAGGTGGCACCACAGATGGCGGTCGTCGGCGGTGCGCACCAGCGTGGAGCGCAGCAGCGGTTCGCCGGACGCGAGGTCGAAGGGGCGGGCCACCTCCGCGCGCAACAGGGCTTCGGCGGACGCCGCCGGATCGGCCTCGCCGCGCAGGTCGACCACGCGGGTCACGGGCTCCCCGGCCCGCACCGCGACCTCCTGGCGCGGTCCGTCCGCGGTCACCACCACGCGCGTCCGGGCTGCCTGCGCGGAGGCGACGGCACGGTCCACGGCCTGTCCGAACAGCGCGGTGTCCAGCGGCCCGTGAAGGTCGACGCAGTCGCCGGCGGTGTACGCCGGGCTGTCCACATCGAGCTGCTGGGCGAACCACACGCCTGCCTGGGCGGCCGAAAGAGGCAGGGACTTGGACATGCGACACCTCGGTCAGACGAATGGATGGGCGATGCGGCCCACCATAGGCAGCCATTTCTTTTCCGATAACCCCCTACAGTGCTGCGGTGAACAGCTGTATCCGCCCTGTGAGGGGCCCCATAGGGGGGTGGGGTGAGGGGGTCGGAAAAATCGGGAGCGGTAGGCGCGGCAGGTCGGGGAAAGCGGTGATCGGGCCGGGCGGGAAGGTCTTTTCGAGGCACGGAAAATGAAATCCGGCACCGCGCAGGGGGGTTGACCGGGAACGGCCGTCTTTGGCATAACGGCCTTTCCCGCCGACCTACTGAGCACGGCCCGGCCATTCGCCCGGGGTGCTTCGATGAAGGGGCTGTCCCGCCATGACCGAACCTGTAACCGACAGCGAGGCGCCGGCCTACCCGCTGTGCCCGATGGACCGGCTGGACGCCTATCCGGTCTACGACCGGCTGCGTGTCGAGGAACCGCTCGCCAAGGTGCGCCTGCCCTACGGCGAACCGACCTGGCTCGCCACCCGGCACGCGGACGTCAGAGCCCTCCTGATGGACCAGCGCTTCAGCCGTGAGGCGGGACTGGAGAAGGACGCACCGCGCTTCGCCCCGGGCCCGTACGCGTACAGCATCCCGTTCATGGACCAGCCCGTGCACACGAAGGCGCGCAAGCACGTCGCCCGGGCGTTCACCAAGAAGCGGATCGAGGCGCTGCGACCGCACGTCCAGCAGATCGCCGACGATCTCATCGACGCCTTGATCGCACGGGGCCGGGGCGCGGACATCGTCGACGTCATCGCCCGCCCGCTGCCGGTCGCCGTCAACTGCGTGCTCTACGACGTCCCCGAAGAGGACCGGGCCGACTTCCTCGCCTGGTCGGTGGGGCTGCTGTCCACCACCGACGCGCCGGTCGAGGAGTTCGTCGCCAACTTCACCAACCTGCTCGGCTACACCACCAAGCTGATCGCGGAGCGTCGCGAGAAGCCGGGCGAGGACCTGGTCAGCGCGCTGGTGAAGGTGTGGGACGCGCAGGACGACTTCCCGGCCGAGGAACTGCCCAACCATGTGGTGGCGCTGCTGCTGGGCGGTCACGAACCGGTCGCCGCCCACCTGGCCAACTCCCTCTACACCCTGCTCGAACGGCCCGAGGCCTACGCCCAGCTGCACGAGCGGCCGGAGATCATGCCGACCGCCGTCGAGGAGCTGCTGCGGTTCGTCTCCATCGGAGACGTCTTCGGCTTCGGCAGCTACGCCACGGAGGACGTCGAGCTGGAGGGCGGCACCGTGCGTGAAGGCGAGCCGATCCTCGCCCTCCTGGCCTCCGCCAACCGCGACGAGAAGGTCTTCGAGCGCCCGGACGAGCTGGACCTGACCCGCGAGGTCAACCCGCACGTCGCCTTCGGCCACGGCCCGCACTACTGCGTCGGTGCCTGGCTGGCCCGGCTCGAACTCCAGGTCGTTCTCGCCACGCTGGCCCGTCGGCTGCCCTCCCTGCGGCTCGCCGGGGGCGACCGCACCGACTGGTGGTACGACATCACCACCGTCATCCGCGGCCTGAAGAAGATCCCGGTCGAGTGGTGACGGCCGGCGCGCGGATCAGCGGCCTGGGCGGCTACCGGCCCGCCCGGTCCGTGACCAACGAGGAGATCGCGGCGAGCACATCGCTCACCGCCGACTGGATCACCGACCGGACCGGGCTGAGGACCCGGGGCCACGCCGGCGACGCCGAGACGATCGTGGCGATGGCCGTCGAGGCGGGCGCAGCCGCCCTGCGCGACGCCGGAGTCGCCCCGGAGAGTGTCGGCCTCGTGGTGCTGGCCACCCAGACCCCGGAGAACCTCATCCCGGCGGGGGCGCCGGAGATCGCGACGCTCCTCGGCTGCGCGGGGGCCGGCGCCTACGACCTCAACGCCGCCTGCGCGGGGTTCACCTACGCCCTGGCCGCCGCCGCCGACGCGGTCCGCCTCGGCCATGTGGAGCACGCCGTCGTCATCGGATCCGAGCGGCTCACCGATTGGACGACCCCCGCCATCGAGGACGTGTACGCCATGCTCGCGGACGGCGCCGGGGCGGTCGTGGTCTCCCGCGCCGCCGAGGACGGGATCGGCCCCCCGGTCTGGGGCAGCGACGGAGCCCGCAGGGACGTGCTGGCCGTGCCGGACGGGGAGCGTCACATCACCATGCGCGGCAAGCTCGTCTTCAAGTGGGCCATCGACTGCCTGCCGCCCGCCGCCCGGCTCGCCTGCGAACGGGCGGGCACCACCGTCGGGGACCTCGACTGGCTCGTCATGCACCAGGCCAACCGCAGGATCCTGGACGCCGTCGCCAAGGATCTCGGTATCGACCAGGACCGGGTGGCCCGCGACATCATCGACGCGGGAAACACCTCGGCGGCCTCCGTTCCCCTCGCCCTGCTCGCCCTGCGGGAATCCGGCGCGACCCGGCCAGGAGAAAGCGCGCTGTTCCTCGGATTCGGCGCCGGACTTACGTACGCAGGACAAGTCGTCACCATCCCCTGAAGGGAATTCCATGTCCGCAGACGAAATGCTCTACGGAATCGACGAACTCATTCGTCAGTTCTCCGCTCCCACCCGGGAGATCACCCCCGCCTCGAAATTCCGCGAGGACCTCGACATGGACTCGCTCACCACCATCGAACTCTTCACCGCGGCGGAACGGCGGTTCGGTGTGGTCATTCCGGACGAGGAGGTCGGCAGCATCAACACCGTCGGCGAACTCCGGGACTTCGTCGCCCGGGCGACCGCCTCCTGACGGCCCGCGCCGCCCGCTGGAGGAGCGGGCGGCGGCACCCGCCGGGGAGCGGGCGGCGTCGGCCCCTCAACGGGAGAACACCTCGGTCAGCTCCCCGCGCCGGGTCACCGCCAGCTTGCGGTAGACCCTCGTCAGGTGCTGCTCCACCGTGCTCGCCGTGACCCGCAGCTCCAAGGCGATCTCGCGGTTGGTGCGCCCCAGCGCGGCCAGCTTGGCGACCCGCTCCTCCGCGCCGGTGAGCGTCGCCCGCACCGCGCGGCCCGCGGGGAACACGGACGCCGCGGCCCGGCTCCCCGGCCGTCGGCGCAGGACCTCGCGCTCCCCGTCCAGGGCGGGTTCCCGCCCTGGGGCCGTGCCCGGCTCCGGGCGCTGCGGCTCACCCCGCCCCCCGCCCTCCGCGCGCAGCTCCGCCAGCGTCCGCGTCAGGGTGTCCCGTCCGCCGCCCGCCCCCGGCCCCTCCGGCAGCCGTCCGCGCCGCCCGCCCGGGGCGACCGCCGCCAGCATCCGCAGCGACGCCCCCCGGGTCGGCGAGAGCCCGGGACGCTCCATCGCGAGCTGTTCCTCGGCCAGCCACCGGGCCTCCGCCCGGTGGCCGAGCACCAGACACGCCTCGGCGGCATCGCCCCGCCACGGTGCCAGGGACGGCAGGTCGAAGCGGCCCTTGCGCATCAGCCGCCCGCAGGCCAGGAAGTCCTCCAGCGCCTTGTCCGGTCTCCCCGCCAGCAGTTCGAGGCGGCCCCGCGCGCGCAGATGGACCGGCCCGAGGAGGGTTTCCGACAGTGCCGGCGGCACCGGCCGGGCGGCCAGCTCCGCCGCCGTGCCGACATCGCCCGCCGCGACGGCGGCCCGCAGCGCCAGGATCAGCGGCATCGCCGCGCCCAGCGGCCAGTACTGTTCCGGGACCAGCCGCATCGCCTGCCGGGCGAGCCGCCCGGCGCTCGCCGGATTGTCCTGGCGCAGCGCGATCTCCGCCTTCACGAGGGTCAGCATGAGCCGCTGCCCGGCGAGCCCGCTCCCCTCCTCCGACCGCGCCAGGGTGTGGTGCCAGTCGGCGGCCCGGTCGGTACGGCCGGACAGGATCAGCGTGTACAGCGCCGTGCCCGTGGCCTCCAGCGCCGGGACGCCCGCGCTCAGTCCGGACAGCGCCGCGTCGGCCTCCGCGGCCGCGGTCTTCCGATCGCCCGAGGCCAGGAGCGAGCGGAGCGCGCCGACCGCCCGCAGCCGGGGGTCCGGGGGTGTCCCCGCGTCCGCCGCGACCTCCTCGCGGTACGCGGGGTACCAGGTGCCCAGCGACAGCCGGGAGAGCCGCAGGTGCAGTGCGGTGCGCGGGTCGGCCACCTCCAGCGCCGCGTCCAGCGCGGGCAGCACCGTCGCCATCTCGTCCAGCCGCCCCGACAGGAACAGATGCCGCAGGATCAGCGGCAGATGAGAGGGTGCGACCCGATCGTGCCGCAGGGGCCGGGTCAGCCGGTGCACGCGCCGTGCGGTCGCGAACGGGTTCACCCACTGCTCGTGGTGGGCCAGCCGCATCACCAGCTCGTCGCGGAGCCGCGGGTCCCTGCACGCCCGGGCGGCCAGGTCGAGGAAGGCCGCCGCGTGGTCGGGCCGGCCCAGCCCCGCCGCCTCCTCCGCGGCCTCGTCCAGCACCCGCTGCGCCCAGTCCTCCTGGGCGTACCCCGAGGACAGCAGGTGCAGGGCCACCGTCGTGGACGAGGCGCCGTCGTCGTCCAGAGCGCGGGCCGCCCGCAGCTGGAGGCCGGCACGCTCGCTCTGCGTCAGATCCGCCAGCACCGCTTCCCGCGCGGCCGGGTGCCGGAACCGAGGTCCGGTCATCAGCCCCGTGTGCTCCAGCGAGGAGAGCGCCCGCTCCACCGCGTCGTCGTCCCGGTCCAGGATCCGGGCGATCAGTTCCGGGTGCGCCGAGTCGCCCAGTACCGCTGCCACGCCGGCCACCTCCCGGCCGCCCGGCTGGTCGCGGTGGACGCAGTACAGCACCGCCTGCTGGTAGGCGGTTCCCACCGTGATGCCGTCCCCGGCGCCCGCCTCACGGGAGTCCTGCAACAGCGCCCGGGTGAGCAGCGGGTTGCCCCCGGTGACCGCGTGCACGGCCTCCGCCGCGGGCCGGGCGCCCCGGGGCGTGCCTCCCTCCGCCAGCAGCGCCTCGACCCCGGTCACCGACAGCGGCCCCACCGGCAGCTGCCGGTAGTGCGGCTGCCCCAGCAGCCCGGCCCGGAACAGCGGGTGCACGGTCTCCGCTCCGGCCCGTTCCGCCAGCACGATCATCAGCCGCGCCGATCGCGAGCGGTGCGCCAGGTGAAGCAGGAACTGGAGCGACGGCATATCCGCGAACTGCACGTCGTCCACCAGCATCAGGACCGGCGTCTTCGCCGCCAGCCCAAGCACCACCTCGCACAGTCCGTCCAGGGTCTGCCCCGCGATGTGGCCGACCGCCTCCGAGCACCGGTCGGAGGTGTGCGAGGCCGCCGTCCGGGCCTCCTCCAGCAGCCGGTCCGCCCGTGCGTTCCGGACCGGGGAGCCGACCTTGGCGAGCAGCTGCGAGAGCGCGTCGAGCGGGGCGGGCTCACTGGACCGCAGGCACTGCGCCTCCAGCACCACGGCACCCTCGCCTACCGCGAAGTCCGCCGTCTCGTAGATGAGTTCGGTCTTCCCCGAGGCCGGCGGGCCGGTGACCAGGACGAGCGCCCCGGCCCCGGCCAGGGAGCCGGTGAACAGCTCCCGCAGCTGACGCAGCTCGTCGTCCCGTTCGAAGAGATTCATGGTCATGCGTGTGAATTCCCCCGTAGAGCAAAGGACTGGTTCTGCGGGGTGGCGGCCGTACGGGCCGCCACCCCAGGCGCCTCAGCGGCGGTTGCGGGCACGCCTGTGCAACGCGGGCCGCCCCGCGGGGGCCGCTTCGCCGAGCCGCTCGGCCAGCGCTGCCACGGTCGGCGCCTCGAACACCGTGCGGATGCTGATGTCGGCGTCCAGGTCCGCGCGGACGCGGCTCACCAGCCGGGTGGCCAGCAGCGAGTGCCCGCCGAGGTCGAAGAACGCGTCGTCGATCCCGACGTTCTCCACCCTCAGCAGCTCCGCGAACAGACCGCACAGTCTGCGTTCCCGTTCGTTGCGCGGCTCCCGCCCGGCCACCGGCAGATAGTCCGGTGCGGGCAGCGCGCGGGTGTCGAGCTTGCCGTTGGTGGTCAGCGGCAGCCGCTCGATCACCACGACCGCCGAGGGGACCATGTACTCGGGCAGCCCCCCGCGCACCCCCTCGCGCAGGGCTGGGCCCTCCGGCCGGGTGCCCGCCGCGGGTATCACGTACCCCACGAGCCTGCGGTCGCCGGCCGTCTCCTCCCGGACGGTGACAACGGCCCGCGCGACCCCGGGAAGCGCGGCGAGCGCCGCCTCGATCTCACCCAGCTCGATCCGGAAGCCGCGGATCTTGACCTGCTGGTCGGCGCGGCCCACGAACTCCAGGCCGCCCGTCCGGTCCCGGCGCACCACATCGCCTGTCCGGTACATGCGACTGCCCGGTGCGCCGTAGGGGTCGGCCACGAAGCGGTGGGCGCTCAGGCCCGGCCGGTTCAGATACCCCCGGGCGACGCCCGCCCCGGCGACGTACAGCTCCCCGGGCACCCCGGGCGGCACCGGAGTGAGCCAGTCGTCCAGGACATAGCAGGCCAGGTCCGGAATGGGGACCCCGACCGGGCCCGCGTGCCCGGCCGCCGCGGCCGACTCGGGGTCCAGCCGCAGATGGCTCACGTGCACCGTGGTCTCGGTGGTGCCGTACATGTTCACCAGCTCCGGCGTCCGAGGATGCCGCTCGTACCAGCCCGCCAGCCGCGACGGGTCCAGGGCCTCCCCGCCGAACACCACCGTGCGCAGGGCCAGCCGGTCCCCGGCCGCCGGATGCTCCCGGTCCGCCTCGGCCAGCTGGTAGAAGGCCGAGGGCGTCTGGTTGAGCACCGTCACACCCTCGTCCGCCAGCAGCGCGAGGAACTGCTCCGGCGCCCGGCTCACCTCGTGCGGCACCACGACGACCCGGCCGCCCCACAACAGCGCCCCCCAGATCTCCCAGACCGAGAAGTCGAAGGCCGCCGAGTGGAACATCGTCCACACGTCGTCCGGGCCGAAGCCGAACCAGTGCTGTGTCGCGTCCAGCAGCCGCACCACATTGCGCTGTGGCACGGAGACGCCCTTGGGCGCCCCGGTCGAGCCGGAGGTGTAGATGACGTACGCGGGGTGGTCCGGCAGCAGCGGGCCGGTGCGGTCCGCGTCCACCGGACCGGTGGACGGGCAGCCGTCCCAGGGGCGTTCGCCGGGCCCGTCGACCAGCACCACCTCGGCCGTCGACCCGGCGGTGAGCGCGGTCGACTCCGTGCGTCCGGCCAGGAGCAGCGCGAACGCGGCGTCGGCGCTCATGTGCGCGATCCGGTCCGCCGGGTACGCGGGGTCGATCGGCACATAGACGCCCCCGGCCTTCACCACCGCCAGCATCGCGACGACGATCTCGGCCGTACGGGGCAGCAGCAGCCCCACCCGGACCTCGGGCCCCACCCCCCGGCCGATCAGCCAGTGGGCGAGCCGGTTGGCCCGTGCGTCCAGCTCCGCGTACGACAGCCGCTCGGCGCCGCTCACCACGGCGACGGCGTCCGGGGCCCGGCGCACCCGCTCGGCGAACCTCCCGGCGATCGTCGCCGCCGGGGCCGCGGGGCCCGGCGGCACCGCCAGCCGCCCGCGTTCGCCGGGCAGCAGCACGTCCGCCGCCCCGATCGGCCGGGCCGGGTCGGCCACCGCTTGCCGGAGGAACCGGATCCACCGGGCCACCAGCTCACCGACCGTCTCCGGGTCGTAGAGGTCGGTGGCGTATTCCGCCATCAGGGTCATGCCGTCCGGCCGCCCCTGCGCGTCGTGCTGCTCGGTGAAGGAGAACCACAGGTCGTAGCGGGCCCGGTCGGTGCCGCCGAACTCCGGGCGGGCTTCCAGGCCCGGCAGGTCCAGGACAGCCTGCGGGGCGTTCTGCCACGCCAGGCAGACCTGGAAGAGCGGATGGTGCGCGGCGGACCGCTGGGGGTTGAGCCGCTTCACCACGTGGTCGAACGGAACGTCCTGGTGGGCGAAGGCCGCCAGGCTGGTCTCCCGCACCCGGGCGACCAGCTCCACGAAGGACGGGTCGCCCGACGTGTCGGCGCGCAGCACCAGTGTGTTGACGAAGAGCCCGACCAGGTCCTCCAGCGCTTCGTCGCCCCGCCCCGCCACCGGCGCCCCGAGCGGGATGTCCGTCCCGGCACCGAGCCGGGTGAACAACGCGGCGGCGGCGGCCTGCACCACCATGAACACCGTCGCGTCCAACGACCTTGCCAGCTGCACCAGTTCACGGTGCAGCCCGCCGTCGAAGGCGAACCAGGCCGTACGCCCCGCGTGCGAGGCGGCGGCGGGCCGCGGCCGGTCGGCCGGCAGCGCCAGGCACTCCGGCAGACCGGCCAACTGCCGCTCCCAGTAGGCCAGCTGGCGGGCATGCAGACTCGATGGATCGCCCGCCTCGCCCAGTAGCGAACGCTGCCACAGCACGTAGTCGACGTACTGCGCGGGCATCTCCGGCCACGGTGGCGCACCGCCCGCCAGTCGCGCGGTGTAGGCCGTGGCCAGATCCCGCGACAACGGAGCGAACGACCAGCCGTCCCCGGCGGTGTGGTGCACCAGGATCAGCAGCACCCCACTCCGCGGCGACTCCGCCACCTCGAACAGCACCGCCCGCCAGGGCACTTCGGCCGTCAGGTCGAAGGCGTACGCCGACGCCCGGCCCACCTCGGCGGTCAGCTCGTCCGCCGTCACCCGCCGGATCTCCAGCGGCACCGGCACCGCACCGGCGGGCATGATCCGCTGACGCGCCTCGCCCCCGGTGGAGGAGAACACCGTGCGCAGCGACTCGTGGCGCGCGCCGACATCGTTCAGCGCCGCCTCCAGCGCCCCGGTGTCGAGCGTGCCGGTGAGCCGCAGCACCAGCGGCATGTTGTACGTCGAGGACGAGCCGTCCCGCTCGTGCAGGAACCACAGGGCCTGCTGGGCGTAGGACAGCGGCAGCACTTCCGGGCGTTCGGCGGGCGACATCCTGGGCCGCCCGCGCCCCGCGTCCGTCTCACCGGCGATCCGCCGGGCGAGACCTGCCGCGGTGGGCGCGTCGAACACCAGCCGGCCGGGCAGCTCCAGATCGAGCAGGGCCCGGAGCCTGCTGGTCAGCTTGCTCGCGGAGAGCGAGTGCCCACCGAGGTCGAAGAAGTCCTCCCCGGTCCCGACCCGGGCCAGCCCGAGCACCTCCGCGAACAGCCCGCACACGATCTCCTCGTACGCGCTGCCCGGCCGCTGCCGCCCCACCGGGCCCGGACCTCCGCCGGGCAGCCCCGCCCCCGCGTCCGGCGGCAGTGGCAGCGGCACCACCACGGACGGCGTGAGCGCGGCCGGCAGATCGCCCCCGGCCCCCGTACCGGCGCCCGCTCCGGCGCCCGGCGCGGGAACGACGTAGGCCACCACCCGCACCTCGCCCTCGCCCACCTGCCGGGGGACGACGAGCGCCTGCTCCACCGACGGGTCGGCGAGCAGCGCGCCCCGTACCCGGTCCAGGAGCTCCCGGACCCGGCCGTCCGCGCTCTCGGGCCCCAGGGGGTGGGCCCGGCCGGTGCCCGCGGCCACCGCGCCGACCGCCGCCGCGCGCCGGCGGACCGCCAGCGCACGTGTCACCGGCTGCGGCTCGCCCGCGGACAGCGCGCCGGTGTCCAGATGCGCCAGTACCGTCACCGGCAAGGGACAGTCCAGCGCCGCGTCGAACAGCTCCAGCGCCCCCGCCGGGGGCATCGGGGTCAGCCCGGCCCCGCGCAGCGCCGCGCGCTCGGCGGCGCCCAGGTGCCCGGTCATGCCGCTGTCGGTCTCCCACAGCCCCCAGGCGAAGGAGACGGCGGGCAGCCCCAGGGCCCGGCGCCGCTGGGTCAACCCGTCCAGAAACGCGTTGGCCGCCGCGTAGTTCGCCTGACCAGCGCCGACCAGCACACCCGCCACCGACGAGAACGACACGAACGCGGTGACCCCCAGGTCCCGGGTCAGCGAGTGCAGCAGCCACGCGGCGTCCACCTTGGGCCGGAAGACCCGCTCCAGACGGCCGGGCGTCAGCTCCGCCAGGACGGCGTCGTCCAGGACACCCGCCGCGTGGATCACGGTCCGCAGCGGCCGGTCGGCCGGGATCGCGGCCAGCAGTGCGGCCAGTGCGGTCCGGTCGGCCACATCGCAGGCGGCGACCGACACCCGCGCGCCCAGCGCGGTCAGTTCCGCGCACAGCTCGGTCGCCCCCGGGGCCGACCCACCGCGCCGCCCCGCCAGTACCAGGTCGCGCACCCCGTGCTCGACCACCAGGTGACGGGCCACGAGCCCGGCCACCACACCGGTGCCGCCGGTGATCAGCGCCGTGCCCGTCGGGTCGATCCCCGGCATCGGGGACGCCGTGTCACCGTCCCCGGCGACCGGACGCAGCCGCGGGACCAGGAGCCGGTCCCCGCGGACGGCGAGCAACGGCTGGTCCTGACGCAGGGCGACCGTCGCCGCGGCCGCGATCAGCTCACCGGCGGGCTCCGCCGGACCGGCCACATCGACCAGCGCGAACCGGTCCGGCTGCTCCATCTGCGCGGCCCGGAGGAAGCCCCAGCCCGCCGCCGCGGCGAGGTCCGCCACATCGTCCTCGGGCGCTGTGGCGACGGCCCCCCGGGTGAGGAAGACCCAGCGGGTGCGGGCCAGCCGGGGTTCGGCGGCCACCCCGTTCACCAGCGCCAGCAGCCGTCCTGTCAACTCGCGCGCCGTGAGCGCCTCGTCTGCCCGGTCACCGCCCCCGCCGGACGGCGTACCGGCCAGCGGGACGAGCACCGCCTCGGGCACCTCGGCGCCGCCGGTGACGGCCGCGCGCAGTGCGGCGGGATCGGCGTGACGCACGGCCCCGGGCGGCACGGGCGCATCACCCAGCACCGCCCAGCGCACATCGTCCGCCACCGGCGCCGGGGCCAGCGGCACCCAGCGCGTGTGGTGCAGGGGCCGCCCGCCGCCGGACACCCGCACCGGCCGGACCGCCCGCGTCACCACCCGGTCGACGCGCAGCACGAGGCCGCCCGCCGCGTCGGCGGCCACCACCTCGAAGGCGTCCGGACCGGCGGGGGAGACCCGCACCCGCAGCGTCGTCGCCCCGTCGGCGTAGAGGCCCACCCCCTCCATCCGGACCGCCTCCCGGCCCGCCGGGAGCAGCGCCAGCGCCCCGGCCAGCAGTGCCGGATGCAGCCCGAACCCGTCCTCCTCCGTCCCGGCGGCGAGCGCCAGCTCCGCGTACACCGCGTCGCCCGCCCGCCACCTCCCGGACACCACGACCGGCCCGCCCGCCGGGGCCTCCCGCGCGTCCTCCGGCCCCGCGACCGCCCCCGTCGGTGGCCACTCCTCCAGTCCCGCGGCCACGGTCCCGGCGGGCGGCTCCGCCAGCACCGCCCGCGCGTGCCGGACCCAGCCGATCGCCGGCGGCGCGCCCACCGGACGGGTGTGCACGCGCGCCCGCCCGTGGCCGTCGCTGTCCGGCGACACGGTGACCCGCAGGTCGACCGGGAAGCCGGGCGCCGGCATGGGCGCCTCCAGATCCAGCCGCGCCACATGCCCGGGAACAGCCGGGACACCGTGCTCGACAGCGGCCAGGACCAGCTCGACCAGGGCCGCCCGCTGCCCGGCCGCCCCGGGCAGCACGCCCGTGTCCAGCCTGCCGGTGAAGACCCAGCCCTCGCCGCCGGGCAGCTCCACCGCCGCGCCCAGCAGCGGATGCCCCGCCTCGCGCAGACCCAGGGCCGCCGCGTCAGGCGCGGCGGGCCGAGGTCGCAGCCAGTAGGACGACCGCTGGAAGGCATAGGTGGGCAGGGCCGTGCGGGCGGTGCCGCCGGACAGCTCTGCCCAGTCGACCCGCACCCCGTCGGCGAACAGCCGCGCCGCGTTCAGCAGCAGCTGCTGCCAGGCGTCCTGGTCGCGCCGCAGCGTCCCCACCACCGTGCCCGGCACCCGCGCCGCGGCCAGGGTGTCGCGCACCCCGCCGGAGACCACCGGATGCGGGCTCACCTCGACGAACGTGGTGGCGCCCGAAGCCGCCAACTCCCTCACGGTCTGCTCGAACAGCACCGGGCCCCGGAGATTCCCGTACCAGTAGGCGCCGTCCAGAACGGTCCCGTCGACGAGACCGCCCCGCACGCTCGAATGGAAAGGCACCTCCCCGGGGCGCGGAGCCACGTCCGTCAACGCCGTGAGCAACTCCTCGCGCAGCGGCTCCATGTGCGCGGAGTGCGAGGCGTAGTCGACGTCCACGCGGCGCGCCTCCACCCCGTCCGCGCGGCAGTCGGCCAGCGCGGCTTCGATCGCGTCCTCCGGGCCCGCGACCACGACCGTGCCCGGCCCGTTGTACGCCGCCATCGTCACCGCCCCGCCCAGCCGCTCCAGCCGGACGCGTACTTCCTCGGCGGGCAGCGGGACCGACGCCATGGCACCGGTCCCGGCCAGCCGGCCCAGTGCCCGGCACCGCAGCGCCACGACCTTCGCGGCGTCCTGGAGCGACAGCGCCCCGGCCACACAGGCCGCCGCGATCTCGCCCTGGGAGTGGCCCACCACCGCGTCCGGCTCGACCCCGCAGGACCGCCACACCTCGGCCAGGGCCACCATCACCGCCCACAGCGCCGGCTGCACCACATCCACCCGCTCCAGCGACGCCGACCCCGGGACGCCGCGCAGCACATCGGTCAAGGACCAGTCGGTGTACGGCGCCAGAGCCCGGGCGCACGCGTCGATGCGCTCCCGGAACACGGGTGACCCGTCCAGCAGCTGCCGGGCCATGCCCGCCCACTGCGCGCCCTGCCCGGGGAAGACGAACACCGTCCGCCCCGGCCGGCCGGCCCGCTCCGCGCCCGGCGTCACCACACCGGCCTGCCGGGTACCCGCGGCCAGCGCCTCCAGCGCCGCGCCGAGTCCGCCCCGCCCGGAGTCGACGACGACGGCCCGGGACGCGAAGACGGTACGGGTGGTGGCGAGCGAGTACGCCAGGTCGGCGGGGGCGGGCCCGGCCTCGGACAGCAGCGCGGACCGCAGCAGCCGCGCCTGCCCGGCGAGAGCCGCCGGGGTCTTCGCGGACAGCGCCAATGCCACCGGTGCGTCGGCGGCACCCGCGGCGGGCAGCCGGGTGCGGGCGGCGACCGGCGAAACGGGCTCGGCCTCCGGGGCCTCCTCGACGATCAGATGGGCGTTGGTGCCGCTGACCCCGAAGGACGACACCCCCGCGCGCCGGGGGACCTCCGACTCCGGCCACGCCGCCGGCTCGGAGAGCAGGGACACCGCTCCGGAGGTCCAGTCCACATGCCCGGTGGGCCGCTGGGCGTGCAGGGTGCGCGGCAGCACCCCGTGCCGCAGCGCCATCACCATCTTGATCACCCCGGCCACCCCCGCCGCGGCCTGGGTGTGCCCGATGTTCGACTTCACCGAGCCCAGCCGCAGCGGCCGGTCCGCAGGACGGTCCTGCCCGTAGGCGGCGAGCAGGGCCTGCGCCTCGATCGGGTCGCCCAGCCGGGTCCCGGTGCCGTGGGCCTCCACGGCGTCCACATCGCGTGCTGCGAGGCCCGCGTCCGCCAGGGCGTCCCGGATCACCCGCTCCTGGGACGGGCCACTGGGCGCGGTCAGCCCGTTGGAAGCGCCGTCCTGGTTGACCGCCGAGCCCCGGATCACCGCGAGCACCGGGTGGCCCTCGCGCCGGGCCCGGGAGAGCGGCATGAGCAACAGCAGGCCCACGCCCTCGGCCAGCCCGAAGCCGTCGGCCCCGTCCCCGAACGCCTTGCACCGGCCGTCGGGGGCGAGCCCGCCCAGTCTGCTGAACTCCTTGAACATGCCGAGGCTCGACATGACCGTCACTCCGCCCGCCAGGGCGAGGTCGCACTCGCCCCGCCGCAGAGACCGGACGGCGAGATGGAGCGCGACCAGGGAGGAGGAACACGCGGTGTCCACGGTCAGCGCGGGACCCTCCAGCCCGAGCGCGTAGGCGATCCGGCCGGACAGCACGCTCAGGGCGTTGCCGGTGAGCACCTGCCCCTCGTGCGCGGAGCCGCTGTCAAGCCCCGGGCCGTAATCCATGGCCATGGCACCGACAAATACACCGGCCCGCTTGCCGGCCCACGCGGAGGGCAGGATGCCGCATTCCTCGAAGGCTTGCCAAGCAGTTTCCAGAAGAAGCCGTTGCTGCGGATCCATTGACTCGGCTTCGCGTGGGCTGATACCGAAGAAATCGGCGTCGAATTGCCCCGCATCCTTCAGCAGACCGGCCCCGCGCTGATAGTAGCTATCAGACTCCGAAGGGTCCACGGAATATTTACCGGCGACATCCCAGTACCGGTCGGCGGGGAAAGCGGCAATCGCGTCCCCGCCCCCCGCGACCAGCTGCCAGAGATCCTCCGCGCTTTCCACGTTCCCGTCCGTGCCGGGGTAGCGACAGGCCATGGAGACGATCGCGACCGGCTCGTCCGCGGCACCCGGCACGCTCGCCCCGGCGGGCGTCGTTTCCGGCTTCGACGCGTCCCGCGCGCCAGCCTCCCGGCGCGCCCCGGACAGCCGCTCGGCGAGGTGCTCGGCCAGCCGCGACGGCGTCGGATGGTCGAACACCACTGTCACCGGGAGCCGGACGGACAGCGCCCGCGCCAGCCGGCCGCGCAGGGACACCGCGGCCACCGAGTCGAAACCCAGCTCCCGGAACGGCCTGTCCGCGTCCAGCCCCCCGGTGCCCGGCAGCCCCGCCGCCGCTGCCGTCTCCCGCAGCACCGCTTCCTCCAGAGCCGCCCGCAGCTCCGCACCGGACAGGCCGGCCGTCACGCCCGTCCGGCCCGGCCCGTCCCCCGGCCCCGCGCCGGCCCCGTCGTCCGCCACGTCCACCGGCCCGGGCAGTTCGAGCGCCGCCCCGTGCCCCGGGTGCGGCAGCTCCGGGCGGGGCTCCACCCCGTCCACGTACAGCTCGGACAGCGACCGGCGGAACTGTCCGAACCCGTCCGGGCCGCGCCGGACGGTGGAGCGCACCACCGCGTCCGCGCCCGCCTTCTCCACCGTGTCCTGCATGGCCGCGGTGAGCACCGGATGCGGGCTGATCTCCAGCAGCACCTCATGACCCGCGTCGAGGGCGGCCCGTACGGTCTCCTCGAAGCGGACGGTGCCGCGCAGATTGGTGCACCAGTACTCCGCGTCCGGCCGGGCGTCGGCCCACTCCCGGGCGTAAACGGTCGAGTAGAAGGCCGTCGTGGGCGTCGCGGGCCGCAGTTCTGCCAGGTCGGACCGCATCCGGGGCGTGATCTCGTCGATCTGCCCGGAGTGCGCGGCCAGGCCCACGTCGATGACCCGTGCCCGCACTCCCTCACCGCCCAGGGCGGCCACCAGGTCCCGCGCGTCCCGCGGCGGGCCGGAGACGATCACGGAGGACGGGCCGTTCACGGCGGCGACGACCAGACGTCCGTCCCACCGGGCCAGCCGGTCGCGGACCGCTTCCTCGGAGGCCAGCACGGACACCATGTCGCCCCGGCCCACCAGCGTCGCCTGCGCCTGGCTCCAGCGCGCGGCCACTCGCGCCGCGTCCTCCAGGGGCAGCGCCCCGCTCACCGCCGCCGCCGCGACCTCGCCCAGGCTGTGCCCGATGACGGCGGCGGGCTCCACGCCGTGCGCCCGCCACACCTCGGCCAGCGCCACCATGACCGCCCACAGCGCGGGCTGCACCACATCCACCCGGTCCAGCCCCGGAGCGCCGGGGCGCTCCCGCAGTACGTCCTGGAGCGACCAGTCGACGAACGGGTTCAGCGCCCGCTCACACGCCTCGATCCACCTGCGGAAGACCTCCGAGGACTCCAGCAGATCCGCGGTCATCCCCGGCCACTGCGCGCCCTGCCCGGGGAAGACGAACACCGCCCGGCGCCCTGCCCGCCCGGTCCCGCGTACGAGCCCGGACGCCTCCCGGCCCCCGGCCAGGTCCCGTAACAGGGCCAGCAGCTCCGCGCCCTCCCCGGCGGTCAGGGCCGCCCGGTGCGCACCTCCGGAGGGGAGCCGCGCCAGCGCACGGCCCACGTCCGCCGGCTTCCAGCCGGGCAGCTCCGTCAAGTGGGCGGCGAGAGCACCGGCGTGCGCCTCCAGTGCGGCGGAACTGGTCCCGGATATGAGCCATAAGTGGAAAGAGCTGGAAGTCCTGGTCATAACCATCCCGCATTCTCGCTCTGTCAAAAGGGCGTAAAGAATCGATTCGACCCGCAGAGGGCACCGGCATGCAAGGGGTGGTGCGAAGGAAGCTCAGGGCCGTGTAATTGCGGCGATTCCCTGTCCGAAATTTCCCCAAACGCCCGTTTCTTTCTCCGGTGAGTTCGTCGAGCACCGCAGTGACGGTATCAGGCACATGCCAGATGCATGGGTGTGAGCAAGGTAATGTTTAGCGCCGCCATAACTTCGACAATGGGCATCCGCACGTCCTGTTCGGCGGCTCTCTCGGGGCGTCGAAGCCGAATCTCCGTCGCGGGCGCCGGTGTACGCCTCGTGGCTCCGCGGTGACCGGGTGGCGGAGGAGGAGTGGACGCGTGGCGTCCCCGAGCTCCCCGCGGCGGGGCCGGGGGCGCCCCCGCGCGGTCACGTGTTTCATTTGTTTTGACCCAGCTCCGTGAGGTAGGTACGCTCAAGCCTTGTGCCTGGGGTGTGCCTGGGCTCGGGTGCGTGTCCTCAACCGCATCGCGAGTCCGTCAGTAGCCACCGCAATCTGTGCCGACCGACGCCCTTGGGGCGGAAGTCCGCAGTATTCGACACACCCGACCGCGTGGGTCGGCGATGTTCCAGGTTAGTTTCACGAACGGCACACAGAAACCGGAGAAGTAGTGCCTACGATCCAGCAGCTGGTCCGGAAGGGCCGGCAGGACAAGGTCGAGAAGAACAAGACGCCCGCGCTCGAGGGCTCGCCCCAGCGGCGTGGCGTCTGCACGCGTGTGTTCACGACCACCCCGAAGAAGCCGAACTCGGCACTCCGTAAGGTCGCGCGTGTGCGTCTGACCTCCGGCATCGAGGTCACGGCCTACATCCCGGGTGAGGGACACAACCTGCAGGAGCACTCCATCGTGCTCGTGCGTGGTGGCCGTGTGAAGGACCTGCCGGGTGTTCGTTACAAGATCATCCGCGGCTCCCTTGACACCCAGGGTGTCAAGAACCGCAAGCAGGCCCGCAGCCGCTACGGCGCCAAGAAGGAGAAGTAAGAATGCCTCGTAAGGGCCCCGCCCCGAAGCGCCCGGTCATCATCGACCCGGTCTACAGCTCTCCTCTTGTCACCTCGCTGATCAACAAGATCCTCCTCGACGGCAAGCGTTCCACCGCCGAGCGGATCGTGTACGGCGCCATGGAAGGCCTCCGCGAGAAGACCGGCAACGACCCGGTCATCACGCTGAAGCGCGCGCTTGAGAACGTCAAGCCCTCGCTCGAGGTCAAGTCCCGCCGTGTCGGTGGCGCCACCTACCAGGTGCCGATCGAGGTCAAGCCCGGTCGCGCCTCCACCCTCGCTCTGCGCTGGCTCGTCGGTTACTCCCGCGCCCGCCGCGAGAAGACCATGACCGAACGCCTCATGAACGAGCTGCTCGACGCCTCCAACGGCCTCGGCGCTGCGGTCAAGAAGCGTGAGGACACCCACAAGATGGCCGAGTCCAACAAGGCCTTCGCGCACTACCGCTGGTAGTCGCTACCCCCATCGAGACCGAGAGAAGATTGAGCCTTATGGCCACCACTTCGCTTGACCTGGCCAAGGTCCGCAACATTGGGATCATGGCCCACATCGACGCGGGGAAGACGACCACCACTGAGCGGATCCTCTTCTACACCGGTGTGAGCTACAAGATCGGTGAAGTCCACGACGGCGCTGCCACGATGGACTGGATGGAGCAGGAGCAGGAGCGCGGCATCACGATCACGTCCGCCGCGACGACCTGCCACTGGCCGCTCAACGATGTTGACCACACCATCAACATCATCGACACCCCGGGTCACGTCGACTTCACCGTCGAGGTGGAGCGTTCGCTCCGCGTCCTCGACGGCGCCGTCACCGTGTTCGACGGTGTGGCCGGCGTCGAGCCGCAGTCCGAGACCGTCTGGCGTCAGGCGGACCGCTACGGCGTGCCGCGTATCTGCTTCGTCAACAAGCTCGACCGCACCGGTGCCGACTTCTTCCGTTGCGTCCAGATGATCATCGACCGCCTCGGCGCGACCCCGATCGTCATGCAGCTCCCCATTGGCGCCGAAGCGGACTTCACCGGCGTCGTCGACCTCGTGTCGATGAAGGCCTTCGTGTACCCCGAAGAGGCCGCCAAGGGCGAGATGTACAACACCGTCGAGATCCCGGACAACCTCAAGGAGTCGGCCGCCGAGTGGCGCGGCAAGCTTCTGGAGGCCGTGGCCGAGAACGACGACGACATGATGGAGCTGTACCTGGAGGGCACCGAGCCCACCGAGGAGCAGCTGCACGAGGCGATCCGTCGCATCACGCTGGCGTCGAAGGGCAGTGCCGACTCCGTCACCGTCACCCCGGTGTTCTGTGGCACCGCGTTCAAGAACAAGGGCGTCCAGCCCCTGCTCGACGCGGTCGTGCGCTACCTGCCTTCCCCCCTGGACGTCGAGGCCATCGAGGGCCACGACGTGAAGGACCCGGAGAAGGTCATCCAGCGCAAGCCCTCGGACGACGAGCCGTTCTCCGGCCTGGCGTTCAAGATCGCGAGCGACCCGCACCTGGGCAAGCTCACCTTCGTCCGGATCTACTCCGGTCGCCTGGAGGCCGGCACCGCGGTGCTGAACTCCGTCAAGGGCAAGAAGGAGCGCATCGGCAAGATCTACCGCATGCACGCGAACAAGCGTGAGGAGATCGCATCGGTGGGTGCCGGCGACATCATCGCCGTCATGGGTCTCAAGCAGACCACCACCGGTGAGACGCTGTGCGACGACAAGAACCCGGTCATCCTGGAGTCCATGGACTTCCCGGCGCCGGTCATTCAGGTCGCCATCGAGCCGAAGTCCAAGGGTGACCAGGAGAAGCTGGGTGTCGCCATCCAGCGCCTCTCGGAGGAGGACCCCTCCTTCCAGGTGCATTCCGACGAGGAGACCGGCCAGACCATCATCGGTGGTATGGGCGAGCTTCACCTCGAGGTGCTCGTCGACCGCATGAAGCGCGAGTTCCGCGTCGAGGCGAACGTCGGCAAGCCCCAGGTCGCGTACCGCGAGACGATCCGCAAGGCCGTCGAGCGCATCGACTTCACGCACAAGAAGCAGACTGGTGGTACCGGCCAGTTCGCGAAGGTGCAGATCGCCCTTGAGCCCATCGAGGGTGGCGACGCGTCGTACGAGTTCGTCAACAAGGTCACCGGTGGCCGCATCCCCCGTGAGTACATTCCCTCGGTGGACGCGGGTGCTCAGGAAGCCATGCAGTTCGGCATCCTGGCCGGTTACGAGATGGTCGGCGTCCGCGTCACCCTTCTCGACGGTGGTTACCACGAGGTCGACTCCTCGGAGCTCGCCTTCAAGATCGCCGGTTCGCAGGCGTTCAAGGAGGGTGCCCGCAAGGCCTCTCCCGTGCTCCTGGAGCCGATGATGGCCGTCGAGGTCACCACGCCCGAGGACTACATGGGCGATGTCATCGGCGACCTCAACTCCCGCCGTGGCCAGATCCAGGCCATGGAGGAGCGCAGCGGCGCTCGCGTCGTGAAGGGCCTCGTGCCCCTCTCGGAGATGTTCGGCTACGTCGGAGACCTCCGCAGCAAGACCTCGGGTCGCGCAAGCTACTCGATGCAGTTCGACTCCTACGCCGAGGTTCCGCGGAACGTCGCCGAGGAGATCATCGCGAAGGCCAAGGGCGAGTAACTCTCCCGAGCTCACGCTTTAGGCTTGTCACCGGAGCCGGGCGGGCATTGCGCACAGCGCGTCAGCACTGTGCGGAATGCCCCCGGCGCCGGCACCCCAGCAAAGATCACCTGGCGCCGATGAAGCAAGGCGTACAGAACCACTCAGGAGGACCCCAGTGGCGAAGGCAAAGTTCGAGCGGACTAAGCCGCACGTCAACATCGGCACCATCGGTCACATCGACCACGGTAAGACGACCCTCACGGCCGCCATTACCAAGGTGCTGCACGACGCGTACCCGGACCTGAACGAGGCCTCGGCCTTTGACCAGATCGACAAGGCTCCCGAAGAGCGCCAGCGCGGTATCACCATCTCCATCGCGCACGTCGAGTACCAGACGGAGTCGCGTCACTACGCGCACGTCGACTGCCCCGGTCACGCGGACTACATCAAGAACATGATCACGGGTGCGGCGCAGATGGACGGCGCCATCCTCGTGGTCGCGGCCACCGACGGCCCGATGCCGCAGACGAAGGAGCACGTCCTCCTGGCCCGCCAGGTCGGCGTCCCCTACATCGTCGTCGCCCTGAACAAGGCCGACATGGTGGACGACGAGGAGATCCTGGAGCTCGTCGAGCTCGAGGTCCGTGAGCTCCTCTCCGAGTACGAGTTCCCGGGCGACGACCTTCCGGTCGTCAAGGTCTCGGCGCTCAAGGCCCTTGAGGGCGACAAGGAGTGGGGCCAGACCGTCCTCGACCTGATGAAGGCCGTCGACGAGTCCATCCCGCAGCCCGAGCGTGACGTCGAGAAGCCGTTCCTCATGCCGATCGAGGACGTCTTCACGATCACCGGTCGCGGTACGGTCGTCACCGGCCGCATCGAGCGTGGTGTCCTGAAGGTCAACGAGACCGTCGACATCGTCGGTATCAAGACCGAGAAGACCACCACCACGGTCACCGGCATCGAGATGTTCCGCAAGCTGCTCGACGAGGGCCAGGCCGGTGAGAACGTCGGTCTGCTCCTCCGTGGCATCAAGCGCGAGGACGTCGAGCGCGGCCAGGTCATCATCAAGCCCGGCTCGGTCACGCCGCACACCGAGTTCCAGGCGCAGTCCTACATCCTGTCGAAGGACGAGGGTGGCCGTCACACCCCGTTCTTCAATAACTACCGCCCGCAGTTCTACTTCCGTACCACGGACGTGACGGGCGTTGTGACCCTTCCCGAGGGCACCGAGATGGTCATGCCGGGTGACAACACCCTCATGGACGTCGCGCTGATCCAGCCGGTCGCCATGGAAGAGGGCCTGAAGTTCGCCATCCGTGAGGGTGGCCGGACCGTGGGCGCCGGCCAGGTCACCAAGATCATCAAGTAGTTTCTGCTTGGTCCTTGGACCTGGTGGCTCACTGAGTCGCAAGAAGGGCCCCGCACCTCGAAAGAGGTGCGGGGCCCTTCGCCGTGTGCCGCCATACGCGGAGCCGCCCGGGTCACGGGGCCGGGGCCCGGCCCGCCGTGCGCGACGGGTGGGCGTCCTGGAACAACAACAGGTTCTTCGGCCGGCGCAGAAGGCTCTTCGGAGGCGTGGGAGGTTCTTGGCATGGCACACGGGCACGGACGGAAGACGCTTGCGGTGGCCCTGGCCGAGGAGGCGCTGGCCTCCTGCGGCGCACGGAACACCGCGTTCGAGCAGCGCGAGGCCGGCCACGGCAGCTGGTTCGCGGACCGGGACGGCATGCTCGCCGGGTCCGATGTGTACATCGGCCTGATGGGAGGGGCGCCGGACGCGGAGTCGGTGCGGATCCTGCTGGACGACTGGACCTTCGACGGTGTGGCCGTCGGTGATGTCGGATCGTTCCTCTCCCGGGTCTTCTCCGGGAAGGCGACCCTCAGCAGGCGGAAGTTCCTTCTCTTCTCCTCCCACCGGCTGGAGGTCCGGGTCGGATCGTCCACCTACTCCGCCGGGCGGGATATGAGGCCGGACGACGAGCTCGCTCCGTGGGAGAGGGCTCTGCCCACCGTGTGACACGGGTGTGCCGCCGTTCCGAGGCCCGGAACCGCAGCACACCGGTCCGCACCGGTACATGAACGCCCGCCGCCCGGACCGTGCGTGCTGGTCTCCGAAGCCGCCCGGAGGACCCGGGTGGACTGCGACAACCAGGTCCGTGATCACGGTGCTGGTGGTCGACGACCATGAGACGGTGCGGTCAGGGCTGACGGCGCTCCTGACGGCCGAACTGGGCATCGAGGTGGTCGGCCAGGCCGAGGCCCTCCGGCCGGCCGCCGGCGGGGCGTACTGCCGGGAGATCGCCGCCGACCTGTCCCTCAGCGTGGGGACCGTCCGCAACAGGCTCTCGTCGGCGGTCGGGAAGCTCCATGCCCGCACCCTCGTCGACGCCGTGCGGATAGCGAAGGAGCAGGGATGGGTGTAGGGCCCCGGTACCTCAGGGCGGTGAGGTAGGGGGCCCTACGGTTCACGGGGCGATGGGTCCGTCAGGTGCCCGCCGCCCCGGGTGGTGGGGTCGGTCAGACGCCCGCGATCGACTGGATCCAGGACCGGTACGCGGTGACGTTCGTGTACGCGGTGGTGGTCTGCCGGTCGCTGGTGGAGGCGACGCCGACCTGGACGCCGTTCGCCGTCATCGGGCCGCCGGAGTCGCCGCCGGCGGTGATGCCGTTGCCGCGGCGGGCGCAGATCGCCGAGCCGCCGTACGCGTCACCGCAGCCGCCGGTGACCGTCACGTTGGCGACCTTCAGGTAGCGGGACTGGCAGTTGGCCTCGGAGCCGCACTGCGAGGTGGCGCCCCAGCCCCAGACCTGCACGCCCTGCCCGACCCGCACCGAGCCGGGCTGGCCGAGACGGGAGTAGGTGGCCTGCACCGAGCGGTCCAGCCGGACCAGGGCCAGGTCCGAGCTGTGGGTGTAGGTCTGGGCGCCGTTCGCGACCACACCGCCGCTGTGCTGGTCGAGGCTGCCGATGCGGAACGACAGGCCGCCGCCGGTGACGCAGTGCTTGGCGGTGAGGATCCAGGTCGGCGCGATGATCGTCGCCGAACAGGTCTCTCTGCCGTTCGAGAAGAGGCGGGCGGCCCAGGGCGCGTTCTGGGCGTAGCCGCCGCCGATGATCTGGGTGGTCGGGGGCGGGGCGTCCTGGAGCGGGGCCTCGGGAGCGGCCGAGGCGGACGGGGCGAAGAGGGCGAGGACACAGGCCGCTGCGGCGGCGGCAGCGGGCACGAGCCTGGATATACGCATGATTCCTCGTTTCGCGCGACACGCTGGGGTGTGCGTGTCCGTGGGGGATGGTGGGCAACAGGGTGCCGGAGCGCGACGAGGCCGGGGTACTAACGTTTGGGCATAACACCGCGTTATGGGGCGGGAGTTGGGCCGAAACTCTCCGCTGCTACGGACGCCACACCCAGGGCGCCGCGTCCGGCCCGAACCCCACGACGGCGGGCCGTCCGCCTGCCGCGCCGAGGTGGAGGGCGACGCCGTCCAGGGCGACCGGACCCCGGGACCGTACGGCGGTGCCCCCGGCGGTACGCAGCTGGATCCGGCCCGCCGCGGAACGGCCGAGCAGGACCGGGCCGCCCGGCGAGGCGGCGGCGGTCACCGGACCGTACCCGCCGAAGCGGGGCGCGGGTGCGCGGTCGGCCCGCACGGCGACGAGCCGCTCCCGCGCGGCCGGCCGGTAGAACAGCTCCACGGACCCGTCGGGCGCGGGGAGTGCGCCCGGCGCGTGCGCGGGGACGGGGGAGTCGGTGAGCTGGGTACGGGCGGTGACGTCCGTGCCCGGGGCGTCCTGGGTCCAGTGGTGCACGGCATGGTGCCCGGCCGCGTACACGTGGACGCGCCCGGCCGTGTCCACGACCGCCGTCAGCCCGTCCTGCACCTCGCCGCCGCCCATGTCGCGCCACCCGCTCCAGCGGCCGGTGTCCGCGTCCCGGACCCGGGTGCTCAGCCCCTTCTCCGCGTTCCGTACGAAGAGGTGGACGCGGCCGTCCGGGGCGGCGAGGGCGACGGGCACGCCGACGCGGCGTCCGTGGTCGCCGCCGGTGGCCGGGTTGCCGAGCCCCTGCCAGGCGCGGAAGGGGCCACCCGGCGAGCGCTGCTCCAGCAGCACGATCTCGCGGTCGTTGTCCGAGCCGTGCCCGGCGAGCGCGGCGAACCGCAGCCCGAACAACAGGTGCCGTCCGTCCGCCGTCGCCGCCGAACCCAGCACCGGGGCGAGCGGACCGCCGCCGAGATCGTCCGGCGCGTCCAGGACCCCGCTGCCGGGCGCGCTCTCCCGCCACCGGACGGCGCGCAGCCCCAGCACCCCGTAGACGGTGAGCCGCCCGTCCGCCCCGGAGGCGACCTGGGCCCGGGGGCCCGGGTAGCGGTGGTGGGTGGAGCGCACCCAGCCCTTGCGGCTGGCCAGTGGCCGGTCGCCGCCGATGTTGTAGTCGCCGCAGCCGGAGGGGTTGCCGCACTCCCAGTCGGGCGCGCCGCCGTACGGGACGAGGTGGGCGGCCTTGCGCTCCAGCACCTCCGGCGGCAGGTTCTTGGGCCAGTGGTGGTTGTAGTACCCCCGGAACGCCGCGACGGCGAACCCGGGCACCGGCTCCCCGCGCCCCGTCGCCGCCGCCACCCAGCGGATCAGGGCCGCCCAGGCGAAGCACCCGGCCGGGGTGTGGTCCGCGTGGTCGGAGTACCCGCGCTGCTCGCTGTCCCGGAGGCGTTCGTACTCACTGCTGTCCCGGAGGTCGGGGTCCGGGTCGAGGGTGTGCACGAGGGTCGGCCGGTACTGCTCCAGCAGCCCGACGAGGACGTCGATCAGGGACTCGTACGTATACGAACCGGCCTTCTGCAAGGGGGAGTCGTCGGCGACGACGGTACGCAGCACCAGCCGCCGGTCCTCCCAGAGGCCGGGCAGCCCGAGGCGGCCGCGCCCGGTGTGCATCGCGGCGTTCAGGAAGATCAGCTCGACCCGGCGGGCCCCGTCGGCCAGGACGTCCCGCTCGGCCCGGTGGCCGCCGCGCAGGGTGAGCACCGACCTCTGCCACGGGGTGAACCGGTCGAGCCCGAGCAGCTCGGCGTACGCCTGGCGCAGGCCCTGCTGCCGGGCGGAGACGTACGCGGCATGGTCGGGTTTCGGCCGCGGGGCTCCGGGAACCTTGTTGAGCCCGTCGGCGTCGCCCGCGGTGAGGTAGACGCAGACCAGGGGGGTCCCGGCGTCGAGGGCCTGCCGGGTGTCCGGGTTCATCAGGTACAAGTCGTCGTCGGGGTGGGCCAGCACCTGCATCAACAGCGCCCGCCGACCGCTCGCTATGGCCAGCCCCGGGGCCGGGTCCGGCACCGGACCGTGCCGCCGCGGCGCCGGTACGGCGCACCCGGCGGTGGCGGCGGTCGCGGTGGCCGCGAGGAGGAGGGTGCGCCGGGGCAGCCGTATCCGGGACGGCACAGTCCGATCCACCACGCCACGCACCCCGTCCGTCCCGCTTCCCCCGCAGCGGGCGAACGGCCGCCCTGTCCTGCGTACTCCCTGGATCTACGCGCGGGCCATCGGCCGGCCGGGCCGTGCCCGCGGGGGAGTAGACGGGGATCGGCGCGGAAGGGTTGCCCGGTCAGGGAGTGGGCTCGCGCACCGGGAGCACGCCGAGGGGCCCGTACGGGGAGTTCCGGCAGGTCCGTGGGGGCCCCGGCGCCGCCGGATGCGCGCCCGCGTTTGAGTAATCGCTCGCTCGGGGTAGGATTCCCGACTCGATTGGCCAGGCCCGCGCCCCGTATGGCACACTGACCAGGTTGCTCGGTTGAGTGTCAATGCTGCGCGCCTCCCGCCGGGAGGACCGGAAGCGAGTCCCACAGTACTCGTCGGCCCCCAGGGCCGGACGTACGGGAATCTTTCGGGAAGCAACGCAGGGCGCCGGCCAGGCACCCGGTGGGTGTTCCGCCCCCGGTTCCGCGGTCTCAGGGTCCGCACCCCCTTGGTTGGGATCTCCTTCGGGAGATTTTCGTAGAGGGGATGCGACACGCCCGACCGCGTGGGTCGGAGGAGGAGTCCAGAGAACCCCCGGGTTCCAGAGCGTTACGAGAGACAGGACTACTAGTAGCCATGGCGGGACAGAAGATCCGCATCCGGCTCAAGGCCTACGACCACGAGGTCATCGACTCCTCGGCGAAGAAGATCGTCGAGACGGTGACCCGCACTGGTGCGTCGGTCGCGGGCCCGGTGCCGCTGCCCACTGAGAAGAACGTGTACTGCGTCATCAAGTCGCCGCACAAGTACAAGGACTCTCGCGAGCACTTCGAGATGCGCACCCACAAGCGCCTCATCGACATCCTCGACCCCACGCCGAAGACGGTTGACTCGCTGATGCGCCTCGACCTGCCGGCGGGCGTCGACATCGAGATCAAGCTCTGAGGGGACGGGCCGAGATGAGCAAGAACATCAAGGGCGTCCTGGGCGAGAAGCTCGGCATGACCCAGGTCTGGGACGAGAACAACCGGGTCGTCCCGGTGACCGTCGTCAAGGCCGGGCCGTGCGTCGTGACGCAGGTTCGCACCAACGACAGCGACGGCTACGAAGCGGTCCAGATCGCCTTCGGCGAGATCGACCCGCGCAAGGTGAACAAGCCCCTCAAGGGTCACTTCGCCAAGGCCGACGTCACCCCGCGCCGCCACCTGGTGGAGCTCCGCACCCCTGACGCCAGCGAGTACACGCTGGGCCAGGAGGTCACTGCCGAGGTGTTCGAGTCCGGCGTCAAGGTCGACGTCACGGGCAAGAGCAAGGGCAAGGGCTTCGCCGGTGTCATGAAGCGTCACAACTTCAAGGGCCTCGGCGCCGGGCACGGCACCCAGCGCAAGCACCGTTCCCCCGGTTCCATCGGTGGCTGCGCCACCCCTGGGCGTGTCTTCAAGGGCATGCGCATGGCGGGCCGTATGGGTAACGAGCGCGTCACCACCCAGAACCTGACCATCCACGCGGTTGACGCGGAGAAGGGTCTGCTCCTCATCAAGGGCGCGGTCCCCGGTCCGAACGGCGGCCTCGTCCTGGTCCGTACCGCGGCCAAGGGGGCTTGAGGTAATGAGCACCATTGACATCCTTTCGCCGGCAGGCGACAAGGCCGGTACCGTCGACCTCCCCGCGGAGATCTTCGACGCCAAGACCAGCGTTCCGCTGATCCACCAGGTCGTTGTCGCTCAGCTGGCGGCTGCCCGTCAGGGCACGCACAAGACCAAGCGCCGCGGCGAAGTCCGCGGTGGTGGCAAGAAGCCTTACCGCCAGAAGGGCACCGGCCGCGCCCGTCAGGGTTCGACCCGCGCCCCGCAGTTCGCCGGTGGTGGCGTCGTCCACGGCCCGCAGCCGCGTGACTACTCGCAGCGGACCCCGAAGAAGATGAAGGCCGCCGCCCTGCGCGGTGCCCTCTCGGACCGGGCCCGTCACTCCCGTATCCACGTCGTCACCGGCGTGGTCGAGGGTGCCGCCTCCACGAAGGCCGCCAAGACGCTGCTCGGCAAGATCTCGGAGCGCCAGAACCTGCTCCTGGTCGTCGACCGCGCCGACGAGGCCGCGTGGCTGTCCGCGCGCAACCTGCCCCAGGTGCACATCCTGGAGCCGGGCCAGCTCAACACGTACGACGTGATCGTCTCTGACGACGTGGTCTTCACCCAGGCCGCTTTCGAGTCCTTCGTGTCTGGCCCCCAGACCGCTGAGACCGAAGGGAGCGACGCCTGATGAGCGAGGCGACCGTAACCAGCAAGACGTACTCGGACCCGCGTGACGTTCTCGTCAAGCCCGTGGTCTCCGAGAAGAGCTACGCGCTGCTCGACGAGAACAAGTACACGTTCATCGTCGCGCCCGGCTCCAACAAGACCCAGATCAAGCAGGCCGTGGAAGCGGTCTTCTCGGTCAAGGTCACCGGGGTCAACACGATCAACCGGCAGGGTAAGCGCAAGCGCACCAAGACCGGCTTCGGCAAGCGCTCCGACACGAAGCGCGCCATCGTGACCCTCGCCGAGGGCGACCGTATCGACATCTTCGGCGGCCCGACCTCCTGACGGAGGTCGAGTCGTCCGGAATCGGACGAGGACTGAGAAATGGGTATCCGCAAGTACAAGCCGACGACCCCGGGCCGTCGTGGCTCCAGCGTCGCCGACTTTGTCGAGATCACGCGGTCCACGCCGGAGAAGTCGCTGGTCCGCCCTCTGCACAGCAAGGGCGGCCGTAACAACGCCGGTCGTGTGACCGTTCGCCACCAGGGTGGTGGCCACAAGCGCGCCTACCGCGTGATCGACTTCCGTCGTCACGACAAGGACGGCGTGCCGGCCAAGGTCGCGCACATCGAGTACGACCCGAACCGCACCGCGCGCATCGCGCTGCTGCACTACGCGGACGGCGAGAAGCGTTACATCGTCGCTCCCCGTGGCCTGTCGCAGGGTGACCGTGTCGAGAACGGTCCGGGCGCCGACATCAAGCCCGGCAACAACCTGGCGCTGCGCAACATCCCGGTCGGTACGACCATCCACGCCATCGAGCTGCGGCCCGGCGGCGGCGCGAAGTTCGCCCGTTCCGCGGGTGCCTCCGTGCAGCTGCTGGCGAAGGAGGGCACCATGGCCCACCTTCGTATGCCGTCGGGTGAGATCCGCCTGGTCGACGCGCGCTGCCGCGCGACGATCGGTGAGGTCGGCAACGCCGAGCAGTCGAACATCAACTGGGGCAAGGCCGGCCGCATGCGCTGGAAGGGCGTTCGCCCGACCGTCCGCGGTGTCGCGATGAACCCGGTTGACCACCCGCACGGTGGTGGTGAAGGCAAGACCTCCGGTGGTCGTCACCCGGTCTCGCCGTGGGGTCAGAAGGAGGGTCGTACTCGTTCTCCCAAGAAGGCGAGCAACAAGTACATCGTCCGCCGCCGCAAGACGAACAAGAAGCGCTAGGAGCGGGTTTAGATGCCGCGCAGTCTCAAGAAGGGGCCCTTCGTCGACGGCCACCTCATCAAGAAGGTGGACGTACAGAACGAGGCAGGCACCAAGAACGTCATCAAGACCTGGTCCCGTCGCTCGATGATCGTCCCGGCCATGCTGGGTCACACCATCGCGGTGCACAACGGCAAGATCCACGTCCCGGTGTTCGTCACCGAGTCGATGGTCGGCCACAAGCTCGGCGAGTTCTCGCCGACTCGCACCTTCCGCGGCCACGTCAAGGACGACCGGAAGTCGAAGCGCCGCTAGCGCGGGGTGGAAACGACTATGACTCACACCGAAGGGACAACCATGGAAGCCAGGGCCCAGGCGCGGTACATCCGCGTCACGCCCATGAAGGCCCGCCGAGTGGTGGACCTCATCCGTGGCATGGATGCCACGGAGGCTCAGGCGGTCCTGCGTTTCGCCCCGCAGGCCGCGAGCGTGCCGGTTGGCAAGGTGCTGGACAGCGCCATCGCCAACGCTGCACACAACTACGACCACCCCGACGCCTCTTCGCTGGTCATCAGCGAGGCGTACGTGGACGAGGGCCCGACCCTGAAGCGGTTCCGTCCGCGTGCTCAGGGCCGTGCCTACCGGATCCGTAAGCGGACCAGCCACATCACCGTGGTCGTCAGCAGCAAGGAAGGAACCCGGTAATGGGCCAGAAGGTAAACCCGCACGGGTTCCGGCTCGGCATCACCACGGACTTCAAGTCCCGCTGGTACGCCGACAAGCTGTACAAGGACTACGTCAAGGAAGACGTCGCCATTCGTCGCATGATGACGAAGGGCATGGAGCGGGCCGGCATCTCGAAGGTCGAGATCGAGCGCACCCGCGACCGCGTCCGCGTTGACATCCACACCGCCCGTCCGGGCATCGTCATCGGTCGCCGTGGCGCCGAGGCCGATCGCATCCGCGGCGAGCTGGAGAAGCTGACCGGCAAGCAGGTCCAGCTGAACATCCTCGAGGTCAAGAACCCCGAGGTGGACGCTCAGCTGGTGGCCCAGGCCGTCGCCGAGCAGCTCTCCTCCCGCGTCTCCTTCCGTCGTGCCATGCGTAAGAGCATGCAGAGCTCGATGAAGGCCGGCGCCAAGGGCATCAAGATCCAGTGCGGCGGTCGCCTCGGCGGCGCCGAGATGTCCCGCTCGGAGTTCTACCGCGAGGGCCGTGTGCCTCTGCACACGCTTCGCGCGAACGTGGACTACGGCTTCTTCGAGGCCAAGACGACCTTCGGCCGCATCGGCGTGAAGGTCTGGATCTACAAGGGCGACGTCAAGAACATCGCCGAGGTTCGCGCCGAGAACGCCGCGGCCCGCGCCGGCAACCGTCCGGCTCGTGGCGGCACCGACCGCCCGGCCGGCCGTGGTGGCGGCCGTGGTGGCGAGCGTGGCGGTCGCGGCCGTAAGCCGCAGCAGTCGCCGGCAGCCGAGGCCCCCAAGGCCGACGCCCCCGCCGCCGCTGCTCCGGCTGCTGAGAGCACCGGAACGGAGGCCTGACCGAAATGCTGATCCCCCGTAGGGTCAAGCACCGCAAGCAGCACCACCCGAAGCGCAGCGGTATGTCCAAGGGTGGCACGCAGGTTGCGTTCGGCGAGTACGGCATCCAGGCGCTGACCCCGGCGTACGTGACGAACCGTCAGATCGAGTCCGCTCGTATCGCGATGACCCGTCACATCAAGCGTGGCGGCAAGGTCTGGATCAACATCTACCCGGACCGTCCCCTGACGAAGAAGCCTGCCGAGACCCGCATGGGTTCCGGTAAGGGTTCTCCCGAGTGGTGGATCGCGAACGTCAAGCCGGGTCGGGTGATGTTCGAGCTGTCCTACCCGAACGAGAAGATTGCTCGTGAGGCGCTCACCCGCGCTGCTCACAAGCTTCCGATGAAGTGCCGGATCGTTCGGCGCGAGGCAGGTGAGTCGTGATGTCGGCCGGTACCAAGGCGTCCGAGCTGCGCGAGCTGGGCGACGAGGAGCTCCTCAACAAGCTCCGCGAAGCCAAGGAAGAGCTGTTCAACCTCCGCTTCCAGGCGGCGACGGGCCAGCTCGAGAACCACGGCCGGCTCAAGTCCGTCCGTAAGGACATCGCCCGGATCTACACCCTGATGCGTGAGCGCGAGCTGGGCATCGAGACGGTGGAGAGCGCCTGATGAGCGAGAAGACTGTGACTGAGACGAACACCGACCGCGGTTTCCGCAAGACCCGTGAGGGTCTGGTCGTCAGCGACAAGATGGACAAGACCGTCGTCGTCGCTGTCGAGGACCGCGTGAAGCACGCGCTGTACGGCAAGGTCATCCGCCGTACGAACAAGCTCAAGGCCCACGACGAGCAGAACAGTGCCGGCGTCGGCGACCGCGTCATCATCATGGAGACGCGTCCGCTGTCCGCCTCGAAGCGCTGGCGCATCGTCGAGATCCTCGAGAAGGCCAAGTAATTCCTGAGGGATTCTCCCCTCAGGTCAGTTCCGCCAGGCTCGGTGGGGTGCCTCTCCCGTAACGGAGAGGCACCCGCCGGGAACCGGCAGACGATCAGGAGATAGACGTGATCCAGCAGGAGTCGCGACTGCGCGTCGCCGACAACACGGGTGCGAAGGAAATTCTCACCATTCGTGTTCTCGGTGGCTCGGGTCGCCGCTACGCGGGTATCGGTGACGTCATCGTCGCCACCGTCAAGGACGCGATCCCCGGTGGCAACGTGAAGAAGGGTGACGTCGTCAAGGCCGTCATCGTTCGCACCGTCAAGGAGCGTCGTCGTCAGGATGGCTCGTACATCCGCTTCGACGAGAACGCCGCCGTCATTCTGAAGAACGACGGCGACCCCCGCGGCACCCGCATCTTCGGCCCGGTGGGCCGGGAGCTGCGCGAGAAGAAGTTCATGAAGATCATCTCGCTCGCGCCGGAGGTGCTGTAAGCATGAAGATCAAGAAGGGCGACCTGGTTCAGGTCATCACCGGTAAGGACAAGGGCAAGCAGGGCAAGGTCATCGTGGCCTATCCCACGCAGGACCGCGTCCTCGTCGAGGGTGTCAACCGGGTCAAGAAGCACACCAAGGCCGGTCAGACGGCTCGCGGTTCGCAGACGGGTGGCATTGTCACCACCGAGGCCCCGATCCACATCAGCAACGTGCAGCTGGTCGTGGAGAAGGACGGCAACAAGGTTGTCACCCGCGTCGGCTACCGCTTTGACGACGAGGGCAACAAGATCCGCGTTGCCAAGCGGACCGGTGAGGACATCTGATGACTGCCACCACTGCGCCGCGTCTCAAGACGCGCTACCGCGAGGAAATCGCCGGCAAGCTGCGTGAGGAGTTCTCGTACGAGAACGTCATGCAGGTTCCCGGTCTGGTCAAGATCGTGGTCAACATGGGTGTGGGCGACGCCGCCCGCGACTCCAAGCTGATCGACGGTGCCGTCAAGGACCTCACCACGATCACCGGCCAGAAGCCGGCCGTCACGAAGGCCCGCAAGTCCATCGCGCAGTTCAAGCTGCGCGAGGGCCAGCCGATCGGCTGCCACGTCACCCTCCGTGGTGACCGGATGTGGGAGTTCCTGGACCGTACGCTGTCGCTCGCGCTTCCGCGTATCCGTGACTTCCGTGGCCTGTCGCCGAAGCAGTTCGACGGCCGTGGCAACTACACCTTCGGTCTCACGGAGCAGGTCATGTTCCACGAGATCGACCAGGACAAGATCGACCGGGTCCGGGGCATGGACATCACCGTGGTCACCACGGCGACCAACGACGACGAGGGTCGTGCCCTCCTTCGTCACCTCGGCTTCCCGTTCAAGGAGAACTGACCGTGGCGAAGAAGGCTCTGATCGCTAAGGCCGCCCGTAAGCCGAAGTTCGGCGTGCGCGGGTACACCCGCTGCCAGCGCTGCGGCCGGCCCCACTCCGTCTACCGCAAGTTCGGCCTGTGCCGCGTGTGCCTTCGTGAGATGGCCCACCGTGGCGAGCTGCCGGGCGTGACCAAGAGCTCCTGGTAACTCCCCTCTGCCCTCGGGCACAGGGAAGTTCCGGAGACTCTCGGTAAGCATCTGGTCGGCAGGAGCCCGTCCTTTCATGCCGTAGGCTTGAAGGGTTGGGCGCCTGCCGCCCAAGACCGACTTACTACGCCGTAGGTCCCCGCACCGCACCCGTCCCGCCACTGAGTGGGGAGAGGGATGGCGCATACAGGAAACCCCGGCGAGAGAGGCCGAAGGCCAACTCATGACCATGACTGATCCCATCGCAGACATGCTCACGCGTCTGCGTAACGCGAACTCGGCATATCACGACGATGTCTCGATGCCGCACAGCAAGATCAAGTCGCACATCGCGGAGATCCTCCAGCAGGAGGGCTTCATCACCGGCTGGAAGGTCGAGGACGCCGAGGTCGGCAAGAACCTCGTCCTCGAGCTGAAGTTCGGCCCGAACCGCGAGCGCTCGATCGCCGGCATCAAGCGGATTTCGAAGCCGGGTCTGCGTGTATACGCAAAGTCCACCAACCTGCCGAAGGTTCTCGGCGGCCTGGGCGTGGCGATCATCTCCACGTCCCACGGCCTCCTGACCGGCCAGCAGGCAGGCAAGAAGGGCGTAGGTGGGGAAGTCCTCGCCTACGTCTGGTAGTCGGGAAAGGAAGGAAAGCTCATGTCGCGAATCGGCAAGCTCCCCATCCAGGTTCCCGCCGGTGTGGACGTCACCATCGATGGCCGTACGGTCGCGGTGAAGGGCCCCAAGGGTTCCCTCACGCACACCGTCGCCGCGCCGATCGAGGTCTCCAAGGGTGAGGACGGCGTGCTCAACGTCTCCCGCCCGAACGACGAGCGTCAGAACAAGGCCCTCCACGGCCTGTCCCGCACGCTGGTGGCGAACATGATCACCGGCGTGACCGCGGGTTACTCCAAGGCGCTCGAGATCAGCGGTGTCGGTTACCGCGTCCAGGCGAAGGGCTCCAACCTGGAGTTCGCCCTGGGCTACAGCCACCCGATCCTCATCGAGGCTCCGGATGGCATCACCTTCAAGGTCGAGTCGCCCACGAAGCTCAGCGTCGAGGGCATCGACAAGCAGAAGGTCGGCGAGGTAGCCGCCAACATCCGCAAGCTGCGGAAGCCCGACCCGTACAAGGCCAAGGGCGTCAAGTACGCGGGCGAGGTCATCCGCCGCAAGGTCGGAAAGGCTGGTAAGTAGCCATGGCATACGGTGTGAAGATCGCCAAGGGCGACGCGTACAAGCGTGCCGCTCTCAAGCGCCGCCACATCCGCGTCCGCAAGCACATCTCCGGTTCGCCGGAGCGTCCTCGCTTGGTCGTGACGCGTTCCAACCGCCACATCGTGGCCCAGGTCATCGACGACATCGCGGGCCACACGCTCGCGTCGGCGTCGACCCTGGACACCTCGATCCGTGGTGGCGAGGGTGACAAGAGCGCCCAGGCCCAGCAGGTCGGCGCCCTGGTCGCCGAGCGTGCCAAGGCCGCAGGCGTCGAGGCCGTCGTGTTCGACCGCGGTGGTAACCAGTACGCCGGGCGGATTGCCGCTCTGGCTGACGCCGCCCGTGAAGCCGGGCTGAAGTTCTAAGCCCCGGTTCCTACGCACAGCGTCCGTAACAGAGAGAGGTAATTCCAATGGCTGGACCCCAGCGCCGCGGAAGCGGTGCCGGTGGCGGCGAGCGGCGGGACCGGAAGGGCCGTGACGGTGGCGCCAGCGCCGCCGAGAAGACCGCGTACGTCGAGCGCGTCGTCGCGATCAACCGCGTCGCCAAGGTTGTGAAGGGTGGTCGTCGCTTCAGCTTCACCGCGCTGGTCGTGGTGGGCGATGGTGACGGCACCGTCGGTGTCGGATACGGCAAGGCCAAGGAAGTTCCCGCGGCCATCGCCAAGGGTGTCGAAGAGGCCAAGAAGAACTTCTTCAAGGTCCCGCGCATCCAGGGCACCATCCCTCACCCGATCACGGGCGAGAAGGCCGCGGGCGTCGTCCTGCTCAAGCCGGCGTCCCCCGGTACCGGTGTTATCGCCGGTGGCCCGGTGCGTGCCGTGCTCGAGTGCGCCGGCGTTCACGACATCCTGTCGAAGTCGCTTGGTTCGTCCAACGCGATCAACATCGTGCACGCGACCGTGGCGGCCCTCCAGGGCCTGCAGCGTCCCGAGGAGATCGCGGCCCGCCGCGGTCTGCCCCTCGAGGACGTCGCCCCCGCGGCTCTGCTCCGTGCACGTGCGGGAGCGGGTGCGTAATGGCTCGCCTCAAGATCACGCAGACGAAGTCGTACATCGGCAGCAAGCAGAACCACCGCGACACCCTGCGTTCGCTCGGGCTCAAGCGCCTGAACGACTCGGTTGTCAAGGAGGACCGCCCCGAGTTCCGCGGAATGGTTCACACCGTCCGCCACCTCGTGACGGTTGAGGAGGTTGACTGACATGGCGGAGAACAGCCCGCTGAAGGCCCACAACCTCCGGCCTGCCCCGGGCGCCAAGACCGCCAAGACCCGTGTGGGTCGTGGTGAGGCGTCCAAGGGTAAGACCGCAGGCCGTGGTACCAAGGGTACGAAGGCTCGTTACCAGGTTCCGGAGCGCTTCGAGGGTGGCCAGATGCCCCTCCACATGCGTCTCCCGAAGCTCAAGGGCTTCAAGAACCCGTTCCGCACGGAGTACCAGGTCGTGAACCTGGACAAGCTCGCGACGCTCTACCCCGAGGGTGGAGAGGTCACGGTGGCCGACCTGGTCGCCAAGGGCGCTGTGCGCAACAACCACCTCGTCAAGGTCCTCGGACAGGGCGAGATCTCCGTGGCACTGCAGGTTTCGGTTGACGCCGTCTCCGGCTCCGCCAAGGAGAAGATCACCGCCGCAGGCGGTACGGTCACCGAGCTCGTCTGAGCCGCGGGACAGAACTGAGCCTGGCCGGCTGCCTCTTCGGAGGTGGCCGGCCAGGCTTTTCTGCGTTTGTGCCGCTGTACGGGAACCGTAAAGGCTCGGGAAAGGTTGAACGGGTGTCCACCGCACCGGCGGTGGGGGAGCGGAGGGGCGTGCACGTCCCAAATGGTGCGGCTTGGCCGGTCTTTCGCGGCGCGGGCCGGGAAGCGGACCGTGCACCGGTGTGCGGCGCGTGTTTCCTGCTCACTCCCCGGACGGGTAGGGTGGCGCCGTTAATCTTTTGTGGCCTCCTTACGATGTAGGGCTGCCTTGTATCCGATCCCATCCAGTCCCATCCAGACCCGTCGCCTCTGACGCATAGCGCGGGGGTCGCAGGAGGCACCGTGTTCACCGCGTTCGCCCGAGCGTTCAAGACGCCCGACCTGCGCAAGAAGCTGCTCTTCACGCTCGGCATCATCGTGATCTATCGGCTCGGGGCGCACGTCCCGGCCCCTGGCGTCGACTACGCGAAGGTGCAGCAGTGCATCGACCAGGCCGACTCGGGTGGCCTCCTCGGTCTGATGCAGATGTTCAGCGGTGGCGCCCTGCTGCAGATCACCATCTTCGCGCTCGGCATCATGCCGTACATCACGGCGAGCATCATTCTCCAGCTGCTGACCGTAGTGATCCCGCGCCTGGAAGCCCTGAAGAAGGAGGGGCAGTCCGGCACGGCGAAGATCACGCAGTACACGCGTTATCTGACGGTCGCGCTGGCCATCCTCCAGGGCACCGGCCTGGTCGCCACCGCCCGTAGCGGCGCGCTCTTCCAGAACTGTTCCGTGGGCAGCCAGATCGTCCCGGACAAGTCGATCTTCACCACGATCATCATGGTCCTCACCATGACCGCCGGTACGGCCGCCGTCATGTGGCTCGGTGAGCTGATCACCGACCGCGGCATCGGCAACGGCATGTCGATCCTCATGTTCATCTCGATCGCGGCCACGTTCCCCGGCGCCCTGTGGGCCATCAAGGAGAGCGGCAAGCTGGCCGACGGCTGGATCGAGTTCGGCACGGTCATCCTCATCGGCTTCGTGATGGTCGGTCTCGTCGTCTTCGTCGAGCAGGCCCAGCGCCGCATTCCGGTGCAGTACGCGAAGCGCATGATCGGACGCCGGTCCTACGGCGGTACGTCCACGTACATCCCGCTGAAGGTGAACCAGGCGGGTGTGATTCCGGTCATCTTCGCCTCGTCGCTGCTCTACATCCCGGCGCTGATCGTCCAGTTCTCCGGCTCGAACGCGGGCTGGGCGACCTGGATCCAGGACTACTTCGTGGACGGTACGCACCCGTACTACATCTCCACGTACTTCGTCCTCATCGTCTTCTTCGCCTTCTTCTATGTGGCCATTTCGTTCAACCCCGACGAAGTCGCGGACAACATGAAGAAGTATGGTGGCTTCATCCCGGGTATCCGGGCAGGTCGACCTACTGCCGAGTATCTGAGCTACGTGCTCAACAGGATCACTTGGCCGGGCTCGCTGTATCTGGGCCTGATCGCTCTGGTGCCGACGATGGCGTTGGCAGGCTTCGGCGGGGCTAACCAGAACTTCCCCTTCGGCGGGACGAGCATCCTCATCATCGTGGGTGTGGGTCTGGAAACCGTGAAGCAGATCGAGAGTCAGCTCCAGCAGCGCAATTACGAAGGGTTCCTCCGCTGATGCGAATCGTCCTCGTCGGGCCTCCGGGTGCCGGCAAGGGAACGCAGGCTGCGTACCTTGCTCAGAACCTCTCGATTCCGCACATCGCCACGGGCGACCTCTTCCGCGCCAACATCAGCCAGGGCACCGACCTTGGCAAGCAGGCCCGCGCCTACATGGACGAAGGCCAGCTGGTGCCGGACGAGGTCACCATCGGGATGGCCAAGGACCGCATGGCCCAGTCGGACGCCGTCGACGGCTTCCTGCTGGACGGCTTCCCGCGGAACGTCGGACAGGCCGAAGCCCTTGACGTGATGCTCAAGGACGAGGGCGTGAAGCTGGACGCGGTCCTCGACCTCGAGGTCCCCGAGGACGAGGTCGTGAAGCGGATCGCGGGTCGCCGCGTCTGCCGCAACGACAGCGCGCACGTCTTCCACCTGACGTACAACCCGCCGAAGACCGAGGGCGTCTGCGACGCCTGCGGCGGCGAGCTGTACCAGCGGGACGACGACAGCGAGGAGACGGTCCGTACCCGGCTGGAGGTCTACCACACGCAGACCGAGCCGATCATCGACTACTACCGGGCCCAGGGCCTCGTGGTGACCATCTCCGCGCTGGGCAAGGTCGCGGACGTGACCGCCCGCGCCATGGAGGCGCTCAAGACCTCCGAGTCCTCCGACGAGGGCTGAGCGTCCACCACCGCACCACCCGTAGTGCAAGCCGGCCGCGGCGCCTCAGGGCGCCGCGGCCGACTGCTTGCGCCCGTATCGTTGAACACGCCGAGCCGTACCCCGCCACCGTCGATGCAGAGAGGCGCCGAGCAATGGTGCAGATCAAGACCCCCGAGCAGATCGCGAAGATGCGCGAGGCGGGCCTGGTGGTCGCTGCCATTCACGCCGCCACCCGCGAGGCGGCCGTGCCCGGGGCCACCACGCACGACCTGGACCAGGTCGCCCGCAAGGTGATCGCCGACCACGGCGCCAAGTCGAACTTCCTCGGGTACGGCGGGTTCCCCGCGACCATCTGCACCTCGGTCAACGAGGTCGTCGTCCACGGCATCCCGGACGAGAAGACGGTCCTGAAGGACGGCGACATCATCTCGATCGACGCCGGCGCGATCGTCGACGGCTGGCACGGCGACGCGGCCTACACCGCCTTCGTGGGCACCGGTCACGCTCCGGAGCTGATCGAGCTCTCCCGGGTGACCGAGGAGTCCATGTGGGCCGGGATCGCCGCGATGAAGGTGAACAACCGCCTCGTCGACATCTCCCGGGCGATCGAGTCCTACATCCGCCGCCAGCCCCGCCCGGCGACCGGCAAGTACGGGATCATCGAGGACTTCGGCGGCCATGGCATCGGCACCGAGATGCACATGGACCCGCACCTGCTGAACTACGTCTCCCGCAAGCGCGGCAAGGGGATCAAGCTGGTCCCGGGCGTCTGCCTCGCGATCGAGCCCATGGTCTCGCTCGGCACGGCGCGGACGGAGACCCTGAGCGACGACTGGACGGTCATCACGACGGACGGCACCTGGTCCTCGCACTGGGAGCACTCCATCGCGCTGACCGAGCAGGGGCCGCTGGTCCTGACCGCCCCGGACTGCGGCCGGGCGAAGCTCGCGGAGTACGGGGTCGAGGCGGCGCCCGACCCTCTCGGGTGATGTGACCCTGCCGGGAGGTCTAAGGATCACTCCGGCTTGGCAAACTTGACGGATTCGTCTTTTGGGGTCCGCTGACGTAGACTGACTCGTCGGCTCTCGTGCATCAGTGTGCCCGCATATCAGCACACCGATGAGCAAGAGCCGATCAAGGTAGCCGATTCGAAAGGCGAAGCGTGGCCAAGAAGCAAGGTGCCATCGAGATTGAGGGCACCGTGATCGAGTCCCTCCCGAACGCAATGTTCAAGGTGGAGCTCCAGAACGGTCACAAGGTCCTGGCGCACATCAGCGGCAAGATGCGGATGCACTACATCCGCATCCTCCCGGATGACCGGGTCGTGGTGGAGCTCTCTCCGTACGACCTGACGCGTGGCCGGATCGTCTACCGGTACAAGTAGATCTTGCCGGCACCCCGTTTCGGCGGGTGATGGCACTGACCCGGAGAACCTGACATCCCATGAAGGTCAAGCCGAGCGTCAAGAAGATCTGCGACAAGTGCAAGGTGATCCGCCGTCACGGTCGGGTCATGGTCATCTGCGACAACCTGCGCCACAAGCAGCGCCAGGGCTGACGCACGACCGCCTGCATCTCGCAGTTCTTCGCGCGACGCACGTAATTCGTACATACGCAGTGCCCGTCCAAGCCACGGCTGACGACACCTCCGGCGGGGGCCGGGGACCCGGACGTACCACCGCTCCAGGTGAGCGGTCGGCGGTCGGGAGTGGCGCTGCGGAAGACCCCCGATCTAACAACTGGAGCCATTGAATGGCACGCGTTTCAGGTGTTGACATCCCGCGCGAAAAGCGCGTGGAGGTTGCCCTCACCTACGTCTTCGGTATCGGGCGCACCCGGTCCAAGGAGATCCTCGCCTCCACCGGCGTGAACCCGGACGCCCGCGTCCGCGACCTTGCCGAGGAAGACCTCGTCAAGATCCGCGAGTACGTGGACGCCAACCTCCGCACCGAGGGTGACCTCCGCCGCGAGGTCCAGGGCGACATTCGCCGCAAGATCGAGATCGGCTGCTACCAGGGCATTCGTCACCGCCGTGGTCTGCCGGTCCACGGTCAGCGCACCAGCACGAACGCGCGTACCCGCAAGGGCCCGCGTCGCGCCATCGCCGGTAAGAAGAAGCCGGGCAAGAAGTAGTCCTCAGCGGACGCACTGCGGACCTCCGGTTCTCCGGAACCCGCAGCAACCAGCGGTCTTCGCTGTAGGACCGATCACCTCCCCTCTCCATCTGGAGTCAAGACATGCCCCCCAAGGGTCGTCAGGGCGCAGCCAAGAAGGTGCGTCGCAAGGAAAAGAAGAACGTCGCTCACGGCCACGCGCACATCAAGAGCACGTTCAACAACACCATCGTCTCGATCACGGACCCCTCGGGCAACGTGATCTCCTGGGCCTCCGCCGGCCACGTCGGCTTCAAGGGCTCGCGCAAGTCCACCCCCTTCGCCGCGCAGATGGCCGCCGAGTCGGCCGCCCGCCGCGCGCAGGAGCACGGCATGCGCAAGGTCGACGTCTTCGTCAAGGGTCCCGGCTCCGGCCGTGAGACCGCGATCCGCTCCCTCCAGGCCACGGGCCTCGAGGTCGGTTCGATCCAGGACGTCACCCCGACGCCGCACAACGGCTGCCGTCCGCCGAAGCGTCGCCGCGTCTGATGCGTCGCGGCCGGTGACGGCCGTGCGTCAGTAGCGTTCGGTCCGGGCGGTACACCCCTCACGGGGCGTACCGCCCGTACCCTTGTCACATCTGTCGGGCATCAAATAGTGGGTGCCCACGACTGAAGGATCACCGCATGCTTATCGCTCAGCGTCCGTCGCTGACCGAAGAGGTCGTCGACGAGTTCCGCTCCCGGTTCGTGATCGAGCCGCTGGAGCCGGGCTTCGGTTACACCCTCGGCAACTCCCTCCGCCGCACCCTCCTCTCCTCGATCCCCGGCGCCGCTGTCACCAGCATCCGGATCGACGGGGTCCTGCACGAGTTCACCACCGTGCCGGGCGTCAAGGAGGACGTGACCGACCTCATCCTCAACATCAAGCAGCTGGTCGTCTCCTCGGAGCACGACGAGCCCGTCGTGATGTACCTGCGCAAGCAGGGCCCGGGTCTGGTCACCGCCGCCGACATCGCGCCCCCGGCCGGTGTCGAGGTGCACAACCCCGACCTCGTTCTCGCCACGCTCAACGGCAAGGGCAAGCTGGAGATGGAGCTGACCGTCGAGCGCGGTCGCGGCTACGTCTCCGCCGTCCAGAACAAGCAGGTCGGCCAGGAGATCGGCCGGATCCCGGTCGACTCCATCTACTCGCCGGTGCTCAAGGTCACGTACAAGGTCGAGGCGACCCGTGTCGAGCAGCGCACCGACTTCGACAAGCTGATCGTCGACGTCGAGACCAAGCAGGCCATGCGTCCCCGTGACGCCATGGCGTCGGCCGGTAAGACCCTGGTCGAGCTGTTCGGTCTGGCGCGCGAGCTCAACATCGACGCCGAGGGCATCGACATGGGCCCGTCCCCGACGGACGCCGCGCTCGCCGCCGATCTCGCCCTGCCGATCGAGGAGCTGGAGCTCACCGTTCGGTCGTACAACTGCCTCAAGCGCGAGGGCATCCACTCCGTGGGTGAGCTCGTGGCCCGTTCCGAGGCGGACCTGCTCGACATCCGCAACTTCGGCGCCAAGTCGATCGACGAGGTCAAGGCGAAGCTGGCCGGTATGGGCCTCGCGCTCAAGGACTCGCCTCCCGGCTTCGACCCGACCGCCGCCGCCGACGCCTTCGGCGCCGACGACGACGCGGACGCCGGTTTCGTGGAGACCGAGCAGTACTGATCGCCTTCCGGCGGGGGGTGCCCGGTTTTGAGGGTGCCCCCGGGCCGGGGCTGAGGCTTTGTCCTCAATCGCCGGACGGGCTTGAATTTGGCTCATGTCCGGCGAACGTCGGGCGGGCTGGATTTTGGCTTATGTCCGGCGAGCGTCGGGCGGGCTTGAGTGTGGCTGATGCCGGACTCCGAGCCCGAACGGCAGCTATGACTTCCGGGAGGCGTCCGCCTCGCGGGAACTGACACCGGTACCTGATACGGCCGGTGCAGCACACAAGGAGAATCACCATGCCGCGTCCCGCAAAGGGTGCCCGTCTGGGCGGCAGCGCCGCGCACGAGCGTCTGCTCCTCGCCAACCTGGCGAAGTCGCTGTTCGAGCACGGCCGCATCACGACGACCGAGGCGAAGGCCCGTCGCCTGCGTCCGGTCGCCGAGCGCCTCGTCACCAAGGCGAAGAAGGGCGACATCCACAACCGTCGCCTGGTGCTCCAGACGATCACGGACAAGAGCATCGTCCACACGCTCTTCACCGAGATCGCTCCCCGATACGAGAACCGCCCCGGTGGTTACACCCGTATCACCAAGATCGGCAACCGTCGTGGCGACAACGCCCCGATGGCGGTCATCGAGCTGGTCGAGGCGCTGACCGTGGCCCAGCAGGCCACCGGTGAGGCCGAGGCCGCGACGAAGCGTGCGGTCAAGGAAGACGCCCTCAAGAAGGACGAGGCCCCCGCGGCCGAGTCCGTCGAGGACGCCAAGCCGGCCGACGACGCGGAGTCCAAGGACGCCTGAGCGTTCTGAGACGGACCACGGGACGGGCCCGCATCACCCTTCGGGGCGGTGCGGGCCCGTTCTGCTGACCAGGGGAGTCGAGAGGATGACGCGGTGAGTGACGAGGCGGAGCCCGGTTTCGTACGGGTGCGGCTGGACCTGGCCTACGACGGCAAGGACTTCTCCGGCTGGGCGAAGCAGACCAGTCGGCGCACGGTGCAGGGCGAGATCGAGGACGCGCTGCGGACCGTGACCCGCTCCGCCGTGACGTACGACCTGACGGTGGCCGGCCGGACGGACGCGGGGGTGCACGCGCGCGGCCAGGTGGCCCATGTGGACCTGCCGGAGGCGGTCTGGGCCGAGCACGAGGAGAAGCTGCTGCGGCGGCTGGCGGGCCGGCTGCCGCTGGACGTACGGATCTGGCGCGCGGCCCCGGCACCGGCCGGGTTCAACGCGCGGTTCTCCGCGCTGTGGCGGCGGTACGCGTACCGGGTGGGGGACCGGCCCGGCGGCGTCGATCCGCTGATCCGGGGGCATGTGCTGTGGCACGACCGGCCGTTGGACGTGGACGCGATGAACGAGGCGGCCGCGTTGATGGTGGGGGAGCACGACTTCGCCGCGTACTGCAAGAAGCGTGAGGGCGCGACGACCATCCGTACGCTCCAGAAGCTGAGCTGGGTACGGGACCCGGCGTCCGGGGTGCTGACCGCGACCGTGCAGGCGGACGCGTTCTGCCACAACATGGTGCGGGCGCTGATCGGGGCGGCGCTGTTCGTCGGCGACGGGCGGCGGCCGGCCGGCTGGCCCGCCGAGGTGCTCGCCGCGAGGGTGCGCGACCCCGGGGTGCACGTGGTGCGCCCGCACGGGCTGACGCTGGAGGAAGTGGCTTACCCGGCGGACGCGTTGCTGGCGGCCCGTGCCGTGGAGGCGCGGAACGTGCGGACGTTGCCGGGGGCGGGCTGCTGCTGAGCGTTGCTCCGGCGGGAACTCCCGTCCGCCGGAGCGGGAGTTCGGTACCGGGGGTGTCGGCCCGTCAGCCGTCGCGGGTGGCGGCGGGGGTGTCGGTCCGTCAGCCGTTGGGGGCGGCGGCGGCCTGGGAGGCCTGGAGCTGGCCCCGGCGGTGGATCTGGCGGAAGGTGAAGTTCGTCAGGTCCTTGTTGACCGCGTAGACGTCCTTGTCGGCGGTGGTGACCCGCTTGCCGTTCACGAAGCCGCCGACGGTGAAGTAGGCATAGCGGCCGTAGGAGTTGGCGGTGCGCAGGCAGACCGTGCCGCCCCGGCAGAAGGTGTCGACGCCGCCGCCGCTGAGGGAGGCCAGGCCGCCCGAGCTCTGGTCGACGGCCTTCTTCGCGCGGGCCTCCGTCGCGAAGACGGCGATGCCGACGGTGACCGCCACCCCGTCCTTGCGGTAGGTGGCCCGGATGAGCTGGTCGCAGCCGTTGTTCGTGAGGACCGGGCCGAGTGCGCCCTGGGTGCCCGTCGCGCACTTCGCGGAGTTGCTCGTCGCGCCCTTGAGGTGGACGCGGTCGCCCATGGTGAGCTTCTTGCCGGGGAAGAACCCCTCCACGGTGACCGGCGCCTTGTCCTTCTCGGCGCTGGAGATGTAGTCCTTGGGGTCCGGCGGGGGCGGCGGTGCGACCGAGGAGAACGAGGGCGCGGGCGCCGAGGTGTCCTCGGGGAGTTCGGCGGGCGCCGGCAACTGGCTCGCGTTCTTGTCCGCCTTGCCCGTGCCGCCGCCGTTCGACGTGACCACGGCCGTGGTCACGATCGCGCCTATCGCCACGGTGGCCAGCGCGCCGCCGCCGATCATCAGCAGTCTCTTACGGCGGGCGCGCGCCGCGGATTCCTCCGCCAGCGCCGCCCAGTCCGGAGTCCCGTCGCCCCCGGGCCCCCAGGAGGCCCCCCCTTGCCCAAAGCTCATGCGCGCAGTTTAGAGGGAGACGTAAACCGGTTGGGACAACCGTTCGCGGACCGTGACAATGCTCTGTATGGGACATCTCGAAGCAGGCCACCTGGAGTACTACCTACCGGACGGGCGGGTGCTGCTCGGCGACGCCTCGTTCCGGGTGGCCGACGGGGCCGTCGTCGCGCTCGTCGGGGCGAACGGTGCGGGCAAGACGACCTTGTTGCGGCTGCTCGCCGGTGAGCTCCAGCCGCACGGCGGCACGGTGTCGGTGAGCGGCGGGCTCGGCGTGATGCCGCAGTTCGTGGGCTCGGTGCGGGACGAGCGGACGGTGCGGGACCTGTTGGTCTCCGTGGCCCAGCCTCGGATCAGGGAGGCGGCCAAGGCCGTCGACGCGGCCGAGGAACGCATCCTCACCGTCGACGACGAGGCCGCGCAGATGGCGTACGCGCAGGCGCTGAGCGACTGGGCGGAGGCGCGGGGTTACGAGGCCGAGACGGTCTGGGACATGTGCACCATGGCCGCGCTGGGCGTCCCGTACGAGAAGGCGCAGTGGCGCGAGGTCCGCACGCTCAGCGGCGGTGAGCAGAAGCGGCTGGTGCTGGAAGCGCTGCTGCGCGGGCCCGACGAGGTCCTGCTGCTCGATGAACCGGACAACTATCTGGACGTGCCGGGCAAGCGGTGGCTGGAGGGGAAGCTGAAGGAGACCCGTAAGACGGTTCTCTTCGTCTCCCACGACCGGGAGCTGCTGTCCCGTGCCGCAGAGAAGATCGTCAGCGTCGAGCCGAGTCCGGCGGGCAGCGACGTATGGGTGCACGGCGGTGGTTTCGCCACGTACCACGACGCGCGCAAGGAGCGTTTCGCCCGGTTCGAGGAGCTGCTGCGGCGCTGGCAGGAGGAGCACGCGCGGCTGAAGGCGCTCGTCCTGCGGATGCGGCAGCAGGCGGCGAACAGCCCCGACATGGCGAACCGCTACCACGCGATGCAGACCCGCTTCAAGAAGTTCGAGGAGGCGGGCCCGCCGCCGGAGCCGCCGCGCGAGCAGGACATCAGGATGCGGCTGCGCGGCGGGCGGACCGGGGTGCGGGCGGTGACCTGCAAGGGCCTGGAGCTGACCGGGCTGATGAAGCCGTTCGACCTGGAGATCTACTACGGGGAGCGGGTCGCGGTCCTCGGCTCCAACGGGTCGGGCAAGTCGCACTTCCTGCGGCTGCTGGCCGGTGAGCCGGTGGCTCACACGGGGGAGTGGAAGCTCGGGGCGCGGGTCGTGCCCGGGCACTTCGCCCAGACGCACGCGCATCCGGAGCTGCTCGGCAAGACGCTGGTGGAGATCCTCTGGTCCGAGCATGCCAAGGACCGGGGCGGGGCGATGTCGGTGCTGCGGCGCTATGAGCTGGAGCGGCAGGGAGACCAGCCGTTCGAGAAGCTGTCCGGCGGGCAGCAGGCGCGGTTCCAGATCCTGCTCCTGGAGCTGGCCGGCACGACGGCGCTGCTGCTGGACGAGCCCACGGACAACCTGGACCTGGAGTCGGCGGAGGCGTTGCAGGACGGGCTTGAGGTGTACGACGGAACGGTGATGGCCGTCACGCACGACCGGTGGTTCGCGAAGTCCTTCGACCGGTATCTGGTCTTCGGGTCGGACGGGGTCGTGCGGGAGACCTCGGAGCCGGTGTGGGACGAGCGGAGGGTTCAGCGGGTGCGGTGACCTTGGGCGGTCGGCGGCGGGGTGGGGTGGGCCGGGCGGCGCGAGGGGTGCGTGTGGGGTGCGCCGGGGGTGCCGGTGGGTGCGGGGGTGCGGGGTGGTGCGGTGCGTGGGCCGTGCGGCGCCGTTGCGGGGGCGCTGCCCCCGGGCCCCCGCGCCTCAAGCGCCGGCGGGGCTGG
>NZ_KB899005.1:131301-233364 GCF_000377965.1 Streptomyces sp. CNB091
CGCCTCAAGCGCCGGCGGGGCTGGAAGGGTCGCCTCAAGCGCCGGCGGGGCTGGAAGGGTCGCCTCAAACGCCGGCGGGGCTGGGGTGGTGCGGCGGGGCCGGGGTGGTGTGGCAGGGCTGGAAAGGGTTGCCTCAAGCGCCGTCGTGGTGTGGCTGGGCGGGGTGGTGTGACGGGGGCGTTTTGACCCGTGCGGGGGGTCCCCGGTAGGCTCTCGGTTTGTTATACGTATTGGCTTCGTCGTTCTCACGCGAAGGGCCTTACGTAGGTTCCCTGGAGCAGTTACCAGTGGCTCGCATACGGGCAGCGTCCCCGGCGATTGTGAGCCCCAGCTGCATATCGCTTCAGAGGTGCCGTGTGTCTGGATCCCATCCACTGAAGAAGCGAAGGCTGCGAAGTGCGTACGTACAGCCCCAAGCCCGGCGATGTCACGCGCCAGTGGCACATCATTGACGCTCAGGACATCGTCCTGGGCCGTCTGGCCACCACGGCTGCGAACCTCCTCCGAGGCAAGCACAAGGCGATCTACGCCCCCCACATGGACATGGGCGACTTCGTCATCATCATCAACGCCGACAAGGTTCACCTGTCCGGCAACAAGAAGACCCAGAAGATGGCGTACCGCCACTCGGGCTTCCCGGGCGGTCTCCGTTCGGTGCGCTACGACGAGCTGCTCTCGAAGAACCCCGAGAAGGCCGTCGAGAAGGCCATCAAGGGCATGATCCCCAAGAACACCCTGGGCCGTCAGATGCTCTCGAAGCTCAAGGTCTACGCGGGCGACCAGCACCCGCACGCTGCTCAGCAGCCGGTCCCGTTCGAGATCACCCAGGTCGCGCAGTAGTACCGGCCACCCCCTAAGACATACAGAAAGATCTGAGGAGAATCGTGGCCGAGACCACTGTTGAGACGACCGCCGACGACACGGCGGGCACCGAGGGCGAGGAGACCTTCGCCGAGGTGACCACCTTCGAGTCCGAGGTCCCCGTCGAGGGTGAGTACACCTCCGAGTCGCTCGCGGGCCGCTTCGGCGACCCGCAGCCCGCGGCCGGCCTTGGCCGTCGCAAGAACGCCATCGCCCGCGTCCGGATCGTCCCGGGCACCGGCAAGTGGAAGATCAACGGTCGCACCCTTGAGGACTACTTCCCCAACAAGGTGCACCAGCAGGAAGTCAACGAGCCCTTCAAGGTTCTCGAGCTCGACGGTCGCTACGACGTCGTGGCCCGCATCTCGGGTGGCGGTGTCTCCGGTCAGGCCGGCGCCCTGCGCCTCGGTGTGGCCCGCTCGCTGAACGAGGCGGACGTGGACAACAACCGCGCCATTCTGAAGAAGAACGGCTTCCTCTCCCGCGACGACCGTGCGGTCGAGCGCAAGAAGGCCGGTCTCAAGAAGGCCCGTAAGGCCCCGCAGTACAGCAAGCGCTAAATATCGCCTGCTCGACTGTCACGTTCGCCCCGGCGGCACACTCTGTGCTGCTGGGGCGTTCGTTTATCGGCGCTCGCGGGCGTATAACGGCATAAGACGTTCATCGGACCGGGCGGGAGCGCGGCCCGGTGAGCGCCGTCACGCATCCGGCAGGTCGGTCGCGTCATGCCGCCCGACGTGCGTTTTTGCGCCGTTTCCTTGCTTTCGTTGTTTGGTTGCTCAGTTCGTTTCGTTTGCTGTGCAGTGGTTGTTTGTGGTTTCGGAGCACTTCGGAGGACACCAGTGGGACGACTCTTCGGTACGGACGGGGTACGCGGTGTCGCCAACGCCGATCTGACGGCCGAGCTCGCGCTCGGCCTCTCGGTCGCGGCGGCGCACGTACTCGCCGAGGCCGGCACCTTCGCGGGCCACCGCCCGACCGCCGTGGTCGGACGGGACCCGCGAGCCTCCGGAGAGTTCCTGGAGGCCGCCGTCGTGGCGGGCCTGGCCAGCGCCGGTGTGGACGTGCTGCGCGTCGGGGTCCTTCCGACGCCCGCCGTGGCGTATCTGACCGGCTCGCTCGGCGCGGACATCGGCGTGATGCTCTCCGCCAGCCACAACGCGATGCCCGACAACGGCGTCAAGTTCTTCGCGCGCGGCGGCCACAAGCTCGCCGACGAGCTGGAGGACCGGATCGAGTCGGTCTACGAGCAGCACCGCACCGGTGAGCCGTGGAGCCGCCCGACCGGCGCCGGCGTCGGCCGGGTCACCGACTACACGGAGGGCTTCGACCGGTACGTCGCCCACCTCATCGGCGTCCTGCCCAACCGGCTCGACGGGCTCAAGGTCGTTCTGGACGAGGCGCACGGCGCCGCCGCCCGGGTCTCGCCCGAGGCGTTCGCGCGGGCCGGGGCCGAGGTCGTCACCATCGGGGCGGACCCGGACGGCCTGAACATCAACGACGGCTGCGGCTCCACCCACCTGGAGCTGCTGCGCGCCGCCGTCGTCGAGCACGGGGCCGACCTCGGCATCGCGCACGACGGCGACGCCGACCGCTGCCTCGCCGTGGACGCGGCGGGCGAGGAGGTCGACGGCGACCAGATCCTGGCCGTGCTGGCCCTCGCGATGCGGGACGCCGGTCAGCTGCGCAAGGACACCGTTGTCGGCACCGTGATGTCGAACCTCGGCTTCAAGCTGGCCATGGAGCGCGAGGGCATCCGGCTCGTCCAGACGGCGGTCGGCGACCGGTACGTCCTGGAGTCGATGAAGGCCGAGGGCTTCGCGCTCGGCGGTGAGCAGTCCGGGCACGTCATCGTCCTGGACCACGCCACGACCGGCGACGGCACGCTGACCGGCCTGATGCTGGCGGCCCGCGTCGCCGCCACGGGCCGCGGCCTCGCGGAGCTGGCCGGGGTCATGCAGCGCCTGCCGCAGGTCCTGATCAACGTCCCCGATGTCGACAAGTCCCGGGTCAGCACCTCGTCCGAGCTGGCCACCGCGGTCGTCGAGGCGGAGCGCGAGCTGGGCGAGACCGGGCGCGTACTGCTGCGCCAGTCGGGCACGGAGCCGCTGGTGCGGGTCATGGTCGAGGCGGCCGACATCGAGCAGGCGCGGGCCGTCGCGGGCCGACTGGCCGATGTGGTGAAGTCCGCGCTGGGCTGAGCCCCGGGGATTCGTCCGCTTGGGGTGAGCCTCGGGGATTCACCCGTTCGGCTGAGCCCCGGGGAATCCCCCGCTCATCTGAGCCCCGGGGATGCCCCCGCTTGTGGAGGGCGCCGGAGACCCACCCGCTTGTGGTGAGCCCCCGGCGATCCATGCGTTTGCGGGAGCCCCCGGCGATCACGTCAGTTCACGTGATCGCCGGGGGCTTTCGCGCGCGCGGTGCCGGGCGGTCGTCGCGTGGTTACGCCAGGGGGAGGGCGGGTCGGGTGACGACGACCATGGCGGCGTCGTCGTTCAGGTGTCCGCCGACATGGCGCAGCAGGTCGCGCCGGAAGCGGTCGAGGAAGGCGTCGGGGTCGCTCTCGTTCCAGCCGGTGATGCGCTCGGTGAGCGGGTAGAAGGCGCCGGTTGCGTCGCGGGCCTCGGTGACGCCGTCCGTGTACAGCAGGAGGAGGTCTCCCGGCTCGAACCGGAAGCTGTCGACGTGGTAGCGGGGGTGCGCCAGTTCGCCCAGGCCCAGTGGGGGCGCGGGGCGGCGGACGTCCATCGTCGTCGGCCGGCCGGCGCGCAGGATCACCGGCGGCGGGTGCCCGCAGGAGATCATCCGGACCGGGCCGTTCCGGTCGGGGATGTCCAGGACGATGGCGGTGATGAACGTTTCTCCGTAGCGGCTCGTCTCGCCCGGTTCGATCAGGTCCCAGCACACGCTCCGGTCGAGGTAGGTCACCAGCTCGTCCAGGTCCGCCCGGCGGTGGGCGGCGACGCGAAACGCTCCGAGCAGCAGGGCCGCGTCGTTGACCGCGGTCATCCCCTTGCCCTGGACGTCGCCGACGATCAGCCGGGTCCCGGAGGTGGTCCGGGCCGCCGCGTACAGGTCCCCGCCGATCCGGGCCTCGGCCTCGGCGGCGAGGTAGAGGGCGGAGGCGTGCAGGGGGCCGAGCCTCCCGGGCAGTGGCGGCAGGACCACGCGCTGGGCGACCTCGGCCACGTACCGCACCTGCGTCAGCTCCTTCGCGCGGCGTTCCCGCAGGACGCAGAAGACCACCAGGCTCGTGCCGACCAGGAGCAGGGCGATGATCTGCGCCTCGTGGTTGGCCGAGAGCAGATCGTCGGGGTCGCGGATGACCCCGATGAGCGTCTGCGCGACGACCGCCAGCGCCGCGACCAGGCCCACCGTCCTGGGCCCGCCGAACGACGGGGTGATCGCCGGGGCCGCGACGAGCAGCGGACCGAGATGGATGTCGGGCGGGGCAAGAACATCGATCACGGACACCGCGACGATCCACGCGATCGGGATGGCGACCAGCGCCCACCGGGGGCGCGGTCCTGTGCGGCGCTCGGACATGCCTCCTCTCTACACCGCCCCCACGGGGTCCGCACCGGCAGCGCGGGCGGGCCGCGCCGCCGCCGAGGAGTGCGGGTCGCGTCGGTGGCGGAGGGCGGGAGAGGGTCGCGCCCGTGGAGGAGGGGGGGAGGGCGGCCCGGTCCGTCAGGCCCGTACGGCGGCGCCCGGTGTGCTCGCCGGGGGCTTCCGCGCGCGCCGGAACCTCCCCAGGGCCTTCTGGAGCAGCAGCGTCAGCGTGCCCGCGAGGATGATCCCGCCGAGGTTGGCGAGCAGCTGCTGCCCGGAGCCGATGGTCTGCTGGTAGTCGGAGTAGCTGAACGCGACGGCCGCGTTGGCGGCGGCCGGGACGGTCGTCACCGAGATCGCCACCCCGATCAGCGCCCCGGACTTCGCGGAGGTGAGCGAGAGCGTCCCGGCGACGCCGGCGAGGAACGCCACCACGAACGACATCCAGTCCGGGTGCCAGATGAACCCGGTGTTGGGCCGGGGCTTGTCGATCATCCCGCCGTTGAAGAGGCCGAAGGCGTCCATCAGCCAGGCGAAGCCCGCGGTGATCAGCATCGCCAGCGCGAACCCGCCGATCAGCGCCCACAGCGACCGCGCGACCAGGCGCGGGGCGCGTTGCACCACGGCCGTGGAGATCCCGGCCAGGGGCCCGAACTCCGGGCCGACCGCCATCGCGCCCACGATCAGGACCGCGTTGTCGAGCATCACGCCGCAGGCGGCGAGCATCGTGGCGAGGGCGAGGAAGGAGACGTAGGTGATGGAGAACGTCGACTCCTCGTGCGTCGCCTCCGTCAGCTCCTCCCACAGCACCGCGTCGGCGCCGTCGCCCGGGGCCTCCTCCTCCGCCCGGTCGGCGTGGTCGGAGAGCGTCAGCTCCATGTTCTCCATGGTGATCGACCCGGACCTGTCGATGCCGAGCCGGCGCAGCGCACCGATCAGCTCGTCGCCGGCCTCGCGCGCCACGTCGCACATCACCACGTCACCGGCGGGGGAGCGGGCGGCACCGGGCAGGACCACCAGATGGGCGGTGCCGACGGTCGACTCCAGCAGGGCGACGACCTCGTCCGTGGCGTCGGCGGGCACGATCAGACGCAGGTGGAGCACGCGGGCGGCCTCCCCATGGCGAAGCGGTCGGAGCTGGCTCAGAGCTTGCGCAGGGACAGCCTCTGGACCTTGTGGTCCGGACCCTTGCGGAGCACCAGGGTGGCACGGCCGCGCGTCGGAGCGACGTTCTCCAGCAGATTCGGCTTGTTGATGGTCCGCCACATGGTGCGCGCGTAGTCCAGTGCCTCCTCCTCGGAGACCTGGGTGTACTTGCGGAAGTACGAGGACGGGTCCTGGAACGCGGTGGCGCGCAGCTTGCGGAAACGGTTCAGGTACCAGGTCTCGATGTCCTCGGCCCGTGCGTCCACGTACACGCTGAAGTCGAAGTAGTCGGCGAGCCCGACCCTGGTGCGGCCGTCGCTGCCGGGCAGCGCGGGCTGGAGGACGTTGAGGCCCTCGACGATGAGGATGTCCGGGCGGCGCACGGTGAGCCGTTCGCCGGGGACGATGTCGTAGATCAGGTGCGAGTAGACGGGGGCGGTCACCTCGTCCTTGCCCGCCTTGATGTCGGCGACGAAGCGGGTCAGGGCGCGCCGGTCGTAAGACTCCGGGAACCCTTTGCGGGAGGTCAGCCCGCGTGCCTTGAGCTCCTTCATCGGGAGCAGGAACCCGTCCGTGGTCACCAGTTCGACGCGCGGGTGCTCGGGCCAGCGGGCCAGCAGCGCCTGGAGGATACGGGCGCTGGTGGACTTCCCGACGGCGACACTGCCCGCGACCCCTATGACGAACGGGGTGCCACGCTGCGCCCCGTGCCCGTTCCCGGCCTCCCCGAGGAAGGTGTTCAGCGCGCCGCGCAGCCCGGAGGTGGCCTGGACGTACAGGTTGAGCAGCCGGGAGAGCGGCAGGTAGACGTCCCGCACCTCGTCCAGGTCGATGACGTCCCCGAGCCCCCGCAGCCGCTCCACCTCGTCGGCGGTCAGCGGCAGCGGGGTCTTGTCCCGCAGCGCGCTCCACTCGTCGCGCGAGAGGTCGACGTACGGGGTCGGCGCGTGCTCGGTGCGACGGTGGGGGCTCCGTGCGGGTGAGGTGATCACCTGTTCATTGTTGCGGGAGTTTGAACGGAGTGGGGGGTGGGGTCGGTCACGTGGGTGGCGTGGGTGGCGTGGGTGGCGTGGGTGGCGTGGGTGGCGTGGGTGGTGGGGTGGCGTGGACGGCTTGGGTGTGGCGTGAGTGTCAGGTGGCGCCGGCTGCTTCGTGAGGTATCCCCGCCGGGGGGAGCCGCTGCTCTACGTCTGGGGCACCTCGCCCCGGGCGTCGACCACCGCCGCTGCGGTGCGTGCGCGATCGAGGGTGATATCGCCCGCCGTCATCCGGGTGACGAAGCCCAGTTCTTCGAGGTCGTGGTCCTCGGTCACCACGTGACGGGTGCCGGCGTAGGAGTAGTCGGACGGGGAGAGAAGGAGCTCCTGGCGTTCGTGGCTGCCCGGTTCCTCGTAGGTGACGGCTATGGCTCTGCGGTCTGCGGCGTCCCGTACGAGGTGATCGGTGATGCCCACCCCCGGTACCGTGCCGAGGGCCCGGTAGATGCGGGCGCGGGCGGCGGGGGACAGCGGGTAGGACTCGATGAGGGTGCTCAGTCCGCGGAAGGTGCGGGCGGTGCTGCTCTCCTCGCGTCCCCGCTCGGTGTCGAACGCCGGGTAGAGGGCGCGGACCTCTGCCAGCAGGGCTGCGGGGTCGTCCGGAAGGCTCTCGGCCGCTCGGTAGGTCTCGCGGGACGACCAGGCGTCGTCCGCCGGGTCCTTCTCCATCTCCGGGTCCGCGTACGGGGTCCAGGACGTGTCGGGACCGTTGTCGGGGTCGGCGATGTTCTCCGTCGACGCCAGTTCCGGCCTCCCGGTCACGTTCACGGTGTAGATCCACTGGCCGGTCCGTGGCTCCGGCGGGGCCTTCTTCTCCTCCAGGTAGTCGGCCGCCCGGTTCAGTGTCACCGCGGGGCCGGACAGGTCCAGGTTGGAGGCCAGCGTGTCCGGGTTCGAGGAGGTGTCGATGACCTGGGTGATGATCAGGGCCGCCGCGGTGATCGTGGCCGCCGCGCCGAGCGAGGCGACCCGCCAGTCGGCCCACAGCCTGCGGGCCCGGCGGTTCCGGCCGGCGATGGCGTCGGTCAGGCGTTGGCGGCCGGGGGCGAGGGCGGCGCGGTCGGGGACGGGGGCGTCGGCGCGCAGCTCCCGCAGCTGGGTCATTTCGTCCATGACGGATTCAGCTCCTGCTCTGCGAGGGCGGCGGGCCGGACGGGGGTGGGGACGACGTGTCGAGTGCCGAGGTGAACGCGGGGTCGGTGCTCAGTGCCTCGCGGACCTTGCGGCGGGCCCGGTTCAGGCGGGATCTGACCGTGCCCAGCGGTATCCGCAGCGCGTCGGCCACCTCCTGGTAGCCGAGGTCCGCCCAGGCGACGAGCAGCAGGACGTGCCGGTCGCCGGGGGAGAGCGAGGCCAGCGCGCCCGCCAGCGGGGCCTGGACGGCGAGCCGGTCGTCCGAGCGGTCGCTCCAGGACGCGGCCACCGGGTCGTGGCCGGTCCGGGCCAGCGCCTTCAGCGCGCGGACCTCGGTACGGCGGTGCTTGCCGATCAGGTTGGCGGCGATGCCGTACAGCCAGGGCCGGGCCAGCCGGTGGGCGGTGTCGTAGCGGCCCCGTGTGCGGAACGCGATGAGGAACGTCTCCGCCGTGATGTCGTCCGCCGCGCCCTCCCCGAGGCGGCGGGCGGCGTAGCGGTGGATGTCCGGGGCGTGCCGGTCGTACAGCCCGGCGAACAGTTCGGGCTCGTCGAGGGACTGCGTGATGACGTCGGCGTCGTCCTCGTCTCCGCGTTCGTCGGGGCGGGCCGGAGGTGGTCCGGTCACTGCGCCTCCAGGGGGCGTCGGTCGGTGTGGCTGTCACCTCTGTTGTCCGCAGCGGCCGGAAAGGTTCACGGCTCGTCGGTGCGGGCCACCCAGGAAGCCCGGTCCCGTGACCGGGCGGCGGCCGCCGCCGCTCCATGCTTCGTGCCCGTCGTGCCCCGTGTTCGACCGTCCTGGGCTCCCTACAGCTGGTCTCCCCTGCCGGCTGGTTCCGGAGGATGCGTCCCGCCGCCGTCCTTGCTGTCCTGCTCGCAGGTCCGTCGGTGGTAGGACTGGTCGTTGGGGATCAACAGGACTTCGGCAACCTGCTCGGGGCGCTCGACCGCGAGCCAGTCGTCGCCCGTGAGGGCACCGTCCGGCTCGGGCCAGGACCCGGACGAATGGACCGTCTGACACCCCAAGGCCACGCGCTCCTCGTCGACGGCGCAGACATCCACCGCGGGGCCGGATATCCCGCCGGCGTCGGCGCCGTCGTAGCGGTAGTGGAAGTGGACGCTGTCACCGCCGGAAGGCACCTGCGGGTGCGGTTCCACCCGCCAGTCGACGACCTCGGCGGTGATACCGAGAGGCTGCCCGGACGTGTCCTGGACCTGCACCCTGACACCGGCCTCACCGCGCTTCGCACTCGTGTCGGTGCAGCCCCACAGGGAAGAGCAGCCGGACAGGGCGAGCATCACCAGAACCAACGGGGCAGCGGCGAGTACCCGGGCGGGGAACACTGAGACGACCTCCGGTAGGGGTGGGCGCAGCAGCGTATCCCGGGTCCTCGTGCTCCCCGCTCCTCGACCGCCCCTCGGGATGCCCGCTCCCTCGGCCGCCCCTCGGGATGCTCGCTCCCGGGCTCCCACGCTCGCGCTCCCCGGGACTCCGGGCCCGGAGCCCCGGGGAGCCCGGCGCGGAAGGCGTGCGGCCTCAGGCGTCCTGTGGATACCAGCGCAGCTCGACCGTGTTGCCGTCCGGGTCGAGTACGTAGACCGAGGTGGCCGAGCCCCGCGCCCCGAAGCGGGGGACCGGGCCCTCCTTCACCGTGAACACCCCGGAGTCGATGACCTCCTGCCAGTCGAGCGGGTCGACGACGAGGCAGATGTGGTCCACGTTCGACTCGCCGCGCGGACGGTCGAGCAGGTCGATGATCGTGGTCGGGCTGACCCGGACCGAGGGGAACGGCACCTTCCCCGCCCGCCACTCCTCGACCCGTACCGGCTCCAGCCCGAGCGGCCCGCAGTAGAACGCGATGGCCCGCTCGACATCCCCCACGTTGAGGACGAGGTGGTCGAAGTCCTTGACGCGTACGGGCATGGTCAGGCCTCCCAGACGTGACTGACGTCCGACCGGGGGGCCGGGCCGAAGCCGAGGTGCGGGCCGTCGACGTCGATGGTGCTGCAGTTGCTCCTTAACCGGATCGGCTCTGTGGCGCTCATGTCTCTCCCAGCGGTTTCTCGGTGCATTCCCGACCTGGAGTTTAAGGACGCGGTGCGGATTCTCCGCCGGGTCCGGCGAGTTGGACCGGTCTCGGGCAGGGAGAGACCGACGGCCCCGACTTGACCCTCACGTCGCGTGAGGCTCGAAGGTGGAGCTCATGAGCGACTACTACAACGCGTTCGAGATGAGCCCCGTGCCCACCCCCGGCCCGGATGCGGTTCCGCCGGAGCCGTTCCGTGGCATCTACGCGATGCCCGCGTTCGTGACGATCCCCACGAGCGATCTCGCGGCGTCGGTGGACTTCTGGACGCGTGGGCTCGGGTTCTTCGAGCTGTTCGGCATCCCCGGCACGCTGGTGCATCTGCGCCGGTGGGCGTTCCAGGACGTACTCCTCGTCTCGGCGGAGAGCGTTCCGGAGCAGCCACCGGCGATGAGCTTCAGCTTCTCGGGCGTGCTCAGCCAGGTCGAAGCACTCGCCGAGGCATGCCGTGCGCTGCGCCCGAACGCGGTCGACGGCCCACGTGACACTCCCTGGAACACCCGCGATGTGGAGGTGATCACCCCCGAGAACGCACGGGTCGTCTTCACCGCCGCGAAGCCCTTCGATCCGGACAGCCAGGAGGCGCGGAACCTCGCAGCCATCGGGATCACCCCGCCCGGCGACGGTCGCGGCGACAATGGGAAGCATGCCTGATACCGCTGACGACGACGGCTTGACCGTTGGTCAGGTCTCGACGCGTCTGGACGTGACGGTCCGCGCGCTGCACCACTGGGACGAGATCGGTCTGGCGCGGCCGTCGCTGCGCACGGCTGCCGGATACCGGCTCTACACCACCGGTGATCTGGAACGCCTGCACCGCATCGTCGTCTACCGTGAGCTCGGTCTCGGCCTGGACAGGATCCGGGCCCTCCTGGACGACTCGACCGTGGACGTGCCCGGCGCGTTGCGCGCGCAGCGCACCCAGGTCGCCGAACGGATCGACCGCCTCCAACGGCTCGGCGTCGGACTGGACCGGATGATCGACGCCCATGAGCGCGGCCTGCTGCTGACCATCGAGCAGCAGGTCGCGATCTTCGGCTCCCGGTGGGACCCGGACGGGCCGGCCCGAGCCCGTCAGCGCTACGGGGACACGCCGCAATGGCGGCAGTACGCCGAACGCTCGGCCTCCCGCACTCCGGAGGAATGGCAGGCCGTCGCCGACGCCGTCGCCGGCCTCGACCGCGCCCTGGGGGAGGCGATGGACGCCGGCGTCACACCTGGCAGCCCAAAAGCGAATCAACTCGTCGAGCGGCACCGTGAGGTCTTCGCCGCGTACTTCCCCCTCACCAGACAGATGCAGGTCTGTCTCGGCCGCATGTACGAGGCCGATCCGGGATTCGCCGCCCACTACGACGGCGTCCGCCCCGGCCTCGCCACGTGGTTCCGTCGCAGCATCGACGCCGGCGCGCGTGCCCACGGCATCGACCCCGACACCGCGACCTGGCCCGGGTCTCCGTAGACCGTCGGCCGACAGTCCGTTCAGTCGATCCGCGCGCAGATGTCGGTCGTGGCGGCCACCGGGCCGGTCACGGCCCCAGCCCGAGCGGCCCGCAGTAAAACGCGATGGCCCGCTCGACGCCCCCCACGTTGAGGACGAGGTGGTCGAAGTCCTTGACCCGCGCGGTCGGCGGTACGGACATGGCTCAGGCCTCCGACGCGTACGTGACGAAGTCCGCCCAGGCGGCGGGGCCGAAGCCGAGGTGCGGGCCGCCGGTGGGGAGTTGCTTGGAGTCGCGTACGTGGATGGTGGCGGGGGCGGCGGCGACCTCGACGCAGTCAGGGCCGTCGTTGGTGCTGTAGCTGCTCTTGACCCAGGTCAGCTCGGTGCTGTTCATGTCTCTCCCAGCAGTTTCTCGATGAATTCCCGTGACAGCCGAGGAGTGAGGGCCTGCGCCCGGATCAGGTTGTATCGCATCTCCAGGATCTGCACCTCGCGCGGGTTGGTGATCAGCCCGCTGATGAGCTGGACCTCGTTGTGCCCGACCGTCTTTCCGTCCTTGAGCTTAAGGATCCGGTGTGAACCGCCGAGACCCGCGTGCTCCTCCGCCTCCATCGGCATGACCTGGATCTCGACATGCCGCAAATGACTCAGCTCAAGCAGGTGTTCGAGCTGGCGGCGTAGGACCATTCTGCCTCCGGTCCGCCTGCGCAGGGTCGACTCCTCCTGGACAAAGGTCAGCAGCGGCGCGGGCCGTCGGTCGAAGACCACCTGTCGGGCCATCCGGGCTGCCACCAAACGCTCGATGTTGTCCTCCGTGTACGCGGGCCGTCGCTCGCGGTACAGAGCGCGCGCGTACTCCTCGGTCTGGAGCAGTCCGTGGATGACGACCCCCGCGTACGCGCCGAGTTCGACGGCCTCCGCCTCCAGCTTCGTCAGGTCGCGGACCTTCTTCGGATACCGCGCCTCCTCCACGTCCTTCTTCATCGCCGAGATCTTGCCGTCCGCGCCCACGGCCTCATCGGTCCGGTCCAGGAACTCCGGCTTCGGGATGCGCCGGCCGCCCTCGACCTTGAAGACCAGGTTCTCGCTGTACCCGATGGCCGTCCCCAGCTCGGCGGCGCGCAGTCCGGCCGACTCGCGCCAGAGTTTGATCTGTCGGCCGACCGCAGCGATGACCGCGCCGGAGTCGTCCTCCAGGCCGAAGTCCCAGTCCTCGTCGTCCCCGTCGAGCGCCGTGCGGTCCTCGCGGTCCTGGTTGTTCATGTCAGTCATGCGGCAGAAGCCTCCACCCGTGTCCGTGTGCCGGACGTGTACGGCGGGGACGGGGCCCGGTACACCGGGGACAGTCACTGTCCGTACGCGCGTCAGTGCTTCTCAGAGTAGATACGTCCGGACACTCTGAGTGACATGAACCAAAGAATCACCCAACCGAGGGCTCGCACGGGACAGTTCGCCGTCCAGCTCTCCGCCACCCGCCGTGGTGCCCGACTCGCCCGCCTGCTCGCCACCGAACAACTGCGCTCCTGGGGGCTGCCGCTGGAGGACGCGGGGCTCGTCATCGGCGAGCTGGCGACCAACGCGGCGCTGCACGGGTACGTCCCGGGGCGGGACTTCCGGATCCTGCTCAGCGTGTACGACGACATCCTGCGGATCGAGGTCGTCGACACCCGGGGTGACCGGGACCCGGTGAAGCGGGACCCGGTCGCCGACTCCGAGAGCGGGCGCGGGCTGTTGCTCGTGGAGGCGTTGTCGGTGCGGTGGGGCACGGAGCACGGGCCGTTCCCGCGTAAGACCGTCTGGGCGGAGGTGGCGCTCACCGGATCGTGACTACCGCGACCCGGTGAACCGCGACCCGGTGAACCGGGATGCGGGTGGCCGCGACGCGGTGGACCGCGTCGCGGCCACCCGCGACGTAAAAGCTTTTGAGTACGTGTCTTTGAGTACGGGGGAAATAACCCAACCCGACCCTGACCGGTCCAGTGGCTACCCCTGGGCGCGCGGGCGCGTGAGCGCGCGTACGCGTCGTCACTCACATGGGTGAAGTGTGCCAACCGGGCTGGATTTATGACCTGTTGGCGGGCATATGCTCACGCTGACCACCACCCCAGACATGAGACGGCCCCCGGCCGGGACTGGCATCCCGATCGAGGACCTGACCACCGAGGAAGTAGGAGCTTCCCGATGGATACCCAGCAGGTTAGCGTGCCCTCGCGCGCCCCGTCCTCCGGTGTTGTACACATCAACATCCGGCTCACCGACGGCTTCTCGATCATCTCCAACCGGCTCTCCCAGCACCGGGGCATGTCCCTGCTGGCCATCGGCCTCGGCACCCACATCCAGTCGCTGCCCGCCGGGAGGCGTATCGGCGTCAAGGCGCTCGCCGCGATCTTCCCGGAGAGCGAGTCGCGCATCGCCGCCGCGCTGCGGGAGTTGGAGCACCACGGGTTCCTGCGCCGCATCCGGGAACGCGTTCAGGGCGGGCGGGTCGCCACGCGTACGGAGTCGTACAACCATCCGGAGGCGGCGGCCCGGCGGGTGGGGGCCGAGGCTGGGGGGACTCCAGCAGCTGGCCCTGCTCCTGACCCTGCTCCTGCCCCTGACCCTGGTCCTGCTCCCGCGCCTGAGCCGCCTGTGCGGGAGGTGGTGCCTGCTCCTGCGCCTGCTCCCGCTTCCGTACCGTCACCGGAGCGTGAACCCGCCCCCGCATCCGAGCCCGAGCCCGAGCCCGAGCCCGAGCCCGAGCCCCGGCTCGTGCCGGTGCCCACCGCGCCCAAGCCGCCGCCCCCGCCGTTGCCCTTCCCCCGCAGGCCCAGCGCCGCGTTGTTCGACGAGGCCGCCCGCCTTCTCGCCGGGCTCCAGGTCTCCGCGCCCCTCTTCGTCCTCTCCGAGGCGGACGTGGAGCGGCTCACCCCCGGCGTCGCCGCCTGGCTGGAGCGGGGCGTGCGGTCGGACGCCGTGCGGGGCGCGCTCACCGACGATCCGCCCGTACCCCTCCGGCACCCGGCGAAGCTGCTGCGGCACCGGCTCATCGCCCTCCTTCCGCCGCTCCCGCCCGCCGCCGTGCCCGTCGTCCCCCTCCAGAACTGCGACGCCTGCGACCGGGCCTTCCGGTCGTCCGTGCCGGGGTGCTGCGGAGAGTGCCGCGACGTCCGCGCGTACGCCGACGACCTGCCGTGTCTGCTCGGCGCGTGATCAGTCGATGCGGTCGCAGATGCTGTCCGTCGCGACCACCGGGCCCGCCACGGTCTTGGCTCCGGTCGGGCTGATGCCGATCGTGTAGACGCCGTCGACGACGTACATCCCCCGTGCGAGGTTGCCGTCCCCGACGCCCACCAGCACCGGGCCCACCACGCGCCAGTACTGGGCCCCGGAGGCGTACACGTCGACCAGGGCGGAGCCGCTCACGTCGGCGTCGTAGTGCGCCCCGGTCTCCTTGTTCGTCACCCGGACCACGAGGTCGCCCTTGTACGCGCTCCGCGTCACGCCCTCGGCGGGCGGCGGCAGTTCGCGTCGTACGACCTCGTCCACGATCGGCTCGCCGTGGATGGCGAACGCGCACCGCTCGCCCGCCGCGACGTCCCAGGGGGCCGAAGGGGCCGGTTCCCAGCCGGAGCCCTGCGGAGGGGCGGTGGCCGGGGCCGCCGCCGCAGGGACCGTGCCGAGTGTCACCACCGCCGCGCAGGCCGTGCCGAGAGCGCCGAGAACGATGCTGCGCATGAGAACTCCCCGAAGTCGGAGGCCGTCGGCCGCAGGCCGGGGCCGTGTGTTCGAGAAAGCATGCGCCGGGCCGCTCACCAAAGGCTGACCACGGCGTGGGGCGGGCAGGGGCGGTCTGTGCGGTCGGCCCCGTTCGTCTGCGTTCCCCCGCGGTGGGGTGCGTTCAGCCGTGGTCGCCGCGGTGATGATCCACGAGGCGGGTGAGCAGGCCGATCAGGTTCCGCCGGTCGGCCGGGCAAGTCGGAGCTAGGTGTGGGCGTGTACTCACGGATGACGTAGCTCAAGACAGTGAACCCTCAACGTGCGTGGCGATGTCCGGACGGTGGCGGTCGCGACGTTGAAGCATCACCGCGCAGATTCTGCGCGCTGCCCCCCGCTCAGGCAATCGGTTTTGCCTCCACCACCGCCAAGCCCTACCGCTGGACCTACGACGGCACACAGATCAAAGCCGTATGAGACCCGCCGCGGTCGGTCGGAACCCGCACTGTGTGTAGAAGGACTCAAGGTGAGGCTCGTAGTCGACGTGCAGCCACTGGGCACCACACGTCCTCGCCTCATCGGCGGCCGCACGGACCAGCCGCACCCCGAGCCCCTGCCGACGCTCGTCAGGGTGCACGGTGGTGTCCAGGATGAAAGCGTGGGCGCCGCCGTCGCCGACAACGTTGACGAATCCGACCAAGCGACTCCCTTGGTGCGCGGCAATCCAGGCGAGACTGCGGGCCAGCAGCGGTGCGAAGGCGGTCAGCCTGTGACCCGGCCAGGAAGCACTGAACAACTCGTTGAGATCGTCGTCCGTGAGCATGGGGCGCACCACCAACACCGCATTGCCGTCCTGCGGCGGATCATTGATCATCATGCGGATCAGCCTGCCACGCGCCTCACGACCGCGATCAGCCCCTCAATGAACTCGTGCGGCGCGGGAACAGCCCTCAGGGCCGCTGGAGGGGTGGCCCCGGTGGCCCCGTGGGCAGGGCCGGTTGGATCCTTGCCCGATGGAATTCCAGTTGCTCGGGCCCTTCGTCGTCCTCCACCGGGAGCGCCCCGTACTCGCGGGGCTGCGCCGTCAGGAGCGGTGTCTGCTGGCCGTCCTCGCCCTGGAGGCGGGTCGGGCCGTTCCGACCGGCAGGCTCATCGACCTGCTCTGGAACGGCGAGGCCCCAGCCGGGGCCCGGTCCACCGTGCACACGTACATCGGCAGACTGCGCGCCGCCCTCGGGCCCGAGGGCGTGCAGCTGGAGACGCGGAACGACGGCTACCTCCTCCGCCCCGACGGCCACGAGATCGACGCCCGCGCCTTCGAGGACGCCGTGCGCGACGCCTCGGCGGCCGTGGACGACGAGGAGCGGGTGATCCGCTACGACCGGGCACTGGAGCTGTGGCGGGGGGAACCGCTCGCGGACGTCGCGGACGAGGCCCTGCGCGACCGGATCGGCCGGCCGCTCGCCGCGCTGCGGCTGTCGGCGGCGGAGGAGCTGGCCAGGCTCCTCCTCTCGCTGGGGCGGCACGAGCGCGTGGCCGCCGAGCTGCCCGCGCTCGCCGAGGAGCATCCCGAACGCGAACGACTCGTCGCGGACAGCATGGTCGCCCTGCACCGCAGCGGGCGGTCGGCGGACGCGCTCGGGCTCTACCGGGCCACGCGCGACACCCTGCGTTCGGCCTTCGGCGTCGAGCCGGGGCGGGACCTGCGGACCCTGTACGACCGGATACGCCGGGACGACCCGGACCTGCGGCGGCCCGCGCCACCCACGTACGCCGTGCGGGTGCGGGGGGTGTGGCTCCCGTGGAACACCAGCGGGGACCCCGCCCTGGAGTTCTGCAACACCTACGCCGGGTGGGGCGGCGAGCGACTGCCCGGCTCCGAGTGGCTCCCCGGCTACCGCTCGCTCGCGATCTGGGCCGGGCACCTGGACCTCCTCGACGACCGTACGGTCACCCGGCTGCTGCGGAGGGCGGAGGAGCGGCCCGAGGAGGCGAGCGCCGCACTCGCCGGCGCGCGGGAGTTCCGGAGCGCGTTGTACGGCTGTCTCACGGAGGAGCGGGGCCGGGGCGACGACGGGGCGTTCGCCCGGGTCGCCGAGGTGGCCCAGGAGGCCATGCGCCACGCCGTCTTCGTGCGGAGCGACGACGGCCTCGGGCGCTGGAGGCCGCACCCTGATTCCGGGCAGCGGCTCCCGCTGTACGCCGTGGCCCAGCGCGCCGCGGACCTGCTCGCCGACCCCCGCCGCCTCACCGTCCGCGTCTGCCCGGGGAAGGGCTGCGGGTGGCTCTTCCTCGACGCGGGCGGGCGACGCCGCTGGTGCAACATGGGCGTCTGCGGGCGCGCGGCGGCGGGCGTCCAGGGCCCGTCGTGAAAAAGATCCGGGCGGTGTGTCGATCCGGTCCGGTCCCGATCGTCGTCATGGTTTAAGCAGCCCTGAGGGCTGGGAGCACACAGGCCACACAGGCCACACAGGCGAGAAGGAGCCGACCATGAAGTACATGCTGCTGATCCACAGCGGGGCCGTCGACGAGCAGGGCGGCGCGCCCCAGTGCACCGTCGAGGACTGGATGGCCTACGACAAGGCCGTACGCGACGCGGGAATCCACGTGTCCGGGGAGTCGCTGGCCGACCTGGTGACCGCGACCACCGTGCGGGTCTCGCCGACGGGGGAGCGGACCGTGACGGACGGGCCGTTCGCCGAGACGCGGGAGCTGCTGGGCGGGTTCCTCGTGATCGACGTGCCCGACCTCGACGCCGCCCTCGACTGGGCCGCGCGCTGTCCCGGCTCGCGCGACGGCGGCTCGGTCGTCGTCCGGCCGGTCGCGGACTTCGGGGCCTGAGAGCCGTGCCGGGCGAGGGAGTGCCCCCGGGGGAGGGAGTGCCCCCGGAGGAGGACGAGCCCCAGGGGGAGGCCGTGTCCCCAGGGAAGGGCGTGCCCCCGGGCGTGGGGCAGCCCCCAGGGGAGGAGTCCCCGGAGACGTTCCCGGAGAAGTCCCCCGAGACGTACCCGGCATCGTTCTCGGAGGAGTCCCCGGAGAAGGGCGTTTCCCCCCGCGAGGGCCGGGTGGCCGCCGAGGCCGTCGAGGCGGTGTTCCGTGAGGAGCGCGGGCTGCTGCTCGCCTCCCTCGTCCGCCGGTTCGGCGACCTCGACCTGGCCGAGGAGGTGACGTCCGAGGCGATCGAGGCCGCGCTGCGGCACTGGCCCGCCGAGGGTGTCCCCGACCGCCCCGGGGCCTGGCTGCTGACGACCGCCCGGCGTCGGGCGGTGGACCGGCTGCGGCGCGACCAGGCGTACGCGGCCCGGCTCGCCGTCCTCCAGGCCGACGCGGAACGGGCCGAGGCCGTCGGCCCCGTGGCCGACACGGCCGCGAGCGGTGAACTCCCGGACGACCGGCTCCAGTTGTTCTTCACCTGCGCCCACCCCGCCCTCGCCGCCGAGGACCGGACCGCACTGACCCTGCGGTGCCTCGCCGGGCTCACCACACCGGAGGTGGCGCGGGCGTTCCTCGTGCCGACGGCGACCATGGCCCAGCGCATCGTGCGGGCCAAGAAGAAGATCCGCGAGGCCCGGATCCCGTTCCGGGTGCCCGGCCCCGACGAACTGCCCGAGCGGCTGCCCGGAGTCCTCCAGGTCGTCTACTCGGTCTTCACGGAGGGGTACGCGGCCAGCTCCGGGCCCCGTCTCCAGCGGCTCGACCTGGCCGAGGAGGCGATCCGGCTGGCCCGGATACTGCACCGGTTGCTGCCCGCCGAGCGGGAGAGCGCCGGGCTCCTCGCGCTGCTGCTCCTCGTCCACGCCCGGCGCGACGCGCGGACCGGGCCGGAGGGCGAGCCGGTGCTCCTGGCGGACCAGGACCGGGGGAGCTGGGACCGGCCGATGATCGAGGAGGGCCGCGCCCTCGTCGTCCGCGCGCTGACCGGCGGGCCGGCCGGACCGTACGGCGTGCAGGCCGCGATCGCCGCCCTGCACGACGAGGCGGCGGAGGTGGCGGCCACGGACTGGCCGCAGATCGTGGCCCTGTACGACGTGCTCCTCACGCTCACCCCGTCCCCCGTGGTGGCGTTGAACCGCGCCGTGGCGGTGGCGATGCGGGACGGGCCGGGGGCCGGTCTCGCGCTGCTCGACGCGTTGGCGGGGGAGCCCCGGCTGCGGGCGTACCCGCCGTACGCCGTGGCGCGGGGGGACCTGCTCGGCCGGCTGGGGCGCGACGGGGAGGCGGCTGCCGCGTACCGGGAGGCGCTGGAGGCGGCGGGCACCGAGCCGGAGCGGGCCGCGCTGCGGCGGAAGCTGGGGGAGTAGCCGAGGGAGCAGGGGAGCCCGCAGTTCGCGGAACGGCGGGCTTGTCCTTCGCGTACCCGTAGCAGCAGGAGCACCACGCCCACCGATGGCTGGAACCATCGTCTTGACCCGGTCATGACATGCGTCCATCCTGTGCCCGTCGCACAGCTCCACCCCCCACCCCGACGGACCCAGGAGACGCCAGCATGCGACTCGTCACCGCACGGAGATCCCGGCCGACGAAGGCCCGGCGCAACGCCGCCCTGACCATCCTGCTCGCCCTCGCCCTCGCGGCCCCCGCCACCACCGTGGCGACCGCCGGGGACGCGGCCCCGAACGCGGCCGTCGCCGCGGACGAGCGGACGCTCCAGTACGAGATCACCGGGCGCACCACCCCCGCCGCCCGCACCGACATCGCCCGCGCGGGTGTCTCGATCGACGAGGTCCACGACCACGGCGTCGTGATCACCGCGGACGCCGCCCAGGCCCGGAAGCTCCGGGCGCGCGGCCACGTACTGGCGGCCCTGCCCGCCCCGGACGCCGAGCCGCGCGCGGCGGACGGCGTGAGCGCCCTCGACTTCCCGCCCGCCGACTCCCGCTACCACAACTACGCCGAGATGAACGCGGCGATCGACGCCCGCATCGCCGCGAACCCCTCGATCATGAGCAAGCGCGTCATCGGCAAGACCTACCAGGGCCGCGACGTCATCGCGGTCAAGGTCAGCGACAACGTCGCCACCGACGAGGCCGAGCCCGAGGTCCTGTTCACCGCCCACCAGCACGCCCGCGAGCACCTGACCGTCGAGATGGCGCTCTACCTGCTCCGCGAACTGGGCCAGGGCTACGGGTCCGACTCCCGGATCAAGCAGGCGGTCGACGGCCGGGAGCTGTGGATCGTGCCGGACATGAACCCGGACGGCGGCGAGTACGACATCGCCTCCGGCTCGTACCGCAGCTGGCGCAAAAACCGGCAGCCCAACTCCGGCTCCAGCGCGGTCGGCACCGACCTCAACCGCAACTGGGCCTACAAGTGGGGCTGCTGCGGCGGCTCCTCCTCCAGCCCCTCGTCCGAGACCTACCGGGGGGCGGCCGCCGAGTCCGCGCCCGAGACGAGGATCGTGGCGGACTTCGTGCGCAGCCGGGTGATCGGCGGGAAGCAGCAGATCACGGCGGCCATCGACTTCCACACGTACAGCGAACTGGTGCTGTGGCCCTTCGGCTACACGTACAACGACACCGCCCCCGGCATGACCGCCGACGACCGCAACGCGTTCGCGGCGGTGGGCCGGAAGATGGCGGCGAGCAACGGGTACACCGCCGAGCAGTCCAGTGACCTGTACATCACCGACGGGTCCATCGACGACTGGCTGTGGGGCTCGCAGAAGATCTTCGGCTACACCTTCGAGATGTACCCGCGCTCGGCGTCCGGCGGCGGCTTCTACCCGCCCGACGAGGTCATCGAGCGCGAGACCTCCCGCAACCGGGACGCGGTGCTCCAGCTGATCGAGAACGCGGACTGCATGTACCGGTCGATCGGCAAGGAGGCGCAGTACTGCTCCTGACGGGGCGCCGGCAAGAAGCGCGTCGCCGGCCGCGAACGGTGGTGATCAGGCCGTGAATGGTGAACACCCCGGCCCGGGCGGCTCGTACATTGACGAAAAGGGAGGACCACCCGGCCACCGGCCTCGGTGCCCGCCCCGGCGCCCGTCTTGCCGTAGTACGCCGACTCGTATGTCGGCTTCGACCTCCGCGGGTTCCCGACGGGGGTGCACTGCGGCCCGCCGGGGCACGAGCTCACGACGGTGATCAGCCGGTCAGATCCTTCGGGAGTGGCGGCGGGTGTTCACGACGGGGCGCCGGTCACGTGGTTCGGCAGCGTGGCCGGCGGGCTGAGGTGCCGGTCCGTCCACCGGGCCTATTCGGCGTCGTGCCGTAGGCGTGTGCGTTCGAACTCGGCCGCGTCCGATATCCAGGGGCCGTGCTCTTCGAGTGCGGCGCAGCCGCCCCGGACGAAGGCGCTCACCAGCTTCCGGTACCCGCTGATCCCGTCGGCCCGGCCGTACTCGACCCGGTACTCCGGGTCGGATCCGTCCTCGGCCTCGCGCGCGGTCGTTATCCGGGCGATGGAGTCCGTGCGGAACTGGAGCTGGATCCCCTCGCCCATCTCCTCGTCCTCGATGGTGAACACCTGGTTGTTCCCGGTGGAGCGGTCGCCGACGAACTCCCAGAACTCTGCGGTGGCAGTGCGGGGATGGTCGCGGAGCCACTTCTTCTCGGCCCCCTTGTCGTCGGTGAACGACAGGGCTGTCTTCCTCGCACTCCCATCGAAGCCGGCGTGGCTGCCGACAGTCTCCTCGTCGTCCTGCACGGGGCTGTTCCTGGCGCGGTCCGCGGCCTCCGAGCACATCAGAAAGCTCACGGTACGCACCGCGTCATCGACGAGCTCGGGGTGTGCACGGCGCACGGCCGTCTCCACCGTCGCCGCCATCCTCTTCCAGTCGCGCTTGTCCGTGGCGCGCTTTCCCCCTCGCGGGTCACGGCTGATCCGCATCCCGGCGCACGCCCGCTCCGCGGTGGCGACCACACCCATGACCTTCCCCAGCAGTGCGGGATCGACGGCTTCGGTTATCCGCTTGGGAACCGTCGCGCCGTACAGGTACTGGCCCGTGTAGGTGAGTATCGCGGCGTCGAGTGGACCCAGCACTGTTCCGCGCTCGGCGCGTTGGCGGTCCGCGTGGTACTTCTCAGCCCGCTTCCCGTCGGACGTCTCCTTCGCCGCGCGCACCGCCGCGCAGACCTCACCGCGTTCGAGCAGAGCGATGTCGGCCCCATGGGAGATGAGCCGGCCCCTGTCCCACGGGATGCGCTGGAAGAGCGCCTCCACATCCGTCGGCGCGCCGAGGAGGACCGGGTCCAGGAGCGCGACCGCGGCGTCCTCGTCGAGCCGGCCCCCGGTCCCTGCGGCGTCGCACAGCGGTAGGACCGCACTCCACAACAGCAGGTGTCTGCCCAGGTCCTCCCGGATCACCGCAAGATGGGCCTCACCGACCGGGAACGTGAACACACGAGGGTCATGGTTGGCATCGGCCCCGGCACCGAGCATGAGTTTCAGCTCGCCGCCCTCGCGGATCACCTTCGGGATCCAGCCGCTCCCGCGCGTGAAAACGGTGTCTGTCATGGGCTCAGTCTTCCGCACCGGACAGCCCCGGACTTGATCTTCCACGTGCGCCGTCGAACCTCGTGCGGCGGCCGGCCTCCGGCGTTCGACACGGACGACGACGAACAACGCAGTCAGCGGAGCGGGACGGCCTCCCGGACTCGGTGCACATGGATGAGGATGTCGTAGGCCTTGGCGATGGCCAGGGTAGGGAGCGGGTCGTCCTTGAAAGATGAGCCGGCGTCGTAGACAGGACGCGCGGTGGAGAGCCAGTCGCGGGCTGGGGTGGGGAGTGTACGCAGGTCGAGGTAGTAGTCGCGATGGCTTACTCGATCAAGGACGTACTCCTGCATGTCCGACGTGGCCGGGGGCACAGTGACTTTGCTCCACGCGCTGCCCAGCGTGGTGGCCGTGAGAAAGGAACCTCGGTTGAAGGTGAACCCGATGGCGGTGTAACGCCGCCCCATGGCCTCGCGGAGGTGGACGCCCTGTGTCTTGGGGTACATCACGGGATCGGTGGACAGATAGCCCACATGCCCGTTGTGCGCCGACAGCAACATCTTGTGACCCGTACGGCTATACCACCAAGTGATGTTCGCGGCCATCGCTTCGTCGCGGAGGCGCTCCGCAGCGGAGACAGAGCGAGGATCGGACAGGTCGAGGGAAGTGAACGCGAAGGTTTGGGCGATGTTTCGGGCGTGCTGCGCCGCCCACGCGTACGCGTCACCACCGGCGCCCTTGGTCGCAACGACCAGGTCGAGTGCCTCCTGCGCGGCGGTGGCGTCGCGGAGTCGTTCAGTGCGGGGCTTGGCGAGGTAGGCGAAGACGTTGTCCATGGGGCGCAGGTTTGCGTACAGCGCTTCGAGTCGCGGGGAATCCTGGGGGTGGGTCGTGCGGATGTAGGAGATGACCCGCGCGAAGATCGCGTCGCCCAGCCCGGGTGCTCCGATGTCGTTGCCCATGAAGTGAACGCGTCGGCCAGGCTGCCGTTCATTGTGTCCGCGCATCCAGGTGAGAAGGCTGACGAACTCCTCGCGTTCCCAGGGCGATCCCGCCAATGCCTGCCTGGCGACGGACCGGGCGTCGCCAGGACCGCCCTGAAGGTACGCGTCGATTTGCAGGCCCGCTGTCCAGCTCATTTCCAGCGAGAAGGCGAGGAACCCCTTCTTCTCGACGAGGTAACGGAAAACGCGTTCCTTCATGGCGAAGAACTCGTGCGAGCCGTGGGTGGCCTCTCCAAGACCGACCACCTCGGCGTCGCCGATCATCCTCCCCAGCGTTTGGAGGTCATGGCAACCCCCGTGGGGCTCCGTGGACCTCAGTGAGTGCGAGGCCCTTTCCAGGGCCCTCCGGACAGCCGCCGGCGAGCTGCTCGGCCACCTGACGGCGGGCGCGGACGGTGCGGGTGGTGCCGCGGCGTGTGCGAATGCCGCAGGAACGACTACCGCCGAAGCGGCGAGTGCGCCCGTGGCGGTGAGCAGCCTGCGGCGGCTGATCATCTGCTCATTCGTGGTCATCCTGATCACTCCTCGGTGCGTGTGGCCCGCCTGGGCGCTGGAATGATCATGTCGCGGGTCACCAAGGTTCTCGCTGGGACTGACCCCCAGCTTTTCGCGGGGGATACCCCGATAGACGGCTCGACGAGCCGGTGCCCTGACGCCTGCGCCCTCAGGGTGCGTCAGACCTTGAGAGCGGTGGTTCGCCCGATCTCGGGACGGGGTGTCATTGCCGTGGCAGCGAGGGGATGGCACCGACTGATTGCAGTGCCTAGGGTTCTCGCATGAACGACGAGATCATGATCAGGGTCGGCGGCACCAGGTTCTACTCGTTCGACGGCCGGATTCTGGAGATCTTCGGCGGTGACCCAACCCGCTTCCACGTACGGAACATGTACATACACGTCACCGGCCCCGACCGTAAGGGAAAGCGGGTCGTGGAGATCGGGCATGGTCAGCCGGACCTCCGGGGTGGGCGCCACATCTGGAAGTACACGGCCGAAGAATGGGAGGAGGCCGAGGCCCACGGGCTGGCCGCGCTACTGGAAGCGGTGCAGACAGCTATCGACTCCACCTCGGGACACAGGCCCGTGTAATCCGAGCTGCTTGCCGAAACGCCCCCGTACATCTCCGGCCGCGCCATCCACCGCGCCTCCGAGAGCTACCGCGGCGAAGGCAGGACGGACGCCTGACCTGGCTGCGCCCACGAGGCGCCGGCCGTCACCACAGCCTGCACCGCCCGCCGCGACCTCCACCCCGGAAGCTCGCCGAGCGCGTGGCGATGCCGGCCCGGCACGAGACGACCCACCCGCGGCGAGCCAGGTCGGCGTACCCGCCGACTCGTGGCCAGGCGTCTGCCGGAACGGCGAAGACCACGCTACTGAGCGGAACTGTTCTCGGAGCCTGCCTCGTCCGCTTCAAGACGGGTGAAGGTCTCCGCCGGCGCGCGGTCGGCCGTATCGTTCGACGAGGGCGTTGCCGATCGAGGCCAGGCGGTCTCGGACACTCGGAGGGCCGGTCACCTCGACCCATTCGACCAGCCCGGAGAGCTCGCCGGCGAGGATGTACTCGTTGGGGCCGCGGATCACGACCTCGATGCGGCCGTCGGTCGTGGAACCTCCCACGTCGAGCCGGTCGCCGAGCGCCATCCGGAGGATGCCTGTCCCGTCGGGTGTGCATACCGCCCGGACCTCCAGCGGCGTTCGTCTGCGATCGACCTCTTCGGCGATCTCATTCCAGCTCTCGGCGAGGTCGAAGTCCCCGGGGCGGTGCACAGGGTCGCCGGTGGGGTCGGCGGACGACACACGGTCGATCCGGAAGACGCGTCGGCCGGTCTCGGTGTTGGCGACGAGGTACCACGCGGGACCTTTGGCGACGACGCCCAGCGGGTGGACGGTTCTCCGGGTTTCGACACCTTTGCTGTCGACGTAGCCGAGCGACACCTGGACGCCCCGGATCACCGCGTCCTGGAGTTCGTCGAGGAAGCGGGGCGGCCGGTGCTCGATCCGGCTCGCCCCCCATCGCTGCGGGTCTACGACCAGCGACGACGCCGCTGCCTCGGCCTGCACCTGGAAGGGCTTCGGCAGAGCATGTACGAGCTTGCGCAGAGCTGCTTTCATCGCCGGCGTCGCATCCGAGGCCGGACCGAGAGCCAGGAACAGGGCGCGTGCCTCACTGGCGGTCAACCCGGACAGGTCGGTACGAGCACCGCCCACCAGGCGCCAGCCGCCGCCTCGGCCCTGCACGGAGTAAACGGGCACCCCGGCCATGGCCAGGGCGTCGAGGTCACGGCGGGCGGTGCGCTCCGAGACGTCCAGCTCCCGGGAGACCTCCGCGGCTGTCACCTGCTCGCGCCGTTGCAGCAAGAGGAGGATGGCCACCAGCCGATCGGATCGCATACAGACAAAACTCTCATAAAAACCGGTCACAAGGTGACCGGTTTGGCCAGCAAGCTGGCGACACGGCCTCATCGAGGAGGTCGACCACCGGCAAGCCCCCTCAGAGAGGAAACGCAGTGTCCAACCAAGCAGAATTTCCCGAACCCACCCTCATCCAGGTCAACGGTGTGGAGCTGGAAATCTTCGAAGCAGGCCGGGAGAACAAGGGCAGGCCCATCGTGCTCTGCCACGGCTGGCCGGAGCACGCCGTCACTTGGCGTCGCCAGATGCCCGTCCTTGCCGCAGCCGGCTACCACGTCATCGCGCCGAACCAGCGGGGATATGGCAACTCCTCCCGCCCGACCGAGGTGACCGACTACGACATCGGACATCTGACGGGCGACCTCGTCGCGCTCCTGGACCACTATGGCTACGAGGACGCCACCTTCGTCGGCCACGACTGGGGTGCGTTCGTCGTCTGGAGCCTGGCCCAGTTGCACCCCGGCCGGGTGAACAAGCTGATCAACCTGAGCCTGCCTTACATGGAGCGCGGCGAAACACCGTGGATCGAGGCCATGGAAGCCTTCCTCGGCGGCGACTTCTACTTCGTCCACTTCAACCGGCAGCCGGGCGTCGCGGACGCCGTGCTCGATGCCAACACCTCCCAGTTCCTTCGCAACCTCTACCGGAAGAACGTGCCCCCCGCGCCCCCTGAGCCGGGTATGGCATTCATCAATCTCGCCAAGGCGGAAACACCGCTCGGTGAGCCCGCCATGACCGAGAGCGACCTGGCCGTCATCATCTCCGCGTTCGAGACGTCGGGATTCACCGGCGGCATCAACTGGTACAGGAACCTCGACCGTAACTGGCACCAGCTGGCGGACGTGGACCCGATCATCAAGCAGCCCACCCTCATGATCTACGGCGACCAGGACGCGGCGGTCCCGAGGTTCGAAAGACTGGCGGAGTTCGTGCCCAACGTGGAAGTGGTCGGCCTGGACTGCGGTCACTGGATCCAGGGGGAGATGCCCGACGAGACCAACCGCGTGATCTCGCAGTGGCTGGACCGGCAGGGCTAGTGTCTCGTGATCCGGCGCGTGTCACCTGAAGGCCCCGAGTACTGAACACCGGAGAACGGGCCCGGCCGCGATGGGGTTCGGGGCGCACTGTTCGTGCTCCCGGCAGGGACCGGGCGGGGTTCCGTACCCGACTGGACGCGTCCTCGACCGCGCCCCGGTCGCGCGCACGCTCGAAGTGGCGGCCGATCCGCGCCGCACGCTCCTGCCGCTCCGCGTAGAAGCGCGGGGCGAGGTTGACGGCCTCCCTCTTCGTCCGGGCCCTGGACAGGGCCATCGCCCGATCCAGGGCTTCATCGTCGATGGCGATCCGGGTCACTGACATGTCCGGCCGCCCTTCGTGTGGGTCATGTGCAAGAAATCGCATGCGACCAGCATTCCTCTCGCGAGGCGCTTCCGGCCTTAGGGTGCCGCTATGTGCGGAATCGTGGGTTATGTCGGGATGCAGTCGGCGCAGGACGTCGTCGTCGCAGGACTCAAGCGCCTCGAATACCGGGGCTACGACTCGGCGGGCGTCGCCGTTCTCGCGGACGGCGGGCTCGCCGCCGCGAAGAAGGCGGGCAAGCTCGTCAATCTGGAGAAGGAGCTCGCCGCCCGGCCGCTGCCGGCCGGGCGGACCGGGATCGGGCACACCCGCTGGGCGACGCACGGAGCGCCGACCGACGCCAACGCCCACCCGCATCTGGACAACGCGGGCCGGGTCGCCGTCGTGCACAACGGGATCATCGAGAACTTCGCGGCCCTGCGCCGCGAGCTGACCGGACGCGGCCACGCCCTGGAGTCGGAGACGGACACCGAGGTCGTCTCGCACCTGCTGGCCGAGGCGTTCTCGGCCGGCGGGGACCTCGCGGAGGCGATGCGCCAGGTGTGCCGGCGGCTGGAGGGGGCCTTCACCCTGGTCGCCGTGCACGCGGACCAGCCGGACGTGGTGGTCGGCGCCCGGCGCAACTCACCGCTCGTCGTGGGCGTGGGGCAGGACGAGTGGTTCCTCGCCTCGGACGTCGCCGCCTTCATCGCGCACACCCGGTCCGCCGTCGAGCTGGGCCAGGACCAGGTCGTCGAGCTGAGCCGCGAGGGCGTCGTCGTCACCGGGTTCGACGGGGAGCTCGCCGAGGTGCGCGAGTACCACGTCGACTGGGACGCGTCCGCCGCCGAGAAGGGCGGCTACGCCTCCTTCATGCTCAAGGAGATCGCCGACCAGCCCCGGGCCGTCGCCGACACCCTCCTCGGCCGGGTCGACGGGGAGGGCACGCTCCACCTCGACGAGGTGCGCATCCCCGCCGCCGATCTGCGGGAGGTCGACAAGGTCGTCATCGTCGCCTGCGGGACCGCCTTCCACGCCGGCATGATCGCCAAGTACGCCATCGAGCACTGGACCCGGCTGCCCTGCGAGACCGAACTCGCCAGCGAGTTCCGCTACCGGGACCCGATCCTGGACCAGCGCACCCTCGTCGTCGCCATCTCCCAGTCCGGCGAGACCATGGACACCCTGATGGCGCTGCGGCACGCCCGCGAACAGGGCGCGAAGGTGCTCGCCATCTGCAACACCAACGGCTCGACGATCCCACGCGAGTCCGACGCCGTCCTCTACACCCACGCCGGGCCCGAGGTCGCCGTCGCCTCCACCAAGGCCTTCCTCACCCAGCTCGTCGCCTGCTACCTCGTGGCGCTCTACCTCGGCCAGGTGCGCGGCACCAAATGGGGCGACGAGATCCGTACGGTGGTGCGTCAGCTCTCCGCGATCTCCGGCGAGGTCGACCGGGTCCTCACGACGATGGAGCCCGTACGCGAGCTGGCCCGGTCCCTCGCCCACCACGACACGGTCCTGTTCGTCGGCCGGCACGTCGGCTACCCGGTCGCCCTCGAAGGGGCGCTCAAGCTCAAGGAACTCGCCTACATGCACGCCGAGGGCTTCGCGGCCGGCGAGCTGAAGCACGGGCCGATCGCGCTCATCGAGGAGGGCCTCCCGGTCGTCGTCATCGTGCCGTCACCGCGCGGCCGTTCGGTCCTCCACGACAAGATCGTCTCCAACATCCAGGAGATCCGGGCCCGGGGCGCGCGCACCATCGTCGTCGCCGAGGAGGGCGACGAGGCCGTCGTCCCGTACGCCGACCACCTCATCACGGTCCCCGCAACGCCTACGCTGCTTCAGCCGCTGGTCGCCACCGTGCCGCTCCAGGTCTTCGCCTGCGAGCTCGCGACGGCCCGCGGCAACGAAGTGGACCAGCCGCGCAACCTGGCGAAGTCCGTGACCGTGGAGTGACCCGGGACGCGCCCGGGCGACGAGGTGACAGGGGTGGGTTCGTGATCATCGGGGTCGGCATCGACGTGGCCGAGATCGAGCGCTTCGGCGCGGCGCTGGAGCGTACGCCCCAGCTGGCCGACCGGCTCTTCGTCGAAAGCGAGCTGACGCTGTCCAGCGGCGAGCGGCGCGGGATCGCCTCGCTCGCCGCCCGGTTCGCCGCGAAGGAGGCCCTGGCCAAGGCGCTCGGCGCACCCGGCGGGCTGCTCTGGAGCGACGCGGAGGTCTGGGTCGAGGAGAGCGGGCAGCCCCGGCTGCGGGTACGCGGCACGGTCGCCGCTCGCGCCGCCGAACTGGGCGTACGGGGCTGGCACGTCTCGCTCAGCCACGACGCGGGGGTGGCGTCGGCGGTGGTCATCGCCGAGGGGTGAGCCTCGTGGTCCCACCGGTGGCCGTCACGTACGGGGGGCTTCCGCGGCGGGCGCGCGGGTGGCTCCCGTCCCGCGCGGTGGGCGTACGGGCGTGCGAGTGGCTCCCGCGCGGTGGGCCTACGGCGTCCGAGTGGCTCCGGCGAGGCGGGCGTACGGCGTACGGGGGTGGCGTCGGCCCGCGTGATCGCGGAGGGTTGGGCCCATGCGACGTGCCTACAGCGTGGAGACCGTACGGGCCGCCGAGGCCGCCCTCATGCAGCGGCTGCCGGAGGGCGCCCTAATGCGGCGCGCCGCCGCCGGGCTCGCCGTGGCCTGCGGCGACCTGCTGCGGCGCAACGGGCGGGTGTACGGGTCCCGGGTCCTGCTCCTGGTCGGCAGCGGCGACAACGGCGGCGACGCGCTGTACGCGGGCGCCCGCCTGGCCCGCCGGGGCGCGGGCGTCCGCGCCCTGCTGCTCGCCCCCGACCGGGCCCACCCCGGCGGCCTCGCCGCCCTGCTGGCGGCCGGGGGACACGTCGTCGACGGGCCGGACGGGCTCGGCGTGCTCGACCTCGTCGTGGACGGCATCACCGGCATCGGCGGGCGCGGCGGGCTGCGCGAGGACGCCACCGGGCTGCTGCACACGGTGACCCGCGACCGTACCCCGGTCCTGGCGGTCGACCTGCCGAGCGGGGTGGAGGCCGACACCGGGGAGGTGCACGGGGACGCGGTCCGGGCGGACGCGACGGTCACCTTCGGCACCTACAAGCCCGGCCTCCTGATCGACCCGGCCGCCGAACACGCCGGGGCCCTGCGGCTGGTGGACATCGGGCTCGGCCCGGAACTGCCCGAGCCGCCGGACCTGGAGGCCCTCCAGTACGCGGACGTCGCCGCGCTGCTTCCCGCGCCGGGCCCGGAGAGCGACAAGTACCGGCGCGGCGTCGTCGGCGTCGTCGCCGGGTCCGAGCGCTACCCGGGCGCGGCCGTCCTCGCGGTCGCGGGCGCGCTGCGCGGCGGGGCCGGGGCCGTGCGGTACGTCGGACCGGGCGCGGACGCGGTGATCGCCCGCTACCCCGAGGCGCTGGTGCACGCCGGGCCGCCGTCGGAGGCCGGACGCGTGCAGGCCTGGGTGGTCGGGCCCGGGCTCGGCGACGGGCGGAGCGCCAAGGCGGCCATCGCCGACGTGCTGGCCGCCGACGTCCCCGTGCTCGTGGACGCGGACGGGCTGCGGCTGCTGGACGCCGAGACCGTACGGACCCGGACCGCGCCGACCGTCCTCACCCCGCACGCCGGGGAGGCCGCGGCGCTCCTCTCCACGGCCCGCGAGGAGGTCGAGGCCGGGCGGCTCGCCGCGGTGCGCGAACTGGCCGCCCGCTACCGCGCCACCGTGCTCCTCAAGGGCTCCACGACCCTGATCGCGGAGGCCCGCGACACCCCCGTACGGGTCAACCCGACCGGCACGCCCTGGCTCGCCACGGCGGGCAGCGGCGACGTGCTCTCCGGGCTGACCGGGTCCCTGCTCGCGGCCGGACTCGCCCCGCGCGACGCCGCGTCCGTGGGCGCGTACCTGCACGGGCTCGCCGCCCGGCACGGCTCGGACGGGGCCCCGGTCTCCGCGCAGGACGTCGCGGACGGCATCCAGGCCGCCTGGCGCGACGTGCGGGCGGGGTGAGGAGGGGGCCATGCTGGAAGCCCCGGCAGAAGGGCGGTCCTGGCAGTGAGCGAACCCGTACGCGTACGCAGGGTCTACGACCCGCCGGAGGACGACGACGGCACCAGGGTCCTGGTCGACCGGCTCTGGCCCCGGGGCGTCTCCAAGGAGCGGGCCGCGATCGACGTATGGCTGAAGGACGTCACCCCATCGGACGAGCTGCGCTCCTGGTACCACCAGGGCGGTTCCTCCGGCGAGCGTCACGACGGCTTCGTCGAGCGCTACCGCACCGAACTGGACGACCCGGCGCACACGGAGGCGGTCGAGCGGCTCGTCGGCCTGGTGCGCGAGGGCGGACCCGTCACCCTGATCACCGCCGTGAAGGACGTGGACGACAGCCATGTCCCGGTCCTGGTCGACCACCTGACCCATGCGATGAAACGGAAACGTACGTAACGTACATAAGGTTGGATATCGGCGTGCACCGTCGGGGAGGCGGCCGACGCCTCTGAGAGACTGGGCGCGATGAACGAGACAGCGTCCCTGAGAGCCCGTGCCGAGATCGACCTCGCCGCGCTGCGCGCCAACGTGCGCGTCCTGCGCGAGCGTGCGGCCGGGGCGCAGCTCATGGCCGTGGTGAAGTCCGACGGTTACGGGCACGGGGCCGTGCCCTGCGCGCGGGCCGCCCGCGAGGCCGGGGCGACCTGGCTGGGAACCGCGACCCCGCAGGAGGCCCTCGCCCTGCGCGCGGCCGGACTCGACGGCCCGATCATGTGCTGGCTGTGGACGCCCGGGGGACCCTGGCGCGAGGCGATCGAGGCCGGCATCGACGTGTCGGTCAGCGGCATGTGGGCGCTGCGCGAGGTCGTCGCGGCCGCCGGCGCGGCCGGCCGGCCGGCCAGGATCCAGCTCAAGGCCGACACCGGCCTCGGCCGCAGCGGCTGTCAGCCCGCCGACTGGCCCGAACTGGTCACCGAGGCGCTGGCCGCCGAGCGGGCCGGGCGGGTGAGGATCACCGGCCTCTGGTCCCACTTCGCCTGCGCCGACGAGCCCGGCCACCCCTCGATCGCCGCCCAGCTCGGCGTCTACCGCGACATGGTGGCGTACGCCGAGAAGGAGGGCGTGGAGCCCGAGGTGCGGCACCTGGCCAACTCCCCGGCCACGCTCACGATCCCCGAGGCGCACTTCGACCTCGTGCGGACCGGCATCGCGATGTACGGCGTCTCGCCCGCCCCCGAGCTGGGCACGCCCGCCGACTTCGGGCTGCGGCCCGTGATGACGCTCGCCGCCTCCGTCGCCCTGGTCAAGGACGCCCCGGCCGGACACGGCGTCAGCTACGGCCACCACTACACGACGTCCGCCGAGACGACCCTCGGCCTGATCCCCGTCGGCTACGCGGACGGCGTCCCGCGCCACGCGTCGGGCACGGGACCCGTCCTGGTCGGCGGGAAGGTGCGCACGGTCGCGGGCCGGGTCGCCATGGACCAGTTCGTCGTCGACCTCGACGGCGACCGGCCGGAGGCGGGCGCGGAAGCGGTGCTGTTCGGCCCGGGCGACCGGGGCGAGCCGACCGCGCAGGACTGGGCGGAGGCCGCCGGCACCATCGCGTACGAGATCGTCACCCGCATCGGCTCCCGGGTGCCCCGTGTGTACGTGAACGGGACGGCCGACGAACCGACCGGGAGCGTGCCGCGGTGAGCGAGAGCGACGCGGGGGCCGTGGTGGCCGCGACCGCCGCCGGCGCGGCAGGCTGGCGCCGGGCCGGGATCGCCGGAGCCGCCATAGGGGTGCTCGCCGCCGGCGCGGCCGCCGGGGTCGCCGTCGAGCGGCTCACCGTCGGGCGCGGCATGCGCAAGAAGGCCCGCCTCGCGCTGGACGCCACCGGGCCCTACGGCTCGCTGCGCGGCACGCCGGGCCGGGCCGTCGCCGACGACGGCACCGAGCTGTACTACGAGATCGACGAGGTGGAGGACGCTCCGGCGGCCGACGAGGGCCCCGGCGCGTCCGGCTCCCGCCGCCGCAGGCTCTTCGGGCGCAAGGCCCCCGCCCCGGTCACCGTCGTCTTCAGCCACGGCTACTGCCTCGGCCAGGACTCCTGGCACTTCCAGCGGGCCGCCCTGCGCGGCCTCGTACGCGCCGTCTACTGGGACCAGCGCAGCCACGGCCGCTCCGGGCGCGGCCGGGCGCAGGCGGACGGGGTGCCGGTCGGCATCGACCAGCTCGGCCGCGACCTGAAGGCGGTCATCGACGCGGCGGCCCCCGAGGGCCCGCTGGTGCTGGCCGGGCACTCCATGGGCGGCATGACGATGATGGCGCTGGCCGACCAGTACCCGGCCCTGATCCGCGACCGGGTCGCCGCCGTCGCCCTGGTCGGCACCTCCAGCGGCAAGCTCGGCGAGGTCAACTTCGGGCTGCCGGTGGCGGGCGTGAACGCGGTGCGCCGGGTGCTGCCCGGGGTGCTGAAGGCGCTCGGCTCGCAGACGGAGCTGGTGGAGAAGGGGCGGCGGGCCACCGCGGACCTCTTCGCCGGACTGATCAAGCGGTATTCGTTCGGCTCGCGGGACGTGGACCCGGCGGTCGCCCGGTTCGCGGAACGGCTGATCGAGTCCACCCCGATCGATGTGGTCGCCGAGTTCTACCCGGCCTTCACCGAGCACGACAAGAGCGGTGCGCTGCCCGCGTTCCGGGACGTGCCCGTGCTCATCCTGGCCGGGGAGAAGGACCTGGTCACCCCCAGCTCCCACAGCGAGGCCATCGCCGACGTGCTGCCCGACGCCGAGCTGGTGATCGTGCCGGACGCCGGGCACCTGGTGATGCTGGAACACCCGGAGACGGTCACCGACCGGCTGGCCGACCTGCTCGTACGCAGCGGCACCGTGCCGGGCGCTAACGTTGGCGGACATGGAAGCACCGCACAGCGGCCCGGCCGCTGAGACCGTTCCGGAGACAGCGGGGACGACCGCTCCCGAGCCCGCCGGGGCCGTAACCGAGGCTGTACCCGGGGCCGTGACGGTGACGTTCACCGTCACCTCCCCCGAACAGATGCAGGATCTGGGCCGCCGGCTCGCCCGGGTGCTGGCCCCCGGCGACCTGGTCATGCTCACCGGGGAGCTGGGCGCCGGGAAGACGACGCTGACCCGGGGCCTCGGAGAGGGCCTCGGCGTGCGCGGAGCGGTCACCTCGCCCACGTTCGTCATCGCCCGTGTCCACCCCTCGCTGACCGGGGGGCCCGCCCTGGTCCACGTGGACGCGTACCGCCTGGGCGGCGGGCTCGACGAGATGGAGGACCTGGACCTGGACGTGTCGCTGCCGGAGTCCGTGGTGGTCGTGGAGTGGGGCGACGGCAAGGTGGAGGAGCTGGCCGACGACCGGTTGCGGGTCCTCATCGACCGCGCGACGGGCGACACCGACGACGAGCGGCGCGAGGTGACCCTGGTCGGCATCGGGACGCGCTGGGCGGGGCTGCGGGCGGATCTGGAGTAAAGCTCCGGGAGTAGCCTTCCCGACAAGGCGTCGGTAAATTGTTGCGTCCGGACCCGTGGTCGTGGTCACATGGGTACGAGGCGTGGTTAGGTTTACCTAACTTCGCCCTCCATCGGAGCATCAAGGAGGCATCCATGCCGACGCCCGAGCGCGCAGCGCAGCCGCGACCGACTCCGTCCGCCCTGTCGATGAAGGACCTGCTGGCCTCGTGCGCCGCGGCCACCGCGGTCTCCACCCCGCCGAGCGACGAGGCCGGAGAGCCGGAGGCGGCGGACCGGGGTGTGATCCCCCCGCCGGCCAGGCGCGACGCCGCGTAGCGGGGGTACCTCCGCTACGGGACGACGACGACCTTCGCGCCGACCGTCGCGAAGGTCCACATCGCGTTGCCGTCCGCGCGCTTCATCCGGACGCCGCCGGTCTTCGACGTCGGGTCCGGGCTGGCCATCGAGCCGTCCTGCGCCGCGCTGAAGCCGATCGTCACCTCGTCCACGTTCGCGAAGCGGACCACGTGCTCGATCGGGACGCCGTCCGAACCCCGGACCGTGCCCGTCCGCGAGGTGACCTTGTGGACCCCGGGGGGCGGGCTGACGGGGCTCGGCATCACGGTGAAGGTGCGGATCGCCTCGTCGGACTCGTCGACCAGCCACACCCGGCGGTCCTTCAGCGCGTACACGACACGCTCGCCCTCGCCGGACGCGGCCGGGACCGCCAGCGGGTCGGCCTTGGGCTTCGGCTTGGCGGAGGGCTGGGCCGAGGCCGAGGCGGCGGGCTTCTTGTCGGGCGTGGACGCCACCGAGGCGGGGGCGTTCGCCGAGGCCTGGTAGGCGAGGAAGGCGACCGCGGCGACCGCCGCCGCAGTGAGCCCGGCCACGATTCCCGAGCTTCCCCTAGCCACCGTGAAATCCCCTTTCGACTGCCGTTGCCGCATGTCGTACAAGCGTTTACGTCGTACCCGCGGATACCCGGTGACGGTAGCAGCAGGGACGGGGCGGGCCGGGACGCCGTACGGACGCCGTAACGCCGTCGGCGGAGCCGTAGGCTGTTTGCGTGCTCTTGCTCGCCATGGATACCGCCACGCCCGCCGTCACCGTCGCCCTGCACGACGGCACGTCCGTCATCGCCTCCTCGGGACAGGTCGACGCCCGCAGGCACGGGGAGCTGCTGCTCCCCGCCGTCGACCGGGTCCTCGCGGAGGCCGGGACGGCACTCGACGCCGTGACGGCCGTGGTCGTGGGCGTCGGCCCCGGCCCGTACACCGGCCTGCGGGTCGGCCTGGTCACCGCCGCCACCTTCGGCTCCGTCCTCTCCGTGCCGGTCCACGGCCTGTGCACCCTGGACGGACTCGCCTACGCCGCCGGACTGGAGGGTCTGGAAGGGCCGTTCGCCGTGGCGACCGACGCGCGCCGCAAGGAGGTCTACTGGGCGCGGTACGAGGACGCCCGCACCCGTTCGGGCGAACCCGCCGTCGACCGGCCCGCCGACATCGCCGGGGCGCTGGCCGGGCTCCCCGTGGTCGGCGCGGGCGCGGTGCTCTACCCGGACGCCTTCCCGGACGCGCGCGGCCCCGAGCACGTCGCCGCCGGGGCGCTCGCCGGGCTCGCCGCCGAACGCCTCGCCGCCGGACAGGAGCTCCTGGAGCCCCGACCGCTCTATCTGCGCAGGCCCGACGCGCAGGTCCCGAAGAACTACAAGGTGGTCACCCCCACGTGAGCACCGCCACCGCCGCCGTACTGCGCGAGATGCGCTGGTGGGACATCGCGCCGGTGCTCGACCTCGAACACGCGCTGTTCCCGGACGACGCCTGGTCGCCCGGGATGTTCTGGTCCGAGCTGGCCCATGCCCGCGGCCCCGGCGCCACCCGCCACTACGTCGTCGCCGAGGACCCCGCCACCGGGCGGATCGCCGGCTACGCCGGGCTCGCCGCCCTCGGTGATCTGGCCGACGTCCAGACGATCGCGGTCAGCCGTGAGGCGTGGGGCGCCGGCCTCGGCTCCGAACTCCTCACCGACCTGCTGAAGGCCGCCACCGACTTCGAGTGCGCCACGGTCCTCCTGGAGGTCCGGGTCGACAACACCCGGGCGCAGAAGCTGTACGAGCGCTTCGGCTTCGAACCGATCGGCTTCCGGCGCGGCTACTACCAGCCGGGGAACATCGACGCCCTGGTCATGCGCCTGACCATGCAAGAGCAAGCAGTGCACGAGCACGAGCACGCACCAGAGACCGGGACTGAATGATGGCTGTCGACGAACCCCTCGTACTCGGCATCGAGACCTCCTGCGACGAGACCGGCGTGGGCATCGTGCGCGGTACGACCCTGCTCGCGGACGCCGTCGCCTCCAGCGTCGACACCCACGCCCGCTTCGGCGGCGTCGTCCCGGAGATCGCCTCCCGCGCCCACCTGGAGGCGATGGTCCCCACCATCGAGAGGGCCCTGAAGGAGGCCGGGATCAGCGCCCGCGACCTCGACGGGATCGCCGTCACCTCGGGCCCCGGCCTCGCCGGAGCGCTGCTCGTCGGCGTCTCGGCCGCGAAGGCGTACGCGTACGCGCTCGGCAAGCCGCTCTACGGGGTCAACCACCTCGCCTCGCACATCTGCGTCGACCAGCTGGAGCACGGCCCGCTGCCCGAGCCGACGATGGCCCTGCTGGTCAGCGGCGGCCACTCCTCGCTCCTGCTGGCCCCCGACATCACCAGCGACGTCCGGCCGCTCGGCGCGACGATCGACGACGCGGCGGGCGAGGCGTTCGACAAGATCGCCCGCGTGCTGAACCTCGGCTTCCCCGGCGGCCCGGTCATCGACCGGCTCGCGAAGGAGGGCGACCCGGCCTCGATCGCGTTCCCGCGCGGCCTGACCGGCCCGCGCGACGCCCCGTACGACTTCTCCTTCTCCGGGCTCAAGACCTCCGTCGCCCGCTGGATCGAGGCGAAGCGCGCGGCGGGCGAGGAGGTGCCGGTCCGGGACGTGGCGGCGTCCTTCCAGGAGGCCGTGGTGGACGTGCTCACGCGAAAGGCGGTGCGGGCCTGCAAGGACGAGGGCGTCGACCACCTGATGATCGGCGGCGGCGTCGCGGCCAACTCCCGGCTGCGCACCCTGGCCCAGGAACGCTGCGAGCGGGCCGGCATCCGGCTGCGCGTGCCGCGCCCCGGGCTCTGCACCGACAACGGGGCGATGGTCGCGGCGCTCGGCGCGGAGATGGTCGCCCGCAACCGCCGCCCCTCCGACCTGGAGCTGTCGGCCGACTCCTCGCTGCCGGTCACGGAGCCGCATGTGCCGGGGGCCCACCATGAGCACACGCATGAGCACACGCATGAGCACACACATGACCACGTGCACGAGATCAGCAAGGACAACCTGTACTCATGAGCGCCGCGACCATCGTCCTGATGTGGGAGGCCCGCGCCGCCGAGGGGCGCGGCGGCGAACTCCTGGAGTGGGCGCGGGCACGGGCCGCCGAGCTGGCCCGCGAACCCCACCGCAGCGAACTGCTGCGCGCCCCGCAGGACCGGGTGCTGGTGATGACGTGGTGGCAGGGCGCCTCGTACGGCGACGACCTCCCCGAACTCCCCGAGCCCGACGCCGCCCTGATCACCCGCCCGGTGCACCGCTGGCGCTTCGAGGCGGTGGGCTGAACGCGCGGGGGCCGGGCGGGGGCACCGTGGCCCTGTGGCCCTGTGGCCCTGTGGCCCTGTGGCCCTGTGGCCCCTGCGGCCTTTGCGGCCCCTGTGGCCCTGTGGCCCCTGCGGCCTTTGCGGCCCCTGTGGCCCTGTGGCCCTGCGGCCCGGTCCGTGACCTTGCGTTCCGGCGGCCCGGCCCGTGACCCTGCGTTCCGGTGGCTCGGTCCGTGAGGCTTCGCGTCCCGGCGGTCCGGTCCGTGAGGCTTTCGCGCCCCGGCGGCCCGGTCAGGCCTTCGCGTTCCGCGTCCCGCGCCTGAGCAGGCCGTCCACGATCGCTTCGAGCTCCTCGACGGTCTCGTAGTCGGCGGCGTACTCCCGCCAGCGGTCCTTGACCTCGGTGAGCCGGGGCAGCTCCGCCGCGTCCTGCTCGGTGACCATCTCCGGGAAGAACTCCCGGCGCGACGGGTTCTCCGCCCGGCGGGCCGCCGCCCTGCGGAAGACCAGGTCCCCGTAGACGTAACTCCAGATCGTCCGGTACGCCCGCACCGAGCGGGCCGGGGAGAGGCCGCAGGCGAGCGCGCAGTCGATGATCTCCTCCACCATCCACAGCGCGTTGCGGTCCGTCAGCTCGCCCAGTGCCAGGATGTCCAGCACCCAGGGGATCCGGCCGATGATGTCGTGCAGGTGCGCGGCCACCGCCACCAGCCGCTCGCGCGGGTCCTCGGGCAGCTCCGGGCGCGGGAACGCCGCCGCCGTTCCGGACAGGGTGAGCATCAGCAGCTCGTCCTTGTCCTGCACGTAGTGGTAGAGCGCCATGGGGGTGCTGCCCAGCTCCTTCGCCACCCGCCGCATGGACAGGGCGGCCACGCCCTCCTCCTCGACGATGCGACGCGCGGTGGCGACCATCACCTCCGGGTCCAGCCGGCGGGGCCGCCCCACGGGCCGTCCCGCCGGCCGTCCCGTGGGCTGCCCGGACGCGTCCGGTTTGCCGCCCGTCACCGGATTTTTCATCTTCTTTGTCTTCTCGGTCTTCTCGGTGCCTGACACCTGGGCATTCTCTCCTTCCGGGGCCCTGCTCCGGTCCGCCGCGGGACTCTCCCGATGCATCGGCGCCTATTTTCTATACGTGTATGGTAATTCCCGGTCGAGGGAAGCGCGAAGCGAAGGGGACGTCATGGACGGCGCGGGGAAGAGCGGGACGGGAAGAGGTCCCGAGGACGGGACGGCGGGCGTGGGGGCCGGTGGAGGCGCGGGGGCGCGGCACGCGCGGTGGCTGCTGGTGGTGGCGCTCACGGTGCAGTTCCTGGTGTCGCTGGACATGTCCGTGGTGAACGTCGCGCTGCCCGACATCCGCAGCGACCTCGGCTTCGGCGGGGAGGGGCTGCTGTGGGTCGTGAACGCCTACGCCCTCGCCTTCGGCGGGCTCCTCATGCTCGGCGGCCGGCTCGCCGACCTGGCCGGTCCGCGCCGTGTCCTGACGGCGGGTCTGGTGCTCTTCGGCCTGGCCAGCCTGGCCGGCGGGCTCGCCTGGTCGCCCGGGTCGCTGGTGGCGGCGCGGGCCGTCCAGGGCGTCGGCGCGGCGGCCCTCTCCCCGGTGGCGTTCGCCCTGATCACCCTCGCCTTCCCGGCCGGGCCCACCCGGTCCCGGGCGCTCGGGCTGTGGGGCATGGCGGGCGCGGCGGGCGGCGCGGTCGGGGTGCTGGCGGGCGGGGTGCTCACCGACGCGACGGGCTGGCGGTCCGTGATGCTGGTCAACGTGCCGATCGTCGCCTTCGCGCTGGCCGCCGCCGCGCGCACCGGACCCGTCGGCGGGGGGCGGCGGCCCGGGGCGCGGCTGGACGTGGCCGGGGCGCTGCTGGTCACGGCCGGGACGACACTGCTGGTCCTCGGTCTGGTGCGGGCCTCGGACCACGGCTGGGGCTCGGCGGTCACGCTCGCCTCCCTCGGCGCCGCGGTGATCCTGCTGGCCGCCTTCGTCGCCGTCGAGCTGCGGACCGCGTCGCCGCTGCTCCGGCCCGGCCTGCTGAGGGGGCGGCCGGTGCTGACCGCGAACCTGTTCTGTCTGCTGCTGGCCTCGGCCCAGTTCGGCGCGTTCTACTTCGTCTCGCTCTACATGCAGCTGGTCCTCGGGTTCGGGCCGACCGCCGCCGGGTTCGCGTTCCTGCCGTTCTGCGTGGGCGTCGTCGCCGGCTCGATCCTCGCCACCCGGGCGGTCGCCGCGCTCGGCATCCGTCGGCTGATGACGGCGGGCGCGACGCTGGCCGCGCTCGGCATGGCCTGGTTCGCGGCGACCGCCACGGTCGACGGCGGCTTCCTCGTCTCCATCCTCGGCCCGTCGCTGCTCTGCTCCTTCGGCATCGGGCTCTGTTTCGTGCCGCTCGGCACGGCCGCGACGACCGACGTGGCCACCGGCGAGACCGGCATGGCCTCCGGGCTGCTCAACAGCTCGCGCCAGGTCGGCGGCTCGCTCGGCCTCGCGGTCCTGGTCACCGTCGCCGCCCGGGTCACCGCAGGCTCCACCGGGCGCACCGAGCTGTCCGCGGGGTACGCGGCCGCGTTCTGGGCCGCCGCGGGGCTCCTGACGGCGGCCGCGCTGGCGGCCTACGTCCTGCTGCCGGCGGAGCGGAAGGCCCTCGGCGGGCCGACGGGCGTGGAGCGGGACCGGGGGGCCGAGCGGAACCGGGGGGCCGCGCGGAACCGGGGGGCCGCGCGGAACCGGGGCGCCGAGCGGGAGGACGACGCCGCTTCCCGCTGAGCATGTGCCACCCCCGCTTCCCGCTGAGCCCGCCCGGGTGGGGGCGGCCAAGCCGGGGCGTGTCCGATGAGTTCGGGCGGCGGACCGGGTCTACCTTCCACACGTCCGGACCGTCCGGTCCGGACGTGTGGACGGCCCGACGAGGAGAAGATCATGCAGAAGATCACGCCCTGTCTCTGGTACGACGGCAAGGCCGAGGAGGCCGCCGAGCACTACGTCGCGATCTTCGGCGGGGACTCCCGCATCCTGGACGTCACCCACTACGGAGAATCCGCCCCGGGCGAGACGGGTTCCGTGCTCACCGTCGGGTTCCGGCTCGCGGGCCAGGACTACCTGGGGCTCAACGGAGGGCCGCAGTTCCCCTTCACCGAGGCGATCTCGCTCTCCGTGGACTGCGCCGACCAGGCCGAGGTGGACCGGCTCTGGGACGCGCTCTCCGAGGGCGGCGAAGAAGGCCAGTGCGGCTGGCTCAAGGACAAGTACGGGGTCTCCTGGCAGATCGTGCCGAACGAGCTGCCGCGCCTGCTGGCCGACCCGGACCCGGCGAAGGCGGACCGGACCATGAAGGCGATGCTCGGCATGGGCAAGCTGGACATCCAGGCGCTGCGCGACGCCTGAACGGGCGCGCGGCCGAAGGAGCTTGGGCCGGTAGCCGGTAGCCGGTAGCGGGTAGCGGGTCGCCGGAGCTTGAGCCGGCGCGCGGCAGTGAGGGCCCGGACGAGCGCGTGCGCGGACCCTCGTGGCCCGGTCGGTAGTGTTCTGTGCATGCCACGCCGTGCCCCTCTTCCGCCGCCTCCGCCGCCTGCCGAGATCCGCTCCTGGCCCGACCGTGAGGCGCTGCTCGCCGACCGGGCGGTGGTCCTGGGCGAGCTGGTGAGGATGCACGTGGGTCCCGGGCGGCTCGGGCTGCTGTGGATGTGGGCGGGGCTCGTCGCGATCGGCTGGGCTCTGGTGGGCTCCGGGATCGTCCTGTTCGAGCGGGCGGTCGACCTGGTCGACTTCACCAGCGTCGTCGGCGGAATCGTCAGCCTGCTCAGCGGCGCGACGGTGCTGATCCCGGCCGTCATCTTCTTCTGCCTCGGCGTCGCGCGGGACCGGAAGGTCCGTTCGCTGCTCGCCGCCTGGGGCGCGCTCGACCGGGACCCGGAGCGCGACCGGCGGCTGCGGATGCCCGGGACGAGCCTCGCCTGGCTGCTCCTGTCCTTCGTCCTGGGCGCGGTGGGGCTCGCCCTCTGTGTGCTCGGGCCCGCGAACGCGCGGCCCGGCCGGGAGACGTACGGGCTGGTCGCCCTCGTGATGGGCGTCGGCATGGTCGCCTGGCTGACCGCGCTGACCGGCGCGGTCACGGCCCTGGCGCACCGCCGTTGGGTGGTGGGCGTCCTGATGGGGCCCGCCGGGCGGGTCAGCCCAGCGGATGGCCGATCAGCATCGTCGGAGCCCCCGCCACCCGGGTCAGGAACACCGTCGCCGCGTGCGGACCGCTCAGCTTCATCCGGCGACGCAGCTCCTCCGGCTCGACCGCCGAGCCGCGCTTCTTGACGGTCAGTACGCCGACCCCCCGCTCCCGCAGCAGCGCCTTCAGCTTCTTCATGTTGAACGGCAGCCGGTCGGTGATCTCGTACCCGGAGACGTACGGGGAGGAGTACCGCGTGTCGCTCGTGACGTACGCGATCGTCTCGTCCACCAGCCGCCCGCCGCACCGCTCGACGATGTCGGCGACCAGATGCGCCCGGATCACCGCGCCGTCCGGCTCGTACAGATAGCGCCCGACCGGGCCCACGGGCGGGGCGGGCAGGGGGGCCGGGGCGGTCAGGGTCGCCCCGGAGGGCAGCAGCGTGGCCCGGAACGCGCCGGGCGCGAAGCCCTCCCCGTACCAGAGCACCGCCTCCTTCACATCGCCGCCGTCCGAGATCCACTCGGCCTCCGCCTCCGGGCCGATCGCCTCGTGCGGCACGCCCGGGGCGATCTTCAGCGCCGCCCTCGGGGCCTTCAGCGCGGCGGCCGCCGCCCAGGACAGCGGCGGTGAGTACGCCTCCGGATCGAAGATGCGGCCGCGTCCGCCGCGCCGGGCCGGGTCCACGAACACCGCGTCGTACGGGGCGGTGTCGATCTCCGTGACATCGGCGCACCGCACCTCGATCAGACCCGCCAGACCGAGCGCCTCCGCGTTGGCGCGGGCCACCTCGGCGGTCAACGGGTCGCGGTCCACGGCCAGGACGGAGATCCCGGCGCGGGCCAGGGCGAGGGCGTCGCCGCCGATGCCGCAGCACAGGTCGGCCACGCTCCGCACGCCGAGCCCGGCGAACCGGGCGGCGCGGTGGGCGGCGACCGAGGTGCGGGTGGCCTGCTCGACCCCGTTGGGCGTGAAGTACATCCGGTAGGCGTCCTCGGCCCCGAACTTGGCCACCGCCCGCTGCCGCAGCCGGGCCTGGCCCAGGGCCGCCGAGACCAGCTCCGCCGGGTGCGTGCGGCGCAGCCGGGTCGCGGCGGCCAGCTCGTCGGCGGGGTCGTGGTCGCGCAGCTCGGCCAGCAGCTGCTCGCCCTCGGGAGTGCGCAGCGCCGCGAAGGCGGCGCGCGCGGGGTCGTCGTCCGGGGCGGAGGGGTTCGTCGCGTTCACCCGGTCCATTGTGGCCGCTGCGCCGGGTGCCGCTGCCCGCGCCGCCGGAGGCCGCTGTGGGCCGGCCGGGGGACGGCGCCGACCCGCTCGCGGTGTCGGGGCGGGGGGCGGGCCGACGGCTGGCAGGATGCGGCGCCATGCAGCTAGTACGACAAAACGAAAAAGCAGCCATGAAGTGGCACAGATCGGGTGCCGTCGTGCTGGCGGCCCTGCTGGCCGCCGCCGTCGCCTCCGGGTGCGCGGCGGAGACGGGCGGCGGTGGCCCGGGAACTCCCGGCGGCCCCGCGAAGCCCGCCGCCGGCCAGCCGGGCGAGGCCGCTCCGGAGGCCGGGCCCGCCCGCGCCCTGGACACCTACGCCGAGGCGCTCAGGAAGAAGCAGGCGGCGCGGGCCGTCGCCGCGAAGAAGTGGGGACTGGCCAGGACCCCGCTCGCGGCCCCCGAGCCGCCGAAGGTGAAGCCGCGCATCACCACCCGCAAGGGCTTCGAGGTCCGGGACGACGCCGGGCTGCCGCCCGTCTTCACCACCGTCCCGACCAAGGAGAAGATCGTCTTCCTGACGATGGACGACGGGGCGGAGAAGGACCCCGAGCTGCTGCGGATGATGACCGAACTGGATATCCCGTACAGCGCGTTCGTCAGCGACTACGTCATCAACGACGACTACGGCTACTTCAAGGAGATGCAGAAGCGCGGGGTGACGATCAGCAACCACACGCTCAACCACCGCTATCTGCCCGGCCTCTCCGCCGGCGAGCAGAAGCGGGAGATCTGCGGCCAGCAGGAGAAGATCCTCCAGCACTACGGGAAGCGGCCCACCCTCTTCCGCCCGCCCTACGGCAACTACAACCGCGACACCCTCGTCGTCGCCAAGTCCTGCGGGATCACCGCCGTGCCCCTGTGGTCCTCCGAGGCCTTCCCCGACCACATGGAATGGCGCGAGTGGGACCGGGACCTGCACCCCGGCGACATCGTCCTCACCCACTTCCGGGGCAAGGAGGACTGGAAGGGGTCGATGCCCGACATGATCCGCCAGGTCATGAAGACCATCACCGACAAGGGATACGCGGTGGCGAAGCTGGAGGACTACGTCTGACCCGCGTCCTTCCCCGCACCCGGCCGTGAACGCGCGCTCAGCCCCCGCTGCGCGCGCGTTCGCCGTTGCCGGAACGTCACGCGCCACCCCGGCGTTGTCCGGACGGGGCCCCGACGGGGCCCCGATCGGGACGGCGCGAGGGTGGTGAATTGGCACTCCGCTTGACCGAGTGCTAATCGCGGTCATAGTCTCGGTGCTGGCACTCCCCCCTGGAGAGTGCCAGAACCACCTTGCGCGACAGGGCAGGTCCGGCACCCGCGACGACGGGCCGGTCAGGTCGCCGCCCACAGACTGTTAAACCCCGTGAGATCTCCGAAGGGGGAGACCGGATCGTGTCGACCACCAGCTCCAAGGTTGCGATCAAGCCGCTCGAGGACCGCATTGTGGTCCAGCCGCTCGACGCCGAGCAGACCACGGCTTCCGGCCTGGTCATTCCGGACACCGCGAAGGAGAAGCCCCAGGAGGGCGTCGTCCTCGCGGTGGGCCCGGGCCGCTTCGAGAACGGCGAGCGGCTTCCGCTCGACGTCAAGACCGGCGACGTCGTCCTGTACAGCAAGTACGGCGGCACCGAGGTGAAGTACAACGGCGAGGAGTACCTCGTCCTCTCGGCCCGCGACGTTCTCGCGATCGTCGAGAAGTAACTCACCCACGTTTGCTTGTGTTCTGCGCCCCTGGCCCCCTGCGAAATAACTAGCCGGGCGGCGAGGGGCGCAGTTCATTTTGAGAGGGAACACAGCCCATGGCGAAGATTCTTAAGTTCGACGAGGACGCCCGTCGCGCCCTTGAGCGCGGCGTCAACAAGCTTGCCGACACGGTCAAGGTGACGATCGGCCCCAAGGGCCGCAACGTCGTCATCGACAAGAAGTTCGGCGCTCCCACCATCACCAACGACGGTGTCACCATCGCGCGCGAGGTCGAGCTCGACGACCCGTACGAGAACCTGGGCGCCCAGCTCGTCAAGGAGGTGGCGACCAAGACCAACGACGTAGCGGGTGACGGCACCACCACCGCGACCGTGCTGGCCCAGGCGCTCGTCCGCGAGGGCCTGCGCAACGTCGCCGCCGGCGCCTCCCCGGCCGCCCTGAAGAAGGGCATCGACGCCGCGGTCAAGGCCGTGTCCGAGGAGCTCCTCGCGACCGCCCGCCCGATCGACGACAAGTCCGACATCGCCGCCGTGGCCGCGCTCTCCGCGCAGGACACCCAGGTCGGCGAGCTCATCGCGGACGCGATGGACAAGGTCGGCAAGGACGGTGTCATCACCGTCGAGGAGTCCAACACCTTCGGTCTGGACCTGGAGTTCACCGAGGGCATGGCCTTCGACAAGGGCTACCTGTCCCCGTACATGGTGTCCGACCAGGAGCGTATGGAGGCCGTCCTCGACGACCCGTACATCCTGATCCACCAGGGCAAGATCGGCTCCATCCAGGAGCTGCTCCCGCTCCTGGAGAAGGTCATCCAGGCCGGCGCCTCCAAGCCGCTCCTGATCATCGCCGAGGACGTCGAGGGCGAGGCGCTCTCCACCCTCGTCGTCAACAAGATCCGTGGCACCTTCAACGCCGTCGCGGTGAAGGCCCCGGGCTTCGGCGACCGCCGCAAGGCCATGCTCGGTGACATCGCCACCCTCACCGGTGCGACCGTCATCGCCGAGGAGGTCGGCCTCAAGCTCGACGGCGCCGGTCTCGACGTGCTGGGCACCGCCCGCCGCGTCACCGTCTCCAAGGACGACACGACCATCGTCGACGGCGGGGGCAACTCCGACGACGTCAAGGGCCGCGTCAACCAGATCAAGGCCGAGATCGAGTCCACGGACTCCGACTGGGACCGCGAGAAGCTCCAGGAGCGCCTCGCGAAGCTGGCCGGCGGCGTGTGCGTCATCCGTGTCGGCGCCGCCACCGAGGTGGAGCTCAAGGAGAAGAAGCACCGCCTCGAGGACGCCATCTCGGCGACCCGCGCCGCCGTCGAGGAGGGCATCGTCTCCGGCGGTGGCTCCGCCCTCGTCCACGCGGTGAAGGTCCTGGAGGGCAACCTCGGCAAGACCGGCGACGAGGCCACCGGTGTCGCGGTCGTCCGCCGCGCCGCCGTCGAGCCGCTGCGCTGGATCGCCGAGAACGCCGGCCTGGAGGGTTACGTCATCACCTCCAAGGTCTCCGAGCTCGACAAGGGCCAGGGCTTCAACGCCGCCACCGGCGAGTACGGCGACCTGGTCAAGGCCGGCGTCATCGACCCGGTCAAGGTCACCCGCTCCGCCCTGGAGAACGCCGCGTCCATCGCGTCGCTGCTGCTCACGACCGAGACCCTGGTCGTCGAGAAGCCGGCCGAGGACGAGGGCGACGCCGGTCACGGCGGCCACGGCCACTCCCACTAGTACGGCCCGCACCGTTCGGTAGGCCGTTCGGTACGCCCGAGGCCCGGCACCCCCGTCGCGGGGGCGCCGGGCCTCGGTGCGTTCCTCGCGGCGAGCCGTGCGCCGGACGCGGGAGGGGGTGGAACCACTCCCGTACGGCACACCCTTACCGCATCCGTACGCCGCACAGCAGCGGAGTGCGGCGCTACGGCGGACCGTACGTGCTACTGCGGACCGTACTTGCGCCCCGTCCGCGACGTGACCCCGCCGAGCAGGCCCCGCGGGGCGACCTTCACCAGCCCCATCAGCGCCTTGTAGCGCGGGTCCGGGATCGACACCGTCTTCCCCCGGGCCAGGTCCGTCAGCGCGGACGCCACCAGCTTGTCCGCGTCGAGCCACATCCAGTTCGGGATGTTGTCCGTGCCCATCCCGGCTCGCTCGTGGAACTCCGTCCGCACGAACCCGGGGCACAGCACCATCAGCCGCACCCCCGACCCGGCCAGATCCCGCGCCGCGCCCTGGGTGAACTGCACGACCCACGCCTTGGACGCCCCGTACGTACCGCGCGGCACGAACGCCGCGACCGACGCCACGTTGACGACCCCGCCCCGGCCCCGCTCCCTCATCCCGGCGACAGCCGCCGAGGTCAGCCGCAGCACCGCCTCGCAGTGCACCTTCAGCATCGTCAGCTCGTCGGCCATGGACACCTCCAGGAAGCGCCCCTTGTTGCCGAACCCGGCGTTGTTGACCAGCAGATCGACCGGGTGCGTGCGGTCGACGAGACGCTTCACCACCGCTTCGATCCCGCCCTCCGTGGACAGGTCGGCGCTCAGCACCTCGGCCTCGATGCCGTGCCGGTCGTGCAGTTCGGTGGCCTGCTCGCGCAGCCGCGCGATGTCCCGTGCCACCAGCACCAGGTTGTGCCCCTGGGCCGCGAGCCGCCGCGCGAACGCGGCCCCGATGCCCGCCGTCGCGCCCGTGATCAGTGCAGTCGTCATACGCGGCACGTTAGTGCCCCTCACGACCGGGCGGCGTACCCGCCCGCTGCGTCTAAGGCGCGACAGGGGCGAAGGACAGCATGCGGGCCTCGCGCACGGGCTTCCGGTCCTCGTCGCCGCTCATGTGCGTCGACGACAGGACGAGCCGCCCGTCGACGAGGGCCGTGTGCCCCATGGACATCTCGTACTCCCACGGCGCGGTCGCCACCGGGTGTTTCACGACGTTCGTCTCCGTGCCGGCGCCGCGCGGGCCCATGAGGAAGGTCCGGCCGGGGCGGCTCGACGTGGCCGCCTCGTAGACGAGCATCGACTTGCCGTCCTCCGCGCGCAGCGGGTACAGCCTGCGCAGCTCGTCGGACTTGATGCCCCACAGGAACTTTCCGGTCTTCAGGTCGTACGCGCCGACCTGTTCGGTGCCGCCCAGCATGATGAGGCCCTTGCCGACCCCGGCGCCCCGGCAGGGCTGGATGTTTCCGCCGGCCCCGTCCCCGCCGCAGTGCTCGAAACCCTTGCCCCGGGCGTCGAAGGTGGTGCGGTGCTTGCCCTTGGGGTCCAGGACCGTGATCCGCCAGTCGCTCGCGGTGTCCTCGTTGTTGTAGGTGGTGAAGACGACCGGGTCCATGGAGATCAGACTGCCGAAGCTCCAGCCGGTCTTCATCCGGTAGCGCCACAGGACCTTGCCGGTGCGCGGGTCGAGCTCGCGGACCTGGCCGTAGTTCTTGCTCCGGTCGATGGCGATCATGCAGTCGGAGGTCACCAGGAGCCGGGCGGCGCCGCCCGCCACGTCGTCGGGGACGCACTTGTTCTTGTGCTCCCGGGGGATCTCGTAGAGCTTGCTCCCGTCGTCCATCCGGTAGGTGATGGCCTGCATGTTCCGGGCGACGGACAGGACGTCGCCGCTGATGGCGCTGTAGACGATGAACGTGTTGTCCCGGTCACCGGGCTCGTCGAGCTCCTTGTGCCAGCCCTGCTTCCCGGTCTTCAGATCGATCATCCGCATCCGGTTGCACTGGTTGCCCCGCTCGTTGTCGGGGCGCTCGTGATGGAAGACCACGACCTTGCCGTCGGGCGTCGGGTTGGCCGGCGTCTCGCAGACGGAGGAGGGCAGGTCGACGTTCCAGACCTCGGCGCCGTCCGAGAGCCGGTAGGCCGTGACCTTCCGGTGCAGGGCCTGGACCGCGGTGTCGCCGACGATCCACAGATCGTGGACCTTGTTGATCTGCTTCGGCAGGTCGGTCCTGTCGTCGACGACCCACGCCGCCGACTCGTCCGGCTTCCGGGCGGCGGCGACCTCCTTCGTCGTCGGAATGCGGCTCAGCTCCGGGCCGCCCGCCGCGGGGGTTCCGGACGGGGACGCCGGTCCGGAGGGCCCGGGCGACTCCTTCGCCACGGGCTTCGCGGGCTCGTCCCGCCACTGGTCGGAGAGCGCGTACGCCCCTCCCGCCACGACCACCAGCACCAGTGCGACGACCGCGGCGACGACCGGCCCCCGGCCGAACCGGCGACGCGGCGGCGGTGCCGGCGCGGTCGGCGGCCCGAACCCCTGGGGCGCGCCGCCGTCCGAGGCGTACGGGTTGCCGGGAACGGGCTGCTGCGGCGGGCCCGGGGAGTACCAGGGCTGCTGCGGGTCGGGCATGGTCTTCCCCCTGAGACGCCACTCGGCTCGAAGACTTCTCCTCGGGCACAGGTCACTGTTGGTGGACGCGCCGCACCCCGATCCAGTTCCCGCCGCAACGCCCTCGGACCACGCGGCGGATGACGCCACGTCACCGGCCCGCCGCTTCCCCGCACCGGGCCGCCGCTTCCCCGCACCGGACGGCCGCCTCCCTCCGTACGGGACCGTCGGCCCGGCCCTCAGCCCTGCCGCGCGGCGTACTCCCGCGCCTTGCGCAGGGCCTCGGGATGCAGCGCCTCCCCGGCGGCCAGCAGCGCGGGCAGCAGGGTGCGTTCGGTCGTCACGGCCCGGAACTGCAGAGCGGCGGTGACCTCGTGGTCCGGCCGGTGCACGATCTCGACGGGGTCCCCGGCGCGGACGGCCCCCGGTTCGATCACCCGCAGATAGGCGCCCGTGGCAGCCTGCCGGGTGAACCGCCGGACCCACCCCTCCTCCCCGAGGTGGTGGGCGAAGGTCCGGCACGGGACGCGGCCCGAGGTCACCTCCAGCACCAGGTCCGTGCCCACCCGCCAGCGCTCGCCGATCCGCGCGCCGCTGACGTCGAGGCCCAGGGTCGTGAAGTTCTCGCCGAACACCCCGTTGGCCAGCTTCCGGCCGCCCAGCTCCCGCTCCCAGGCGTCCAGCTCCTCCCGGGCGAAGGCGTACACCGCCTGGTCGCTGCCGCCGTGATGACGCAGGTCGCACACCGCGTCCCCGGCCAGTCCGCTGCCGCCGTCGCCCTTGGGCCCGGGGTCGAGGACCTCGACCGGGCCGTCCACCGGTCGCTTGTCGATCCCGGTGAGACCACCCGGGCCGTCGGTCCGCACGGAGGGGCGAGGTTGCCCGACGTTCACGGTCAGCAGCTTCATGGGGTCACGCTAACCTCCTTGATCCCAAAGGGTCCTCTCGTGAATTCGCCCAGCCTCCAAGAACTCCTTATGCTGGCCGGGTGATCGAAGCTCGCCACCTCCGTGTCCTGCGCGCCGTGTCCACCACCGGCTCGTTCTCCGCCGCAGCCCGCGAACTCGGCTGCACCCAGCCCGCCGTCAGCCAGCAGATGAAGGCCCTGGAGTCCTCCGCGGGCACCACGCTGCTGATCCGCACAGGACGCGAGATGCGCCTCACCCAGGCCGGCGAGGCGCTGGTACGGCACGCCTCCGGCATCCTCGCGGGGCTGACCGCCGCCGAGGAGGAGGTCGCCGCCATCGCCGGACTGCGGGCCGGCCGGGTCCGGCTGGTCTCCTTTCCCAGCGGCAGCTCCACCCTGGTCCCGGGGGCGCTGGCCGCCCTGCGCGCCGAACACCCCGGCACCCGGGTGTCGCTCGTCGAGGCCGAGCCGCCGCGCTCGGTGGACCTGCTGCGCGAGGGCGACTGCGACATCGCCCTGGCGTTCCGTTACGGGAGCACCGGCGGCGAATGGGACGACCTGGTGGTCCGGCCGCTGCTCACCGACCGGCTGATCGGTCTCGTCCCGGAGGGGCACCGGCTGGCGGAGGCATCGAGCGTGTCCATCGGCGAACTGGCCGACGAGTCGTGGATCGCGGGCTGTCCGCGCTGCCGCCGGCAGCTGGTCGAGGTCTGCGAGGAATCCGGCTTCACCCCGCGCATCGACTTCGCCACGGACGACTACCCGGCGGTGATGGGGCTCGTCGGGGCCGGGCTCGGGGTGGCGGTGCTGCCGGAGCTGGCCGTCGAGTCGGTGCGCCCCAAGGGGGCCAGGGCCGTGCCGGTCGAGCCCGCGATCGAGCGGGAGATCGTCGCGCTGACCCTGCCGGACCTGGCCCGGGTCCCGGCGGTGGCGGCCACCCTGGACCAGCTGGCGCGCACGGCCGCCCGCTGAGACCGAACGGGGCCGCGCCCGCTGAGACCGCACGGGGCCCGCGCCCGCTGAGACCGCACGGAGCCGCGGCGCCCGCCGGGCCCGCGGCCCACGGACGGTGAGGGATCCGGCCTCGCTGCGGCCGGTCGCGCGCCGGATGGCTGAAGGCGTCGAAGAAACGTTTCTGCGTTCGGTTGCCGCGTACGGGTGTCAGGTGGTGCCGGGGCCCGGTCCGGCAGTGGGAGCCGCGGTGATCAGCCGGGTTCTGGCCCGGCCCATCAGCTCTTCGCGCTCGTCCTCCGTCAGGCCGCCCCACACTCCGTAGGGCTCTCGCACGGCCAGGGCGTGGGCCGCGCACTCGGCACGTACCGGGCACCGCATGCAGACCTCCTTGGCGGAGGTCTCGCGGGCACTCCGGGCCGCGCCGCGCTCACCCTCGGGGTGGAAGAACAGGGAGCTGTCCACGCCTCGGCAGGCGGCGAGCAGCTGCCAGTCCCACAGGTCGGCGTTGGGTCCGGGAAGGCGGGAGAAATCTGCCATTGCTTGTCCCCTCGGAGCTGTGCTGCGTCGGAAGCGGCATCCTCGACCGTCTGTGATCGGTGTGACCGAAGTCTCGACCGTACATCTGCGGTGCTAGTAGATGTAAATATGACTGATTGCGAATCTAGCCACAGACACCCTCAAAAGGGAAGAAATCGTGCCGAATAGGGCATGCCAACGAGTGAAGATTCGGTTGACGGGTGAATCACCCGCGCCACTCTCCTCCGTGTGCGGCCCTTCACGTAGAGTGCCGAACCCGGCCGCCCGACCCGTAACTCTTTCGAGTGACCGTCGTTAAGAGAGCGGATGCGGTTGACGGATATCCGGCTCGGGCACATGTCCGAGGGGGTCAACCGCACAGGTGACGACTTGTATCAGCCTGGAGGCTCAAGGTGACGCGCATCAGCTGCGGAGGACGGTCATGACATCCGTCCTCGTCTGCGACGACTCCCCGCTTGCCCGAGAAGCGCTCCGTCGCGCGGTGGCCACCGTGCCCGGCGTCGAGCGCGTGACGACGGCGGCCAACGGCGAGGAAGTCCTCCGCCGCTGGGGCGCCGATCGTTCGGATCTGATTCTGATGGACGTACGCATGCCCGGTCTGGGAGGTGTGGAGACCGTCCGGCGACTGCTCTCCGCCGACCCCGGGGCCCGGATCATCATGCTGACCGTCGCCGAGGACCTGGACGGCGTCGCGCTCGCGGTCGCCGCCGGGGCCCGCGGGTATCTGCACAAGGACGCCTCGCGCGCCGAACTGCGGGCCACCGTCACCCAGGCGCTGGCCGATCCGACGTGGCGGCTCGCCCCGCGCCGACTGCGGTCCGCCGAGATGGGGGCGGCGCCCACACTCACCGCGCGGGAGATCCAGGTCCTCGAAGGGATGAGCCACGGCCGCTCCAACGCGGAGATCGGCCGTGAGCTGTTCCTCTCCGAGGACACGGTCAAGACCCACGCCCGGCGCCTGTTCAAGAAGCTCGGGGCCTCGGACCGCGCCCATGCGGTGGCCCTCGGATTCCGCTGGGGCCTGGTCCGCTGACGACCGGCCCGGGCCGCGCCCCGTCCGCAGACCGGCGGACGGGGTCACGGAGCGGGCCATCGGCTCCACACCCCCGTATCCGGGCCCGCTCAGCGGCGCCATGTGACGCTTCCCGGCCGATGACGCATCCTTGAGTCGTGGAGTTCCTCAGGAACGATTCGGTCGAGCGGAAGGGGAGGGCGCAGGACATGACATCCGGCGCACCCGCTCATAACGCTTCGGTGCACAACTCGGGACGCGGTGGGGCGGACCCGGTGGCCTCAGGGCACCATGGTCCGATGCGCGATGACGAAACCACGGTGATCGGTGCCCTCGTGCACCGGGCCGTCGACGGCGACGCGCAGGCCACCCATGATCTGCTGGCCCATGTACACCCGCTCGCCCTGCGCTACTGCCGCTCCCGGCTGAACCGCCTTCCCGGTGACGCTCGCCACTTCGTGGAGGACCTGGCGCAGGAGGTCTGCGTCGCGGTGCTGATGGCGCTGCCGCGCTACAAGGACACCGGCAGGCCCTTCGAGGCCTTCGTCTTCGCGATCGCCGGGCACAAGGTCGCCGACCTCCAGCGCGCCGCGATGCGCCACCCGGGGTCGACCGCCGTCCCCTCCGACGAGATGCCGGAGCGGCCCGACGACTCCCTCGGCCCGGAGGAGCGCGCCCTGCTCAGCAGTGATGCCGCCTGGGCCAAGAAGCTCCTCGCCAACCTCCCGGACAACCAGCGCGAGCTGCTGGTCCTGCGCGTCGCGGTCGGGCTGACCGCGGAGGAGACCGGCCAGATGCTCGGGATGTCCCCGGGCGCGGTCCGGGTCGCCCAGCATCGCGCGCTCAGCCGGCTCCGGGCGCTCGCCGAGCAGTAGGCACCCCCGCCGGCCCCCGCCGGAGGCGCTGTAGGAAGCTACAGATCAGCCAAGTGATCTTGATCGTGGAATGAGACGCCCGTGGAGCCCGTTAGCATGGACATCCGCACCGATCAAGGCCATTTGGGGAAGGTGTCATGACTGCAAACGTCGACGGAGTGCCCGAGAAGTTCGCGACGCTCGGGCTGACCTACGACGACGTGCTGCTGTTGCCCGGCGCGTCCGAGGTTCTGCCCAACGCGGTCGACACCTCGTCGCTCATCTCGCGCAACGTACGGGTGAACATCCCCCTGCTGTCGGCCGCCATGGACAAGGTGACCGAGGCACGGATGGCCATCGCCATGGCCCGTCAGGGCGGCGTCGGCGTGCTGCACCGCAATCTCTCGGTCGAGGACCAGGTCAACCAGGTCGACCTGGTCAAGCGCTCCGAGTCGGGCATGGTCACCGACCCGATCACCGTGCACCCCGACGCCACGCTCGGCGAGGCGGACGCGCTCTGCGCGAAGTTCCGCATCAGCGGCGTGCCGGTCACCGACCCGGCGGGCAAGCTCCTCGGCATCGTCACCAACCGCGACATGGCCTTCGAGTCGGACCGGTCGCGCCAGGTGCGCGAGGTCATGACGCCGATGCCGCTGGTCACCGGGCGGGTCGGGATCTCCGGCGTGGAGGCCATGGAGCTGCTGCGCCGCCACAAGATCGAGAAGCTGCCGCTGGTCGACGAGGCGGGCATCCTCAAGGGCCTCATCACGGTCAAGGACTTCAAGAAGGCCGAGCAGTACCCGAACGCCGCCAAGGACGCCGAAGGCCGTCTGCTGGTCGGCGCGGCCGTCGGCGCCAGCCCCGAGGCACTGGACCGCGCGCAGGCTCTCGCGGCCGCCGGGGTCGACTTCCTGATCGTCGACACCTCGCACGGACACAACAGCAACGCCCTCGACTGGATGGCGAAGATCAAGTCGAGCGTCGGCGTCGACGTCATCGGCGGCAACGTCGCCACCCGCGACGGCGCCCAGGCCCTGATCGACGCCGGAGTCGACGGCGTGAAGGTCGGCGTCGGCCCGGGCTCGATCTGTACCACCCGCGTGGTCGCCGGCATCGGCGTCCCGCAGGTCACCGCGATCTACGAGGCCGCGCTCGCCGCCCGTGCCGCGGGCGTCCCGGTGATCGGCGACGGCGGCCTCCAGTACAGCGGCGACATCGGCAAGGCGCTGGCCGCCGGCGCCGACAGCGTCATGCTGGGCAGCCTCCTCGCGGGCTGCGAGGAGTCCCCGGGCGAGCTGATGTTCATCAACGGCAAGCAGTTCAAGTCGTACCGCGGCATGGGCTCGCTCGGCGCGATGCAGTCCCGCGGACAGGGCCGGTCCTACTCCAAGGACCGCTACTTCCAGGCCGAGGTGTCCTCGGACGACAAGCTCGTCCCCGAGGGCATCGAGGGCCAGGTGCCCTACCGCGGCCCGCTGGCCAACGTCCTCCACCAGCTCGTCGGCGGCCTCCGCCAGACCATGGGCTATGTCGGCGCCGCGTCCGTCGACCAGATGGAGAGCAAGGGCCGGTTCGTCCGGATCACCTCGGCGGGGCTCAAGGAGAGCCACCCGCACGACATCCAGATGACGGTGGAAGCACCGAACTACAGCCGTAAGTAACGCAGGAAGTAAGGCGTCACCGCAGGTGAGGGGCGGACCGGAGTTCCCGGTACCGCCCCTCACCCCTGTGTCGGGGATACTGGTCAGCGCAGACGTAGAGGGAAAGGCCACACATCGTGACTGAGATCGAGATCGGGCGCGGCAAGCGCGGCCGCCGGGCTTACGCATTCGACGACATCGCTGTCGTTCCGAGCCGTCGCACCCGGGACCCGAAGGAGGTCTCGATCGCCTGGCAGATCGATGCCTACCGCTTCGAGCTGCCGTTCCTGGCCGCTCCCATGGACTCCGTGGTCTCCCCGCAGCACGCCATCCGGATCGGCGAGCTCGGCGGTCTGGGCGTGCTGAACCTGGAAGGCCTGTGGACCCGGCACGCCGACCCGCAGCCGCTGCTCGACGAGATCGCCGAGATGCCGGTCGAGTCCGCGACCCGCCGGCTCCAGGAGATCTACTCCGCCCCCATCCAGGAGGAGCTGATCGGGCAGCGCATCAAGGAGGTGCGCGACTCCGGCGTCGTCACCGCCGCCGCGCTCTCCCCGCAGCGCACCGCCCAGTTCTCCAAGGCGGTCGTCGACGCGGGCGTCGACATCTTCGTCATCCGCGGTACGACGGTCTCCGCCGAGCACGTCTCGGGCGCGGCCGAGCCGCTGAACCTGAAGCAGTTCATCTACGAGCTGGACGTCCCGGTCATCGTCGGCGGCTGCGCCACGTACACCGCCGCCCTGCACCTGATGCGGACCGGCGCCGCCGGTGTCCTCGTCGGCTTCGGCGGCGGCGCGGCGCACACCACGCGCAACGTCTTCGGCATCCAGGTCCCGATGGCCACCGCCGTCGCGGACGTCGCCGGCGCCCGCCGCGACTACATGGACGAGTCCGGCGGCCGGTACGTGCACGTCATCGCCGACGGCGGCGTCGGCTGGTCCGGCGACCTGCCGAAGGCCATCGCCTGCGGTGCGGACGCCGTGATGATGGGCTCCCCGCTGGCCCGCGCGACGGACGCTCCCGGCCGCGGCCGCCACTGGGGCATGGAGGCCGTCCACGAGGACGTGCCGCGCGGCAAGCTGGTCGACCTCGGCTCGGTCGGGACGACGGAGGAGGTCCTCACCGGTCCTTCGCACACTCCGGACGGTTCGATGAACATCTTCGGCGCCCTGCGCCGCGCGATGGCCACCACCGGCTACAGCGACCTCAAGGAGTTCCAGCGCGTCGAGGTGACGGTGGCGGACTCGCAGCACCGCCGCTGACCTCTCGTCCGTATACGGAAGGGCCCGGACCGATCGATTGTTCGATCGGTCCGGGCCCTTCCGTATGAACCCTGCGGGGTGCTTTCAGCCGGCCTTCTTGGCGCCACCGACGGCGGCGGCCGCGCCGAGGGCGAGGAAGAGGTAGGTCATGAAGTCGGCCTCCTGCGACCAGGCGTCCGTCACGCTGCCGAAGTGGTCGTCGATGACCTCGGAGAAGGGGATCTGCGCCAGGTCGGCGAGGACCATCGAGATGCCGACGAGCTGCCCGAGGTAGACGGCGCCGATCGAGAAGACGGCCGCGGCGCCGATGACTGCGGGGTTGGAGCCGCCGACCTTGCTGGACGCGAAGCCCACCAGGAAGCCGACGCCGACCGCCGCGTAGCCGACCTCGCGCTCGATCGAGCCCGCGATCACGCCGTACAGGATGCCCGCGACGACGGCCGCGCCCAGGGCGACCAGCACGCCGAGCATGATGTTGTTGTCGCGGGCCGGGGGCGCCGGGGCGAAGGGCGCGCCGCCGCCGAACGGGGCGCTCTGGCCGGGCTGCTGACCCGCGAACGGGTTGCCGGTCGGGGCCGGGGGCTGCTGCCCGTAGGGGTTGCCGGTCGGGGCGGAGGGGGCGGGCTGCCCGTACGGGTTGCCTGTCGGTGCGGCGGGGGTGGGCTGGCCCGGCTGGCCGGCGTACGGGTTGACGTCGACGGGCTGACCGCCGTAGGGCTGCTGGGGCTGGTTCGGCGGCTGCACGGGCTGACTCACGGTGGGGCTCCCCCTGGATGGCTGCGCACGCGTGTGCGGTTGCGCACGTATGTGCGCGCTGTGACGCCGCAGGGTAGCAGTACGTACCGGATCCGGTCACCGGCAATCCTTTTCGGCCTCCCGTTCCCGTCTCAGAGCCGGTGCGCGGCCCCCGCGGGAGTGGCCCCCCGGGTGTCCAGGAGCAGTTGGGCCTTGACCGCGAGGCCCTGGAGGTCGTAGGTGCGGTGCTGCTGGAGCAGTACGGTCAGGTCGGCCGCGGCCGCCGCCTCGTACAGCGAGTCGGCGCGCGGGACGGGCCGTTCGCGCACCCGCCAGTCCAGGACGTGCGGGTCGTGATAGCCGATCTGGGCGCCCATGTCCATCAGCCGGGCGGCGATCTCGCGGGCGGGGGCGGCCTCCTGGTCGGCGCTGTCCGGCTTGTAGGTGACGCCGAGCAGCAGGACGCGTGCGCCCCGGACGGACTTGCCGTGCTCGTTGAGGAGGGTGGCGCAGCGCTGGATGACGTAACTGGGCATCCGGTCGTTGATCTCCTGCGCCAGCGAGACCATCCGCAGCGGGTGCCCGGGGGTGCGGGTGCTGTAGGGCAGACAGCCCGGGTCCACCGGGACGCCGTGTCCGCCGACGCCGGGTCCCGGCCGGAAGGGCTGGAAGCCGAACGGCTTGGTCTCGGCGCACCGGATGACGTCCCAGAGGTCGACGCCGAGGTCGTGGCAGAGCACCGCCATCTCGTTGACCAGCGCGATGTTGACGTGCCGGAAGTTGGTCTCCAGCACCTTCGTCATCTCCGCCTCGCGCGGTCCGCGGGCCCGGACGACCTTGTCGGTGAGCCGTCCGTAGAAGGCGGCCGCCGACTCGGTGCAGGCGGGGGTGAGGCCACCGATGACCTTGGGGGTGTTGGCCAGGACGTGGGTGCGGTTGCCGGGGTCGAGCCGGCTCGGCGAGCAGGCGAGGTGGAAGTCGCGTCCGGCGACGAGCCCGGATCCCTCCTCCAGCAGGGGGCGCAGGACGTTCTCGGTGGTGCCGGGCGGCACGGCGGACTCCAGCAGCACGGTGGTGTGCGGGCGCAGCCGGGCCGCCAGTGCGCGGGCGGCGTCGCGGAGCGCGGTGAGGTCGATTGCCCGGTCGGGGCCGAGCGGGGTGGGGGAGCAGATCACGGCGGTACGGACCCGGCCCAGCTCGGCGGCGTCGGTGGTGGGCCGGAAGCCGCCGGAGAGCATGCGGCGGATCTCGGACGCGGTGAGGGTGCCCTCGACCGGGGTGCGGCCCGCTCCGAGTTCCGCGTAGGGGCGTGGGTCGGGGTCGTAGCCGACGGTGGCGATCCCGGCGGTCACGGCGGCCTGGGCGAGGGGCAGGCCGAGGTGGCCGAGTCCGATGACGGCGAGGTCTGCGGGCATACAGGAAGACCCCCTAAGTGCGGAGAGCGAAGATCGCAACTGCTGTGGACAGTGCAATGTCAGACTAGGCGTAAATATGACCTATATGTCGCATTGTGTGGCTCCGGTCGCCCGGGTGTTGTCCACAGGCGGTGGCTGAACTCGGGGAGCGCGGACAGAATCGAGGGGTGGACACGGGCGGCCGGCCCCTCGGCCGGGTGGCACTCCCGTGTCCGACCACCCCGATCCACCGGGAGGCAGCAGTGAGGACAGCGACACTGGGACCCGCCGAACGCACCGTCGCGCTCGCCGCCATGGCCGAGCGCGAACTGGACGTGCTGGTCGTGGGGGCGGGCGTGGTCGGCGCGGGCACGGCGCTGGACGCCGCCACCAGAGGCCTCTCGACCGGTCTGGTCGAGGCGCGCGACTGGGCGTCCGGCACGTCGAGCAGGTCGAGCAAGCTGATCCACGGCGGTCTGCGCTATCTGGAGATGCTCGACTTCGCCCTGGTCCGGGAGGCGCTCAAGGAACGCGGGCTGCTCCTGGAGCGGCTGGCCCCGCATCTGGTGAAGCCCGTGCCCTTCCTCTACCCCTTGCAGCACAAGGGGTGGGAGCGGCTCTACGCCGGCTCCGGCGTCGCGCTGTACGACGCGATGTCGGTCTCCTCCGGGCACGGCCGCGGCCTCCCCGTCCACCGCCACCTCTCCCGCAAGCACGCCCTGCGGGTCGCCCCCGCGCTGAAGAAGGACGCCCTGGTCGGCGCCCTCCAGTACTACGACGCACAGATGGACGACGCCCGCTTCGTCACCGAGCTGGTGCGCACCGCCGCGTCCTACGGGGCCCAGGTGGCGAACGCGGCCCGGGTGATCGGCTTCCTCCGCGAGGGCGAGCGGGTCGTGGGCGCGCTCGTGCGGGACGTCGAGGGCGGCACGGAGTACGAGATCCGGGCCAAGCAGGTGGTCAACGCGACCGGTGTGTGGACCGACGACACCCAGGGGCTCATCGGCGAGCGCGGACAGTTCCACGTCCGGGCCTCCAAGGGCATCCACCTGGTCGTCCCCAAGGACCGCATCCACTCCTCCACCGGCCTCATCCTGCGCACCGAGAAGTCCGTCCTCTTCGTCATCCCCTGGGGCCGGCACTGGATCATCGGCACCACGGACACCGACTGGGACCTGGACAAGGCGCACCCGGCCGCCTCCAGCGCCGATATCGACTACCTCCTCCAGCACGTCAACTCCGTCCTCAACACCCCGCTGACCAGGGACGACGTCCAGGGCGTCTACGCCGGACTGCGACCGCTGCTGGCCGGCGAGTCGGACGCCACCAGCAAGCTGTCGCGCGAGCACACGGTGGCCCACCCCGCGCCCGGCCTCGTCGTCGTGGCGGGCGGCAAGTACACGACGTACCGGGTCATGGCCAAGGACGCGGTGGACGAGGCGGTGCACGGACTCGACCAGCGGGTCGCCGCCTGCGTCACGGAGGACACCCCGCTCCTGGGGGCCGAGGGGTACAAGGCCCTGTGGAACGCGCGCGCCCGGATCGCGGCCCGGACCGGACTCCATGTCGCCCGGGTGGAGCATCTGCTCAACCGGTACGGCTCAATGACCGAGGAGATTCTCGAACTGGTCCTCGCCGACCCCACCCTGGGTGAACCCCTGCCCGCCGCCGACGACTATCTGCGCGCCGAGATCGTCTACGCGGCCTCCCACGAGGGCGCCCGCCATCTGGACGACGTGCTGACCCGGCGCACCCGGATCTCCATCGAGACCTTCGACCGGGGCACCCGCAGCGCCCGGCTCTGTGCGGAGCTGGTGGCGCCGGTGCTGGGCTGGGACGAGGGGCGGATCGACCGGGAGGTCGAGCACTACGAGAAGCGGGTGGAGGCCGAACGCGAATCGCAGCGGCAGCCCGACGACCTCACGGCGGACGCGGCCCGGCTCGGCGCACCGGACATTGTGCCGATCTAGGACACGCCCTCCCGGAGTCCGCGCGTCGCTGTGTCGCGGTCACCGCCCGTCTTCACCGGGCCAGTTGGGCCCCGCCGACCCGGTGGAGCGGCGGCGGTGGCCCGGACCGGCCTGGACGGGGAGGCCGGGTTGGTAGCAGGCTGTGGGGGCTTCCCTCTTCGAGCCGCGGCGCGGCGGACCCCGGACCCGGCACCAGGACCGGTCCCGGGGTGAGGGACAATGAACGCTCTGCCAGGGCGGGTTGATCGCAGAGGGGACGCATGTCGGAGGCGGAGCAGGCACGGGAGCCCCAACGGGACAAGAACGGTCGTCTCCTCGCGGGGCGCTACCGGCTCGGTGAGGTGCTCGGCCGAGGCGGCATGGGTACGGTCTGGCGCGCCGACGACGAGACGCTCGGCCGCACGGTCGCGGTCAAGGAACTGCGGTTCCCCGGGGCGATCGACGAGGACGAGAAACGCCGGCTGATCACGCGCACCCTGCGTGAGGCCAAGGCGATCGCACGGATCCGCAACAACAGCGCGGTGACCGTCTACGACGTGGTCGACGAGGACGACCGCCCGTGGATCGTCATGGAGCTGATCGAGGGCAAGTCGCTCGCCGAGGCGATCCGCGAGGACGGCACGCTGACACCGCGGCGGGCCGCCGAGGTCGGGCTCGCCATCCTCGACGTGCTGCGCTCGGCGCACCGCGAGGGCATCCTGCACCGCGACGTGAAGCCGTCCAACGTGCTGATCGCCGAGGACGGGCGCGTCGTGCTCACCGACTTCGGCATCGCCCAGGTCGAGGGGGACCCGTCGGTCACCTCCACCGGCATGCTCGTCGGCGCACCCTCGTACATCTCGCCGGAGCGGGCCCGCGGCCACAAGCCGGGTCCGCCCGCGGACCTGTGGTCCCTCGGCGGACTGCTGTACGCGAGCGTCGAGGGCTGCCCGCCGTACGACAAGGGTTCGGCCATCGCCACCCTGACGGCCGTGATGACCGAACCGCTCGACCCGCCGAAGAACGCCGGTCCGCTCACCGAGGTCATCTACGGGCTGCTCGCCCGGGACCCCGACCAGCGCCTCGACGACGCCGGGGCGCGGGCGTTGCTCAACGACGTCATCAACGCCCCCGACGTTCCCGCTCCGGCCCCCGCGGACTCCACCCAGATCATGGCGCTGCCGCCGGCGCCCGCCGCCGACCCCCTCGTGAAGAGGACGCCGAAGCAGCCCAAGGCCCCGAAGCCGCCGAAGCAGTCCACCGGGTCGGGCGAGTCCGGCGGCGGCTCCCGCGACCGGCTGCGCGGAGCCCTGCGCTCCGTGCGCAACGCGAAGACCCCCGCGGCGGCCGCCGGAGCCGCGGCGGGTGCCGCCGCCGCTGCGGTGAGCTCTCCGGCCGCGGCGGCCGGCGGCCCGCCCGTCGCCCCGCCCAAGCCTCCGTCGCCGCCCGGGACTTCCGCCCCGGGTGCGAAGCCCGCCGCGTCCGCCCCGGCGACCGCGAAGGGAGCCGTGGCGGCGCCCGCCGGCGCCCCGGAGTCCTCGGCGGCGAGTGGGTCCGTTCCCGGGCAGCGCCCGCCGTCCTCGGTGGCGTCCACGCGTGCCTCGATCACCGACGTGGTGCCGCGCCGCACCCTCGCGATCATCGCGGCCGTCGTCGCGCTGGCCATTCTCGGCACGGTCCTCGCGCTCACGCTCGGCGGCGACGACGCGGACAAGGGCGGCGACACGGCCTCCTCGGCCGGAGCCTCGGCCGGCGGCGCCGACGACAAGGGCGGCGACACCGGCGGCGGTTCGGCCGGTGAGAAGGGCGACGGGCAGAAGGAGGGCCAGGGCACGGACGACGGCCGGGCCTCCGCCGACCCGTCGGCTGACGACTCCACCGACGCCGACGGCGACGCCGACGACTCCGGTTCCGACGACGACGGGGACGACGGGGCGGCCCCGGGCGACGCCCTGCCCGCCGGGTACGAGAAGGTCACCGACCCCCGCTTCCACTTCACCATGGCGATGCCCGAGGGGTTCGAGCGCACCGCCATCGCGGGCAGCAACTCCGGCGGCATCTACAACGACAAGCGGGGCAGCTTCCCCCGCGTCCAGGTCGACTTCAACAGCTCGCCCAAGGACGACGCGGCGGCCGCCTGGCGCGGGGCCGTCGGGAGCGTCAAGGTCCTCAGCGACGGCTACAAGCACGGCAGCATAAAGAAGGTCGAGTACAACGGCTATCCGACCGTCGCGGACTGGACGTTCGAACGCAACCACAACGGCGTCCGGGTCAAGGTGCTCAACCGGGGGTTCAAGGTGGACGCCAAGCGTGGCTACTCGATCATGATCAGCTGCAAGGTGGGCGAGTGGGAGGACGACGAGTGCCGGACGCTGCGCGAAACGGCGTTCGCCACGTTCACACCCACTGACTGACCGCTGGGCACGTGCCGACTGCGCGCCTGGGCGCGTGCCGAACGACCGCCTGGGCGCGCCCGTCGACGGGTCGGGAACGCCCTGGGCCGGCCGGTGGGAAACGTTTGTGCGGACCGGGTTGGCGCGACCCGGCCCGGCGGCCCGTGTTGCCACGTATCGTAAGAGGCCGGGGACCGTACGCAGCCGGAACAGCGGGTCAATTGTCCGCCGAATGACCGTGACCGACGGATAAGTGCGCCTCCGGGGACCGGGGGAAGAGCGCGCTCTGGGGAGGCGTCGTGGACGACTACGCGGGTCGGGTGCTTGCCGACCGCTACCGCCTTCCGTTGCCCCCGTCCGATGGGTACGAACTGGCCGAGACCCGGGCGTTCGACACGTACAGCGGACAGGAAGTCCTGGTCCGCCAGGTGCCGTTGCCGGAGATCGTGGACGCGGAGGTGCTCGACGCCGACGGCCGGCCCGCCGCATCATCCGGACGTGCCCCCGGGCGAGCGGTCCGCCGCAGCACGGACCCGGCGGTCCGGAGGGCGATCGAGGCCGCGCAGGCCGCCGCTCAGGTGCCCGACCATCCCCGGCTCGACCAGGTTTTCGACGTGTTCGCCGAAGCGGGCTCGTTGTGGATAGTGAGCGAGCTCGTCGCGGCCCGTCCGCTCGCCGCCCTCCTCGCCGAACGCCCCCTCAACCCCTACCGGGCAGCCGAGATCGGCTCCGACGTGCTCACCGCCCTGCGGGTGCTGCACGCCCACGGCTGGACCCACCGCAACATCACCGTGCGCACGGTCCTGGTGTGCGACGACGGCCGTGTCATGCTCACTGGTCTCGCGGCGGGCGCCGCCGAGGAGGCGCTCTGCGGATACGCCCCCGGGCCGGCACCCGACACCGACCCGGTGGCCGGCCCCACGACGTACGGCATCCCGGCCGTCGAGGCCGCCCCGCCGAGGGAGTTCGACGGGACCTACGCGCTCCCGCCGGCCAGGAGCGAAACGGAGTACGCGCCGGTCGAGGGCTACGGATCCGTCGACGACGGCCAGGGCCACGCGGCCGTCGAGGAGTACAGGGAGTACGCGGACGCGGACGTCCAGGAGTACGCGGAGTACGCGGCCGTGGATGTGGACGTCCAGGAGTACGCCGGTGACGACGGCGACCGCGGCGACGGCCGCGGCGACGGCCGGGCGGACCGGCCGTACCGGGGGGACCAGGGGCTTCCCGTTCCGTCGCTGCCGCAGGGGTATGCACCGCGCCGGGACGACGACCGGGACGACGAGAGGGACGACGACCGGTCCGGCGACCGGTCCGGCGACCGGTCCGACGACCGGTCCGACGACCGGTATGGCGACCGGTATGGCGACCGGTCCGGCGACCGGTACGACCCGCCCCCGGGCGGCCCGCAGGCCGAGCCCTTCGCGTCGCACGCCGGCCAGGAGATCGTCCCGCGCCCCGCCGCTCCCGCCGTCCCCTACACCGCCGTGCCGCCCCCCGCCGCCCCGGGCGCCGCGAGCGCCGCCCAGTTGCGGGCCGCGCGCGCCGGAGCCATCGCCGCCTACCGGGCGGGCGCACGGGCCGCCGCCCGGGTCACCGAGGACCGGCAGCAGACCGACCGCGCCCCGGCCGACCTCACGAAGTCGCCGCCGGAAGGGCGCGCACCCGCCCCGAGCACCAGCGGCACCAGCGGAATCACCGGAGCCGAAGCGGAAGCCGGAGCGGAAGCTGGAGCCGACGTGGACGCCGACACCGGCATCCTCCCGCCGCAGCGCCCGGCGCCCGGCGCCCCGGCCCCTGGCGCCCCCGTGGCCCCCCGACTGGCCTCCCCCTGGGGCAGCCCCGCCGAGGACCCCTACGACGACGAGGACGACGAGGACGAGGAGGACGGCCCCCGGCCGCCGGGCCGCCGCGTGCACCTCGCCGGGACCTGGGACGACGGACCCGGTGCGCGGCCCGTCTCCGCGGGCGGCTCCGGCGAGGACGCGCTGCGCGCCGACTCCCGGCGGCCCGGCCGGGCGGCCCCGGCACCCAAGCAGCTCGCCCGCACCGCCCCGCCCCGGGACGGGCGGACCGCCCCCGGAGCCTGGGAGGAGGCCGTCGCGGGCGGCGACGAGCCCGCCGTCTACCGGGGCCCCGCCACCCCGCTCGCCGCCGAACGCGCCCGCCAGGCACGCATCGCCGTCGTCGGAGCCGTCACCGAGCGCTGGGCCCCCGAGCAGGCCGGTCCCGTCCACGAGAACTGGCAGCTCGCGCCCCCCATCGGCCCCTCCACCGACCTGTGGGCGCTCGGCGCACTGCTCTACCGCGCCGTCCAGGGCCACGCCCCCTACCCCGAGGAGAACGCGGCCGAGCTCGTCCAGATGGTGTGCGGGGAGCCGCCCGCCTTCGCGGAGGAGTGCGGCCCGCTGCGGCCCGTCGTCGAGTCGCTGCTGCGCCAGGACCCCACGGAGCGGCCGGACTTCGAGGAGCTGCGCGGCTGGCTGCGCTCGCTGGTGCGCTCCGCGCCGGAGCCGGAGGCGGGCGCCGACGTCGTGCCGCTGCCCGCGCCCGACGCCGCCCGGCTCCCCGTCGTACGCCGCCGGGGCGAGCTGGTCCGTCGGCGCTGGAGCCGTTTCGGCGGCGGCTCGGCGCACGGCAGGCACCGCCAGGGGAAGCGCCGGCAGCCGCCGAAGCAGCGCGGCGGCGGCCAGCAGCGGGACCGGCAGGAGTCGCTGCTGCCGCCCGACCGGTCCGTGCGAATGCCCGTGGAGAGCTGGGAGGAGGAGCGCCCGGCCCGCGCACCCCGTGCGCCCAAGGGGCCCCGAGTGCTGCGGGAACCGGCGCGCAGGGGCGAGGAGTCCTCATCGCCGCGCAGCCTTGGCCGGCTGCTGCTCGTCCTCATCCTGCTGCTGATGGCCGCCGCCGTGGCGTACGCCGTGATGTTCCTGCCGAAGCAGGAGCCGGGCAAGGACAGCGGAGCGCCGACGTCGCCCGCCGGCTCCGCCGCACCGCCCGCCGCCTCGGGGGAGCCCGAGCCGTCCGCCTCGGGGGGCGGGTCCGCCGATCCCGGCTCCCAGCAGCCGCAGACCAGCCGGTCGGCCGTGGCGCTCGCCCCCGGCTACGCCCTCCGTGAGGACGCGGAGGGGTTCGAGGTCGGCGTACCGAAGGACTGGCAGCGCAGCCCCGCCAACGCGGACCGGCAGATCCGCTACGGCAGCGACGGGTTCACCCTCCTCGTGGTGCCCGGGCGGGACACGGTGAAGGCGGGGGGCGGCGATCCCCTGGACTACCAGCGGGAGAAGGAGCCCGAGCTCCAGCCGTTCCGCGACTCCACCTGGTCCTCCTCGTCCGGAGTGCGCCGGGTCGACGTCGGCCGGCAGGCCATGGCCGAGGGGCAGTACACCTGGCAGGAGAGCGGCGGGCGCGAGGTGTTCGTCCGTAATCTCGCCATGATCGTCGACGGCAGATACCACGTCATCCAGGTCATTGGGCCCGAGAGCGAGCGGGACAAGGTCACCGAGATCTACGAGCAGGCCATCGCCTCCTACCGGGTCACCTGACCGCCGGTCACACCCGACCGCGCGCACGTGACCGTCCGTGCCCGGGCCTGATCAGACGTCATCGCCCCTGCTCCGGCGCGGGCGTTGTGCGGTGCCGACAACCATCACAGTGCGGTCTCGTGGGCGATCCCCCGTTCCGCCCCACCGCCGCGCCTCCGTAATCTGGCCATTCGAGGAACGGGGCGGGGACATCACGTGGATGGATCACAGAGCACGGACGCGGGACTGGTGCTGGCGGGGCGCTACCGGCTGGGCGACGTCCTCGGCCGGGGCGGTATGGGCAAGGTCTGGCGCGCCCACGACGAGGTGCTGCACCGCACGGTCGCGGTCAAGGAGTTGACCGCCGGGCTGTACGTCGCCGAGGCCGACCGGCTCGTCCTGCACGCCAGGACGCAGAAGGAGGCGCGGGCGGCGGCGCGCATCACGCACCCCGGCGTCGTCACCGTCCACGATGTGATCGAGTACGACAACCGCCCCTGGATCGTCATGCAGTACGTCGACGGGCCCTCGCTCGCCGACTCCGCCAAGGAGAGCGGCGAGGTCGCCCCGCGCGAGGCGGCCCGGATCGGGCTGCACGTGCTGAGCGCCCTGCGCGCCGCGCACGCGGCCGGGGTGCTGCACCGCGACGTCAAGCCCGGCAACGTGCTGCTCGCGCGTGACGGTCAGGTGCTGCTGACCGACTTCGGGATCGCCGCGATCGAGGGCGACTCCACCATCACCCGGACCGGCGAACTGGTCGGCTCCATCGACTACCTGGCCCCGGAACGGGTACGCGGCGGCGACCCCGGACCGGCCTCCGACCTCTGGTCCCTGGGCGCGACGCTGTACACGGCGGTCGAGGGGACCTCCCCGTTCCGCCGTACGTCCCCGATCTCCACCATGCAGGCCGTCGTCACCGAGGAGCCGCCCGCCCCGGTCAACGCCGGCCCGCTCGGCGCCGTGATCACCGCGCTGCTCCGCAAGGATCCCGACGACCGGCCCACCGCCGCCCAGACCGAGCAGATGCTGCTGGACGCGATGGACGGCCGCGAGCCCCGCGCCGCCCAGGCGCACGTGCCGACCCAGCGTTTCCCCGAGGACGCCCGGTACGCCCACCGGGACGCGAACGGCCCCGACCGCCCGGAGGGTTCCGGCAGCCCTAACGGCGGCGGCGGTTCCGACGGCGCCACCGCCCGGCTGCCCGGAGCGACCCCCGCCACGACGACGCCCGCCCGCGGCCCGGACGCAGCCGCCCCGGTCACCGGCCCCGCCTCCGCCCCGGTGACCCGGCGCGCCGGGTCCCGGTGGCGCACGGTGCTCGTCGTGGTCGTCGCCGCCGCCGTCCTCGGGGGCGCGGCCGGGCTGTTCGCGATGAAGTACGGGGAGGGTTCGGACTCCCCCGGCGGAACGAGCGGCGGCACGGTCGCCGGCGGCACACCGCCCCCGGAGCGGACCTCCACGGAGCAGACCTCGCCGGAGCCGGCCGCATCGGCGGAGGGGGCACCGGAGATACCCGACGGCTGGCACCGGGTCGACGACCCGGCGGGGTTCAGCCTGGTCGTGCCGGTGGACTGGACCCGGCAGGTCCAGGACGGGCAGATCGACTACACGCCGGACGGCGGGGCCCACCGGATCCGCATCAGCGTCGACCCGGACCCGGACTTCGAACATCCGTATCTGCACATGGAGAACATGGAGGAGCAGCTCTCCGAGCGGCTGCCGGGGTATCAGCGGATCGGGATGGAGAAGAACACCTTCCGCGACCGGCCGGGCGCCCTCTGGGAGTTCACCTGGAACGAGACCAAGGACCACCCGGGGCCCCGGCACGGGATCGACCAGATGTACTACGGCGGTCCCGGCGGCCCCGAGTACGCGCTGTACCTGACGGCTCCGCAGGAGGGCTGGGAGGCCAGCCGCGAGAAGTTCGACATCATGCTGCGCAGTTGGAGCGCCCCGAAACCCCAGCAGTGAGCACGGTGCCCTGCTGGTGCCCGATGCTCCGACCGGGTCGCGAGACGGTCACGGCCGCGCATCCGGTGTCCACCCCCGCTGGTGCCCGGCCCGGCGCGTGATCCAGGATGGGGTACATGACAGATCACGGGGGATGGGCGAACCAGCCCACCAGCTACGGACTCCAGCCGCCGCAGACACCGGGCGGCTTCGGCGCGCCGCATCCCGCGCCGCATCCCTCACCCCCGGCGCACGTTCCGTCCCCGACCGTCCACGCGAGCGCCCCGGACAGCGCGGTGAACCGGCTGATCGGCGGGCGCTACCGGCTGCTCGCCCGGCTCGGGCACGGCGGTATGGGCACGGTGTGGCGGGCCCACGACGAGGTCGTCGACCGGGAGGTGGCCGTCAAGGAACCGCGCGTACCGGAACACCTCGGCGAGCGCGAGCACAGCATGGTGCACCAGCGCATGCAGCGCGAGGCGCGGGCCGCGGCCCGGATCGACCACCCCTCCGTCGTGACCGTCCACGACGTGGCCGTCGAGGACGGCAAGCCGTGGATCGTCATGGAGCTGGTGCGCGGCCCGTCGCTCGGCGACCGCCTCCAGGAAGGCACCCTGGACCCCCGCGAGGCGGCCAGGATCGGCCTCGCCGTCCTCGACGCGCTGATGGCCGCCCACGCGATCGGCATCCTGCACCGGGACGTCAAGCCGGACAACGTCATGCTCGGCACCGGCGACCGGGTCGTCCTCACCGACTTCGGGATCGCCCAGGTCGAGGGCGAGCAGCAGCTCACCGAGACCGGGGCGTTCGTCGGTTCGCCCGAGTTCATCTCACCGGAGCGGGTCCTCGGGCAGCGCCCCGGACCGGAGTCGGACCTCTGGTCGCTGGGCGTCGTGCTGTACGCGGCGGTCGAGGGGATGTCCCCGTACCGCCGCTCGCACACCCCGGCCACCCTCCAGGCCGTGCTGTCCGCCGAGCCGCAGGTGCCCGCCCGTGGCACGGGCGCGTTCGGCGCGCTCGTCATGCAGCTGCTCCGCAAGGACCCCGCGGCGCGTCCGCCGGCCGCCGAGGTCCGCCGGGCCCTCCAGCAGCTGGCGTCCCCGGCCCCGGCGCAGGCGACCTCCGCGTACGGGACGGCCCCCGTGGGCGGAAGCGGAGGCGGTGGCAGCAAGTGGGTGCCGCCCGTGCTGCACCGCAACCGCGTCGCGCAGTTCGCGCTCGGCGGCGGGGCGCTGGCGGTGGCGGTCTCGCTCGTCCTGCTCCTGCTGAACCCGTTCGCGGGCGACGGACCGCCCGAGGGCTGGCAGGTCCGGCCGGAGAACGAGGTCCTGTCGGCGGACGTCGCCGTGCCGGAGGAGTACAAGCGCGTCCAGGAGGACGGCGAGGACGAGCTGGTCTGGTACGCGGACCCCAGCGGCGTCTTCGAGATCACCTTCTGGCACCGCTCCCCGAAGAGCGAGGACGCCATGGACGACAACCCCGGCGTCGACCCGAAGGCCCGCAAGGAGTTCTACGAGGAGGGCTCGTCGAGCTCCACGGACATGGAGGAGGCCTCCGTCTCGTACAAGGACGCCACGCACGAGGGGCGCAAGGCGTTCGAGATGACCACCGAGTTCGTCCCCTACCCCTCGTCCGGCGACGATCCGGTGCGCTACCGCCTCCGCGAGCTGCTGATCCCGGGCGAGAAGGAGAACGACCCCTACTGGCACGTGCGGGTGCGGATGCCCGCCAAGGGGGATGCGGCGAAGGACGGCGACGCGATCTTCACCGAGGTCACCGAGGGGCTGAAGATTCACGCTTCCTGAGCGCCGCGGGCCGACCGCCGCGGGGCGGTCGGCCCGCATAGCCACTGATCAGCGGTTATGCCGCCAGCGATCACTGGCTCGTTCGACGAGGGCGTCCGGCGGAGGTGGGGGGTCCTGTGAAAAACTGTTACCCACGGGTACCCAAAGGCTGCGGCTGGACATACTCTCGGCCTCATGACGGACTCGCAGGCCCCTGACGCCCCTCTCGGCACGAACCCCGTGGCGGTCGCCCCCGCCGGGGTGCGCACCGCCGCCGACGTGGTCACCCCCGAGGTGGTCGCCCAGCTGACCCGTGGCGTCGTCGGGTCGGGCCGCACGGCCAACCACACCCCCTTCACCGGGGAGAAGCTGGCCGATCTGCCCGAGTCCACCCCCGAGGACGTCGCCACCGCCTTCGACCGGGCCCGCGCGGCCCAGCCCGTCTGGGCCGCCGTGCCCGTACGGCAGCGGGCCGCCGTCCTGCTGCGCTTCCACGACCTCGTCCTCAGCCGCCAGTCCGAGGTCCTCGACCTCATCCAGCTGGAGACCGGCAAGGCCCGCCTGCACGCCCACGAGGAGGTGCAGGCCGTCGCCGTCGCCGCCCGCCACTATGGGCGCAAGGCCGCCGCCTACCTCAAGCCCCGCCGCCACACCGGCGTCGTCCCGGTCCTCACCAAGGTCACCGAACTGCGCCAGCCGCGCGGCGTCGTCGGCCAGATCGCCCCCTGGAACTACCCGCTCGAACTCTCCGTGGGCGACGCGCTGCCCGCGTTCGTCTCCGGCAACGCCGTCGTGATGAAGCCCGACACGGAGACCGCGCTCACCGCCCTGTGGGCCCGCGACCTGCTGATCGAGGCCGGACTGCCCGCCGAGGTCTTCCAGGTCGTCCTCGGTGAGGGGCCCGTCGTGGGGCCCGAGGTCGTCAGCCGCGCCGACTACGTCTCCTTCACCGGCTCCACCCGCACCGGCCGCGAGGTCGCCGTCGGCGCCGCGTCCCGGCTGGTCGGCGTCTCCCTGGAGCTCGGCGGCAAGAACGCCATGCTCGTGCTGAAGGACGCCGACGTCGAGAAGGCCGCCGCCGGAGCCGTCCGCGCCTGCTTCTCCTCCGCCGGACAGCTCTGCATCTCCATCGAGCGGCTGTACGTCCACGAGTCCGTCGCCGACGCCTTCGTGGAGCGCTTCGCCACCCGGACGAAGGCCATGCGGCTCGGCAGCGCCCTCGCCTACGGGGCCGACATGGGCTCCCTCGTCGGCGAACGCCAGCTGGAGACCGTCGAGCGCCACGTCGACGAGGCCGTCGAGAAGGGCGCGAAGCTCGTCGCCGGCGGCGTCGCCCGCCCCGACATCGGCCCGCTGTTCTACGAGCCGACCATCCTCGACGGGGTGGAGCCCCCGATGACCGTCTGCACCGAGGAGACCTTCGGACCGGTCGTCTCGATCTACCGCTTCAGCGACGAGGACGAGGTGATCGCGCTGGCCAACGCCACTCCGTACGGCCTCAACGCCAGCGTCTGGACCACCGACTCCAAGCGGGGTCACGCGGTCGCGGCCCGGCTGCGCACCGGCACCGTCAACATCAACGAGGGGTTCGCCCCCGCCTACGGGAGCGTCCAGGCCCCGATGGGCGGCATGAAGGATTCCGGCCTCGGCCGACGGCACGGCTCCGAGGGCATCCTCAAGTACACCGAGGCCCAGACCGTCGCCCAGCAGCGGCTGATGCCGCTCGCGCCCTCCTTCGGGCTGGACGACGAGAAGTACGCCGAGCTCATGACCCGCAGCCTCAAGGCGATGAAGGCGTTCCGGCTGCGCTGACCCCCGACCCGAGGGCCCCAGCGACTTCCGCCCTTTTCGTACCGATTCCGTTCCGAGGAGTGCCATGTCCCAGGACAGCCCTGCCCAGAAACAGGCCATGAGCCCCGCGCCGACGGCCCCTGTTCAGGCGAGCCCTGTGCCGGCGAGCCACGTCCCGGCCGAGGACGACGCCGCGTACGACTACGACGTCCTGGTCGTCGGATCGGGATTCGGGGGCGCGGTGTCGGCGCTCCGGCTGACCGAGAAGGGGTACCGGGTCGGGATCCTGGAGGCGGGCCGCCGCTTCACCCCCGGCACCCTCCCCAAGACCTCCTGGGACCTGAGGAACTACCTCTGGGCCCCCGCGCTGGGCCTCTTCGGCATCCAGCGCGTCCACCTCCTCGGCAACGTCATGGTGCTCGCCGGGGCGGGGGTCGGCGGCGGATCCCTCAACTACGCCAACACGCTGTACGTCCCGCCCGCCCCGTTCTTCGAGGACCGGCAGTGGGCCTCGATCACCGACTGGCAGGACGAGCTGAAGCCGTACTACGACCAGGCCCGCCGCATGCTCGGGGTCCGCCTCAACCCGACGATGACCCCCTCAGACATCCACCTCAAGGCCGCGGCCGAGGCCATGGGCGTCGGCGACACCTTCCACCTGGCCCCGGTCGGCGTCTTCTTCGGCGACGGCAAGGACGCCGACGGCACCGCGAGAGCCAGGCCCGGCTCCACCGTCCCCGACCCGTACTTCGGCGGCGCGGGCCCCGCCCGCAAGGCCTGCACCGAGTGCGGCGAGTGCATGACGGGCTGCCGCCACGGCGCCAAGAACACCCTCAACGAGAACTACCTCCACCTCGCCGAGCAGGCCGGGGCGGTCATCCACCCGATGACCTCCGTCGTCGCGGTCACCGACGACCCCGGGGGCGGCTACCGCGTCCTCACCGTCCCCACCGACCGCCGCCGCCGGGCGAAGCCCACGAAGCTCCGCGCCCGCAAGGTGGTCGTCGCCGCGGGCACGTACGGCACCCAGACCCTGCTGCACACCATGAAGGACCGGGGGCTGCTGCCCCGGCTCTCCGCGCGGCTCGGCGAGCTGACCCGTACCAACTCCGAGGCTCTGGTCGGCTCCCAGACCAGCGACCGCCGCTACCGCAAGAAGCACGGCACCGCGAAGGCCGACTTCTCGCAGGGCGTCGCGATCACCTCCTCGATCCACCCGGACGACCACACCCACATCGAGCCCGTCCGCTACGGCAAGGGCTCCAACGCCATGGGCGCGATGTCGATACTCCAGGTCCCCTACGGGGCCCACCGGGTGCGCGGCTGGCTCGCCAACATGGTCAAGCACCCCACGCTCGCCGCCCGTTCGCTCTCCAACCACCACTGGTCGGAGCGCACCATCATCGGTCTGGTCATGCAGTCGGTGGACAACTCCCTGACGACGTACCGCAAGCCGAGCGGCATCGGCAAGGGCCTGCTCACCGCCCGCCAGGGCCACGGCGCGCCCAACCCGACCCAGATACCGGAGGCCACCCACAGCGCCACCCTGCTCGCCGAGGAGATCAACGGCTTCGCCGGCTCCAACGTCGGCGAACTGATGGGCACCCCGCTCACCGCCCACTTCCTCGGCGGCTGCCCGATCGGCGCGAACGCCGACGAGGGCGTCATCGACCCGTACCACCGCCTCTACGGCCACCCCGGCATCAGCGTCGTCGACGGCTCCGCGGTCTCCGCCAACCTCGGCGTCAACCCCTCGCTGACCATCACCGCCCAGGCCGAGCGCGCGATGTCGTTGTGGCCCAACAAGGGCGAGGCGGACCCGCGCCCGGAGCAGGGCGAGGCCTACGTGCGGCTCACCCCCGTCGAGCCGCTCGCGCCGACCGTGCCGAAGGAGGCGTTCGGCGCGCTGAAACTGCCGTTCCTGGGCATCCCCGTGGTGCCGCCGAAGGGGACGGCGGAGGCCGGGGCGGGCATCGAGGGCGTCGGGAACACCCCCGTACCCAATCCGTGATCTTCCTCCGGGCAACTCTTCGGTGAGCTGCGCGGTCGAACCCGTACCGCGATGACCGTCACAGCGGTCACACAGCTTCCGCCGAGTCCCAGAGGTCCCCGATGACACCCTTCACCCCGAGCACCGCGCTGCGCCGTGCGGCGGGCTCTCTCGCCGCCGCGGGTCTCCTGGCCGCGGCCTCGCTCGCCGGGGCGACCGCCCCGGCGGGGGCCGCAGGAGTACCGGTGTTCGCCCTCGGCGGCCCCGCCGAGACGGGTCTGAACCCGTACCCGGAGAGCGGCGAGCCGCGGCATTCCACGCTCGGGTTCACCATCGACACCCCGAGCCAGGACGAGGAGAACGGCGGTTACGAGGGCCACTTCACGCTCACGTTCGACCTCAGCGGCATCGAGGGCGTCGCCGACGTGGCGTTCGACGGCGAGTCCGGCGGCGCGGAGTGCGAGGTCACCGGCGCGAAGGCGGTGTGCGAGGACCGGGGTATCCGGCCGGGCAGCCGGCCCGCCGCCGATCTCCTGGTCACCGCCGCCGAGGGCAGCAAGAACGGCGACACCGGCACGATCACGGTGACCGGTGAGGCGGAGGGCGTGACCTTCGCCCCGTTCACCACCCGGCTCACGGTCGGCGGCCCCGACCTGGTCATGGAGCGGCTCCCCTTCGACCAGGAGCTGAACCCGGGCGACCAGCAGCAGGCTCCGATCACCTTCACCAACCGGGGCAGCCGGGACGCCGACGGCGTGCTGCTCACCCTCATGTACTCCCGCGGTCTCGACATTCCCCAGCGCTACACCAACTGCGAGTACACCGTGGACGCCCCGGATGTCCCGGGCATCGGCTGGACCACGGCCCTCTGTTCCGTCGAGGGCTCCTTCGAGGCGGGTGCGACGTACACCCTGGCGACCCCGCTGACCATCGAGGCCACGACCCGCGCCTTCTACGACACCTTCGTCTACCGCATCCACGAGGACGGCGCCGCCCAGCGCACCGCCCAGCGTGCGGGCGCCCCCTTCGCGCGGGGCACGGGTCCCGCGCTGAAGGCGGTCCCGGCGAAGGCTCCCCGGAAGGGCGTGACCGCCCGGGGCGGGGACCTGAATCCGTCCGACAACCAGCAGGAGGCCGACTTCCGTACGACGAACACGGCCGACTTCGTGGCGTACGGCGACGAGGCGTCCGGGGCCGCCGGGACCACGGTGAAGGCCGACCTCGGCTTCCGTAACGAGGGCCCGGCGTGGATCGGCTACCTCCGCTCCGGCGAGGACGTCGCCACCGTCGACTTCACCGTCCCGCAGGGCGCGTCGGTCACCGCGAAGCCGGACCGCTGCCGTGCGGTGACCGCCGACGGGAAGTACCGCGAGGACCAGAAGAGCCCCGCGCCGCGCTACGTCTGCGACACCTCGATGACCGTGCGGGACGGCGAGGGCCTCGACCTGCCCTTCGAGCTGCGGATCGACGAGGCCCTGATCGGAGCGAGTGGTGAGGTGACCGTACGCAACACCTGGTTGCAGAACCCGGCCCTGCCGTTCGACCCGAAGCCGGCCAACAACACCGCGTTTCTGGTCCTGAACGGCGAGGGCGGCGGCTCGGACTCCGGCGGCACGACGGACGGCGGCTCCGGCGAACCGTCCACCCCGCCGACCTCGGCCCCGGACCCGGAGGAGAGCCCGTCCGGCACCCCCGGGCCCTCGGCGTCCACGACCTCCGACGGAGGGTCGGCGGGTACGACCGGCGGCTCCGGCGGCGGGGGCGGCCTGGCCTCGACGGGTTCGACCGCCCTGATCGCCTCGGGCACGGCGGCCGCGGCGCTGGCGGCGGGCCTGCTGCTGTTCATGGCGGCACGGCGACGGGCTGCCGCGCAGCACGTCTGACGCTGACCGGCGGCGGAGGAACGGCGGAGAAGGGGCGGAGGAGGGGAGCCGGCCTCCGCCGGGATACGTTCCGATGCGACCGACCCGGGCGTCCCCGGGTACGGCCGCATATGGGGTGACCGGGCTGCTGTCCCCTGCGGACCGGTCACTTACGCCGGGATGTGGTCCCACGACGTACCTGCGGTACGTCACACGTCCCGGCGGAGCCACGCGTGGTTTCCTAGCGGTGCCGCCCCTGGTTGGCACGGACATCAGGCTCAACGAAGGCACCGCGCCCCCGGTCACGCTCCGTACGGGTGAGACGGGTCCCGAACGCAGATACGGCCCCCGTCCGGCATACGGAGAACCGTTCCGTCCGGGCTCCGCCCGCCGGCCTCACACCCGGCCGCGGCACAGCTCCAGGAGCGTCATCGCCAGCGCGGTGCCCGGCTTGCCCAGCGCGTCCCTGTAGTGGCCGAGCACGGCCGTCTCCCGGGAGAGGTTGACCCGTCGGCCGCCCGAGGCGATGCGGGCCTGCTGGATCACCGCCGAGACGGCCATCCGTTCCTGGACGAGGCCGATGATCCGGTCGTCGAGGGCGTCGATGCGCTCCCGGGCGCCGCCGATCAGGACGGCGGCCTCGTCGGTGCGGGCGCCGGTCAGCTCGGCGGGGGTGACGGCGGTGGTGCCGGTGGTGCTGCTCATGGTGGTGACTCCCGGTGGGGTGACGGCCCCCCGGGGCGAGAAGGCCCGGACACGCGAGACGCCCCGGGCCTGCTGGCCCGGGGCGCCTGGAACGTTGCTTGTCAGTAGCTCAAGCAGCACGACCATGGCAGCCGGCGGGCCGGATGCCATAGGTAAAGACGAAGGTCGTGTGCTGACGCATGGGGCACAGTATGGCCCCGGCCCGGCGGCCCCCACAAAACGGGGCCCGGATCCTGAGACGCGACGGGCACCGGTCCCGGGGCCGCCGGCCCCGTCCCCCGGCCCGGCGGAGGGTCCGCGCACGGCCGGTAGAATCGGAAGAACCGACCCCCTTCACCACCGCCGGAAGGCCGCCCCCGTGCCAGCAGCACCCCCCGCCGCCCCCGACGCCACGGCCGACGTGGTCCTCGTCGTCGACTTCGGCGCGCAGTACGCCCAGCTCATCGCCCGCCGTGTCCGTGAGGCCCGGGTCTACAGCGAGATCGTCCCGTCCACCATGCCGGTGGCCGAGATGCTGGCGAAGAACCCGCGCGCGATCATCCTCTCCGGCGGCCCGTCGTCGGTGTACGCGGAGGGCGCGCCGTCCCTGGACCGCGCGCTCTTCGAGGCCGGGGTGCCCGTCTTCGGCATGTGCTACGGCTTCCAGCTGATGGCCACGACGCTCGGCGGCACGGTCGACGACAACGGGGCCCGTGAGTACGGCCGTACCCCGCTGCACGTCTCCAAGGCGGGCTCGACGCTCTTCGAGGGCACGCCCACCGAGCAGCCGGTGTGGATGTCGCACGGCGACGCCTGCTCGGCGGCCCCCGAGGGCTTCACCGTCACCGCGTCCACCGACGTCGTACCTGTCGCCGCCTTCGAGAACGACGAGAAGAAGCTCTACGGCGTCCAGTACCACCCGGAGGTCATGCACTCGACCCACGGCCAGCAGGTCCTGGAGCACTTCCTCTACCGCGGCGCGGGCATCGAGCCGAACTGGACCACGACCAACGTCGTCGAGGAGCAGATCGCGCTCATCCGCGAGCAGGTCGGCGACAAGCGCGCCATCTGCGCCCTGTCCGGCGGCGTGGACTCCGCGGTCGCCGCGGCCCTCGTCCAGAAGGCCATCGGCTCCCAGCTGACCTGCGTGTACGTCGACCACGGCCTGATGCGCAAGGGCGAGACCGAGCAGGTCGAGAAGGACTTCGTGGCCGCGACCGGCGCGAAGCTCAAGGTGGTCGACGCGCAGAAGCGCTTCCTCGACGCCCTGGCCGGGGTCTCCGACCCCGAGCAGAAGCGGAAGATCATCGGCCGCGAGTTCATCCGCGTCTTCGAGCAGGCCCAGCTGGAGATCCTCCAGGAGGAAGGACCCGAGGTCGCCTTCCTCGTCCAGGGCACGCTCTACCCCGACGTCGTCGAGTCCGGCGGCGGCACCGGCACCGCCAACATCAAGTCCCACCACAACGTCGGCGGACTCCCCGACGACATCGAGTTCCAGCTCGTCGAGCCGCTGCGCCAGCTGTTCAAGGACGAGGTCCGCATGGTGGGCCAGGAGCTGGGCCTCCCCGAGGAGATCGTCCAGCGCCAGCCGTTCCCCGGCCCCGGCCTCGGCATCCGCATCGTCGGCGAGGTCACCAAGGAGCGCCTGGACCTGCTCCGCGACGCCGACGCCATCGCCCGCGAGGAGCTGACGGCGGCCGGCCTGGACCGCGACATCTGGCAGTGCCCGGTGGTCCTCCTCGCCGACGTCCGCTCGGTCGGCGTCCAGGGCGACGGCCGCACCTACGGCCACCCGATCGTGCTGCGCCCGGTCTCCTCCGAGGACGCCATGACGGCCGACTGGTCGCGTCTGCCGTACGAGACGCTGGCGAAGATCTCCACCCGCATCACCAACGAGGTCGCCGACGTCAACCGCGTCGTCCTCGACGTGACGAGCAAGCCGCCGGGGACGATCGAGTGGGAGTGACCTCCCCGCTCCTGGCGATCCCGTAGGGCTCTCCCGGGTCAATGCCGATGCCGTCGCTCATTCGTTTGGGCGACGGCATTGTCGTCTTGGGTGGGTACGCTGAGTGAAGAGACGAGACTTCGGCGTATGGGAGTAACTATGAGCGCCGCACCCGAGCACAGGCTTGAGCAGCAGCCGAACCGGTGGCCTGTCCCGCCGGAGGGCGGCTGGACGGCGGACGACCTCGACCGGATTCCGGGCCTCCCGCCCCACACCGAGCTGATCGACGGGAGTCTCGTCTTCATGAGTCCGCAGACCGCCTTCCATGGGCGTGCCATGCGTTTGTTCGAGAATGCCCTGCTGGACCAGGCGCCGGCGCATCTGGACGTCCTGCGCGAGATGACGATCAAGTTGGACGACAAGAACAGGCCGGAGCCGGACGTGTTGGTGTTCCCTGTCGAGGCGAACACGGGCCACCGCCAGACCTGGTTCCGCCCCGAGGATGTCGTGCTCGCCGTCGAGGTGGTCTCGGACGATTCGGTGGAGCGTGATCGCGACGTCAAGCCCCGGAAGTACGCCGCTGCCGGAGTACGGCACTTCTGGCGGGTGGAGGCGGACGACGAAGGGCTGCCGATCGTCTATGTCTACGAACGAGACCCCGCACTGGAGGTCTATGTGCCGACAGGCATCCACCACGACAAGCTCACCCTGACGGTTCCGTTCCCGCTGGACATCGACCTCACGGCGATCAACCGGCGCCGCCCCTAGAAACCGCTGGCACGGGCCCCGCCCCCCGTGCCAGGCTCCTTCCCCATGTCCGCCCAAGAAGTCCGCGCCATCGTGTCCGCCGCCGGTAACGACCGCCTCACCTGGAACACCCCGCTCTCCGAGGAACACGCGGCCCGGCTGATCGCCGCCTGCGACCCCGCTCCCGGCTCGCGGATCACCGACCTCGGCTCCGGCTGGGGCGAGTTGCTGATGCGGCTCGTCGAAGCCGCGCCCGGCGCCACCGGGGACGGCGTCGAAACCGATCCGGCCGCCGTGGCGCGCGGGCGGAGACTCGCAGAGGCGCGAGGGCTCGCGGACCGGGTGCGGTTCCACGAGGTGCCCGCCGCCGAGTGGACCGGGAGCGGGTACGACCTCGCCGTCTCCATCGGCTCCTCGCACGCCTGGCCCGGCACGACCCGTGAGGCCCTCACCGCCCTCGCCGCCACCGTGCGCCCCGGCGGACGGGTCCTGTTCGGCGAGGGCATCTGGCTGAAGGAACCGACCCCCGCAGCACTGGAGGGCATCGGGGCCGAGCCCGGCGACTTCGGGTCGCTGCTGGAGCTGATCCGGCTGGCGGAGTCCGTCGGGCTGCGCGTCCTCCAGGTCACCGTCGCCGACGAGCGCGAATGGGACCTCTTCGAGTCCGAGGGGCCGATCGGCCGCGGGCAGCGCTGGGCACTGGAACACCCGGACCACCCGCTGCACGCCGAGGTGACGGCCGAGATCGACGCCCGCCGCACCGGCTACTACGGCGGCTACCGCTCGTACTTCACGCTCGCCTATCTGGTGCTCAGCACCTGACGCGGCACCTGACCCCGCCCAAGGGGCGTCACACCTCTGGCTACCCGACCCACCCGGCGGTAACTTCCGGTCCCGTACGCCCAGGGAACCCAGGGAACCCGAGGAGCCGCCATGTCCGAGCCGGTCGCCGTGCCCGCCCCCGCCCCGATCCCCGTCGAGCAGCTCCAGTTCGCGATGCCGCCCGTGCACGCCTCGCCGGACGAGGAACGCGCGTACCGGAGGGAGCGGCTGGCGGGCGCGCTGCGGCTGTTCGGGGAGCTCGGGTACGAGGACGGGGTCTCCGGGCACATCAGCGCCCGCGACCCCGAGCTGGCGGACTGCTTCTGGGTCAACCCGTTCGGCGCCCCCTTCGCCGACATCGCCCCGCAGGACCTGATCCTCGTCAACGGCGACGGCCAGGTGGTCCGGGGCCGTTTCCACGTCAACCAGGCCGCGTTCGCCGTCCACGCGGCGGTGCACCGGGCCCGCCCGGACACCGTGGCCGTCGCCCACACCCACTCGGTGCACGGGCGGGCGCTCTCCGCGCTCGGGGAGCCGATCGAGCCGATCACCCAGGAGTCCTGCGCCTTCTACGAGGACCACGCGCTGTACGACGCCTACTCCGGAGTCGTCGTGGACGAGGACGAGGGCCGGCGGATCGCCGCCGCGCTCGGGACGCACAAGGCGGTGATCCTGCGCAACCACGGGCTGCTGACCGTCGGCGGCTCGGTGGACGCGGCGGCCTGGTGGTTCCTCACCATGGAGCGCGCCTGCCAGGTGCAGCTGCTGGCGCGGGCCGCCGGGAAACCCGTCCTCATCTCGCACCGGGACGCCGCCACCACCCGCGACCACCTCGGCGGCGACCTGGTGGCCTGGATCAACTACCAGCCCCTGTGGCAGCGGATCGCTCGAACGTTCTGACGACACACGCCCACGGCCCGCCCCGATGCGGCGCCCGGCCGTCCGGTACGGCACAATTCGCGGATATCGCGAGTGAGTTGGCTGTACCGGGGCGGGAAAGGGCGTAATCCTCCGTGGCGTTGGACGAATCCAGGACGAGCAGCACGCACGGCGGCGGCTGTACGTGTGGCGACTGCCCGCACGGAGCCCGTCGCGGACACCGGCGCGCCGTCGCCGCGTTCCTGGCCAAACGGGACGAACTGGCGGCAGGCAAGGGGCTTCCCGCCGGGGTCTCCCCGTCACCGTCCGCGTCCCGGCAGTGGGTGTCCGACGAGCTGACCGGGTCCGCCCGTACCGTCGCCGAGCGGGCCCGGGAAGCCGGTGACGCCTGGCTCCACCAGGTCTGGCGGGGAACGCTGTTCGCCGTCTGGGGTGCGGCCGGGGCCCTCCTCGTCGGTGCGAGCCTCACCGCGATCGGGGCCGGCTGGTCCACCGCCCGTACCGCAGGGCTGATCGCCGCCCTCCTCACGGCCGGGCTGCTCACCGCCGCCGCCCGCTTCCACCGCGCCCGGGGCGGTCTCCTCGCCCCGCTGATCGGAGAGGATAACCGGCTCTCCACCTCCCGGACGGTCGCCGGGGTCTGGGTGCTGCTGGCCGTCTTCGCCGTCCTCGTGCTCGCGCTGCAACTGGCCGGGGCCTCCGACCCGGAGAAGAGGGACGCCCTGATCGAGGGGCTCGACCTCGTGCGCTCCGCCGGGGTCGTGGCCGTGCTGGCGCTCGTGTGCGCCGTCGCCGTCGTCGTGCGCCGCGTGGTGACCGTACGGGTGCTGGGCCAGCGGCTCCAGAAGCTGCGCGCCGACCGGCCGCGCGCCGCCGACCTGCTCACCGACGACTCGGGGCGCGGCTCCTTCACCGATGTGCAGTACGTGCTGGTCAGCGCCGTCGCCGTGCTGTTCGCCGCGGTGCGGCTGGCCCGCCGCCCCGAGCAGCTGCCCGACCTGCCGTGGGGGCTCGCGCTGCTGGTGGCGGTCTCGGCGGCGACCTACTTCGCCGGGAAGTACGCGGAGGGCGGCCGCCCCGTCGTGCTGTCCGTCGTGCGGGCCCGGGAGGCCGGGGACCTGGACGCCCCCATCCGGACCGGCGACGACATCGAGATCCGGGGCGCGGGCTTCGTACCGCCCGGCGCGGGCGGCCCCGACCGGCTGGCCCGGCTCGTCGTCCGGATCGGCACGGTCCATGTCCACGTACCGCTGATCCCGGTCGCAGGGGGCTTCGCCAACCCGACCGACACCGTTCTCACCGTGCCCGTCCCGGTCGAGGTCGAGCCGGGGACCGTGGACGTCCAGGTCGTCACCGCCGCCGGGGTGGAGACCAACCGCTGCCCGATCGACGTCACGGACTGACCGGTACCGGCCCCCGGGCGAATTCCCGCCGCCGATCGCGTCCCAGCCCTGGTGAGCAGCGCGCCGAGGGCGTACGTATGGTCGAGGTGACGGGATCTCGGGAAGCAGGGCAGCGGTGATGAACGGTTACGGCGGCGGATCGTACGGTCTGGGCGAGCGCAGGACACTGAGGGAGCAGGCGGGCACGTACGCCCTGCTGCCGCTGCGCGTCTTCCTCGGCGTCACCTTCGTGTACGCGGGCCTCGACAAGCTCACGGACAGCGCGTTCCTGTCCGCGACCGGCACCGGCTCCATCGGCGAGATGATGCGCGGGGTGCGCGACTCCTCCGCGGTCCCCGCCCTCGTCGACCTGGCGCTGAAGAGCCCCGAGGGCTTCGGCTACGCCATCGCGATCGGGGAACTCCTCGTCGGCCTCGGCACCCTCGTCGGGCTCTGGACCCGACTCGCGGCGCTCGGCGGCGCGCTGATCTCGCTGAGCCTCTGGCTGACCGTGAGCTGGCAGGCCACCCCGTACTACTACGGCAACGACCTGCCCTATCTGATGGCGTGGCTGCCGCTGGTGCTCGCGGGCGCCACCGTGTTCTCCGCCGACGCCTTCCTCGCCTCGCGCCGCCGCAGCATGTAGGAGGCCCACGTCACCGTCGCGGCCAGCCACAGCCCGCCGAGGAACAGCGGCAGGAAGAACGTCCATGGGACCTCCCAGGCCCCGGCGGCGTCGGCCGCGTACCCGCCGGCCAGGCCCAGCATCGCCAGGCCCGCCACCGCACGGCCGGGCCGGAATTCATGACGCAGCACGGGTGACCTCCACCTGTCCGATGCCGACTTCCAGCACCAGTTCGATCGTTCCGGCGGGCTTCGTGCCCGTGGGCGGCGGCAGCGTCCGCCGCTTCACCTCGTCGCTGTTGATCCGGACCTGGACCCGCTGCCCCTCCTCCAGCCGGATCTCCCCGAGACCCGCCTCGGCGCGCACCTTCACCGTCACGTCCGCCGGGACGACGACGGCCGCCCGCCCCGCAGCCACATCGAGCCCCGTGCGCACGGTCGTGCCCTTGGCCACCTTCAGTCCGGACAGGTCCAGTCGGCCGTCGCCCGTACGCAGCTCGTAGTGCGGCGCGACGGCCGACACCGACGCCGGCCGCCACTCCTGGCGCGCCCACGAGGTGTCGATGTCCTTCGGCAGCACCGCCGCGCCCGCCAGCAGACCCGCCGTGATCATCGCCATCAGGACCGTGCCGAACCCGGTCCGCCCCAGCAGCGAGGCGATCAGCAGGCCGAGCCCGAAGACGGCGAGAGCGGCGACCAGGCCGATCTGGAGGGCGGTGCCCAGCGGCTGCTGCTCCCAGCTCAGTCCGGTGCCCAGGCCGCCCGCCACCAGCGCCGTCAGGAAGACGGGACCGCCGATGGAGCGCGGCCCGCGCTCCACGGGCGACGGCTGCGGCTTCAGGAACGGGGCGTCCGGAGTGGGCCGCCCGGACTTCGCCCCGGCGTGCGCCGTGCCGACGTCCGTGTCCGGCGGACCCCACAGATAGCCGGGGCCGACCGGCCCCGTGGTGCCGTCCTTGACGATCGGGTCCCGCCACCACGACGGACTGCCCGGTGTCGGCGGGGCCTTCACCTCCGGCGGCGGCGTGCCGAGCCCGCCCGTGTGCACGGGGCCGGGCGGGGCCGCCGACGCGCCGGGCGGGGCCGCCGGGTCCTCCGGGGCCCCCGCCGTCCGCCGGGACTGCGTCCACACGGAGAAGCCGACGACCGCCAGCGTCAGCAGCGCGGCGAACGCCAGCATGTCCCGGTTGTGCAGCATCGACAGGAACAGCCCGCAGCCGATCAGCGCCAGCAGCAGCGCCACCAGGGACGCCCCGTCGACCCGCCCCGACAGCAGTTTGCGCGCCTCGTTCTCGTCGTCGCCGTCCGCGGGGAGCAGCAGCCAGGCGAAGCCGTAGAAGATCAGACCGATGCCTCCGGTCGCCGACAGCACACCGAGCACGATCCGGAAGATCACCGGATCCACGTCGCAGTACCGGCCGAGTCCGCCGCACACCCCGGCGACGACCTTCTGTCGCGGGGTGCGCCGCAGCGTCGGCTTCGGCGCTTCGGGGGGCGCGACGCCGGGAGCGGCGTCCGAGGGAGCGGTCATGCCTCCATGGTGACGGTCCGGACCCCCCGCCGGGACCCGCGCCGACCCTGGCCGGTCCCTGATATTGCCCGGTGACGCCCCTGAGGGGCCGGGGCGCACGCGCCGGGCCGAGGCCCTGTCGTCGCGGGGGAGGGGAGCTGTCATCAGGCGTGCGCTGGGGACAGCATCAGGGTCACTTCGGGGGCGGACCCTGATGCCGCCGCGCGTCCGCACGTGTGACGATCGGGGTATGCCAGCCGCCACCGCCCGAGCCGCCAGCTCCGTCGCCGCCGACCCGGAGGAGCCCGCACCACGCAAGCTCTACCGCAGCGCCGACGGCCGGCTGCTCGGCGGTGTCGCGCGCGGGCTCGCCGGACACCTCGGGCTGCCCGTCGCCTGGGTGCGGTTCCTCTTCCTCGGGCTGTTCTTCACCGACGGCCTCGGCGCGGTGCTCTACGCGGTGTTCTGGATCGTCGTGCCGCTCGGCGTCGGCGGCGTCGACGCCCCGCGCTCCGTGTTCGAGACGTCGGCGGAGGGCCGCCGCAAGCTCCGTAAACCGGACAGGGGCCAGGTCTTCGCGCTGGTCGCCCTGACCGTCGGGGCCGTCGCGTTCGTCGTCAACGTCGACATGGGCAGCGAGGCCGACCGCTACATCTGGCCGACCCTCCTGATCGGCGCGGGCTCCGTCCTGGTCTGGCGGCAGGCGGACAACGCCCGCCGCGCCCGCTGGATGGAGACCGGCCGCAACCGCAAGCTGCTGCACCTGGCCCGCGGCCTCGCCGGGGTGGCCCTCGTCGGCCTCGGCCTCGCCGTGTTCCTGGTGGTGCGCGGCTCGGCCGCCCAGCTCGGCAACGTGCTCACCGCGGCCATCGCCGTACTCACCGGCATCGCCCTGCTCGCCGGCCCCTACCTGGTGCGGATGACACAGGACCTCTCCGAGGAGCGCCTGATGCGCATCCGCGCCCAGGAGCGGGCCGAGGTCGCCGCCCACGTCCACGACTCCGTGCTGCACACCCTCACCCTGATCCAGCGCAACGCCGACGACGGCGGCGAGGTCAGACGCCTCGCCCGCGCCCAGGAGCGCGAGCTGCGCAACTGGCTCTACAACCCCGAGGGCACCGGCAAGGACGAGGACGACGAGCCGGAGACCCTGGCGGAGGCGGTCAAACGGGCCGCCGCCGAGGTCGAGGACAAGCACGGCGTCCCGCTGGAGGTCGTCGTGGTCGGCGACTGCCCCCTCGACGACCGGCTGACCGCACAGATGCAGGCCGCGCGCGAGGCGATGGTCAACGCCGCCAAGTACGGTGGCGAGGGCGGCGCCGTCCAGGTCTTCGCGGAGGTCGAGGGCCGCACGGTCTTCGTCTCCGTACGGGACCGGGGCCCGGGATTCGACCTCGACGAGGTTCCCGGGGACAGGATGGGCGTACGAGAATCAATCATCGGCCGGATGCAGCGCAACGGCGGCAGCGCCCGGCTGCGTTCGGTGCCCGGCGGGGGCACCGAGGTCGAGCTGGAGATGGAGAGGGCGAGCGAATGACCGAGAACACCGAAGCCACCGGGGGCCCGGAGCGACGGGTACGGGTCGTGCTCGTCGACGACCACCGGATGTTCCGCACCGGGGTGCAGGCCGAGATCGGCCGCACCGAGGAGACCGGCGTCGAGGTGGTCGGCGAGGCCGCCGACGTCGACCAGGCGGTCACCGTCATCACGGCGACCCGCCCCGAGGTCGTCCTCCTCGACGTCCATCTCCCGGGCGGCGGCGGCGTCGAGGTGCTCCGCCGCTGCGCCCCCATGATGGGCACGGCCGAGAACCCGGTCCGTTTCCTCGCGCTCTCCGTCTCGGACGCCGCGGAGGACGTCATCGGCGTCATCCGGGGCGGTGCGCGCGGCTATGTCACCAAGACGATCACCGGCACCGACCTGGTGAACTCGGTCTTCCGGGTCCAGGAGGGGGACGCGGTCTTCTCGCCGCGGCTGGCCGGCTTCGTCCTGGACGCCTTCGCCTCCACGGACGCCCCGCCGGTCGACGAGGACCTGGACCGCCTCACCCAGCGCGAGCGCGAGGTGCTGCGGCTGATCGCCCGCGGGTACGCCTACAAGGAGATCGCCAAGCAGCTGTTCATCTCGGTGAAGACGGTCGAGTCGCACGTCTCGGCGGTCCTCAGGAAGCTCCAGCTCTCCAACCGGCACGAGCTGACCCGGTGGGCGACGGCTCGACGGCTGGTCTGAGACCGTTGCTCACCGGTCGGCCGGTTCCAGCGAGATGTTGACCTTCTCGCCGATCCGGCGGTAGCCGATGCCCGCGTAGACCCGCTCGACGCCGGGGTCGCCCGGCTCCAGCCAGACCGCTCGGCAGCCCTGATCGAGGGCCCGTTCCGTCAGCCAGGCGGAGAGCGCGGCGCCCACGCCCCGGCGGCGGTGGCGGGCGGCGACGGCGAGCCCGGCCAGCTCGCTCAGGCCGTCGATCGCGGCCGAGCAGCCGCCGGCCCCGGCCGGCGCGCCGTCGAGGACCGCCAGTGCGGCGACCCCGTCGCCGCCGGCCGCCGTGCGCAGCCAGTCGGTCATTCCCGGCTCCGGCTCGCCCTCGCCGCCGAAGCCGTGGTGCTGGATGCGGGCGGCCTCGGTGAACTCCGCCTCGGTGACCGGTGTGCCGATGCGGAGACCGTCGACCGGCTGCGGCGGCCGGAGGTCCTCGCGGCCGCAGGCGAGCAACGGGGCGCGGTTCTCCACGGTGAAACCGGCGGCCAGCAGGGCCGGTTCGACGGCCGGGGCCCAGGCGGGCAGGAACTCCAGGCGGGGCAGCCGTCCGTGCTTCCCGAACGCGTCGACCAGGGCCGCCACCTCGTCCGCCGTGGGTTCCGCGTCCCGGTCGGGGATGGCGTAGTTGGCGTACTTCAGTGCCCAGTCCGGGTTGTGCCGGACGGTGAACGGGCCGGTCCGGTAGTGGTCCGGGGAGCGCAGCGCGAGCGCCCGGGCGTAGTCCTGGACGGCGTTCGCCATCGACGTCATGCGGGGATTCCTCCGGCGGGAGATCGGGACCTGCGCGGCGGACTATGCCACCCGGGTCGCTCCGGCGAAAGGCATTTCATCGACGGGTGCGATGCGGACCGGCGCTCCGGGGCGCGGGGCGTGGATCATCTGGCCGCCGCCGATGTAGAGGCCGACATGGCTGATCCCGGAGTAGAAGAAGACCAGGTCACCGGGGGCCAGTTCGGAGCGGGGGACCCGGGCTCCGGCGTTGATCTGGGTGTAGGTGGTGCGCGGCAGGCTCACGCCCGCCGCCTTCCAGGCCGCCTGGGTCAGGCCCGAGCAGTCGAAGGCGTTCGGGCCCGTCGCGCCCCAGACGTACGGCTTGCCGATCGCGCCGTACGCGAAATCGATGGCCTGGGCGGCGCGGGACCCGGGGGCCGCGACCGGACCGTAGCGGACGGCCGAGCGGTCGGCGTGGGCCGGGCCGCCGGCGCCCCGGGCGTCGGTGGAGCGCTCGTAGGCGGGGCGCTCGTCGGCGGTCAGGGTGTCCAGCAGCCTGCGGGCGTCGGCCAGCTTGGCGCGGATCGCGGTGCGGTGTTCGCGCAGCTCGGCGCGGCGGGCGGCGAGGCGTTCGGTCTCCTGGTCGGCGCGGGCCTTGAGGCGGGTGAGCTGGGAGACCTGTCGCCGGATGCCGCGCAGGAGGCCGCTCTGCCGGTCGCCCGCCCGGTCGAGGTAGGAGGCGCGTTGCAGATAGGCGTCGGGGTCGGAGGAGAGGGCCAGTTGCAGGGCCGGGTCCAGGGTTCCGCTGCGGTACTGCGCGGTGGCCAGCGAACCGAGGGCGTGCCGGGCGGTGTTGAGTCGGGCGGTGCGACGGGCGGCCTCGTCGGCCAGGGCGTCGACGGCGCGGGTGGCGGTGGCCGCCTCCTCCTTCGCCCCGTTGTGCTTCTCGGTGGCGACCTCGGCGTCGTGGTACAGCCGGTCGACCTTCGCCTGGACCTGTGCGGCGGTGGGGGCCGGTTCGGCGGGGGCCGCGCCCGCCCCGGTGACCGATCCCGCGGTGGCGGCCCCGGCGAGCGCCAGGGTGGCGGCGGTGCGGGCAGCAGAGCCGGTGAGCGGGCGCTGCTTGGGTTTTCGGTGAGCTGACCTGCGGTGCGCTGCCACGGGGGCGGCATCCTTCCTGTCGGCTGTCCGCCGGGGGATACCGGCGGGTCCGTGAAGGACGCTAATCCCGGGGCCGGGAAAAGAGTCGCCATGACCGCTATTGCCTTGATGTGACGTTTCATCGGTCTTGGTTGATCACCGATGCACCCAGAATTCAGGGCAATGCGTTCCATGCCGGAGGAAGCGTAAAAGTAAGGTGTGCCTCACTGAAGGGCGTATCCCTGGCCCTGGCTAGGCTCCGGAGCCATGGACGTACTCATCAATGTCTTCGTCGCGCTGCACATCATCGGCATCGCCTCCCTGCTGGGCGGCTTCCTGACGCAGATGAAGGCCATGGGAGCGGGCACCGCCCGCTTCACCCCCGCCATGCTGCACGGCGCGCTGACCATGCTCGTCACCGGCATCGCCCTGGTCGGGCTCAATCAGGCCGACGACCAGAGCGTGAACAACGTCAAGATCGGCATCAAGCTCGCGCTGCTGGTCGTGATCCTCGCCCTCGTCTACGTCAAGCGGGACGACGAGACGGTGGACAAGGGCGCGTTCGCCGCGGTCGGCGGACTGACGGCCGCCAACATCTTCATCGCCACGGTCTGGACCTGAGGCGTTCCGGGGGCGGCCGCTGAGAAGCCGCCCCCGAACACGCACTACGCAGGGCGCACGCTTCCGTAGATCGGCATGGAGTAGATCGACTCCTCGCGCACGTTCGCACCCGGCTTCGGGGCGTGGATCATCATCCCGTCGCCCTTGTAGATGCCGACGTGGCTGATGTCGTCGTAGAAGAAGACCAGGTCTCCGGGCATCAGATCGGACGTGGCGACCCGCGTCCCGACCTCCACCTGGTCCCAGGTCGTCCGGGGCAGGGTCACGCCCGCCTCCCGCCACGCCGCCTGCGTCAGCCCCGAGCAGTCGTAACTGGAAGGGCCCGACGCGCCCCACACGTACGGCTTCCCGATCTGGGCGCGGGCGAAGGCCAGGACCTTCTCCGCCTTGGCGGCGTAACCGCTATCGGTGCCGGTGCCGGTGCCGGAGCCCGGATCCGTTCCCGTACCGGATCCGGAGCCGGTGCCCGAACCGCCGCCGGACTCCTTCGCCGCCTCCTCGCGGGCCTTCTCCTCGGCCTCGGCCTTCTCCTTCGCCTCGGCGGCCTGCCGGGCGGCCAGCTTCGCCGCCTTCTCCTTCGCCTCGGCCTCCTGTCTGCGCTCCAGCTCAGCCAGCCGCGCCTTCTCCTCGGCGGTCAGCCTCGACAGCAGGCCCCGGGCCTCGGTGAGCTTGGACTGCACGTCCTTCTTGCTGGAGGCGAGCGTGGCCTGCGTCTCGGTGAGGGTCTCCAGGCTCTTCACCGCCTCCGCGCGCTTCTTCGCCGCCGAGGCCTGCTGCGTACGGACCTCGTCGACGGCCTTCTGCTGCCGCTCCGTAGCCCGGTCCATCAGCCGACTCTGGTCGAAGTACCCCTGCGGGTTCTCCGCGAGGAAGAACGTCGCCGCGGGCGCGATGCCCCCGTCGCGGTACTGGGCCGCCGCGTAGGAGCCCAGTGCCCGGCGCGCCTCGTTGATCTTCTCGGCCCGCTTCGCCACGTCGGAGAGCAGCGTGTCGACCTTCGTCTGCTGGGACGCGGAGGCGGCCTTGGCCCGGTTGTACTCCTGGGTCGCGGTGCCCGCCTGCCGGTACAGGGCGTCGACCTTCTTCCGCACTTCCTCGATGGCGGGCTTCGGCTCCGCCGGCGCGGCCGTGGCGCTCTGCGTGGAGAGCAGCGTCACGGAGGCCAGCGCGGCCGTCGTCAGCCCGACGGCGGGTGTGGTGGTGCGCACCTTCGTGCGCGGCTTGCGATGCGATGCCAAGACCGGCATCTCCTTCCGTGGACCGCCTACCGGGTTAGCTGTCGGGTTCGGACGGAACGGAAGGCTGTCCTACGGTCCGGCTGCGAGGGCACGGACCGATTCACCCCGGTGCTGCGTGTGGGTCCCCGGTTCCGAACGGCCAGGGCGGCAGGACGGATTCGGCAGAGGCGCCCGTCGGGCGTGGTTCGCCCCAGGGAGGTACGGGCCACCTGACCGAGCACGCTAGCCAACCGGCCCCGCCGCTGGGAAGGACGATGAGCGATATGCCCGATACATTTTCGTGACCTTTCCGGATCGGGGGTCCGGCACCCCCTCCCACCGGGCACTTCTTCACGGAACGTGGGCGTCCGGTCTCCGTGCGTACGGGTGAGAGGCGGGCGATTCCCCGGTGCCGACGGCCGCTTCCCGGCTTCGGCCGAAGGTTGTCAGTCCGGCCGCCTTAGGGCCTGTCGTCAAGCTGCCGCCTGTCGAGCGACGCCTGGCACGCACGCTCGCGGCGTTGCCGAAATGGACTAGTAGCTCCGCTACGAGACCATTCCGGCGCCTTGCGATCGCACGCACCAGACGCCGCTCGACCGCCCTTCGGGCGACGGCGACAGCTTGACGACAGGCCCTAAACTCAGGAGGCGATGAGCAGCCTCTTTGACGACAGTTTCCTGACCGGCCTCCAGCCCGCGGAGGGCGGCCCCCCGCCGCCCCCCGAGGACCACGCGCCCGAAGCGGTGCCGGAGGGACTCTTCGAGGGCGTCTACGAAGCGCCCCCGCCGCCCCGGGACGGGTACTACCGGGACGGTCACGCGCGCCCGGTGATCGACTCCGCCGCCCTGCTCGACGGGTTGAACACCGAGCAGCGCGCCGCCGTCGTGCACGCCGGGTCCCCGCTGCTCATCGTCGCCGGAGCCGGCTCCGGCAAGACCCGGGTCCTCACCCACCGCATCGCCCACCTGCTGGCCGAGCGCGGGACGCACCCCGGGCAGATCCTCGCGATCACCTTCACCAACAAGGCCGCGGGCGAGATGAAGGAGCGCGTCGAGCAGCTCGTCGGCCCCCGCGCCAACGCCATGTGGGTCATGACCTTCCACAGCGCGTGCGTCCGCATCCTGCGCCGAGAGTCGAAGAAGCTCGGCTTCACCTCGTCGTTCTCGATCTACGACGCCGCCGACTCCAAGCGCCTGATGGCCCTGGTCTGCCGCGACCTCGACCTGGACCCGAAGCAGTTCCCGCCGAAGTCCTTCACCGCCAAGGTCTCCAACCTCAAGAACGAGCTCATCGACGAGGAGACCTTCGCCGGGCAGGCTGCCGACGGGTTTGAGAAGACCCTGGCCCAGGCGTACGCGCTCTACCAGGCCCGCCTGCGCGAGGCCAACGCCCTGGACTTCGACGACATCATCATGACGACAGTCCACCTGCTCCAGGCCTTCCCCGACGTCGCCGAGCACTACCGCCGCCGCTTCCGCCACGTCCTCGTCGACGAGTACCAGGACACCAACCACGCCCAGTACACGCTGGTACGGGAGCTGGTCGGCCCGGCAGGGGAGGCCGACGCACCCGCCGAGCTGTGCGTGGTGGGCGACGCGGACCAGTCGATCTACGCCTTCCGAGGCGCGACCATCCGCAACATCCTCCAGTTCGAGGAGGACTACCCGAGCGCGACGACGATCCTGCTGGAGCAGAACTACCGCTCCACGCAGACGATCCTCTCGGCCGCCAACGCGGTCATCGAGCGCAACGAGAGCCGTCGCCCCAAGAACCTCTGGACCAACGCCGGCAGCGGCGCCCGCATCACCGGCTACGTCGCCGACACCGAGCACGACGAGGCGCAGTTCGTCGCCGACGAGATCGACCGGCTCACCGACGCGGGCGACGCCAAGGCGGGCGACGTCGCCGTCTTCTACCGGACCAACGCCCAGTCCCGTGTCTTCGAAGAGATCTTCATCCGCGTCGGCCTGCCCTACAAGGTCGTCGGCGGTGTGCGCTTCTACGAGCGCAAGGAGGTCCGGGACGTCCTGGCCTACCTCCGGGTCCTCGCCAACCCCGAGGACACCGTCCCGCTGCGCCGCATCCTCAACGTCCCCAAGCGCGGCATCGGCGACCGCGCCGAAGCGATGATCGACGCCCTGTCGATGCGCGAGAAGATCTCCTTCCCCCAGGCACTGCGCCGTGTCGACGAGGCGTACGGCATGGCCGCCCGCTCGTCCAACGCCGTCAAGCGCTTCAACACGCTGATGGAGGAGCTGCGCACGATCGTCGAGTCCGGCGCCGGCCCCGCCGTCGTACTGGAAGCCGTCCTGGAGCGCACGGGCTATCTCGCCGAGCTCCAGGCCTCCACCGACCCGCAGGACGAGACCCGCATCGAGAACCTCCAGGAACTCGCCGCCGTCGCCCTCGAATTCGAGCAGGAGCGCGGCGACGAGGAGGGCGCGGGCACGCTCGCGGAGTTCCTGGAGAAGGTCGCGCTCGTCGCCGACTCCGACCAGATCCCCGACGAGGACGAGGACGGCTCCGGCGTCATCACGCTGATGACCCTGCACACGGCGAAGGGGCTGGAGTTCCCGGTCGTCTTCCTCACCGGCATGGAGGACGGGGTCTTCCCGCACATGCGGGCCCTCGGCCAGACCAAGGAGCTGGAGGAGGAGCGCCGCCTCGCGTACGTCGGCATCACCCGCGCCCGCGAACGGCTCTACCTGACCCGGGCCGCGATGCGCAGCGCCTGGGGCCAGCCCTCGTACAACCCGCCCTCGCGGTTCCTGGAGGAGATCCCGGAAGCGCACCTGGACTGGCGGCGCAAGGGCCCGATGGCCGCCCCCGCCGGGCCCACCTCCGGCATCACGTCCTCACTGTCCTCCTCCCGCTCCCGCTCCGGACCCTCGGGTTTCGCGACCCGGCGCGGCGGCGCGGAGAAGCCGACGGTCACCCTGGTGGCCGGGGACCGGGTCACGCACGACCAGTTCGGGCTCGGCACGGTGACGGCCGTCGAGGGCTTCGGCGACCAGGCCAAGGCGACGGTCGACTTCGGCGACGAACGCCCGAAGAAGCTGCTGCTGCGGTACGCGCCGGTAGAGAAGCTGTAGACGGGCGGGGGACAGGGCGCCGGACAGACGGAAGCGGGAGCGAGTGCCGAGGAGGCACTCGCTCCCGCTTCCGTCTGTCCGTGCTCGTGATGTCGTCTCAGCTCGGGTCGATGCCCTTGCTGCGCAGCCACGCCAGCGGGTCGATGGCCGAGCCGCCGCCGGGCCGGACCTCGAAGTGCAGGTGCGGTCCGGTGGAGTTGCCCGAGTTCCCGGAGTACGCGATGACGTCGCCGGCCTTCACCGGCCCGGAGCGGATCTTGGTGCTGCTGAGGTGGCAGTACCAGGTCTCGGTGCCGTCGGCGGCGGTCACGATCGCCATGACCCCGTAGGCGCTGTTCAGCTGCGTGCGTACGGTGCCGTCGGTCGCGGCCATCACCGGAGTGCCGTACGAGACGGGGAAGTCGATGCCCGAGTGCACGGACATCCAGTTGACGCCCGCCTGGCCGTAGTAGGCGCTGAGCCCGTGCTGCTTGACCGGCAGGACGAACTTGGGCCGCAGCGCCTCGCGGCGTGCGGCCTCCTCCTCGCGCTTCTTCTTCTCCGCCGCCTGCCGCTCCCGCAGGTCGATGCGCTCCTGGGTGCGGCTCGCGCGCTCACGGAAGTCGTCGCTGCCCTCGGAGAGCTGCTCCAGCTGGCTGTCCAGCCGGTTGTTCGCGGCGACCGGCTTGACCGTGCTGGGGTCGGCCACCGCCAGCGAGGTGGTCGTCTCCTCCGGCTTCTCCTCGCCGCCGGGCATCCCGCCGACCGAGGCGGCGGCGATGCCCGCGACGCTCATCACGCAGGCGGAGGGCACCGCGACGGTCAGCAGGGCGGAACGCTTGGCGGGAGTACGCCGACGGGCCCGGTTGCGGGGGGCGGGGGGACGGACGGCGGTGCGGTTCACGGAGTGCGCGGCGGGGAAGTCCCCGGCTTCCGGCTCCGGCACGGCGTCCGGTGCGAGGGCGGCGAACTCGGCGGTGGAGTGGTGGCCGGTCTCCGGCTCCTCGGCCGTACCGCCCGGTTCGGTCGTACCGTCCGGTTCGGCCGCGGCCCCGGGCGCCGTCGCGTCGGCCGGCTGCTGTTCGTACAGCGGGTGCGACGTCTGTTCGGGTTCGTACGCGGTGTCCCCGGGCGTGGCGCCGGAGTTCCACGCGGTCGCGTCGTAGGCGCCCGTGTCGTACGTACCCGTGCCGTAGGAAACGGTGCCGTAAGCGCCGGTTTCGTAGGCGCCGAAGTCGTACGACCCGGTGTCATGCGCACCCGTGTCACGCAGGCCCGTGCCATGCGCACCGGTGGCATGTGCACCGATGACATGGGCACCGGTGTCATGGGTGCCCGCGTCGAACGTGCCGGTGGTGAAGGCGGTGGTGGCGTACGTCCCGGTGTCGGCGGCGACGGCCGCCGCGCCGTACGCGCCGGTCGGGTACGACCCGGTCTCGTAGGTGTCGGCGCCGTGGACGCCGTCGGCTCCGTACGTGGCGTCGGCCGGGTACGTACCGGTGTCGTAGGCGTCCGTCCCGTACGCCCCGGCGCCGTGCGCCTCCGTGGCGTACGCGGTCTCCGTGCCGTACGGGGCGGCGGGGAAGCCAGAGGCGGAGAAGCCCGTGGTGGGGAAGCCCGTGGTGGGGAACGCGCCGGTGTCGGCCGTCGCCCACTGGCCGGTCAGGTTCTGGTCGGCGACCTGTTGCCAGGCCCCGGAGGTGTCCCACTGCTGCGGGGCCTGCTCCTGGGCGGCGTAACCGTCGTAGGCGGGCGTCTGCTGCGCTCCGGGGTCGGTGTTCCACGCGGAGGAGTCGTACTGGCCGCTGTGGTCCGGCTGTCCGGTCGCGTACACCGTGTCGTAGCCGGCGCCGTAGGTGGTGTCGCCGTGTCCGGCGGCGGGGTGACCCGCGTCGTAGCCGGTGTCGTGGCCGCCCGGAAGGGAGCCGAAGAGCGGGTCGGTGGCGAAGCCGCCGGTCGATCGGTCGTCGTACCCGACATGCCCGGCGTGGGGGTGCTGGTCGTTCACCAACTTCTCTCTCGCCTCGGCAGCAGGACTGTTCTGGCTCCCGGTCAGGGGAGTCCCAGGGGAAGCAGTGGCCGCGACTGTACCCGGCGGTATGTGAGGACGACAATCTTCGACAGGTTTTGCGTTCGTAGGAAACGGGCAATCGGCCGTCTTTCGGTGGACGGCAGGCGCAGCCTTGGCCTTACGTTCGAGTGATGTTCTATTTCAGGCCGCGGACGTCGCCCCGGCAGAGGATCCGGCGGCGGTGGCTGTGTCCTCACCGGCCTCCGGCGCCTCAAGAGCCTCACGGATCGCGGCGGCCACCGTCGGGTGCACGGGCAGCGCGAGGTGGCCGATGCCGGTGACGCGTACGTTCACCGCGTCGAGATCGGGATGGTCGACGCGCGCGGTTCCGACCGGCACCATCACCTGGTCCAACTCGCTCCAGAAGCTCACGAACCGGGTCCGGCAGCCGGGAGCGGGGGCGCGCAGCTCCTCGATCACGGAGGAACCGCCGCGCATCTGACGCACGATGGGGTGAACGCCCGCCCCTGGGGCGACGGCGGTGCCCCCGTGCGGGGTTCCGAGCGTCACCAAAGTGCGCACCCGCCGGTCACCGCCGAGTCGCTGTACGTAATACCGGGCGATCAGGCCGCCGAGGCTGTGCCCGACGACGTCGACCCGGATGTGCCCGGTGCGCTCGCAGATGTCCTCTACATGCCGCCCGAGCAGTTCGGCGGCGGTGGGGATGTCGCGTGTCAGCGGCGAGTAGTTGAGGGCTTCCAGGTGGCGGTGGCCGTGCCGGGTCAGTGCGCGCCGCAGGACGACGAACACGGAACGGTTGTCGATGAAGCCGTGCAGCAGGACGACGGGCGGCGCGGCGGCGGCCCCGCCCGGCAGGGCGGTGGTCTCGGGCGGAGCTGCGGCCTGGGGCGGGGCGGTCCCACCGTGATCCGGGCCGTCGGCCCCGGTGCTCGGGGGCCGGGTCGGCGGGCGGGGGGACCGGCGGCGCTCCGGGGTGAGGCCGAAGGGGTAGGCGATCAGGTGCCCGGCGAGGACGGCCAGCTCCAGCGCGGTGGCGCCGAGGAGCGCGGACGACAGCCGGGGGCCCGGCAGGCGGGGCAGCAGGGGGAGGAGAGAGAGGAGCTTCACGGCCGGCCTCCTGCACTGGCGTACGGGGGAGGAGGCGGTTCCCGTCCCCGTATGCCCTTCATGGGGTGTCTCTGTCCGCGAGGGTGTCGTCCGCGATGTTGTCGTCCGCGAGGGTCGCGGACCTGCGGGCCACGGGGGACGCACCACCGTGCCGTGCGGCTGGCGGCGCGGTGGTACGACAACCTCGTGGCGGCTCCCCTGGGGGTGTCCGCTCGGTCACGTACGGGTCAATGGCGCTCGGTGAACAGGTCCCACATGTGATTTCCCCCTCCCCGCCTGCCGCGAAACAGCGCCTTGCGGGATGCTGTGGATAACGTTCGTTCACATCCCCGGCCCTTCAGGCGCGGGAGACCAGGTGGAGGCAGTGATGGGTGTGACCGGTCCGATCCGAGTGGTGGTGGCCAAGCCGGGACTCGACGGCCACGACCGCGGGGCCAAAGTCATCGCGCGGGCGTTGCGGGACGCCGGTATGGAGGTGATCTACACGGGGCTCCACCAGACGCCCGAGCAGATCGTCGACACGGCGATCCAGGAGGACGCCGACGCCATCGGCCTCTCGATCCTCTCCGGGGCGCACAACACGCTGTTCGCCAAGGTGATCGAGTTGCTGAAGGCCCGGGAGGCGGAGGACATCAAGGTGTTCGGCGGCGGGATCATCCCGGAGGACGACATCGCGCCGCTGAAGGAGCTGGGCGTCGCGGAGCTGTTCACCCCGGGGGCGACGACGACCGAGATCGTCACGTGGGTCAACGCCAACGTCCGCCAGGCCGCGCAGGCCTGACCACCGGCCCCGGAGCGGGCCCGCTGCGTACGGGGCCCGCGCGGGCGACGGCTGTTCCCTCGCCGTCCCGGGGCGTCGCTGTCGCCCTCGGCCTCGCCTGCGTGTGTGCTCGCGGTCGCGGTCCCCGGCTCGCGGTCCCCGGCGTGCGGTCGCGGTCCCCGGCGTGCGTGTGTGCTCGTGGTCGCCGCCCGGGTGTGGGCCCGTGCGTGTGTGCTCGCGGTCGCCGCCGCCCGGGCGTGGGCCCGAGTCTTCCGCGTTCTCGCGGTCGCCGCGTGTGTGCCCGCGTTTTCCCCGCGTTTTCCCCGCGTCTTCGTCGTCGTTTGTCACGGCGGTGGGCGGGTCAGCAGCTCCGTTCCCTTGCGGCGGCGGCGGGCAGATCCGCGCCGCTCTCCCCCGCATCAGGACATCAGTTCCGCCTCCATCGCGGCGCGCAGCCGCAGGGTGGAGACCAGGCGCTGGAAAGCTTCCGACCAGTAGCCGCCCGCCCCCGGCGATGCCCCCTCCTGCTCGTCCTGCGCGGCCGTCAGGACCTCCAGCCGGTCGGCCTCGGCCGGATCCAGACAGCGTTCCGCGAGGCCCATCACTCCGCTGAAACTCCAGGGGTAGCTCCCGCCGTCCCGCGCGATGTCGAGAGCGTCGACCACCGCACGCCCGAGCGGCCCGGCCCAGGGGACCGTGCACACCCCGAGCAGCTGGAACGCCTCCGAGAGGCCGTGCGCGGCGATGAACTCGGCTACCCAGGAAGCGCGTTCGGCCTGTTCCAGGACCGCGAGGAGCTTCGAGCGCTCGGCGATCGAGGCCGCCCCGGGGCCGTTCGCCGGGGGCGCTGAGGGGCGCCCGAGCAGGGCCCGGGCCCACTGCGGATTCCGCTGCCGCACGGCCGCCCGGCACCAGGCGGCGTGCAGCTCGTCCGCCCAGTCGTCGGCGACGGGCAGGGCCACGACCTCCTCGGCGGGACGTCCGCCGAACCGCTCCTCCCAGCTGCCCAGCGGGGTGGCCTCCACCAGCTGGCCGAGCCACCAGGACCGTTCGCCCCGGCCGGTCGGCGGGACCGCGGCGACGCCGTCGCGCTGCATCGCCGCGTCGCACTCGTGCGGCGCCTCCACGGCTATGGAGACGCTGTCCCCGGTACGGTCCGGGTTCACGCAGGACATCGCGCGGGCCGCCATCCGCCCGGCGAGCGCCGACTCGGGCAGGGCGGACAGCAGTTCGGCGGCGGTGGCGCGGACATTGCGGCTGCGGTCGGAGAGGGCCTGCTCCAGGAACGGCTCGTCGTCGCCCCCGAGCCCGGACCGCAGGGAGTCCAGGAACATCAGCCGGTCCTCGGCCCGTTCGGCCGGCCAGGTGGTGGCGAGCAGGGCGAGCGCCGCGGGCGGGTCCTGCGCCCGTACGGCGTCGAGCAGCGCGACCCGCTCCGCGAACAGCCCCTCCTCCCACAGTCGGCGCACCGCTTCCGGGTCCGTGACGTCGGAGTGGAGCGCCCCGCTCGCCGTGCCCCGCAGGGCGAACTTCCAGTCGGGATTCAGCCCGGCCAGCCACAGACCGCGCGGCCCGGCGAACGCGAGCGCCTGCGGGCGCAGGTCCGTACGGGCGCGGGCGGCGTCCAGCAGCTGCGGCAACAGGGCCGCCGGGGCGCGGAAACCCTTCCGGTTGGCGGTGGCCAGCCACTGCGGAATCAGCTCGGTGAGGTCGGGCGCGGCCCCGCGGCGCCCGCTGCCCGAAGGCGCGGCACGGTCGGCCAGCAGGTGGGCGAGCCGGCGCCGGGCGGCCTCGGGCAGCGCCGGGCGGGGATCCGGTGCAGCGGGCTCGGGCCGCGCCTCCGGCACGGCCGGCAGCAGCCCGGCCCGCTGCCGCACGGTGTGCAGGGCGGCGGCGTCCAGCAGGGCGGTGGGCGCATCGGCCGGTACGGGGCCGCCGTGTGGCGTCGGGGGGCGGCGGTCAGTGCCCAGGAGCGCCGAGGTGACGAGCTCCTCCCAGGCGAGGGAGTCGACGGAGGCGCAAGCGACGGCGGTAGCGGCGGTAACGGCGGTAGCGGTGGCAGAGGCGGCGGTAGCGGTGGTGGTGGCGGTAGCAGTGGTGGCGGTGGGGCTGGTCGAGCGAGGCATCTTTCCCCTCCAGCGGCAGAAATACGCGGATGTCGGACTGGGGCGGCGGACTGATGGCGGGGGAAGGGCGGCGGGCCGGGACGACGGCGCGGAGCGGCGGGCCGGAGTTGGCGGTGGCGGGCGGGTGGGCGGTCGGCGGGGTGTGCCGGGCAGGCGGACCGGGGCGGCGGGAGGGGGCGGCTGGGTGGCGCGGCGGGCAGTGAGCGGGGGACGGGCCGGAGTTGGCGGGCGGTGGGCGGGTGGGTCCGGGCCGTTGGGTGCGGTGGGTAGGTGGGGCGGGGCTTCGGGTGCTTGCGGGCAGGTGGGGTGGGCTGTCGGGGTGCGCCGCCCGGGTGGGGCGAAGTCGTCGGGCGGCGAGCGGGGGACGGGCCGGAGTTGGCGGGCGGTGGCCGGGTGGGCCCGGGTCGTTGGGTGCGGTGGGCAGGTGGGGCGGGTCGTCGGATTCTGCCGGGCGGGTGGGGTGTCGTCCGCCCGTGCCGGGCCGGGGCGGCCGGTCGCGTGGGTCGGACCAGCGCGCGAGTCAGACCAGTTGGACGATCGAGCCGCCCGTGGTGCGCCCGCCCTCCTTCGCCTCGCCCGGGTCCCAGGCCGCGAACGGGTCGAAGCCGCGGTGGCCGATCTCGCCGAACACGGTGACCGGCCCACCGCCGGACAGGGCGACGAGCTTCCACAGCCCCGGCCGGGACAGCGCGGCCGGGGCGATCGGCAGCGCTGAGTCGGCGCCCGCGTCCGCCACCTGCCAGCCGTCCTTGCCCGGCACGGGTATGACGTCGCGCAGGGTGACCGGCCAGGCGTCCAGCCAGGGGTCCTCCCGCAGGGCGTCCCCGTAGACGGCCGGCGCGGTCGCCGCGGCGACCCCCGGCGGGGGCCCGGCCGGGGCCAGGGCCCCGAACTGCTCGCCCAGCTCCGCACGGAGCTGCCCGCCGCCCGGATACGGCGTCAGCTCGGCGTCGATCGTGGCGCCCACCGGCAGCGCCTGAGCCGGGGGCCGGCCCGCCGCGCCGAACGAGAGCAGCAGAGCCGTACGGCCCGACTCCCGCCCGTACAGCCAGATCCGCCGGGCGACGATCTTGCCGTCCGGGGTGTCGTACTGCGCGAGGACCAGCCAGTGGTCACGGACCGGGGCGCCCTCGGCGGACACGGGCAGCCCCACTCTCGTCCGCACGGTCGCGGCCAGCGGGTCCGGCAGCCGCTCCCGGCCGAGCCAGGCCGTGTCCAGCAGATGGAGCAGGCCGCACTCCTCCAGCAGGCGGACCGGCCAGCCCGGACCGGACCCGGTGATCGCGCCCAGCTCCCTCACCCGGGCCGCGAGCCCTGGGGCCTGGGCGTCGACCATGCGGGCCGCGGTCTCCTCCCACAGGCCGTACCCCGAGTGGTCGGTCGCGGCGAGTCCGCCGCGCAGCAGGTCGGCCAGGCGCTGTTCCAGCTCCTGGGCCCCGCCCGTGACGCGCTCGGCACGGCGCTCCGCCCGCTTCCTGGCGGCGGCGGGGTCGGCGGGGCCCCGCGCGGTGTCACCGCCCGCGGCGGGCCCGCCCTTCTCCGCCGCGCGTCCGCGCCGGGCCTCGATCCACGCCGAGGCCCAGTCGGCCGGTTCACCGGGCCGCAACGCGGACTCGTCGGACGCCCGGAGCAGCAGCAGCCCCAGCGCGTGCTTGCACGGGAACTTCCGGCTCGGGCAACTGCAGGAGTAGGCCGGGCCGGTGGTGTCGACCACCGTGCGGTACGGCGTGCTCCCGCTCCCCTTGCACAGGCCCCACACCGCGCCCGTCGCGTCACGGCCCGTGCCCGCCCACGGGCCGGCCGCGCCGAGCCGTGTGCCCGCTCTGCGTGACGCTTCGTCAGGAGCCAGTGCCAGCACCTGTTCCACCGACCAGCGCGCCACCGGTCCACCGGTGGGCGAGGGTTCTCCCCCGTGAGATAGCAGCATGCCTCCGACGGTAGGGGGCACCACTGACATTGATGCTGGTACTCAGGTCCCGGTGGTCGTGGCTCGACCACTGACTGACGCCCTGCTGGGCTGTCCTCGTGCTGTTCTGTCCGGCTGCCGGGACCTGTTCTCATGGCTCCGGCCGGGCGGAACATGACCTGATAGGAGCTTGGTCAGAAGCCCCCTCAATGTCCTGTCTGCGCCACCCGGCCGGCGCCCACCTTCGGCTGGGAAGGCAGCATCAGCATGACATCAGCGATCGAGGACGACACCGCGGACCAGGACGTGTTCGGCGGCGTC
>NZ_KB899006.1:0-199526 GCF_000377965.1 Streptomyces sp. CNB091
CCGGCGAGACGCCGAACGACTCCGGCAGATACCGCCACGCGCACCCGCTCGTCAGCACGTACACCACGGCCGCGAACACCGCTCGCTCGTCCACCGGAGCAGTACCCCCGCCCTGCGGACGGGACGTGAATCTTGGTAACAACGGAGCTGTCAGCTCCCACAGTTCGTCCGGAACCAGCCGACGCGACAGATCAACCCTCACGGTGCAGCATCATGCCGCACCACCAAAGCGCCACGTGAGACATCCTCTAAGTCCTGTCCTCTTCCCAACGGTACCGCCGTGCGTGGTCGGACGGTTGCCTAGTGCGAGTACAGACCACCAAGGGGTGACAGCGCAGGGAGGGCAAGGACATGGAGCAAGAGCACAGCGAAGTTGGAGGGAGCCCGCTCGCTCCCCGCCGGCTCGCAGTGCCTCCGGGCGGGCAGGCTGAACGGCAGCGCGAGCGCTGGGAGGCTGGTGCGGTCGTGGTGGCCCGTCAGGACTTCCCCGAACGAGGTGAGCTGCCCGTCCGGTCGGCGTTCCTGTGGCCCCGGTGCACGTGTGGTTCCCCGCAGTGCCCGGACACGGCGGGAGCGGCCGACGACGACTGGTCGCAGAGCCCGACCATGCAGCGCATTCGCCCCTTGATCGAGGCGGAGAACGACCGTTCACGCGGGGGGCGTCCGTGAGCGCCGAGACGGCCGAGAAGCCCGCTGTGGATCTCTTTACGGGCACGCCGTACGCGAACAGCCCCGAAGGGTGGTGGACGCCGTACGGGGGCGCGCTGGACGTGAAGTCGGGTGTGGTCTACCTGCCCGGCCCCTATCACCCCCCGTCGCCTTTCCACGCCGAGGACTGTCCGGACTGCATCCCCCGGCGGGGCAGCCCGTGAGGCGAGTCCGCCGCTACGGGTGGGCCACGTTCGTCTTCACGGTCGCCGCCCTGGCAACAGCGCTTCCCACACTGGCGGTGACAGGCCGCCTCTGATTCCCGTCCCCCTCGCGGTGCCGCACAGCTCCCCCGTGCTGATTGCACAGGCCCGCCAGGGGGGCGGGCATGGGTCACCGCCCCTTCGGCACTGCCGCTGATGCCGTGCGGGCGGGGCCCGCAACTACTACAGACAGAAGAGGGAGCGCCAATGGAAACCACCGAGCGCGCGAGACTTGACGCGTTCTTCGGCAAGATCACCGCAACGTTCGCCCCGAGCGAGCGTCCGTCCTCTCTGCTGATCACCCATCTCTTGCCCGAGCGCCCCTCGTTCGTCGAGGCCGTGGGCAAGGTGACGCAGCTCCGCGCGGTGCTGCCCAAGCCCAAGTCCATCCACGCGAACGCCCGCCGCGAGATCGAAAGGGCGCACCCGTGCGACGAGCTGTCCCGAGAGCTGTTCAGCGACCCCGACACGGCCGTGAGCTACCTGGAGAACAGAGCGGCCGGTGAACAGCTCGTCTTACTCGATGTGGGCGGCTACTTCGCCCCCGCGCTGGACGCAATCTGTGAGCGGTTTTCGGGAAAGATCCTCGGCGTGGTCGAGGACACCGAGAACGGCCACCGCCGCTACGCCGAACGGGACAAGCTGCCGTGTCCCGTGATCAGCGTGGCTCGCTCGCCGCTCAAGGAACCGGAAGACTTCCTGGTCGGACAGTCCGTCGTGTTCTCCACGGAAGCGCTGCTGCGGCAGCGGAACGACATCCTGCACGGGCGTCCCGCCCTGGTGATCGGCTTCGGCAAGCTGGGAAGCTCGATTGCCCGCCTGCTGCACGTCAAGGGTGTTCGCGTCATCGTCTACGACGTGAACCCCGTGCGGCGGGCACAAGCCATGTCGCAGGGGTTCGAGGTGGCCCGAGACCGCGACCAGGCCATAGCGACGGCGGGTCTCGTGCTGTGCGCGACGGGTCAACTGTCGCTGCGTGGCGAGGACTTCCCGCAGCTCAAGAACGGTGCGTACGTCGCTACGGTGACCAGCTCGGAAGACGAGCTGGAGTTGAGTGGGCTTCCCTCGGGCTACGCCCGCGACAGCGCCGGCGAGCACGTCACCTGCTACAGCACGCGGGGGCACTACTTCTATCTGCTGAACGGGGGCGAGGCGGTCAACTTCATCCACGGCGCGAGCGTTGGACCGTTCATCGCGCTCGTTCAGGGCGAACTCTTGGCGGGCGCCGCCAAACTCGCCCGTGGGGACCTGGACAGCGCTATGCATGAGGTGTCCACCACCGACCGGGAAGCCATCGCGGCTGTCTGGCTCCACTACTACAACAGGTGATCGAATGCCCATCACGGCAGACCACATCCGTACGACCGTCGCCGAGTACGCCGACGCGCACCCCGAGGATAAGCACGCCCTTGTCCCACTCGGTGAGCTGCTGGACCAGGGCGCCGACGTGACGAGCCGGAAGGAGTCCCGTGGGCACGTGACCGCCGGAGCAGTGCTCGTCAACAACCAGGGGGAAGCGCTGTTCATCCATCATGTGGCGCTCGACAGGTGGCTGACCCCCGGCGGGCACCTGGAACCCGAGGACATGAACCTGATGGGCGCGGCGCTGCGCGAGCTGATCGAGGAAACGGGAATCGCGCTCAGCGTCTCCCCCGCACAGGCGACCCCCGTACACATCGATGTGCACCCCATCCCCGCCAACGAGAGCAAGGGTGAGGGCGCCCACTGGCACGCGGACTTCCGTTACCTCTTCCGTGCGAGCGGCGACCAGGCCGTGAAGCTGCAAGAGGAGGAGGTGAGCGGGTACGCGTGGCGCAGCGTGGACACGATCGCTGACGAGGTTCTGCGTTCACGGGTCGCCGCCGCGCTCCGCTAGGTGGGCACAGTCGGCCCCGCCTGTCCGTGTCTCCCCCCGTCGAGGACAGGTGGGGCCGTGTGCTGTCTCTCTAGCCCTCGCCCTTACTGCGGTCGCGCACGTACGTGCCCCGCTGCGGCACCGTAAAGACGTGCCCCTCATCCCGCAGGAATCGCACCGCATTGCGGACGGTCTCTCGGGCCACACCGAAGCGCTGCACAAGGGACGCCTCAGAGGGAATCCGCCGGTTCACGGGCAGAGTGCCGCTCTCAATGTCGGCGATGATCACCGCCGCGATTTGCCGGTAGACCGGCGTTGGGGATTCGTGATCAATCTCAGATGCAGCCATAAAGGCAAGAGTAGACAACCGGCCACGTTGCCTTGCGAAGGTAGACGTCTATCAACTGAGGTAGACGAAGGTAGGCCAGTCGCCTTACCGTCGGACACGAAAACGCCCCGACAGACCGCTTAGGACCGGTCCGCCGGGGCTCCGCCGAAACAGCTTTTGGGAGCTGAAACGACTTATGCGCGATCTTATCGCCTGTGCCCTGTTGTCCCTGCTGCTGCCCGCCCGTGGACGACACGCGGCAGGCTCCGCCCCCACCTCCGAGCTCCTGCCCCCTGTCATCTGCGCCCCGACGACCCCGATTCCGGCGCATGTCCTCGCCCGCTCGATTCCGTCCCCGTGGCGCCACCGCGTAGGGCCGTGGCTGGTCGCGCGGGAAGCCGAGCGGACGCTAGACCTGTGCGTGATCCGGGAGCGTCGGCGCGCTGCCGTACTCGCTGCTGAAGGGGTGGGCTACCCCTACACGTACGAGGGTGCTCCGTTCCCCGCGTCCGCGTTCGCCGCTGCGGGGGTGTCGGCGTGATCCGCGATGCAGTCACCAGCGAGGGCCCCGAGTTCGCCCGGTCCGTGTTCACGGTCTGCGGGCACTGGACCGACGTTCCCGTGATCATCGGCGAAGTGCAGAGCCAGAGCGGCGGAGCCTGGTACACCTACTACGCGTGCGCTGAACATGCGCACCAGTACCCGCAGCGTGCGCAGTGGAACGAGCTTCCCGCGATGCGCTGGACCCCTCGGCGCTGACCAGTCCCGGACAGTGAAACGCCCCGTGCGGCCAAGTGCCGTGCGGAGCTCTGTCGTTGGTGCTGACGTGGCGCGTATGCTCAGAACCGGTAGTCAGATGTGTTGGGATCGGCGAGGATCGCCCAGCCCGAACCATCGGGATTCCGGTGATCGCCGACGAACGTGGCGCCGAGTTCCAGCAGCCGGCCCACCTCCTGATCGCGCGAGGTCTCCGGCCGCAGGCACAGATGGAGTCTGTTCTTGATCGTCTTGGCCTCGGGCACCTGATTGAAGTGCAGCACCGGGCCCTCCGCCAGAAGCACCTGGGCCTCCCGGACACCAGGCCTGTCCTCCGGGTGCAGCGGACGACCTGTCACACCGCTCCAGAACCGGGCCAGCCCGTAGGCATCCGCACAGTCGATCGCCACGTTCTGCACCACCGAAACCATGCGCCCCAGCCTTCCTGATCTTCCCGCGGAACGCCACCGACCTGCGCCCGTTCCGCGTCCGCGCGAGCAGCAGTGTGTTCGCTGCCGCCGATGAGGCCTTACCCCTCGGCGGCGCGGCGGTAGGTGTTGATCAGGACACCGGACGGTGTCGGCCGGGTCGCGGTGAGCGTCAGGTGACGAGGGCTCCCGCCATCGGCGAAGAGCCGCTTCCCACCGCCCAGGAGGAGAGGGAAGACGAGCAGCCGGTACTCGTCGACGAGGTCGTGCTCGATCAGGGTCGCGAGCAGCTCTCCGCTGCCCAGCACCACCGTCTCGTTCCCCGACGCGGCCGTGATCCGGCCGATCTCCGCCACCGGATCGGCCCCGAGGAGGACGGAGTTCGCCCAGCTCAGCTCCTTCAGCGTGCGGGACACGACGTACTTGGGCATCGCGTTCATCGCGGCCACAGCGGGGTCGTTCAGGTCGGCGTACGGCCAGGTCGCGGCGAAGATCTCGTAGGTCCTGCGGCCCAGGAGCAGAGCGCCGGCACCGGCCGTGGCCTCGCTCATGAACCGCTCGACCACCTCGTCGACGTACGGCAGCACCCAGCCGCCCTGATCGAACCCACCGTCCCGGTCCTCGTCGGCCGAGAGGACCGACTGCATGACGCCGTCCAACGAGACGAAGTTGACTACGACCAGCTGACCCATGTACTGCTCCTGTCCGTGCTGTTGCGTTGGTGCGGTTGCCTTCATCGATACTGACCGCACGCGGGAACGGAACTCATCGGTCGCGGCGGCGTGGGTCACGGCCCTCTTGCTTCTTGTGCGAGTCCGGCAGCCTCCACCCGAAAGCGGTGGTGTGCGGGGGGCGCCGGGACCGGGTAACGTCTTTGTCATTCCAGACGCCGATTTACGAGTGAGCGCGTGATGGGCCGCCGCTGACGTCCTGCCGACGTCGCCGCCCGTCCCCCACCGGTGAATCCGTAGATCACTTCACATCGCAACCGGGAGAACCCGTGACCGTGAGCAAGAACATCAACAACCCCGTGGGCCAGGGTGGCGGCCAGCGCAAGAAGCTGTCCCGCGCCGAACGGCAGAACAACGGCCCGCACCGCAATCTGGACCGCCGGAGCGCCGCCGACCAGAAGGCGGAGCTGGTGCGCAAGATGCGCGAGAAGACCGGCACGGCCGAGGGCACCGGTCAGGCGGGCGACGACACCGCCCAGTCGGGCGACGACACTGCCCAGGGCTGACGCCCCGCCGTCGCGGGGCGGCACCCACGGGGCAGGGATGCACCACACAGGATGGGGCATCCCGGCCCCCGGCGGCGTCCGAATGATCGTTCGCCTTCGCGCGGCGTTCTGCATGAACGCCGCGTTCCGCATGTACGCCGCGTTCATGCAGAACGCGGCGTTCCGCATGTACGCCGCGTTCCGCATGTACGCCGCGCTCTGCATGAACGCTGCATTCCGATTGTTCGGCGCGCCAGGGAAACGTAGCGTCCCGATCATGGGATCAACGACCGGAAACACCACCGACCAGGCGCCGGCGAACCCGGCCGCCACCGATGACATGCTGGCCACTCAGCCGATCGGCTACTGGAGCGACCTGGCCCACGCGACCGTCACGCGGCATCTGCGTGACGCGATGGCCAGGATCGACGTCACACAGCCGCAGTACTGGGTACTCAACAGCGTGAACGGCGGCGGCCCCGCCGGGCCGAGCCGCGATGAGGTCGTCGATGGGCTGACGCACCTCGCCGACGGGCCGCACGAGATAGCCAGGGTCGTGGACCAGCTGCTGCACCGCGAGTGGCTCAGGACCGATGACGGGCAGCGGCTGCACCTGACGGACGCCGGGGAGGCCGCCCGGGTGCGGCTGCGTGAGCTGGCGACCGAGGTACGCGCCGAAGTCCACCAGGGCATCAGCGACGAGGAGTACGTGGCCGCGCTCAAGGTGCTGCGCAGGATGGTCGCCAATATCGAGGGCGTCGGAAATCCGGGGGCGACGCCTCGCACTTCATGATGCTCGGGCTCGCCGATGCGAGGGGCTGATGACCTCGGAGGTAATTGAGGCCCTCCGTGGGGCCGCCTACCTTCGACATTGTTCGGAGGCCGACACTGTTCGGAGGTCCCACGGAGGGGCCGCTTCCATCCGGGCGACTCCCTGGCGCACGAGAGGAAGACGACCATGACTTCGACGCAGTACGACGGGGTTACCTCCTACGCGAGGGCGACGGGATCCGACGGTCTCGCGAGGCTGGCGCTCAAGCTGGACGCGGTGGTCACCGGCCTCAACGGCGTCGCGTACCTGGCACTCGCCACGGTCCTCGACTCCTTCTTCGGCATCACGACGGCAGTCCAGTACCCGGTCGGGGTCTTCCTGCTCCTCTACGCGCTGGGAGTGCTCGCCGTCGGGACGCGGAAGGAGATCAGCCGCACGGGCCTGACGGCGGTCATCGTGGCGAACCTGCTGTGGGTCGTGCTCAGTCTGGTGGCTGCGGTCTCCGGCGTACTGTCCCCGACCGGCGTCGGCACGGTCTGGATCGTGCTCCAGAGCCTGACCGTCGGCGGCTTCGCCGCCCTCCAGTACGTCGGGCTCAAGCGGCTGTGAGCCCGTCCGGAGGGGCCCGGGGAGCCCCGGGTCGGGTCCGGGGAGCCACCGGGTCGGGTCCGGGGGACGCGGGTCGGTCCTGCGAGCCCCGGGGAATGCGCCGGACCTCGGCGTCGGGCCGCGCCCGCCGAGCACGTCAGCGTCTCGTCATCGAGGTGGGCGGGTCCGGGTGCCAGGTGAGAATCCAGCCGGCGGTGAGCGCCACCGCGCCGCCCGCGACAGCGATGGCACCACCTGTTCCGACGACTGTGGCCACCGTGCCCAGGCAGACTGGTCCGACGCCCTGCAACGTCATGCTGCCGGAGCCGAGCAGGCCGAAGGCCTGGCCCCGGCCGTCCTGCGGCAGGGCGTCCAGGAACGGGCGTTGCAGGCCGAGGCCGTAGGCGTATCCGAGGCCGCTGAGCAGCAGCAGGCCGGACGAGACGCCCACCCCGGGCTCGGCGGCGAAGCCGATCAGAGGCAGGCCCGCCAGCGCGACCAACGGGGCTACCAGCCGCTCCCGGGTGCGTGGCCGTACCAGTCGACCCACCAGCAGGTCACCGACGAGCATGCCAATCGGCAGACAGCCCATCAGCACCGCGTACCCGCCGGGCGCGAAGCGGCGTTCTCCCGCGTAGGCGACGATGAGGCCTTCCGCGCCCGCTACGAGCGCGACGGGCAGCCACTGGGCCAGCATCAGCCGTCGCACCGTGCGTCCGCGCAGCAGCAGCCCCGCACCTTGGAGGCTCGCACGGACGGCCCCGCCATCGCCCCCGGCGCTGCCGGGTGCGCCGTCGAACTCCCCCGGCTTCAACCGGGGGAGCCGGATGCGGACAGCGAGTGCGCAGCCGATGTACAGAACGGCACTGACGGCGAGCGCCCGGCGTGGGCCGAGTGCCGCGACGGCCGCACCTCCCAGCGCCAGACCGAACAACTGCGCGCCGGCACCGGCGATGTTGTTCAGCGACCGGCCCAGTACGTAGGCGTCACCCTCCAGTGACTGGGCGACCAGCCGACTCGACGCGCCATGGAACACCGGTGTGGCGAGAGAGACCAGCGCCACGACACCGAGGCTCGCCGCGACCGGCATCCGCACCAGGGCGAGCAGCAGAGCGGTGGCGCACGTCAAGGCGTAGCCGCCGGTGATGAGCGCGCGGGGCGGCAGCCGGTCGGCCAGCGAGCCCAGCAACAGCGAACCGAACAGCTGCGGGATGAAGCCGATACCGAAGGCCACTGCGCTGAGCAGTGCGGAGCCGGTGGACGCGAAGACCAGAACCGAGAACGTGGTGATCCGCAGCGCGTCCGCCGTGATGGCGACGGCGCGGGTCGAGAAGAGCAGCCGGAAGCGCGGCTCGGCCAGCACCTCTCGGTAGGTGGCACGGTGGTCGCCCCGCGCGGGCTCGGCGGTTGAGGTCATGACGCGCAGCCTCACCGTGGGCCCACGTCACAGACCAATGATTCGTCGCTGGACGAATCGGAACAACGTCCCGCGGTAGCGTGGCCGGGTGCTGCGCTTCGAAGTCTCCGTCGAGGACCTGCTGCGCAGCCGCTTCGCCCTGTCGCCCGCGATGGACCTGTGCTTCCTGCTGGGCTCGCTCGCCGGCCGGGACAGGCCACTGCCGCGAGCCTGGGCCGCCCGGCTCCTGCCGGCCTTTGAACGGCTTCGCCGTGAGAGCGAACTGAACGCCGTCATCGCTCTGCAGACCCCGCACGGCGGACCGAACTTCGTCGCTCCGCCCCCGCGCGGCCTCAACCAGACCTGGGCGGACGACCTGGCCAGGATCCGGGCCACCCCGCTGGAAGCGGCCCGCCGCGAATTCGCCGCCAACGCGACCGGCCCGTCCGTCCGTGATCCCCGCATACGTGCGGTGCTGGACTCACCGGACGCCGTCTCCAGGATCGCCGAGGCGATGGACCGGGCGTGGCACGAACTGCTCGCCCCGGACTGGCCGCAACTGCGCGCGATCTGTGAGCGCGACATCGTGCACCGGGTGGGGGTGATCGGCGAACACGGATGGGCCACGACCATCGAGAGCCTGCACGCGAGCATCACCTGGCAGGCCGGCGGCATCGAGATCGGCCACTTCCCCCACGTCGGGACGGTCCGCCTCGCCGGCGACGGGCTCCTGCTGATCCCTTCGGTCTTCGTCAGGAACATCGCCGCCCACACGGAAGACCCCTGGCCCCGCACCTTGATCTATCGCGCCCGCGGCACCGCCGCCCTGTGGGGCGAACAGGAGACCGCCCCCCGCCCGGACGCGCTGACCGCCCTGGTCGGCCGGGCCCGAGCCCGGCTGCTGTTGACGCTGGACGCCCCGGCCAGCACCAGCCACCTCGCCCGGAGCCTCGCCATGGCACCCGGCGCGGTGGGAGACCACCTCGCCATCCTGAGGAGCGCGGGACTGCTCGCCCGCGCCCGGTCCGGACGGTCGGTGCTCTACCGGCGTACCCCGCTCGGCGAGGCACTGGTCGCCGGTTCGGGCTGAGGGCTCGGACAGGCACTGTCCTTTCGGCGTGCTTTTTGGAGCAGGCCAGGGCGGTGAACCGTGGGGCCGGACGCCGACTGCATCAGGCACCAGGGCTTGACCGCGCTGCGAGACTTCCGGCATGGATATGGGGCGCGAGTCGCGGTGGGAGAAGGACGCGATGACGGTAGAGATCGCCTTTGCCCTGGTGACCGCTGCTGTCCTCGCCGCGGTGGTCTTCGTCGTCGCGCTGATCCTCACTCTCGTCCTTGACCTCTCCGCTGCGGCCTCCGAAGGCGTACGGACGGGGGGAGCCCTGGTCGGAGGGGCGGCCGGGGTATGGCGTCTGGTACGGGTCCTGTGTCGCTTCGACGTGGAGCGCCGTAAAGGCCACTGACGGCACGGCTCGATGCGGCGCGGCAGAGCCCGTCGGGGAGGGCGGAGGGCCTCGGACAGCGGCAGGTGGAGCGGGCTCCGGGGCGGGCCGGCTCCACCTGGAGCGGCTGCGGCCTCAGCGGTACCGGATCACGTGCAACGCGTGGACGCCGGTCGGGTCGAACGACACGGGTTCCTCGGACGAGCCGTCGAGGAGTAGTACTCCCGTCGCTGTGGTGACTCCGTTGACCAGCCATCCCACGGCCTCGCGGCCCCGGCCGTCCGTGCGGCGGATCCAGATCAGGGCCCGTGACCCGGCAGGGAAGGTCGACAGTTCGTCGACCGCCGAAGACCAGACCTGGTGATCCGACATCGACAGGACGGGACCGAGCGGCGCCGGGCTGCTGCACGGTCCGGCAGGCCATGAGCCAGGCCGTGGCCGACTCGGCCACAGGGTGGGGCGCCGCCGGTTCCGCGAGCCCGCGATAGGTATGGGCGAGCCAGGTTGCGGCCTGTTGGTCGGGGCGGAGCATGCTACTGCCCTTTCCTGGGGGGCCAGTTGCCCGAGGCTTGGAGGGCCATGTATTCGTCTGTCGGCGGGAAAGTAGGGGCGAAGTGCGCGGCGGACCGGTCGTGCGGGACCACGATCACGGCAGAGAAGGGGGCCTGAGTGAAATCTCCTGTTTCGATGTGCTCCTTGAAATCGAAGCAGACTGTCCAGCCGTAGGTGAATTCAATAGCAGTATCCGGGCGCATGACGATGGAGTCCGCTCGGTCCGGGTATGCGACCTGCTGTAGGAACGCTTCGGCGCTTCTCACGGCTTCGTCTTGGGTCACCATCCAGGAAGCTCCCCTCCCTCTCTTGCACATGCTCAGGAAACGGCGTCCGCAGGTTTGGGTCCACGATCTCGCGTCGTATGCCAACTTCGTGAGCGCCGCGTAGACGACGGCGGCTGACGCCGATGAGTGCGCAGAGGCAGTAACAGCGAGGGACGACACCCCGGCAAGGGTAGACCGCGTCTCGCCGAGACCCTGTTACGAGTCCTCAAGGGGCCTTGAGTAAGTCACGGAGGCCGGCGACATGTGCCCCGATGTCGCGGGCGCCGGCCGCTACCTCAGCAGTACATGCCGGGGAAGCGGCCGTTCCGGCGAGGTGGGCGGCGCGGCAGGGGCGGCAGAGCCCGTCGGGGAGGGCCTCGGGGCGTCCGGGGGCGCCGCAGTCGGTGCACTCCACCAGGACGCGGCGGGCGGGTGCGGCGGGCAGGGCCTGCTCGGCGGGCAGCCGGGGCGGGATCTTGTCGGTGAGGCGGCGGCGGACGAAGCCGACCGGGGAGTCGACGCGCTCGGGGAGCCCTGCGGTGAGGGCGGCGGTCAGGTAGTCCGCGTCCACACCCCGGGCGAACCAGGCCGTAGCCGCCGCCTCCAAGGCGGTGCAGTCGTCGGCGGACAACGCCAGGCGTCGGTCCGTGCGGCCGAGTCGGGCCAGGGCGAGGTAGGCAGGGGAGTGGGGTGCGGCGGGCGGAGCGGTCGGGCCCGACGGCGGAGCCGAGCTCTGGGCCGGGCCCGGTGCGGGCGCTGTGCCCGGGGGGTCGGCCGGGGTGCGCTGGTGCGGTACGGAGGTGGGGGCTGGCGGCTCCGCAGGCTCTGCGGGCCCCTGGGCGGCGTCCGCGTGAGATGGCTCCGGGGATTCCGGGGTGGCTTCTCCTTGGGGTCCGCCCGGCAGCGCGGGCGGGGGCGGGTCCTCGGACGGGACCCAGGGAGGCGGAGGAGCGGCGGTGGCGGAGGCCGTCACTCCGGGCGCGGGGCGGGCGGCCCCGGCGTCCTCGGTGGCGAGGTAGGTGTTCCACCAGTCGTTGTCGCGTGCGGTGCGGGACCAGAACGTGCGGAACGCCCAGCGGGTCTCGTCGCCCACGCCGACCGCGCATCGGACGCGCCGCAGGTGGCCGGCGACGGAGAGGCTGGTCAGGGAGGTGGAGATGGCCTGTTGGCCGTAGAGCGGGAGCTGCTTGGCCAGGGTCTTCACGCTCATCGAGGCGCCCTCGGGGAGGTGGTCGACGAATCCGGCGACGTACCGCTCGCGGGCCGGGAGGAGCGCGAAGTCGCCCGGGGTGTGCGGGCGTTGGTCCGGCGCGGAGCGTTTGCCGTAGCCGGGCTTGGCCATCGGGTACGCGGCGGAGAGTGCGGGAACGGGCAGGGCGGAGCTAGTGTGCTGGGTAGCCACGGGATCGGCTTTCTGGGTTATCGATCTTGCGGTGAGACCCCGGCCTGGTGCTTCCAACACTGGTCGGGGTCGTTTGGTTCTCGCACCGTAAGCAGTCGTGACGCTGTGCCGCAAGCTGTCACGATTAGTCATACTTGCTGACCGTTACGGGGTAGGGAGGTGGGGGAGGTTTTCCCAACCCTCTTCTTCTACCTACCGGTTAAAGAGGGAGCTCGAACCCCGGGTCCCGCATCCCGAAGCCCGAGTCTTGGCACCCGAGCTTCGGGTCGGGTACCCCGCTCACGTACCCCCGGAAGAGTGACGCGGCCCGCCCCGAAGCCCGAAGCTCAGGGCTCGGGACCCGAGCTTCGGGACGCGCTCGCCCGGTCACCGCCAGGCAGGCCCAGCGCTATGGTGCTGTGCACCGACTCGGTCGGGCGCGAGGAACGCCCCTGCGTGCGCGGGGACCATCCCTACACCGAGACCGACGAGACCGGCGCGGTGGGAACACCCCCGCGTGCGCGGGGACCATAGTTCGTGACCTGCGGGTCTATACGGCCGAGGGGGCCGCAGTGCCTTGGTGACCGGTCTCGCCGATGTGCACGCCCTCTGCCTGCGTCCGGACTGCGTCTGCCCGTGCCATGCGGCGGCCACCGTTCTCCGGGAGGCCGGATGAGCGTCAGCTTGTCGGCTGCGGATGTGCCTACCTGTGAGGCGTGTTGGCGTTCCCCGGTGACCGCCGCCCGGCACCTGTTGCTCGTCCGACTCGGCGTTCGAGACGGTGGGCTCGCCGCTCTGGACGTGCCCGCCGTCCTGGTGCCCCTGCCGACTTCCGTCAGCCGCGGGGACCAGATCGACAACGCACGCGCCTACGCCGCCCAGTACCCCGGAGCGCTGCCGGGTCGTCGCCGACGAGGAGCTGACCGACCCCGGCGTACTCGTCCGGGCCTGTACCGCCCTGTCCGCCGTCCCCCTCGGCGGGCAGGGCTCCAGTCCCGAGGTGGGGGCTGCGGCCGGCCGCATCGCCGACCTCGTCCTGCGGGCGGCGGCCCGGAGCCGGTAGCACGGTCAGTCGTGGTTGCCGTACATGTTGCGGATCGCCGTCTCGCTCTCGCCCCGGAAGATGACGTGCCAGTGCAGGTGCTTCGACTCCTGGTACAGGCCCAGGTTCGTGGTCACCGCCGACGCCCCGTACTCCTTCTCGACCCCGGCGGCCACCTCCCGCACCACGGCCACCACCTCAATCAGCAAGTCCTCCTCGGCGTTGCCGAGGTCGGTGAGCGAAGGGACGTGTTCCTTGGGGATCACCACGATGTGCACAGGGTACGACGGGTTGGTGTGGTGGAAGGCCAGCACCCGGTCCGTCTCCACCACCTTCTCAATCTCAACCGTCCCGGCGAGTGCCTGGTTGCAGTAGAAGTCGGAAACAGCAGTCGCGGTACCGGTCACAGGGGCGCACCTTCACTGGGCGGCAATATCGGATCGGCACCCGCCCCGCATAGTCAACGGGCAAGCGCCAACGGCAGCGTACGAGACCTCAGTCCCCAGTCGAAATCCTTCAATGCCGTTTCACAGAAGGGATGTTCAACAAACTCACCCGTTCGAGGAGAACCGCAGCACGCCACACCTCAGCATGCATGATCCATCACGGAGGGAAGCGCCGATGACGGCCGTACTCGATTCCGCTGCGACGACAGCGCCCACTGTTCCTCAAGTCCTTGAGCTGGAGCTCACCAGCCGCTGCCAGCTCACCTGCGACGCGCTCTGCTTCGTGCAGGCCGGGCCCACCAAGGGACACGGCACCATGTCCGCCGACGAGTGGAAGGACGTCGTCAGCCAGGCTTCCGGCCTCGGTGTGCAGAGGACCCGGGAGGACGGGGGTGCTGCGACGGCCGCCTCGGGGGAGGAGGTGTGGCAGTACGGGCCCGGGTTCCTGTGGGAGGAGATCGAGCAGGCCTGGTGGGAGTACGAGTCGGTGGGGCGGCCCGACGGCGGGCAGTTCGGGCTGACCGTGACCGGCCGGGGCCAGCAGGTGTGGCTGCGGGACCCGGGCGCGGTCATCCGACCCAGCAGGGCGTAGCGCTGGCCGGGCGCAGGTCGTGGCCCAGGGCGGCGGACGGCGATTCTGCCGTTCAGGTTCGGGGCAGTCCGCTTGAAGGACCGAAATCCAGGACGGCCCCGGGCGGAACCGGTCCCTCTCCCGCGTAGGTGTGACCCAGGGGTACCCCTGGTGTGTCGTCCTCGGCGTGCGTCAGGCTGGGCCAGGGCCCGGCGAGGATCGCGTCGTCCAGGGTGATGCCCAGGTGGTCGAGTACGAGGGCCACCACTGGGGCCACCCCTGAGCCCTCGCCTTCGTGTGCGGCGAGCGCTTCGTCCACCCGATCCCACCAGGGGCCGAGCGGTTCGGACCGGCTGTGCTCCATGCCGGGCTCGAAATACTCGACGCACTCACCGTCGCGCCAGTGCTGGAAGACGTCGATTCCCTCGGTGGTCGCCACGCTGTACGTCTCGGTCCCCCTGGACAACTCCGCGAGCGATTCCTCCCGGCAGCCGATGTCGCCTTCCTCCTCGACGCAGAAGGCCCACTCACCGATCCTGCCGGCCCGCAGCAGCGAGACCGTCCCGTGGTCCGATTCACCCGAGGGCAGGTCCGAGGCCGCGTCCAAGTCGAGCAGGCGCGCCCGCTCCGGATCGGCGCCGTAGCGGGCGAACACCTCCTCGGGGCCGAGGCCGCGGGTGAAGGTCGCGCACATCCAGGCCCCCGCCCACTCCAGCGAACCCGCGTCCGCGTCTGCTCCCATGATCTGCCTCCGTCATCCACACGTCAGGGTCGAGCCTTCCGGGCTCCCCGCAGTGTGCCAAGTCCGGCGGGGGCGATCCGCTTCACCTCCTCACTCCTCGCGCAGGTTCAGGACCAGCTCGCGCGGCAGCCCATGGGTGTCGTGGAGGTAGTGGAAGTCCTCCTCGGTCAGCGGGCCTTGGAACCTGGGCTTGGCGATCACCCCTCGGCCGCGCTCCAGGAGCCCGCGGAACCGGTGTTCCTCTTCGAGAAGCATTTCGATCACATCGCCCGGGCGCAGGGTCTGCCGGAAGTGGTCCAGGGTGTGCTCGACCAGTTCCTCCGGCAGGTCCCCGACGCTGCGCGAGGGATCATCGCGCCACAGCAGGGTGAGCACCCGTCGTACCAGGCGGCGCAGCACGTAGCCCCGCCCCGAGTTGGCCGGGCGTACGCCGTCTCCGAGCACCACGACGGCCGAGCGAAGGTGGTCGCAGACCAGGCGCAGTGACGGCTCGTCCAGCGGCCACAGGGCGGGCACCAGGCGGCGCCAGGGGGCGAAGACGTCGCAGGCGAAGACGGACGGCTTGCCCTGGAGCAGGGAGGCCAGCCGCTCCAGGCCGAGGCCGGTGTCGACGTTGCGCTGGGGAAGCGGGACGAGGGAGCCGTCGCCGAGGCGGCGGTGGGTCATCGTGACGTGGTTCCACACCTCGACCCAGCGGTCGTCACGGGTGGGCGTCGACTGCGGCGGGCCTTCGCCGGTCCACAGGAAGATCTCCGAGTCGGGGCCGCAGGGACCGGCCGATCCGTTGGACCACCAGTTGTCCTCCACGGTGAGTTCCACGGGGACGCCGAGGCCCTGCCACAGGTCGACGGAGGCGCTGTCCGGACCGGTCCGGCCGTCACCGGCGAAGGCGGTGGCGTGCAGCAGACCGGGATCGACGCCCAGGCCCTCGGTGAGCAGCCCGTACCCCCAGTCGAGGCTGAGCGGGCCCCCGTAGTCGCCCAGCGACCAGGTGCCGAGCATCTGGAAGACCGTCAGGTGCGTGGCGTCGCCGACCTCGTCCAGGTCCGTGGTGCGCAGACAGCGCTGTACGTTCACCAGCCGCCGGCCCAGCGGGTGGGGGCGGCCCTCCAGGTACGGCGTGAGTGGGTGCATGCCGGAGGTGGTGAAGAGTACGGGGTCGCCGTCGGGTGGCAGCAGGGTCGAGCCGGTGATGCGGCGGTGGCCGCGCTCCTCGTAGTACTCGACGAACGTGCTGACCAGCTGGTCCGTGCGCATGGGTGGGGCTCCTTCGCGTTGCGGCGGGGAGGCACCGGAGAACGGGACCGTTCGGTCACCCGGCCGGGGCCAGGGGCGCCACGGCACTGCCGACGGACCGTTTCCGGTCGCCGGGGGGTGTGAAGGTCAGGCGGCGGCAACCGGCGAGCTGGTCGCTCGCGCGGTCGCGGTGGTGCTGAGGCCGGTGACGTTCATGCGGCCGAGCCTAGCTCGCCCCGGCCACCGGGGCACGTGAATTCAGCGGGGCGACGGGTGGCCGTCGGCGGGTGGGCCCGTGCCGGGTTGCCCGGTGCCGGTGCCGGTGCCGGTGCCGTTGGGGCGTGGGGGCGGCCTCGGGGCCGTCCACCCCGCCGGCCTCGGCGCGCGGGCGGCGGGGCTCAGGTCCCGCCCTCGGCCGGCCCCCGCTCCGGCCCCTGGCGGGCCCTCAGGTGGGCCCGTTCGCCCTGGTGGCCGAAGAGGACCAGGAGTTCCACCGTCCGGTCGTCGTCGGGGCCGAGCCAGTGCGGCACGTGGGTGTCGAACTCGGCCGCCTCGCCCGGCTTCAGGACCAGCGTCCGTTCGCCCAGGATCAGCCGCAGCCGCCCGGCCAGCACGTACAACCACTCGAAGCCCTCGTGGGTCCGCAGGGTCGGCTCGGTGTCCGGTCCCGGCGGGATCAGCAGCTTGTGGGCCTGGACGCCGCCGGGGCGGCTGAGCGGTACGTAGGTGAGGCCGTCGCGGGTGACCGGGCGGAGGTGGATGCGCGGGTCGCCCGTGCGGGGCGCGCCCACCAGTTCGTCCAGCGGCACCGCGTGGACCTCCGCCAGCGGCAGCAGCAACTCCAGCGTCGGCTTGCGCGTGCCGCCCTCCAGGCGGGACAGGGTGCTCTCGTTGATCCCGGTCCGCTCGGCCAGCTCGGCGAGGGTCATCCCGTGCCTGCGCCGCAGGTCGCGGAGGCGGGGGCCCACTGCCGCCAGGACGCCGTCCTTGGCGCTTCCGGTGTCCTTGGCGTTGCCGGTGTCCTTGGCGTTGCCGGTGTCCTTGGGCGTCTGTCGTACCGCGTCTTCTTCGGCTGCCATGCCCGCCAGGTTGCCGAAACGGCATGGGAGCTTGCAAGTGTGGCAGGCCGCGGCGCACCTTTCTGTCCAGCGGGGCGGCTCGTCCGGAGCGGCCTCATCGGGCATGAAGGGAACAGCCATGGGCAGCGACACCACCGGCGTCACCGACTCCGCCGCCTTCTGGGAGAACCACTACGCCGGCATCGACGCACAGTGGGGCACTCGCCCCAACGCGGTCCTCGCCGAGGTCATCACCGCCCTGGCCCCCGCACCGGGCGGCGGCGGACGGGCGCTGGACCTGGGGTGCGGGCACGGCGGCGACGCGCTCTGGCTCGCCTCGCTCGGCTGGGACGTCACCGCCGTCGACGTCTCGTCCACCGCCCTGGGCCGGGTCGCCGCCGGGGCCGCCGCGGCCGGGCTGACCGACCGTGTCCACCCGAGCCGGCACGACCTGGCCCGGACCTTCCCCGACGGGACCTTCGATCTGGTGACCGCCAGCTATTTCCACACCCCTGTGGAGATCCCCCGCGAGCAGGTACTCCGGCGGGCCGTCGGGGCCGTCGCCCCGGGCGGCCTGTTGGTGTTGGTCGAGCACGCCTCGCTCGCTCCCTGGTCCTGGCGGGACGGCCACGAGGACGTACGCTTCCCCGCCCCCGACGACGTACTCGCGTCCCTGCGGCTCGGCGACGGGTGGCGGACCGAGCTGTGCCACGCGCCCCGCCGGACCGCCACGGGGCCCGGCGGTGAGACGGCGACCGTGACCGACAACGTCATCGCCGTCCGACGCGCCGACACCCGGGACTGAGCCGCCCTCGGGCGTGGCAGGCGGACGTCCGCCGGACCGGGTTCAGGCAGGGGCGAGTTCGGCCGCCCCGAAGGAGACGCTGAAGCGGGCGCACCAGATGCTCACGCTGGTGAACTCTTCGAGGTCGATGCCGGCCGGCAGGGCGTAGTTCTGGTCGCCCTTGTTGCCCTTGAGCTTGCCGAGACTCTCGTGAGCGCCGTCGTCGAACACGCTCCAGCCCGCTCTGCCTTCCTTGACCGGAGCGTCGGTGATCCAGACGTGCAGATCGGGGCCGTTGCTGGTGTCCAGGCCCTCCAGACGCAGAGTGCGCGAGCCGTCGGGCAGGCGGACCACCTTGACCGTGCCCCTCGTGCGGTGTTCGTGGCTGATCAGCTCACCCGTCGCCAGCGTCTCCGGTCCCGGCGGCGCCGGTGGTGCTGTGGACCGGGAGGCGCCGGGGGAAGGCGGCGCGGTCTCCGGCGGGGCGGTGGGGACGGCCAGTTCCTCGCGTACGGTCTCGTCCTGCCACAGCTTCCACGGCTGGAACCAGTACAGACCCCCACTCACGGCCAGCGTGGCGGCGATCAGCGCGGCGGCGAGCACCGGCCCGCGCGATCGCGATCGCCGTCGCTTCGGAGCGTCCGGGCGCTGCGGATCGTGCGTCGTCATCATCTCGCCTCTCTTCGGGCCTGCCGGTCGTCGGGTGCGAGCCGTAACCCCGTGTGCATCGGTACGGGAAGGACGCCCGCGCGCCACTGGACCCAGTAGACGCGCCCGAACAGGGCCCACCAGGGTCTTCGTACGCCGACGACGATTCCCGGGTTGTCGCCCTCGCGGTAGTGGAACACCTCGTCCCCGACCCGTAACGCGACGGGGGCGGGCGTCCCCGACAGCGGAGTCGCGGACGGGGAAGAGAGCGCGGAAGGGGAAGAGTGCGGGGGCGGGGACTGCGGGGAGGCGCTGCGGCAGGGGTCGTCGGCGTCGCCGGACAAGGTGAAGGGCATGCCCACCACTCTATGAACGCGAAGCGGGCATAAGGGACTTCAAGTTCTTACGAAAGCGGGACGTCGACGGCTGGACCAGGGCCGGACGCCCCGGGCGCCGTCGACCGGTGCGAGGCTGGGGCCATGCAGACACCACCGCCGGACGCCGGGCTCCGCGTGCTCGTCGTGGACCTCGTCGTGGACGACGGCCCGACCCTGGCCGGGGCCGTCGCGGGGCACCCGGGACGCGCCGTCCACGTCACCCGCGCCGACGACGGGCCGGCGGCCCCGGCGTGCGCCGCGCGGCGCAGGTCCGGCCGGCCGGGGCACTCCACGACGACCGAAGGCTGACGGACCCGTGCTGGACATACTCATCATCGCCCTGCTGGCCTTCCTGGGCGCCGCGGTGGCCGGTCTGCTCGGCGCCCTGGCGCTGCGGCTCCTGCGGCACCGTTCCCTCGTGGTCACCCTCACGGTCGTCGCCGCCGTCGCGGTCCTCGCGATGCTGCTCGGAACCCTGGCCGTGGCCTGGGAGATGTTCCTGTCGCCGCACGACCTGAACGTGATCGTGATCGTCGTGGCGATGGCCGCCGTGGTCTCCCTCGCCACCGCGCTGCTGCTCGGCCGCTGGGTGGTCGCCCGCAGCCTGGCCCTGACCGAGGCGGCCCGCTCGTTCGGCGACGGCGGCAGCTTCGCCGCGCCCGCGCGGGCGGCGACCGCGGAACTGACGGCGCTGAGCGCGGAGCTGGAGTCCAGCAGCGCCAAGCTGGCGGAGTCGAGGGACCGTGAACGCGCCCTGGAGACATCACGGCGAGAGCTGGTGGCCTGGATCTCGCACGACCTGCGTACGCCGCTCGCGGGGCTGCGCGCCATGTCCGAGGCCCTGGAGGACGGTGTGGCCGCCGAGCCCGACCGCTATCTGCGCCAGATCCGCTCCGAGGTCGAACGCCTCGACACCCTGGTCGGCGACCTCTTCGAGCTGTCCCGCATCCACGCGGGCGCCCTCGCCCTGAGCCGCGCCCGGATCTCCGTCTACGACCTGGTCGCCGACGCCATGGCCGGGGCCGACCCGCTCGCCCGGGAGCACGGAGTGCGGCTGGTCGGCGAGACGGTCGACTGTGTGCCGGTGGAGGTCGACAGCAAGGAGATGAGCCGCGTTCTGGGCAACCTCCTGGTGAACGCGATCCACCGCACGCCCTCCGACGGCACGGTCGCGGTGGCCGCGCGGCGCACCGACTACGGTGTCGTCCTGTCCGTCACCGACAGCTGCGGCGGAATCCCCGAGGAGGACCTGCCACGCGTCTTCGACACCGGCTGGCGCGGCAACCACGCCCGTACGCCGCCGGCGGGAGCGGGACTCGGCCTGGCCATCGTGGCGGGCATCGTCGAAGCCCACCAGGGCCGGGCCGCCGTACGCAACGTGATGGGCGGCTGCCGCTTCGAAGTCACCCTGCCCGCGACACGCGCTTAGGACCGGCCCGGGGCCGGGTCGTTGACGAACAGGCAGAACGGATGGCCCACCGGGTCGAACAGCACCCGTACGTCGTGCTGCGGCTGGAACTCCGCAGGCGTCGCGCCCTCCGCCACCGCGTGGGCCACGCCTGCCTCCAGGTCCGTCACCTCGAAGTCCAGGTGCAGCATCATCAGCTGGTCGCCGGGGGACGCGGGCCAGATCGGAGGCACGTACGCCTTCTCCGTCTGGAAGCCCAGGCCGGAGCCGCCGCCGGGCGGGAGGAGCTTCACCCACCCCGGCTCCTCCTGCACCGGCTCCCACCCCAGGAGGCGGCGGTAGAAGTCCGCCAGCTCCGCCGCGTCAGGGGCGTCGAGCACCGTGCTGGAGAGGGTCAGAGACGGTCGGGGGGTGGTCATGGTGAGCCTCCTCGCTCCGGGGATGATGAGGTCGAGATGTGCGGGGCGTGCGGGGGTGTGCCAGTACGCCTACCCCGTACCCGGGGTGTGCCGGTACGCCTACCCCGTACCCGCGCCTTCACCAGCCGCGAGCCCCGCGTCCGCCCCGCCCCTCTCACTCCGTGATGGCGTCGTACCCCTCGATCTCGCGCGGGTCCCGCGTCCCCGGGCCGATGTACGTCGCCGACGGGCGCACCAGGCGGCCCGTGCGCTTCTGCTCCAGGATGTGCGCCGACCAGCCCGCCGTACGGGCACAGGTGAACATCGACGTGAACATGGGCGCCGGGACCTCCGCGAAGTCCAGCACGATCGCTGCCCAGAACTCCACGTTCGTCGCCAGGACCCGGTCCGGACGCCGCGCGTGCAGCTCCTCCAGCGCCGCCTTCTCCAGCGCCTCCGCCACCTCGAAGCGCGGGGCGGCCAGCTCGCGGGCCGTGCGGCGCAGGACGCGGGCGCGGGGGTCCTCGGCGCGGTAGACGCGGTGGCCGAAGCCCATCAGGCGTTCGCCCCGGTCCAGGGCCTGCTTCACGTACGCGCTCGCGTCGCCCGTACGCTCGATCTCCTCGATCATGCCGAGGACCCGGGACGGGGCGCCGCCGTGCAGCGGGCCCGACATCGCGCCCACCGCCCCGGACAGGGCGGCCGCGACGTCCGCGCCCGTCGAGGCGATGACCCGGGCCGTGAACGTCGAGGCGTTCATGCCGTGCTCGGCCGCCGACGTCCAGTACGCGTCGACCGCCTTCACGTGCTTCGGGTCCGGCTCGCCGCGCCAGCGGATCATGAACCGCTCCACCACCGACCCCGCCTTGTCGATCTCGCTCTGCGGCACCATCGGCCGCCCCTGGCCGCGTGCCGACTGGGCGACGTAGGACAGCGCCATCACAGCCGCCCGCGCGAGGTCGTCGCGGGCGGTCGCCTCGTCGATGTCCAGCAGCGGCTTCAGACCCCAGACGGGGGCCAGCATCGCCAGCGCCGACTGCACGTCGACCCGGATGTCACCGGAGTGCACGGGGAGCGGGAACGGCTCGGCGGGCGGCAGCCCGGGGTTGAACGCCCCGTCCACCAGCAGGCCCCACACGTTTCCGAACGAGACATGGCCGACGAGATCCTCGATGTCGACCCCGCGGTAACGGAGCGAACCGCCTTCCTTGTCCGGTTCGGCGATCTCCGTTTCGAATGCGACGACTCCCTCAAGGCCGGGTACGAAGTCGGACATCAGGCGGCTCCCTCGGTTCGGCGGGCGGCGGGCGGGCGGCAGACCCGGATCGGCGGCCGTGGCGTACGGAGTGTGCATGTACCCGAAGGTGCGTGCGTGTACCCGGGAGGCCGCCGCTGTGCGAAGACCCCAGGGGCCTGCCCCAAGATATTGGCGGGTTCCCACGGAGCGGGGAAGCGTGACATCCGGCACAGGGCTCCATTTCGGCGGTGCGTGGTTACGGGCCCTCCCCGCCGGGCACACTGAGCCGCTGCGGCAGGATGGGCCTGTGCCCACACCAGAAGATTCCTCGGGATCCCTCCCTGACGATTGCACCACCGATCCGGCGGCGATGCGCGAGCAGTACCGCTCGGAGGACTTCACCGAGCACGACCTCAGCCCCGATCCGATGGACCAGTTCGCCCGCTGGTTCCGCCAGGTCGCCGCCGGCGGGGTGCTGCACGAGCCCAACGCGATGATCGTCTCCACCGCCGCCCCGGACGGCCGCCCGTCCTCGCGCACCGTGCTCCTCAAGCAGTACGACGACCGGGGCTTCGTCTTCTTCACGAACTACGACTCCCGCAAGGGCCGCGAGCTGGCCGCCAACCCGTACGTCTCGCTGCTGTTCCCCTGGCACCCGCTGGCCCGCCAGGTCATCGTCACCGGCACCGCCCTGCGCACCTCCCGCGCCGAGACCGTGGGCTACTTCCGTACCCGCCCGCACGGCTCCCAGCTCGGCGCGTGGGCCAGCGCCCAGTCCACCGTCGTCGGCTCCCGCGAGGAGCTGATCCGCCGGTACGAGGAGCTGGCCGCCCGCTACCCCGAGGGCGAGAAGGTCCCGGCCCCGCCGCACTGGGGCGGCTTCCGGGTGGTGCCCGAGACGATCGAGTTCTGGCAGGGGCACGAGAACCGGCTGCACGACCGGCTGCGGTACGTGAGGGAGGGCGGCGACGAGCCGGGCGCCGGTAAGTGGCGCGTGGAGCGGCTCTGCCCGTGATCCTGCCGCCGTAAGCGCTTTTTTGCGGGGCCGGGAAACGCAGAAACCCGCAGGCTCTGGTTCCTCCGTGCACAGAGGAGCCGGCCGGACTTACCGGCGAGCCTGCGGGTCGGTGACTGCTTGGGATTGGCCGGCGTCCGGCCTGCACTGCAGAAAGAGTGCGACGACGGGCGTCAGCCCGCAGTCACCTCACGAGTCCGAGAAGAAATCACTTCTTGAACACCTCCTTTCCTGTGTGCCCACAGCCTAGGAGCGTCCCGGATCGCGGTTCAACCGATTTATCCGGTGACTTTCTCCGCGCCGGTCTTTCCCCCGGTGCCCGTGAGTCCCAGCGCGCCCCGGACCTTCCTCAGGTCGACGAATTTGAAGCCGGTGGCCTCCCGCCCGTCCTGCCCCGGGGTGGCGCTGCCGTCCTGGACGACGAGCAGGCCGCCCGGGTACCGGCTGCCGAGCGGTGCGTTCAGCACCGCCGCGCCGTCGCAGACCTCGGACCCGTCGAGCGTCGCCGAGGCCGCCGTCACGCGGAAGCCGCCCGCGTACCGGGGGAGGGCCCCGTTCTCGCGACCGGCCCCGTTCTCGCGGTCGGACCCCTTCTCGCGGTCGGTCCGGCGGGCGTACACGGCGAAGGTGTCGTCGCCCTGGCTGGAGGCCAGCAGATACCGGTCGCCGTTCCGCTCGGGGAGCAGGGTCAGCCCCTCCACGTCGGCCGAGATCCGCGTGCCGCCGAAGCCCGGGTCCTCACCGGGGGCGCACTCCTCGCTCTCCTCGTCGTACGTCCCCGGCACGCCGTACTCGCGGACCTTGTCGACCAGCACCGGCTTCCCCCGCAGGTCGGCGGGCATCCGCCAGACACCCACGTCCTCCTGGCCCGCGTAGAGCGTGCCGTCGGCCGGGTCGACCACCATCCCCTCGACCTGGGGCAGCTCGCCCGGTTCACCGCACGGCGTCCAGGACGTGCCGTCGGGCAGCCGGAACACGGAGGGCAGGTCGAGGCTCCGGACCTTGCGGTACGTCACGGTGCCGGACCGGGTCGGGAGCAGTTCCAGCAGCGCGACCGAGGTGCGGTTGCGCCGGCTGGCCAGCGCGTACGAACGACCGCTGCGGCGGTCCGTCCAGGTGGCCAGGCCGTACGCCGTCGCCTGCTCGTCGACCTCGTCCTGATCGGCGGAGAACACCCGGGGCGCGGCCGGGTCGGTGACGTCGGTCAGCGGGCCGCCCGGCCGGGACGGATCGATGCGGTGGATGCGCAGCCGGTCGTGGCCGCGGTCGGAGGTGACGGCCAGGTCCGCCGCCCCGCCCGGGGACAGCCGCAGTCCGTGGACCAGGTCGACGTTGTTGAAGCGGCCCGGGGCGTCGTCGGGGCCGGGCGCGGCCGGCGCGGGGAGCGACTGCACCAGCCGGGCGTCCAGACCGTAGACCCGCAGCCCGCCCTCCTTGGCGGTGGCGATCACCAGGCTGTCGTCCGGAGCGACGGGATTGCGCCAGATCGCGGGGTCGTCCGCGTTGGCGTTGCCGCCCTGCTCGTCGTCGTACAGCGTGGCGGTCTCGGCGCGCGGGGTGACGGCGGGGAGCGGCCCGGGGCCGCCCTGCCGGGCTGCCGGAACCGAGGGCGCGGCGGGAACCGAGGGCGCGGCGGGTGCGGGCGCGGCGGCGATGAGTGTCGCGAGCGCGGCGCAGACGACGAGGGCGGTCGTCGCCCCCGTCGCTGTAGGGCGTGTGGTGCGGAAGGGCGTCACGGAGGAGCTCCTTGCGGTCGAGGGTCGGAGGAGCGGAGCGGGGCGGGGCCGGGTGCGGCTGGGAGCGGCAGAGCTGGCGGGAGGGGCTGTGCGGGCCTGGAGCGGCCGGGTCCGCGGCGTGCCGGGGCGGCCCGGGGTGACCCGAGACGTGCGAAGACGACCCGGGGCGTACGAGGAGGGCGGGTGCCAGAGCGTGTGCGACGGCGAGGGCGACCCAAGGATGGGCGGGGCCGGTGGACTCCGTGTGACGTCGTCACCACGCACCGCCGTGATGCCGGTGAACTCCCCACGCCGGAGGGATCGACGGGGCCCGGCCGTGTTCGCTCGCGGTGTGGCGTGAAAGCGATGGGAAGCGAGGGGAGTCCACCGGTGGGGGAAATGATTTTCGGCGAAGTTGATGTGTGCTGGGTCACGTTCGAGTTGAATGGTCTGACGTGCAGCAATACACGCGGCGACGCGTGGGGGAACGGCCGACACGTGTCGCGGGGGGTGCGGAGTGGGTGCTTTCAGCAGCAGCGGGACCACCGACGAGCTCGGGCCGGACGAGGATCCCGGCGGCGGGCCCCCCGGGTGCTCCGCGGACCCCGGGCCCCCGGCCGGCGAGGGCGGAACCCCCGGTGAGCCTCCCGGGTCCGAACTGCTGGCGGCGTTGCTCGACGGCATGGACGCCGCGCTCTGCGCGTTCGACGCGGCCGGCACGGTCACCCACTGGAACCGCGAGGCCGAACGCGTCCTGGGCTGGACGGCGCACGAGGCCGTGGGACGCAACGGCTTCGCGGGCTGGGCGGTGCGCAGGGCCGACGCGGACGAGGTGCGGGCGCGGCTGATGTCGGCCATGGACGCGCCGGGACGGCAGGTGCACGAGTTCGCGCTGCTGCGCAAGGACGGCGGCCGGGTGCTGGTGCGGACCCAGTCCGCCGGGGTGCGTGGCGCGGACGGGAAGCCCGCCGGGGTCTACTGCGCGTTCAGCGAGGTGCACGCCCAGATCGACCTGGAGCGGGCCATCGCGCTGAGCGAGGCGCTGCTGGAGGACGTGTCCTGGGGCGTGGTCCTCGTCGACGTCGACCTGCGTCCGACGGTCGTCAACGCGTACGCGGCCCGCGCGCTCGGCGGGGGCCGCACCGCTCTCCTCGGCCGTCCGCTCGGCGAACTGGTGGTCCAGGGCGTCGAGGAGCTGGAGGCGGCCCTGCACCATGTGCTCGCCGAAGGCGCCCCGGCCGCCCCGGCCGAGCTGTGGGTGAGCCTGCGGACGGCCGAGGGCGAACGGCGCCGGTGCTGGCGCAGCGGGTTCCTGCGGCTGGCCTCGCCGCTGACGGAGGAACCGGTCCCGCTCGGGGTGGGGTGGCTGTTCCGGGACGTCACCGCCGCGAAGCTCGCGGAGCGGGAGGCCGATCGGCTGCGGTTCCGGACGAGCCAGCTGCACCGGGCCGCCCGTACGGCCTCCGAGTGCGAGGACCCGATGGAGGCGGCGACCGCCCTGCTGGACTTCGCACTCGCCGGGTTCGCCGACCACGTCCTGGTCGACCTGGTGGCGGGCGAGCGGCTGGTGCGTACGGCCGCCACGCCCTTTGACGCTCCCGGCCCCTGCCTCCCGGTGTCCGGCGGCTCTGTACCGGCCCGCTACGGCCCCGGCCACCCGGCCCTCCGGTCGGTCGAGCGCACCGGCTCCGTCCGGACGAGCGCGGGCACCGGGGACGCGGCGCACGCCTGGGCGGCGGAACGCTGCTGGCCCCGCGACGCGGCGCACGCGCTCTGCGCGGTGCTCCGCAGCCGGGGCCGGACGCTGGGCGTGCTGACGTTCCTCCGCGCGGCGAACCGGTCCGCCTTTGAACGTGCCGACGCGGCGTACGCGGAGACGGTCGCGGCCCGGGTCGCGGGAGCGGTCGACCTCGCCCAGGTGACGGCGGGGACGTAGGCGGCCTCTCGGCGCGCGCTTCCGGCAGGCGCTTCACCGCCGGTCCCGCCCGACCCAGCCGGCAGGCGCACGGGGTGGGGCAGGCAGGAGCACGGACGGACCCGCCGCGTCTCACCCGTGCCCGCGCCGGCCCCGCCCACGAGCCGGGCGCCCCTGAGCCGGGCGGTCACGGGCCGGGCGCCCGTGGTCTCACCCGCGCCTGCGACGGCTGCCCGCCCTGGGCCGCTCGGGATCCCGGGGCGGCGCAGGGGCGTTCTCCCCGACGGCCTCCGCGAGCGCCCCGTAGTACTGCGCCGGCCGGGCCTCGAACTCCGCCCAGGTGGCCAGTTCGTCCGCGTCCGTGTCCGGGCCGCGCAGCAGGTCGACCGATGCCTGCGCGAACCGCTCCGCCGCGCCCTCCCGTTCGGCCTCGGTCAGCACGAGGCGCAGCTTGTGCACCGCCGACAGGACGTTCTCGCGCTCGTACGGCGAGGTCCTCAACATCTCCCGCACGCCGGCGGCGGGTTCGGCGGCGAGGAGCAGTGGCTCCAGCCGCGCGGCCAGCTCACCGCCGGTCCGTGCCGCGTGGCGTGCGCCGGGCCCGGCGTCCACGAGCACCCGGAGCGCGGCGAGCAGCGCGGTGGTGCGCGGATCCGGGCCCGCGTCGAACCGGACCGTCACCTCCCGGCCCACCGTGTCGGCCGTCCGTCGGGCCGCGGCCACCGTCTGCTCGGCCAGGTCCCGCTCCATGCCGAAGAACTGGGCCAGCGCCCACGCCCCGGCGTCGAGCACGTCCCGTACGGTGCGGACGCCGCTCCGCTCCAACTCCGCGGCCCGTAGCCGCTGCTCCGCCAGGCCCCGCATCCGGCTCACCGGAATCCGGCCCAGCTCCCCGTCCACCAGCTCCTGGTGGAGCGGCGCCCAGGCCGCCCGTACCGCTTCCTCGGCCCGGCGGTGGTCCTGGGCCACCAGCTCGGCGGCCTCCATGAGCCGGGTCGCCCGGCGGACGAGCCTGGGCCGCACGCCGCGCGCCCGGCGCAGCGAGCGGACGTTGCCGCCGACGACGGCGACGACCGTCAGGGGCAGCCCGGTCATCGCCAGCGCGTCGGAGAGCTCGATCCGCGCGTCGTCGGCGGCGGTGTCTTCCTCCAGGGAGTACAGGTCACCCTGGTCGGGTCCCTCGGCCAGCACCCACCCCAGGTCCCACCCGAATCCCCGGTCGTCGTAGTGCGGCGCCTTCAGCGTGGTCTCCCGCTCGGGGTCGCACCGGTAGGACCCTTCGAGTTCGCCGGCCCCGTACGGGTCGACCCAGGTCACGGTGCACGCGCCGTCCGGCTTCTCGTCGAGCACCGTCAGCTCGACCTGCTCAAGCTCGGGGAAGTCCGGCCTGGTCGCGTACAAGACACCCGACCAGGTGATCAGTGCCAGTCCGAGGGCCAGTACCCACCGGAACACGGGTACGTGTCTCACCCTGACCCCCGAACATCTCGCCGACGGGGCGCTCCTGCGCCCCGAGCGCTCAGCCTGGGCCGGGAGAGGGCGGAAGGACAAGGACGGGAACGGGCAGCGGTGGGAGCCCGCTGACTGCCTGCTTCCGGCAACCCGGCCCGGAGCCCGGGCTCAGCGGCGGGATCTTAGCGGCGGGATCTCAGCGGCGAGGGCTCAACGGCGAGGGCTCAACGGCGGGACGCCGGGTGGTGCGACGTCGCGCGCAGGCGCTCAGTGGCGGTAGAAGATCCGGTCCCGGTACTCCGTCATGACCCGGCCGTTCCACTCGTGGCCGCCGTCGACGTTGCCCGAGCGCAGCATCGGCGGCTCGACGCCCCGGGCCACCAGCCGCTCGACGGCGGCGGCCAGCATCGCCTGCATGATCGCGCTGGTCACCACGGTCGAGGCGGGGGCGAAGGGGGCGTCGACGCCGGGGGCCGTCAGCTCCGCGTCGCCGATCGCGATCTTGCTGTCCAGGACGATGTCGCAGTGGTCGCGCAGGAAGCCGCCCGAGGCGTGCCGGGAGCGGGTGCTCTCCGCGTACGCGACCGAGGTGAGGCCGATGACCTTCAGCCCGAGGGCGCGGGCGTTCTGGGCCATCTCGACCGGCAGGGCGTTGCGCCCGGACAGCGAGACGATCACCAGGAGGTCCCCGGCGGTGGCGGGGCTGGAGTCCAGGACGGCCGAGGCGAGGCCGTCGACCCGCTCCAGCGCCGAGCCGAGCGTGGCGGGCATGACGTCCACGCCGACCACGCCGGGCACGGTGAGCAGGTTCATCAGCGCCAGGCCGCCCGCACGGTAGACGACGTCCTGGGCGGCCAGTGAGGAGTGGCCCGCGCCGAAGGCGAAGAGCCTGCCGCCGGACTCGACGGTGTCCGCGACGGCCGCGCCGGCGGCGGCGATGCTGTCCGCCTCCTCGTCCCGCACCCGCGTCAGCAGGCCGATCGCCGCATCGAAGAACTGACCGGCCAGCTTGCTGTCGCTCATCGGGGGAGCCCTTTCGACGGGGGATGGGGCGTGCGGGAATGCCGGTGCCGCCGATCACGTTGCGGTCTGGACCAGTGGACTGTCAATAGCGCCTTGTGACCCCGGCCGCACGGACTTCCCCCCGTCTTCCACCGGGGCGGCACGGTTGTCGGCGGTATGCGTCAGAATTGGTGCAGGGCCATCGCACGACGTTTTCTAGTCACAGCATCGAGGGGCACGTATGTCCGGACTGATCGACACCACGGAGATGTATCTCCGCACCATCCTCGAACTGGAAGAGGAAGGCGTGGTCCCCATGCGCGCCCGCATCGCCGAACGGCTGGACCAGAGCGGTCCGACCGTCAGCCAGACGGTGGCCCGCATGGAGCGCGACGGACTGGTCCAGGTCGCGGGGGACCGCCATCTGGAGCTGACCGAGGAGGGCCGGCGCCTCGCCACCCGCGTCATGCGCAAGCACCGGCTCGCCGAGTGTCTGCTCGTGGACGTCATCGGCCTGGAGTGGGAGCAGGTCCACGCCGAGGCCTGCCGCTGGGAGCACGTGATGAGCGAGGCGGTGGAGCGGCGTGTGCTGGAGCTGCTGCGTCACCCGACGGAGTCGCCGTACGGGAATCCCATCCCGGGCCTGGAGGAGCTGGGCGAGAAGGCCGGGGCCGACCCGTTCCTGGACGACTCCATGGTGAGCCTGGCCGAGCTCGACCCGGGCGCGGAGGGCAAGACCGTGGTCGTGCGCCGGATCGGGGAGCCGATCCAGACCGACGCCCAGCTGATGTACACGCTGCGCAGGGCCGGGGTGCAGCCCGGGTCCGTCGTCAGCGTGACGGAGTCGCCCGGCGGGGTGCTGGTCGGCTCCAGCGGGGAGGCGGCCGAGCTCGACTCCGAGGTCGCCTCGCACGTCTTCGTCGCCAAGCGCTGACCCGGCTGCCGCCAAGCGCTGACCCGGCTGCCGCCCGGTGCTGACCCGGCTGCCGCTCGGTGCTGACGCGGCTGCCGCTCGGTGCCGACGCGTTCGTCGCCCGGTATCGGTCCGGTGGCCGGCCGTGCGTCGGCCACGGCAACACAACCGTGATGTCCGCTCGCCGGTTTCCGCCCGGAATGCCAGCGGCCGGACGCGTCACATGCCAGGCTGAGGCCAGGCAGAGGACCTGAGGGTGTCGGCCGGCTCCGGCCGGCACGGTCGGGGAGGGAGCAGGGAATGCGCCCGTCGTACCAACGCGCGCACCGCACGGTGCCCGGCGCGCTTCTCGATGCCCTGAAGAACACCCCCAGGGATGCCCTGAGCAATGCCCTGATCCCGGCAGGTGCGGGGCCGTGCGCGCCGCGGCCTGCCATCGTTGTCGAGGGTGTCGGGCCGGGTGCCCGGACAGGGGGCGGCCCCGGCGTCCGAAGGCGCCGGGGCCGTTCCTCCCCTGTGCTGACCCGGAGCCCCGAGCTCTCAAGGTCAGTTCCCGCGGGCCCCTGTCCCCGAGCGGCCCGCCTCCCGATGAAGATCTCCCCAGGCCGGTCGGCATCAATCCTTGACCGGTGTCACTCGAACGTGGGGTCTTCGGTGGCGAAACTCATTTTCGAATAAGTGTTCGATAGTCTGGCGGGGTGCGACCACACGGTGATCGAGGACCAGAAGGGGGTGCCAGGACTATGGTGCGGCGCATCGATGTGACCGGAACCGACGGCGTACGCCTCGCGGCATGGGAGTTCGCCGATCCGCCCAAGGGGCGCGCGGAGGCGGACACCGCGCCCGGGGTCTTACTGCTGCACGGGCTGATGGGCCGGGCCTCGCACTGGGCCCCGACCGCCCGCTGGCTGGCCGAACGGCACCGCGCGGTCGGCCTCGACCAGCGGGGCCACGGCCGCAGCGACAAGCCCGCCGACGGCCCGTACACCCGCGACGCCTACGTCTCCGACGCCGAGGCCGCGATCGAACAGCTCGGTCTCGGCCCCGTCACCGTCGTCGGCCACGCCATGGGAGCGCTCACGGGCTGGCAGCTCGCAGCCAAGCGCCCCGACCTCGTCCGCGCCCTCGTCGTCTGCGACATGCGGGCCTCCGCCCTCGGGGCGGCCTCCCAGCGCGAGTGGAGCGACTGGTTCGACTCCTGGCCGCTGCCCTTCGCCACTCTCGCCGACGTACGGAAGTGGTTCGGCGAGGACGACCCCTGGGTGGAGCGGCCGAACCCCTCGCGCGGCGAGTTCTACGCGGAGGTGATGGCCGAGCGGGAAGACGGCTGGCGCCCCGTCTTCTCCCGCCACCAGATGCTCCGCACCCGCGCCACCTGGGTCTTCGACGCCCACTGGGAGGAGCTGGCCCAGGTCCAGTGCCCCGCCCTGGTGCTGCGCGGCCTCGACGGGGAGCTGGGCCGCGCCGAGGCCCAGGAGATGGTCCGGGTCCTGCCCCGCGGCCAGTACGCGGAAGTGGTGGACGCGGGCCACCTCGTCCACTACGACCAGCCGGAGGGCTGGCGGGCCGCGGTCGAACCCTTCCTGGAACAGGTCGCCGAGGACAACCGGGACGACCGCGAACCGGTCTCCCCGTAGCCGTAGCCGTAGCCGAAGTCGGAGCCGAAGTCGTCGGCGGCTCAGCCCTTGCTGACCGCCGCCAGGATCTCCGGCAGCCGGGCCGCCGTGCGCCGCGCGGCGATCCGCAGCCCCGCCCACCCGACGAGCGCCCCGTACGCGAGCCCGCCCGGAACCAGGAGCCACAGCGCGTCGTGGCGGTCCGTGACGTGCATCCAGATGGTCGGCACGATCACCGGCGCGGCCAGCAGCGCGGCGGCCACCATGCCGCCGAGGATCGAGATCCAGGCCAGACCGCCCTGCCCCGGCGCCACGTTCTTGAACGCGCCCTCCTGCGGAATCGAGTACGGGAACAGCGCCGAGGCCACCGCGCCCGTCGCCAGCATCGAGCCCAGCAGCGCGAACGACAGGCCGAGCGCCCCCGGCAGCGCCTGCCAGTCACCGATCACCGCCGCCGTCACCGCGCAGACGATCAGCGTGAACGGCAGGGTGAGCAGCAGCAGGACCAGCGCCCGCGCCCGCAGTTCGACGTACGCGTCCCGGGGCGAGGAGATCGTCAGCGCCACCATCCAGAAGGCCGAGGTGTCCTGGCCGAACTGGTTGTACATCTGCATGCCGAGCATCCCGGCCGCGAAGCAGGCGAAGTAGACCGAGCCGGTGCCCTGGACCGCGTTGAGCAGCGGCACGATCGCCCCGACCGCCAGCGCCGTCACCCAGGCCGCCTTGGTCTTCGGGTCCCGGGCCACGTACCGCAGGCCGCGCTGCATCACCGTCGCGGTGCGGCCCTCCGGCAACAGCGCCGACAGACCGCCCCGGCCGGACTCCTTACGGGCCGGCTCCGCCGCCGCCAGGGTCGAACCGTCCGGCGAGGTCATCAGCCTCACCAGGGTCCGCCGCCACATCCACATCAGCGCCGCCAGGGCCGCCACCGTGATCAGGAGCTGGGCGACGGCGACCCCGTACGCGCCGTCCGAGGCCGCGTCCACCGACGCCACTGCGGAGGCGCCGGGCAGCCAGCGGACCACGTCGCCCGCCGGTTCCAGCGCGGACAGCCCGCCGGCCCGGCCGAGCCGCTGCGCGCCGAAGTTGACGAACTGGATGCCCACCGCGATCACCAGCCCGCTGAGCACCGCGAGGTCGCGGCCCTTGCGGGAGTTCAGCAGCCGGACGTTGGCCGTGGCCACCGCCCGGGACAGCGCCACGCAGAGCAGCATCGTCAGCGGGACCGCGAGCACCGCGAACACCGCGCCCGCCGCCCCGTGCGCCGACGCGATGACCGAACCGGCCACCAGGCACAGGGTGAACAGCGGGCCGATGCCGATCATCGAGGACACCAGCAGGGCCCGGACCAGCGGCTCCGGCCGCAGCGGCAGCATCACCAGCCGGGTCGGGTCGAGGGTGTCGTCACCGCTGGGGAAGAACAGCGGCAGCACCGCCCAGCCGAGCGCCACGACACCGGTCAGCAGCACCACGACGGTGCCCGCGTGCTCGTTGCCGCGCAGCAGCACCAGGCCGAGCACCTGACCCGCGGCGAGCAGCAGCGTGAAGACCAGGGAGGTGATGAACACCGCCTTGCGCCCGGAGGACTGCCGCAGTCCGTTGCGCAGCAGCGTCAGCTTGAGCCGGACGAAGATCGGGGTCAGGCCCGTCACCGGCGCCGCGGGGGCGGCCGAGGTGACCGGGGCGTCCAGCACGCTCATCGGGAGCCGCCCAGCCAGTCGAGGGAGTCGCCGGCGTCCCGGCCGCCCGCGCCGACCAGTTCGAGGAAGGCGCTCTGCAACGAAGGGGCGTCGCCGCGCACCTCGGCCAGGGTGCCCTGCGCCTTGATCCGGCCCGCCGCCATCACGGCCACCCAGTCGCACAGCGACTCGACCAGCTCCATCACATGGCTGGAGAAGACCACGGTCGCCCCGGACCGGGTGTAGCGCTCCAGCACGCCCCGGATGGTCTGCGCCGAGACCGGGTCGACGCCCTCGAACGGTTCGTCCAGGAAGAGCACTTCGGGGTTGTGGAGCAGCGCCGCCGCGAGCCCGATCTTCTTCCGCATGCCGGTCGAGTAGTCCACGACCAGCTTGTGCTGCGAGCCCGCGAGATCCAGCACGTCCAGCAACTGGGTGGCCCGCTTGTCCACCTCGTCCCCCGGCAGGCCGCGCAACCGTCCGTTGTAGGCCAGCAGTTCACGCCCCGAAAGCCGCTCGAACAGCCGCAGTCCCTCCGGCAGCACCCCGATCCGGGACTTCACCTCGACCGGGTCCGTCCACACGTCGTGGCCCGCGACCTCGATCTTCCCCATGTCCGGCCGCAGCAGCCCGGTGACCATCGAGAGCGTCGTCGTCTTGCCCGCCCCGTTCGGCCCCACCAAGCCGACGAACTTCCCCGCGGGAAGCTCCAGATCGATCCCCGCGACGGCGACCTGGTCCCCGAACCGCTTCCACAGCCCCTGGACGCGGACGGCGGGCCGCGCCTCCTGGGCACCGCCCGCCGTCAGGTCCTTCGCCGCGTCTGTCTCCGCGTCTGTCTCCGCGCCTGTCTCCACGCCTGTCTTCGTACGTGCATCTGCCCGGTCCGGCATGGCACAGCCTTTCGATATCCCCATAGGTGGGGACCACCCTACGAAAGGCCTGACCGGAGCCCCCGGAGACGCCGTCCGGGCGCTCTACGGAACGCGGGTACGGGCGTCGGCCGCCTCCCGTGCGCAGGCGTACGCCAGCGGGCTGATCAGCTCGGCCACATCGGGCAGCCAGCGGTTGGCATGGGTGGGCCTCCGGGCCCACTGCACGGCCCCCCGGGCGCCGACCCGGGTGGGCGGCGCGGCGACGTAGTGGCCCTCGCCGAGGCCGGTCAGATCGATCGCCTCGGCGTTCCAGCCGAGCCCGCGCACCAGGTCGGAGGTCTTGGCGGCGGCGCCCGGCAGCACGAGGAACAGCATCCGGCGGTCGGGTGTGCGGGTGACCGGGCCCAGCGTCAGGTCCATCCGCTCCATCCGGGCCAGCGCCAGGAACCCCGCGGACTCCGGGACCTCCAGCGCGTCGAAGGTCCGGCCGGTCGGCAGCAGCACCGAGGCGCGGGGCTGCCTGCTCCACATGCGCCGGGCGGCGGCCCCGCTGCCGGTCGCCCGGCTCGGCCAGTCGTGCCGGTCCGCGTGGGCCCCCGGCAGGGCGCAGCCGGCGTCGCCGCACGAACACCGCTCCCCGCCGCCCACCGCCTCCAGCCAGGCGCCGGGGAACACGTCCCAATGACGCTCTTCCGCATACCGCACAGCGGCGTCGAGCAGATGCTCGCCCCGCTGCTGAGGGACCTGTGCGGCTTCCGTGACTCCAATGGGCTCTTCCACGCCGTGCACAACTCCGGCCGTCACCTGGGGTTACGGCCTCCCCTGAACCGGGGCCCGGCGCATCGAACCCGCACGCGGGGCGCATCGGTGCACGAGTGGGGGCGCGCGTGAGGCGTCGCACCGAAGGGCGGGTAACCACCTCCAGGACCGCCGCCCAGGGCCGCTCGCGGACCTCCGCGACGGAGCAACGCGCCATGGCCGTACCGAATGCCGATGGAATATGCGCATTTCTTGAGTATGTGACGGGCAGTGATCCCTTCCACCGATCACTGCACATAACCGATGCTTCAGGGGGACATATGGCTGCAAGGCCTCTCGTAGCCCGCCAGCCCAACGAACGGCTCCAGACGCTCATCCAGGAAGCCGCCTGTTCCAACGCGGGCCTCGCGCGCCGCGTGAACATGGTCGGGGCCGAGCGGGGTCTCGACCTGCGCTACGACAAGACCTCCGTGGCCCGTTGGCTGCGGGGACAGCAGCCCCGGGGCCGGGCCCCGGGGATCATCGCCGAGGCGCTCGGCCGCAAGCTCGGCCGTACGGTCACGATCGACGAGATCGGCATGGCCAACGGCAAGAACCTGGCCTCCGGCGTCGGCCTCCAGTACGCGCCGACTGTCGCCGGGGCCGTGGAGCAGGTCTGCGAGCTGTGGCGCAGCGACGTGGGCCGGCGCGATCTGCTCGCCGGGTCGGCGGTCGCCGCGTCCGCGCTGGTCGAACCCAGCCGGGACTGGCTGATCTCCGGCCCGGACGCCCAGGTCGAGCGGACGGCGGGGGCCCGGGTCGGGATGTCCGACGTCGAGGCGGTGCGGGCGATGACCGCCGCGTTGACCGACCTCGACCACCGCTTCGGCAGCGGCCATGTGCGGCCGGTGCTCGTGCACTACCTCAACAGCGTGGTCTCCGGCCTGCTTTCGGGGGCGTACCGCGAACAGGTGGGGCGGCAGCTGTTCGGTGCGGTGGCCCGGCTCGCCGAGCTCGGCGGCTACATGGCGGTCGACACCGGCCAGCCCGGCCTCGCCCAGCGCTACTACATCCAGGCGCTCCGGCTCGCACAGGCGGCGGGCGACCGGGCCTACGGCGGTTATGTGCTCGCCGCGTCGATGAGCCATCTCGCCGCCCAGCTCGGCAACCCCCGCGAGATCGCCCAACTGGCCCGTGCCGCGCAGGAAGGGGCCCGGGGGCACGTCACGCCCCGCGCCCAGGCGATGTTCTACGCGGCGGAGGCCCGGGGGCACGCGCTGCTCGGGGACGCCAGGACCTGCCACGCGGTGTCGGGGCGGGCGGTCGCCGCGCTGGAGCAGGCGAGCCCGGAGTCGGGCGACGACCCGGTCTGGATCGCGCACTTCGACGCGGGCTACCTCGCGGACGAACTGGCCCACTGCCACCGGGACCTGGGGCAGCCGGAGCAGGCGGCCCGGCGGGCGAAGGAGGCGCTGGCCGCGCTGCCGGAGACCCGGGCCAGGCGCCGGGGCATCGCGCTGGTGCTGCTGGCCTCGGCCCAGGTGCAGCAGCGGGAGGTGGAGCGGGCGTGCCAGACGGGCACCCGGGCGATGGAGCTGCTGTCGACGGTGCGCTCCAGCCGGGGCGCCGAGTATCTCGACGACCTCCAGCAGCGGCTCGCGCCCTACGGGGAGGAGCCCGCGGTACGGGAGTTCGGCGAGCGGCTGGAGCTCCAGGCGGCTTGAGGGCACGGGGTCGCCGATGCGGTCCGGGCCGTGTTCGTGACGGTCCGGCCGTTAACAGCGTCGCGGGGCGGCGGGGTGTTACCGGCCCTGTGAAGGGGTCGTGAGGGGCACCACGCGCTTGGCGGAGGCGGGTGACCACCCGATAGCGTGAGCCGACGGTTCCGTAGGTTCACACGTAGGAGTCCTGGTGACGCAGAGCGGACAGGGCGGCGAGCACGAGCTCCCCGCCGCACGACCCGCGCACGAGGGTGTCGTGCTGCCTGCCGACGGCGGAGCCCCCTGGACCCCCGGGGCGCCCGGGCAGGGCGGGCAGGGCGGGCAGGGCGGGCAGCAGGGCGAGCAGGCGGCGCCCGCGGGCGGTCAGCCGTGGGGCGGGCAGTGGGGGCCGCCGGGACCGCAGCAGCAGCCGGCCGCGGGTTACGGCTACCCGCCCGCGCAGCCCCTGCCGCCCGCGCAGCAGTCACCGGGCCCGGAGGCGTACCAGCAGCCCGGGGCGTATCAGCAGCCCCAGCAGCCGGGTGCGTACCAGCAGCCTCAGCAGCAGCCCGGCTCCTACCCGCAGCCGCAGCAACTGCCGCACCAGCAGCATCCGCAGCAGCCCGGCGCGTACCCGCAGCAGTACCCCCACCAGCAGAACCAGCAGAACCAGCAGAACCAGCAGCCTCAGCAACCACAGCCGTACGCGCAGCCGCTGCCGCCGGAGGCAGGGCCGGGCGCCCAGGGCGGTCAGGGGGGTCAGGGTGTTCCCGGCGGGGACGCGGACGCGACGCAGTACATCGCGCCCGTCCCGGGCGGTCCCGGCCCCGTGGGGCTCCCGCAGGGCGGCGGCGGGGACGCGGACGCCACGCAGTACATCGCGCCCGTCCCGGGCGGTCCCAGCCCTGTGGGGCCCTCGCAGGGCGGCGGGGACGCCGACGCGACCCAGTACATACCCCCGGTGCCCGGAGGGGCCCCGTACGGGATCAGGCCGGGCGCGCCGGGGGACCGGCAGCCGCCCGCGGAGTTCGACAACCTGTTCCGTTCCGAGGGACCCGCGGGCGCCACGCAGCAGATGCCGCAGTTCGACGCCGGGCAGCAGCCCCCGCCCCCGTACCAGCAGCAGGGCTATCAGCCCCAGCAAGCCCAGCAGCCCCACCAGCCCCACCAGCCCCACCAGCCCCAGCGGGCGCCCCAGGGCGGCCAGTTGCCGCCGCAGGCGCCCGGGAGCTACCAGTCGGGCCTCCAGGGCTTCCAGGGCCGCGCGGAGCAGGACGGGCCGGCCCCGCGGCCGAGCGGCGACGCCCCGCGCCGGCGGTCCGCGCATGTTCCGCTGATCGCCGCGGTCGTCGTGGGCTGCGCCGTCATCGGACTCGGCGCGGGCGCGCTGCTGAGCGGCGGCAACGATCCTGGTGAGGACGACAAGCAGCCGGTCGCCTCGCAGAGTTCACCAGCGGCCACGGAGCCCACCGCCGAGGCGGCACCCGATCCGGCGAAGCCACAGGCCGAGGCGCTGGACAAGCTGCTGGCCGACAGCAACAACAGCCGGGCCGCGGTGATCAGCGCGGTCGAGAAGATCAAGTCCTGCAAGGACCTCGACCGGGCCAACACCGACCTCAAGGGCGCCGCCCAGCAGCGCCGCGACCTGGTGACCCGGCTCGAAGGGCTGACCGTGGACAAGCTCCCGCAGCACGCGGAGCTGACCGACTCGCTGAACCGGGCGTGGAAGGCCTCGGCGGCGGCCGACGAGCACTACGCGACCTGGGCGCGGCAGGCCAAGAAGAACAAGTCCGTCTGCAAGGGCGGCCAGGCCCGGTCGACGAGCGAGACGGCCAAGGCCAACCAGCAGAGCGGGGTGGCCACCCAGGCCAAGCGCGAGGCGTCCAAGCTCTGGAACGCGATCGCGGCGAAGTACGGCCTGACCAAGCACGGGGTCACCGAGCTCTGAGCCCCGGGCCGGGCCCGGCCCGATCCAAACGAAAGGGCCTAGCTGCGCGGGGCGTCCGTCAGGGCGTCCGAGACGTCGACGAAGCCCTTCCTCTGGGCGGTGAGCCGGCCCTCGCGAACCACTTGGAACGTCACCTTCGTGTTGACGATGCGCGGGTAGCTCAACGTGCCCACCAGGTCCTCGAAGCGCCAGCGGAGCGTCGGGGTCAGGCCGCCGGTGTCGACCTCGACGCCCCGGTTGAGGGCGGCCACGACCCGGCCCGGTGTGACCTTCTCGTCGTCGATCGCCCGGACGGCCGCCCGCAGCGCCGTGTACGCGATCCAGGTCGTCTGCACGGCGGTGTCGTCCGGGTCGATGCGGTTGTCCCCGAAGGCGTACTCACCGACCACCTCGCGCATCTCCTTCCAGCGCGCGTTCCTCGCGTCCGGGTACCAGCCGGTGACGTAGGCACCCTCGAAGGGGCTGTTCGGGCCGCCCGTGCGGTCGATGAGCGGCTGGCTGACGCTGCCCAGCACGGAGGAGATCCTGACCTGCTCGCCGTCCGGCTCCAGGCGGCGGAAGGAGTCGAAGAACGTCTCCGTACGGGCGCCGAGCACCGCCGTCACACAGCCGCCGTCGGACCGTTCCAGCGCCTGCGTGGCCTGCTCGTCGTAGGACGTGGCGTCCAGCGGGGCCAGGATGTCGGTGGAGGCGGGCCGGTCGGCGGCCATCAGCCCGTTGTTCAGGAGCGGCGGCATGCCGTCGCCGCCGATCGAGTCGGGCCGCACCAGCGAGACCCGCTCGCAGCTGCCGCCCAACTGCTGTCCGTGCCCGGCCAGCAGCGCCGACTGGCCACCGTTGACGGGGTACGACAGGTAACTGCTGAACTCCTCGGTTGAGGCGCCGTAGCCGCCGATGTACGGGACGCCGCCCGCCTCCAGCGCCGGCATGAAGCTCTGGCCGTGGCGGCTGTACGAGCCGACGACGGCGGCCACCTTCTTCTCGACGGCCTCCCGCGCGCACCGCTCCGCGCCGATCGCGGTGTCGCCCTCGTCGCAGACGACCACCTTCAGCTCGCGCCCGTCGATGCCGCCGGTGTCGTTGACCCAGCGCGCGTACGTCTGCGCCATGGCGGGCACCCCGGACATCTTCACCGCGTTGATGTCCTCCGACCGGTCGGGCGCCCAGGTCATCACGGTGACGGGCTCCCTGGCCCCCCCCGAGGCCCCAGGGAGCACGCCGCAGCCGGACAGCAGCACCGCCCCCGCCGCCGCCGCGCTGATGACGCCCGGGAAGGGGCGGGGAAAGGTGAGGCGTCGCCGTCCGGTCATGGACCAGGACACTTCCGGGCCCCGGGTAACGGCGCGGTGTGCCGTTCTCAACGCACGGTGACGTCCAGGTGAATTACGGGGGCCCGTGCGGAGGCGCGGTGAAGGAACGTACGATCGACGACCGTGCAGCAAGGTTCGGAGAACTCTTCCCGTCGCGGCCGTCGCTCCTCCACCATGGGCGGCATGCCGCTCACTGACATGCCGTGGTGGCGCTGGCGCACCAACGTGCGCTCGGCGCTGCACATGCTCTCCGACCCCGTCTTCCACCACGAGTGCTGGCTCGCCGGCCGGGAAGGGTACGGGGACGTCACCGACGCCGTGTACCGCCTGGTCGAGGACACCTGGCTCGACAACTGGTCCGCCGAGAAGTACGTCGGCACCATATTCAGGGACTCCGCCGAGGCCGCCGCCGTGGACGCCGCCGCCCTGCGGGTGCTGCGGATCATGCACCAGGTCGGGGCGGACGCCCCCGTCTCCGCCTATCTGGAGCACCACGGCTGGCCCGAGGCCGTCCACGCGGCCCGCGAGGCCCATGTGATGCTCGCCACCAACGACGCGGAGGATCCGGACATACCGCCCCGCTCGCTGGACGTCATCCGCATCATGACCAGGACCGCCTGAGACACGGCGGGTGTGGCACCCTACGAGGATGACCGCGCCGCAGCCCGCCCCCTCCGCCGCCTCGGACGCCGCCGCGACCGAGCAGTACGTCCTCACGCTCTCCTGCCCCGACAAACAGGGCATCGTGCACGCCGTGTCGAGCTATCTCTTCATGACCGGCTGCAACATCGAGGACAGTCAGCAGTTCGGGGACCACGACACGGGTCTGTTCTTCATGCGCGTCCACTTCTCGGCCGACGCCACCGTGACGGTGGACAAGCTCCGCGCCAGCTTCGCCGCGATCGGGGAGGCCTTCCGCATGGAGTGGCAGATCCACCGGCCCGCCGAGCGCATGCGGGTCGTGCTGATGGTCAGCCGGTTCGGCCACTGCCTCAACGACCTGCTGTTCCGCTCCCGCACCGGGGCGCTGCCGGTGGAGATCGCGGCCGTTGTCTCCAACCACACGGACTTCGCCGAGCTCGTCGCCTCGTACGGCATCCCCTTCCGGCACCTTCCGGTGACGAAGGACAACAAGGCGGAGGCCGAGGCGCGACTGCTGGAGCTGGTCCGCGAGGAGGACGTCGAGCTGGTCGTCCTGGCCCGCTACATGCAGGTCCTCTCCGACGACCTGTGCAAGCAGCTGAGCGGCCGGATCATCAACATCCACCACTCGTTCCTGCCGAGCTTCAAGGGCGCCAAGCCCTACCACCAGGCGCACGCGCGCGGGGTGAAGCTGATCGGCGCGACCGCGCACTACGTCACCGCCGACCTCGACGAGGGCCCGATCATCGAGCAGGAGGTCGAGCGCGTCGGTCACGGCGTGACGCCGGACCAGCTGGTCGCCATCGGCCGGGACGTGGAGTGCCAGGCGCTGGCGCGCGCGGTGAAGTGGCACGCGGAGCGGCGCATCCTGCTCAACGGCCGCCGTACGGTGATCTTCGCGTAAGGGCTGTTCCGGAACCCGGCGCCGTTCGGCGGGTCCTACAGCCGACGGTAGGACCTACAGCCGACGGTAGGACCTACAGTCGGCTGAGCGAGGCCGTCGCGAACAGTACGTCGCGGATGGCCTCGCGGTCGCCCTCCTGGCCGGCCGCCGCTTCCACGGGCGAGATGTGGCCCGCGGCGAGTCGGCAGAACTCGACCCCGTCCAGGGCCACCTGCGCCACCGTGCGTTCGGGCGAGCCGAGGGCCGCCGGCGAGTCCAGCGCGATGTACCAGTCGCCCCCGCCGTGGCCCTCGATCTCCAGATGGACCGAGCGGCCCGGCGCTCCGGCCATGACGAGGTCCTTCGCGGGTCCGGCCAGTCCGGCGCGGCGGCGCCCCGCCATGGCGGCCGGAAGCAGCCGGGCCGCCAGGTCGATCATCCGGTGCAGATGGGCCGCCGACGGGGCCTCGTACGGGTAGTCGACGGCGTCGGCGATGTCCCCGCCGTGCACCCAGCACTCGAAGGCGCGGTCCAGCAGCGCGTCCTGGAGCGGCAGGGCGAAGGCCCCGTAGGAGACGGAGGTCTCGGCGACGTTCCGCCCGGCGAAGGACGCCGTGCGGATCAGGTCGTGGCTCTGGGCCCGCCAGGGTTCACGGACGGCCCGGGTGGGCGGCCGGTGCGCCGCCGACCAGTGCCGCTCGGTGCGCTCGGTGGGGTCCAGCGGCGCCTCGCCGCCGCCGAGCGGGTCGTCGAGGCCGAGCGCGGCGGAGAGCAGCCCGTCGACCGCCGTCAGGTGGCCGATCACTCCGGCGACCGTGGTCCTGCGGCTGACCTCGCGCTCCTCCTCGAACCACCGCAGGCGCACCGGCGCGTGCCACTCCGAGTCGCCGATGTCGCGGAGCAGAGCGTCGAGCCGGGCGGTCTCGGCGTCGTACGGGGCGGCGTACTCCGGCACCGGGATCCGGGCCGGCCGGCGGCCCAGGCAGCCGTCCATCACCCGGGACCGGAGCGTCGGATCGAGATCCAGGGAGCCGTCGGTGTGCAGCAGCCCCACCGCGTCCCGCAGCCGCAGCGCCTCGTCCGCGCACGGGGCGCACGCGGTGAGGTGGTCCTCCACGGCGGCGGTCTCCTCGGCCGAACAGGCGGACAGCGCCCAGGCGCCGAGAAGGGCCTTGAGGACCCGGTGGGGGAGGTCGATGCCCGAGGCGGAGGCGGAGGTGGAGGTGGAGGCGGAGGCGGAGGTCATGAGCGGCTCCGGGAGGGACTGTTCCCATCCGGCCAGTTCTGGGAGGGCCTCTTCCGGTTCGGACGGCTCCGGTTCGGACGGCTCCGGTCCGGCCAGTTCCGGCCCGGACGACTCCGGCCCGGACGACTCCGGCCCGGGCGGCTCCGGTGCGGACTGCTCCGGCACGGCCTCGTCCGGGGCCGTCGATCCGGGCGGCGGCAGGGGAGACCGCGGTACGGACTCCAGGTCGAGGTCGTCCGCCGCCCCGCGCGGGCCCGGTATCCGGCGGGCGCCGCGTACCTCCTCCTCGCCTCCCCCGCTCTCGCGTCCGTCGCCGCTCACCGGACCCGTCCGTAACCGGGTGGCGAGGCCCCTTCGAGCGGGCGGGTGTTCGCGGTGGAGAGCAGTTGGAGCCCCAGCCGGAGCCGGCGGCGCGCCTCGTCCTCGGTCACCCCGAGGTCGGCGGCGGTCTGCCGGTAGTCCCGGCGGTGGATGTACGCCAGCTCCAGGGCCTGCCGCAGCGGCGCGGGCATCGAGGAGACGATGTAGTCGGCGCGGGCGGCGGCCGTGGCGCTGCGCACCCGCTGCTCCAGCTCCTCCGGGTCGGGCGCCGCGCCCTCGCCGTGCTCCGTCACGTACGAGGAGGCCGCCGCGCGGCGCAGCCGCTGGACGGACTGGCGGTGGGTTAGGCGGGCCACCCAGGAGCGCATCGAGCCCTGCTTCGGGTCGTAGGCCTCGGGGTTCTCCCAGACCTGGGCGAAGACCTCGCGGGTCACCAGGTCGGCGGCGTCCTCGTCGTCGAGCATCCGGTGCGCCTGGCTGTGGACGAGGGCCGCGAACCGGTCGTAGAGCTCGCCGAGCGCCGCCGCCTCACCGCAGGCCAGCCTCTGCTGCATCCTGCGGTCCCAGCGGGGTGCTGTCTCCTTTGCCATGAACCCCCCAGCCCCCGGCCCTGTCCCACCCGATTCCGTGACCCACCCTGTGCCCGTGAGGACCGAATGTAGTCCGCCGGGCGGGCGGCGCACGCGCCTTTGCGGCAACTCTCTTACCGCGACGTGTGGCCGACGACGGTAGTCGATTTTCGGCCCGGATGCCTCGCTGTCCGCCTGCTGTCCGCTCGCTGTCGCCCTGCTGTCCCCTCTGAGCAGCGGAAACGGCCCGAAGTGCTCCTTTCCGCCGGAAACCTCCTGGGCGTCGGTCGGCTCGTCGGTGTTTCATGGGGGTGCGGTGGGGCAGCCGCGAGGAGGAACGGAAACTTCCGGATTGCCGGGAGCCCCGGAACGAGAGGTCCAGTCGCGTGACGCTGAAGGTGGACGAGGCGGAGCAGGGCTCCTGGACCGTGCTGCGCATGAGCGGCGAACTCGACCTGGTGACCTCACCCGTCGTGCGCCAGTCCGTCCACGAGGCGGTGGCGGAGGGGCAGCACGATGTGGTGCTCGACCTGTCCGAGGTGTTCTTCTGCGACTCCAGCGGCGTCGGAGTGCTGATCGCCTCGCGCCGGCTGATGAAGTCCTGCGGCGGCCGGCTGCGGCTGATCCTCCCGGCCCGGGGCGCGGAGGACGGTTCGCACGTCAACAAGGTGCTCGGGGCGCTCGGGGTGCGCCGGCTGTTCGACGTCTACCCGGACACGGGGTCCGCCACCGACGAGGAGTGCAGGCCGCTGAGCGCCTGAAGCGGCTCCTTCCGATGCGAGGTTGTCACACGGGAGGCGCTGCTCGGTGACACGTGAGCGCCCCGGGCGTCGTACGCTCCCCGCATGGACAGCGCAGAGTACGAGCGAAAGATCGCGCACCGCTTCGCAGCCTTCGACCAGGACGGTAACGGCTATATCGATCGTGCCGATTTCAACGCCGCGGCGGCCCGTCTGCTCACCGAGTTCGGTACGACGGCCCGCTGCGACAAGGGGCAGGCGCTCTACACCGGTGCCGAGGCCTTCTGGCAGGGCATGGCGGGGATCGCCGATGTGGACGGGGACCAGCGGGTCACCCGTGAGGAGTTCGTGGGCGGGGCGGTGAAGCGGCTCCGGGACAACCCCGGGCGGTTCGCCGAGATCGCCCGGCCGTTCCTGCGGGCGACCATCGCGGTCGCGGACGGCGGGAACGACGGCAGGGCGTCGGTGGCGGACGTGGAGCGGGCGCTCCGGGTCCTCGGGGCCAGCGCCGAGATCGCGGGCATGGCCGCCCAGAGCCTGGACACGGACCGGGACGGGATGATCGCGGAGAGCGATGTGGTGGCGGCGTTCGCCGTGTACTTCACGGTGATCGAGCCGGACGCGTAGCGACTCCGGGCGTTACGGGGACGGCGCGCGCCGCTCCCGTAATGCCTCCCGGGCCGTTTCGGTAGCGTCCGCCGCGTCCGCCGCGTCCGCCGCGCCTGCGGACCCATGGCGCCTGCCGGCCCGAAAGGCCTCCCGCGCCGCTCCCGTAACGCCTCCCGCCCCCGCGAGGCCTGTGGCCCCCGGCTCCGCCCGCCCGGCCCGCCTCACCCTCCCTCACCCCCCTCACCCGCCGAACCGTTCCCGCAGCCGGTACTTGAGCACCTTGCGCAGCGTCTCGTTGCGCGGCAGCTCGTCCAGCACCTCCAACTGCTCGGGCACCTTATGGACGGACAGACCCGCCTCCCGCAGGTGGACGGCGAGCGCGGCCAGGGTCAGGGGCGGGGCGCCCGGCGGCTGTTCGACCACCGCGCAGACGCGTTCGCCGCGCTCCGGGTCGGGCAGCCCGATGACCGCCGCGTCGGCGACGGCGGGGTGGGTGTGGAGCAGGTCCTCGATCTCCTTGGCGGAGATGTTCTCGCCCTTGCGGATGATGATGTCCTTCAGCCGGCCGGTGAGCGTGAGGTGCCCGCTCTCCCCGAGCCGCCCCAGGTCCCCGGTGATCAGGAACCCCTCGGCGTCGAAGGCCGCGGCACAGGCCCCGGCGTCCAGATAGCCCCGGCAGACCGCCTCCCCGCGCAGCCGCACCTCGCCCTCGGCGCCGTACGGGAGGGGCTCGCCGTGCTCGCCGGCGATCCGGATCTCCATGCCCTCCGGGGGCCGCCCCTCGGTCAGGGCCAGGTTCTCCGCCGTGTCGTCCGGGGCGCCCATGGTGATCATCGGAACCTCGGTCATGCCGTAGCCGTGGGTGAGCTGGACCCCCATCTCCCGCACCACCGCGTGGTAGACCTCCGGCGGCTTCGGCGCTCCCCCGCCCGCCAGCAGACGGAGGGTCGGGATGAGCGGCCGGCCGGGGGCCTTGCGCTGTTCGGCCAGGAACATCGCGTAGAAGGCGGTCGAGCCGCCCGCCACCGTCACCCCGTGCCGCCGGTACTCCGCCAGCGCGTCCGGCAGCGCGAACTGCTCGAACATCACCGCGGGGAACCCGTACAGCAGCAGCATCACCGTGTAGTCGGGCCCGGCGACATGGGCGTACGGGAACGCCATCGAGCCCACGTCGTCGGCGGAGAGCTTCAGGGCGTGGGCGAGACAGGAGCCGCCCGCGATCAGGGAGCGGTCGGTGTGCAGGACGCCCTTGGGATCGGAGGTGGTGCCGGAGGTCCAGTAGATCCAGCGGACCTCCTCGCCCGACGAGGGGGCGGGCGGGGGCGGCAGGGCCGCCGGGTCGCCGTCGGGGAGGGTGTCGTACGCCTCGAAGACCCGCGGCGGGCGGTCGAGTTCCCCGGCGATCCGCTCGGCCATCGCGGTGTGGTCGAAGCCGCGCCAGGCGCCGGGCACGGCGAAGAACGCGGCCCCCGACTCCCGCAGCGCGAACCGCACCTCGCGGTCCCGGTAGAACGGGATGACCGGCGTCTGTACGGCCCCGAGCCGGGTCAGGGCGAAGGAGAGCAGCGCCGTCTCCAGCCGGGTCGGCAGCTGCCAGGCCACCACGCTGCCCGCCCGCACGCCCATCCCGTACAGCCCGGCGGCGACCCGCTCGGCGCGGTCCCTCAGCTCGCCGAAGGTCAGGCTCCGGTCCTCCTGGAGCAGGACCGGGCGGCCGGGGGTGAGGGCGGCACGGCGTTCGATCAGCTCCCAGAAGGTGCGGGAGGCGCCCAGGGCGTGGGCGGATGCGGTCACGTCGTTCACGGCGGTCACAGCGGCCCCTCCGAGCTGATGGTCAGTCAGATAATGCGGAGAGCGTAGGGCTCCGTGCCTTGTCAGTCCAGGGGGGCGGGGCTAGCCTGAGTGCCGCGACCGCATCTGACGGGTCATCAGAAAACTCGGAAAGCTATCGGAGACCGCTTGCACCCGGGACCGCGCCGGGCGCGCCGGGCACGCCGGAGGGACGACACCATGACGGATACGGAACTGCCTCGGATCGTCAGCGTCGACGACCATGTGATCGAGCCCGCGCACCTCTTCTCCACCTGGCTGCCCGCGAAGTACCGCGAGCGCGGACCGCAGCCGCTCACCGCGGGCATCGGGGAGCTGGCCTACACGGGCGGGAAGTACGTCATCACGATGGACCCGGACGGGCCGCCCACCGACTGGTGGATCTACGAGGACCTGAAGTTCCCGTACAAGCGGAACATCGCCGCCGTCGGCTTCGACCGCGACGACATGACCCTGGAGGGCATCACCCGCGCCGAGATGCGGCCCGGCTGCTGGGACCCGGCCGAACGCCTCAAGGACATGGACCTCAACCACGTCGAGGCCTCGCTCTGCTTCCCGACCTTCCCGCGCTTCTGCGGGCAGACCTTCGCCGAGGCGCACGACAAGGAGGTCGCCCTCGCCTGCGTGCGCGCCTACAACGACTGGATGGTCGAGGAGTGGTGCGGCGACAGCGGCGGCCGGCTGATCCCGCTCTGCATCATCCCGCTCTGGGACATCGGCCTCGCCGTCGCGGAGATCCGGCGGAACGCGGCCCGGGGCGTCCGCTCGGTCACCTTCTCCGAGATCCCGACCCACCTCGGACTGCCGTCCATCCACACCGGCTACTGGGACCCGTTCTTCGCCGTCTGCCAGGAGACCGGCACCGTCGTCAACATGCACATCGGCTCCAGCTCCCAGATGCCCGCCGCCTCCCCGGACGCGCCCCCCGCCGTGCAGGCCTCGCTCTCCTTCAACAACGCGATGGCCTCGATGATGGACTTCCTCTTCAGCGGGGTCCTGGTGAAGTTCCCGACGCTGAAACTGGCGTACAGCGAGGGCCAGATGGGGTGGATCCCGTACGCCCTGGAGCGCGCCGACGACGTCTGGGAGGAGCATCGGGCCTGGGGCGGGGTGCGCGATCTGATCCCCGAGCCGCCGTCCACGTACTACTACCGGCAGATGTTCTGCTGCTTCTTCCGCGACAAGCACGGCATCGCGTCGCTGGACGTCGTCGGCCGCGACAACGCCACCTTCGAGACCGACTACCCGCACGTGGACTCGACCTTCCCGCACACCAAGGAGGTGGCCCTCGACCACGTCAAGGGGCTGGACGAGGAGACCGTCCACAAACTGATGCGCGGAAACGCGATCCGGATGCTCGGCCTGGACCTGGACGAGTAGCCGGGGGCGGCGGTGGATCTCGCGTACACGGAGGCCGAGGAGGAGTTCCGGCGGCGGCTGCGGGAGTGGCTGGCCGGCGCCCTCCCCGGCCTGCCCCCGAAGCCCTCGCCCGACGACTGGCCCGCGCGCCGGGCCTACGACACCACCTGGCAGCGGATGCTGTACGACGCCGGGTACGCGGGCCTGCACTGGCCGGCGGACGCGGGCGGGCGGGGCGCCACCCCGACCCAGCACCTGATCTACCTGGAGGAGACGGAGAAGGCGGGCGCCCCCTACGTCGGGGCGAACTTCGTCGGGCTGCTGCACGCCGGACCGACGATCGCCGCCGAGGGCACGGCCGAGCAGCGGGCCCGCTGGCTGCCCCCGGTGCTGCGCGGCGACGAGATCTGGTGCCAGGGGTTCAGCGAGCCGGACGCGGGCTCCGACCTGGCTGCCCTGCGCACCCGGGCCGTGCGCGACGGCGACTCCTACGTGGTCAGCGGAGCCAAGATCTGGACCTCGCACGCCGAGGTCGCCGACTGGTGCGAGCTGCTGGTGCGCACCGGTCCGGACGCGCCGAAGCACCGGGGGATCAGCTGGCTCGCGATGCCGATGGACGCCCCCGGCATCACGGTCCGGCCGCTGCGGACCCTGGCCGGGTCCACGGAGTTCGCGGAGATGTTCCTCGACGAGGTCCGGGTGCCGGTGCGCAACCGGGTCGGGGCCGAGAACGACGGCTGGCGGGTCACCATGGTCACCCTCTCCTTCGAACGCGGCACGGCCTTCGTCGGCGAGGTCGTCGCCTGCCGCCGCACCCTGGACGCCCTCGCCGACGAGGCCCGGCGCAACGGGCGGTGGGACGACGCGGTCCTGCGCCGGCGCCTCGGCAGGCTCAACGCCGAGTTCCGGGCCCTGTGGCGGCTCACCCAGTGGAACGTGGCGGAGTCGGAGCGCACGGGAGGAGTCCCCGGCGCCGGCGGCTCGGTCTTCAAGCTGCGCTACTCCGGGGCCCGCCAGGAGCTGTACGAGGCGGCGGCGGAGGTGCTGGGGGCCGGCGACGCGTTCGACCTGGACCAGGAATGGGTGCTGGACCGGCTCTCCTCCCTCGCGTACACGATCGCCGCGGGCACTTCCCAGATCCAGCGGAACATCGTCGCCGAGCGCATCCTCGGCCTGCCGAAGGGGCGCTGAGGCCACCGTGGACTTCCAGCTCTCGGACGACCAGCGGGCCCTGCGGGCCGGTATGCGCGACCTGCTCGACGCGGTATTCGACCGGGACCGGCTGCGGGCGGCGGTGGAGCGGGGCGGGACCCTGGACCGTTCGCTCTGGCGGGAGCTGGGCGGGGCCGGCTTCTTCGCGCTCCGGCTGCCGGAGGAGGCGGGCGGGGTGGGCCTCGGGCTGCCCGAGGCGGTGCTGCTCTTCGAGGAGGCGGGCCGGGCGCTGCTGCCGGGCCCGCTCGTCGCCACCCACCTCGCGGCGGGCCTGGTGAAGGGGGCCGCCGAGGGCGAGGCGGTGGTGACGGCCGTGGACGGGGACCTGCCGGTGGCCCACCTGGCGGAGGCGGACGCGGTGCTGGTGGGCGCCGACGCCCTCGTCGGGGAGCCGCTGCGCGCCTTCGCCGCCGCCGCCCGGCCCGTACGGTCGGTGGACCCGCTCACCCCGCTGCACCGGGTGGCAGGGCGCACGGCGGCCACGGAGGCGTACTCCGGCGCACTCCACTACGAGGGGGCGCTTCTCACTGCTGCCGAACAACTCGGCAGCGCTACCCGTACCACCGAGACAGCCGTTCAACACGCCGGGGACCGACAGCAGTTCGGATCGCCCATCGGATCGTTCCAAGCGGTCAAACACCTCTGCGCCGACATGCTCGCCCGCACCGAACCCGCCCGCGCCGCCGTGTACGCGGCCGCCGTGACGGCCGACCCGGTGGAGATCGCGGCGGCCAAACTGCTCGCCGACGAGGCGGCCGTACGCAACGCGCGCGACTGCCTCCAGATCCACGGCGGAATGGGCTTCACCTGGGAGGCAGATGTTCACCTCCACCTGAAACGGGCCTGGCTCCGGGCCGCGGCCCGGCTCGGCGGGGCCGCGGCGGAGGAGTTCCTGGCCGCCGGCCTGGGGACCGCGCGGCCGCGCTACGGCAGCTCGGCGGCGTCCGGCGGAAGGACCCCGGAAGCAGGGGGTGGAGGGTGACGCAGCGCAGCCGTGCGGCGCCGAAACCGGCTTGTGTCCTTTGCGCGGTTCGTCACCGGGTGGAGTCGGTGTCCGGCTCGGGTACGCTCCGTGGAATGCGAGTGGTTCTGGAACCGGGCGATCCGGGGGCGGCCTGTGCGGCGGCCCCGGTCCGGGGCGAGGGCTCTCGTCGGAGATGTGCCGGGCCTGCCCGAAGAGCGTTTCTCGCGGTCTCTGCGCGCTCCTGTTCGACTCCCCGCGGTGAGCGTCGCACAGTATGCACCACGCGTACTCCTTCGCGCTGGAATATGCCCGAAGCGCTTGTTGCGGTGACTGTACGTCAACCATGCTGTCGCGTAAGGGAATCACGTTCCGTGACCCTGAGGAGGCGCGAGGCGATGTGTCCGCCGGTTCGGATGGTGTGAGCGGTGCAGGTGCTTCAGGTTCAGCTGGAGGTCGGTCCGGATCCCGCGGAAGTGGGGCGGGCCCGTAGGTGGGCGCGGTCGCGTCTGGTCGGTTCCGGGATAGGGGATGACGAGCCTCTCGCCGAGACGCTCATCCTGCTGATCTCGGAGCTCGTCACCAACGCCGTCGTCCACACGGGCTGTCCCGCGGTGCTGCGGATGCTCTTCGGCGGGTCCGGGGCGTCCGGCGCGGCCGGGACCGTCCGGGTCGAGGTCGCGGACGCCAGCGACCGCCCGCCGCTCCAGCGGCACGCGGAGGGCGACGACACCGGCGGCCGGGGCCTGGAGCTGGTGGACGGCCTCGCGGACCGCTGGGGCTGGCTGCCGGAGGGCGCCGGGAAGCAGATCTGGTGCGAGGTCGACCGGAGCGGCCCGGTGCGGCCCCCGGAGGCGCGCTCGGGTGCCGGCCAGGGCGGCGAGCCGTGCGAACCGCCGTCCTGCCTCTTCACCAACCTGGCCTGAGACCGGCTTCTTCCCTTTCCACCACCTCTCCACGGCTTCCTCCCCCTTCCCTTTCGCGGAGGCCGTTCACAGGACCGCGACCGGGGCGACCGGCGAGCCGGTGGCCCCGGCGAACGGCTCCGGTGTCGCGGTGAGCAGGAAGGCGTGCCGGCCCTCTTCCGCGCAGGCCTCGGACAGCGCCTCCAGGTTCCAGTTCTGGCCCTGGAGCATGCCCATCTCGACCAGGTGCAGCGCGTGCACCGGCATCCAGAGGTCCTCGATCTCCGGGGGGAAGATCTCGAAGGTCAGGGTGTCGTCGGCGACGGCCGCGACATCCCGGGCGTGGAACCACTCGGGCGTGCGCACCGAGAGCCCCGGCGACGGATAGCCGTACGCCTGCCGGTCCCCGCCCAGCGCGAGCCGCACCTGCCCGGTCCGTACGAGCACGATGTCCCCGGCCCGTACGCGTACGCCCCCGAAGTCCTCCGCCGCGGCCAGGTCGTCCGGCGTCACGGCGTGGTCGCCGGGCAGCCGGTCCACCCCCCGGGCGCGGGCCACGTCCAGCAGCACCCCGCGCGAGACGAGGTGGGCCACGGTGGCGATCGAGGAGAACCGGGCCCCGCCGTGGGCGGTGATCGTGTCCGCCGGGCGGCCGTTGTAGATCTTCCCGCTGTGCGAGACATGGGTCAGGGCGTCCCAGTGGGTCGAGGCCTGGAGCCCCATCGTGACGGCGTCGTCGCTGGTGGCGACCGTGCCGGGGCCGAAGATCTCCTGGTTGATCTGGACCATTGTGTGCAGCGGATTGATCCGGCCCGGGATGAGTCCGCTCTGCACCCCGTCCTGCTGGAGCGGCAGCGCGAGCGGTATCCGGCGGCCGGTGCGGGCGGTGGCGACGGCCTCGCGCACGACGGCTTCGGTGATCAGGTTGAGCGTCCCGATCTCGTCGGCCCCGCCCCAGCGGCCCCAGTTGTTCACGCGCTTCGCGATCTCGTGGAACTCGGCCGGCAGGGACATGGGGGCCTCCTGGGTCTTGTGCCGGAGCATCTGGCTGCCCGTAAAATCTAACGGTCCGTCAGAAACCGCGGGAAGGGGCCGGGCATGGGGAACTTCTTGGCAGGCAGGGTGGTCGCCGTGACAGGGGCCGGCCGGGGCATCGGGCGGGCGGTCGCGCTCGCCGCGGCGGGGGAGGGGGCCCGGGTCGTCGTCAACGACTACGGAGTCTCCGTCGAGGGCTCCGAACCGGCCGGCGAGATCGCCCGGTCCGTCGCCAAGGAGATCGAGGCGGCGGGCGGCGAGGCGGTCGCGGTCGCCGACGACGTATCCACGATGGCGGGCGGGCAGCGGATCGTGGACACCGCGCTGGCGGAGTACGGCCGGCTCGACGGGGTGGTCTGCGTGGCCGGGATCCTCCGTGAGCGGATGCTGTTCAACATGTCCGAGGAGGAGTGGGACCCGGTCCTCGCCACGCACCTCAAGGGCACGTTCACGGTCTTCCGGGCCGCCTCGGCGGTGATGCGGAAGCAGGAGGGCGGGGGCACGCTGATCGGCTTCACCAGCGGCAACCACCAGGGCAGCGTCTCCCAGGCCAACTACAGCGCTGCGAAGGGCGGGATCATCTCGCTGGTGCGCAGCGCGGCGCTGGGCCTGCACAAGTACGGGGTCACGGCGAACGCGGTCGCGCCCGTGGCCCGGACCCGCATGACGGCCGGGGTGCCGACGGAGCTGAAGGAGATCGGGGAGCCGGAGGACGTGGCGGCCCTGGTGGTCTACCTGCTCAGCGAGCGGGCGCGGGCCGAGCGGATCACCGGGCAGGTGTACACGGTCGCGGGCCCGAAGATCGCGGTCTGGGCCCAGCCGAGGGAGTTGCGGGCGGCGTACGGGGAGGGGCCCTGGACCCCGGAGAGGATCGCGGACTTCCTGCCGGGGACGGTGGGGGTGGACCCGATGCCGATGCTGGCGCGGGTGGAGGAGATGGCGGCGGCGGCGAGGTCGGGCGACCGGCCGAACATCTCCAGCCCCTCCGGCGATTGAGGAGCGGGGGTCCGGGGGCGGAGCCCTCGGGGCGCTGCCCCGGACCCGGTCCTCAAACGCCGGACGGGCTTGATCAGGGGCTCCGCCCCCGAACCCCCGGTCCTCAAACGCCGGACGGGCTGGAGTTGGCACCCCGGTCCTCAGACGCCCGGCCGAGCACATTCAAGCCCCTCCGGCGATTGAGGAGCGGGGGTCTGGGGGCGGGGCCCCCAGGAAACACAGGAGGCAGCATGGACTTCCGTACCGAGGCGCGCACCTGGCTGCACAGCCACCTCGCCGACACCCCCGCCCCCGACCCCCACGCGTGGGAACGCGAGCTCGGGCGCGCCGGGTGGATCGGGATCGGCTGGCCCGGTCAGGACGGCGAGAGTTACGGCAACCGCCGTGCCACCCTCGCCCAGCAGGTCGTCTGGGCCGAGGAGTACGCCCGCTCCGCGGCCCCCGCCCGGATCGGCCACATCGGGGAGAACCTCCTAGCCCCGACCCTGATCACGTACGGCACCGAGGAGCAGAAGCAGCGCCATCTGCCCCCCGTGGCCCGGGGCGAGACGCTGTGGTGCCAGGGGTACAGCGAACCGGGGGCGGGCTCCGACCTCGCCGGGGTGCGCACCGCCGCCGTGCCGGACGGGGCCGGCGGTTACGCCGTGACCGGGCAGAAGATCTGGACCTCGCTCGCCCTGGACGCCGACTGGTGCTTCGTCCTCGCCCGCACCGACCCCGGCTCCACCCGCCACCACGGGCTGTCGTTCCTGCTGGTGGCGATGGACCAGCCGGGCCGGATCGAGGTGCGGCCGATCCGGCAGCTGACCGGGACCAGCGAGTTCAACGAGGTGTTCCTCGACGGGGCGCGGGCCTCGGAGGTCGTCGGCGGCGAGGGCAACGGCTGGCAGGTCGCCATGGGCCTCCTCGCCCTGGAGCGCGGGGTCTCCACCCTCGCCCAGCAGGTCGGGTTCGCCGAGGAGCTGGACCGGGTGGTCGCCGCCGCCGTGGCGAGCGGGGCCGCCGAGGACCCGGTCGTCAGGGCCCGGCTGGTCCGGCAGTGGGCGGAGCTGGACACGATGCGCCGGCACGCCCTGCGCACCCTGGGCTCCACCGGCGACCCGGGCGCGCCCAGCGTGGCGAAGCTGCTGTGGGGCGGCTGGCACCAGCGGCTCGGCGAACTGGCCGTGCAGGTCGCGGGCGAGGCGGGGGCCGTCGGGCCCGAGCCCTGGTCGGAGCGGCGACCGTACGAACTCGACGGTGCACAGCACCTGTTCCTCTTCAGCCGGGCCGACACCATCTACGGCGGCTCCGACGAGATCCAGCGGAACATCATCGCCGAGCGGGTGCTCGGCCTACCGAGGGAGCCCCGATGAGAGGCGTCGTCTTCGACGGCACACGGACCGAGGTCGTGGACGACCTGGAGATACGGGACCCGGGCCCCGGGGAGGTGCTGGTGGCGGTCGCCGCCGCCGGGCTCTGCCACAGCGATCTTTCGGTGATCGACGGCACGATCCCCTTCCCGGTCCCCGTCGTCCTCGGCCACGAGGGCGCGGGCGTCGTCGAGGCCGTCGGGCCCGGCGTCGTCCACGTGCGGCCCGGTGACCACGTCGCGCTCTCCACCCTCGCCAACTGCGGGGCCTGCGCCCAGTGCGACCGGGGGAGGCCGACCATGTGCCGGAAGGCCATCGGGCGGCCGGGGCGGCCGTTCTCGCGCGGTGGGAAGCCGCTGTTCCAGTTCGCCTCCAACTCCGCCTTCGCGGAACGCACGGTGGTGCGGGCCGTCCAGGCCGTGAAGATCCCGGACGACCTGCCCCTCACCTCGGCCGCCCTGATCGGCTGCGGGGTCCTGACCGGCGTCGGGGCCGTCCTCAACCGGGCGAAGGTCGGCCTGGGCGACACCGTCGTGGTCATCGGGACCGGCGGCATCGGCCTCAACGTGCTCCAGGGGGCCCGGCTGGCCGGCGCGCTCACCGTCGTCGCCGTCGACAGCAACCCGGCGAAGGAGGCGGTGGCCCGGCAGTTCGGCGCCACGCACTTCCTGACGAGCCCGGAGGGCGTGCGCGCCATCCTGCCCGACGGGGCCGACCACGCCTTCGAGTGCGTCGGCCGCACCGAGCTGATCCGCCAGGCGATCGACCTCCTCGACCGGCACGGGCAGGCCGTGCTGCTGGGCGTACCGGCGGCGAGCGCCGAGGCGTCGTTCCTGGTCTCCTCGATGTACCTGGACAAGTCGATCCTCGGCTGCCGCTACGGCTCCTCCCGGCCGCAGCGCGACATCGCCCTGTACGCGGACCTCTACCGGGAGGGCCGGCTGCTGCTGGACGAACTGGTCACCGAGACGTACCCGGTGGAGGACTTCGCCAAGGCGGCCGACGACGCGCACCACGGGCGGGTGGCCCGGGGGGTCCTGGTCTTCTGAGCCGCGTCCTCTACAGGCGTCCCCGGGCCGGGGCGCGAGGGCCCCGGGGCGCGAGGTCCGCCGAGGACCGGAACGTACGCCGGTAGGCCGTCGGCGGTACGCCCAGCGCCGCCTGGAGGTGCTGGCGCAGCGAGGTCGCCGTGCCGAAACCCGCGTCGCGGGCCACCTGGTCGATGGACAGGTCCGTCGACTCCAGCAGGTGCCGGGCCCGCTCCACCCGCTGCTGGGTGAGCCACTGGCCGGGGCTGATCCCGACCTCCTCGCGGAAGCGGCGCGTGAACGTCCGTACGCTCATCGCCTCCTGCTCCGCCATGTCCCGCAGCAGGATCGGCCGGTCGAGACGGGCCAGCGCCCAGGCCCGGGCGCCGGTGGTGGTCGCGAACTGCGGCTCGGGGACGGGGCGGTGGATGTACTGGGCCTGCCCGCCGTCCCGGTGCGGGGGCACGACCGTGCGGCGCGCGATCTCGTTCGCGACGGCCGCCCCGTGGTCGCGCCGCACCAGGTGGAGGCAGAGGTCGATCCCGGCGGCGACCCCGGCGGAGGTGAGGACGTCGCCGTCGTCGATGAACAGGACGTCCGGGTCGACGCGGACCTGCGGGAAGGTCCGCTGGAAGTGGTCGGCGGACGACCAGTGCGTGGTGGCGGGGCGGCCGTCGAGGTACCCGGCCGCCGCCAGGACGTAACTGCCGGTGCAGATGGAGACCATCCGGGTGCCGGGCCTGACCAGGGCGAGCGCGGCGGCCAGCTCCTCGGTGAGGCGGCCCTCCTCGAAGACCGGGCCCAGCTCGTAGGAGGCGGGGATGACCACCGTGTCGGCGGTGGCGAGCGCCTCCGGGCCGTGCTCCACGAGGATGGAGAAGTCCGCGTCGGTACGGACCGGGCCCGGCGGGCGGATGGAGCAGGTCACCACGTCGTACAGCCTCCCGCCCTTCCCGCCGGACTCCGTGCCGAGACTGCGGCCGAAGATCCGTTGCGGGATGCCCAGTTCGAAGGGGAGCAGCCCGTCGAGGGCCAGAACGACGACGCGGTGCTGCACGACGGCCTCCTCGAAGATCACAGGAAATTGCTGTAGTGGTATAGACCACGAGCTGGTACAGGTTAGCGACGTGATGGAGAAGCCGACAGAGCGCGCGTCCCTTCCCGACGCCGCGTGCGACACCCGAACGACCCAGCCCCAGCCCCAGACCTCGCCCCCGAACCCGCTCCCGGACCCGAACCCGCTCGCGACGCTGCCTCCGCTCGATCCCGGCGGGCCCGGCGGCCCCGCCGGGACGGGCCTGGGCGCCGGGTCCTCCTTCGGTTCCGCCCCCGGCCCCGCGCGGCTCTGGAACCGTAACTTCCGCTACTTCTTCGTGGCCCGTACGGTCGCGCTCTTCGGCGACGGCATGATCCCGGTGGCCCTGACCGCCGGTCTGCTGGGCGCGGGGCGGCCCGCTTCCTCGGTCGGCTTCGCGCTCGCCGCCTGGATGGGGCCGCTGGCGGTGTTCGTCCTGTTCGGCGGGGTGCTCGCCGACCGGTTCACCCCGCGCCGCATGATGATCATCGCCGACGCCCTGCGGCTGATCGGCGCCTCCGTGCTGGCCGTGACCTTCGCGACGGGCAACCCGCCGCTGTGGTCGGTGTACGTCCTCAGCTCGGTGGCCGGCGTCGGCGCGGCGCTCTTCCAGCCCGGGGTCGCCTCGACCGTGCCGCGCGTCTCCACCGACGTCCAGCGCGCCAACGCGGTGCTGAGGGTCGCCGAGGCGCTGATGACCATGGCCGGGCCCGCCTTCGCCGGAGTGCTCGTCGGCCTCGCCAGCGCCGGCGCCGTCTACGCGGCGAACGCGGCGACCTTCGCGGTCTCCGGGGCCTGCCTCTTCCTGATGCGGCTCGCCCCGGCCCCGCACGACGACGCGGCGCGCGGCACGTTCGCCGCGGAACTGGTCGACGGGTGGCGGGAGTTCCGGGCCAGGTCCTGGCTGTGGGGAGTGATCGCGGTCTGGACGGTGTACGGCTTCGCGGTCCTCGGCCCGATGCTCCCGCTGACCGCCGTCCTGGTCACCGAGGCGCACGGCTCGGGGGCGTACGGCATGCTGATGGCGGTGAACGGGGCGGGCAGCGTCGTCGGCGGACTCCTCGCCCTGCGGCTGCGCCCGTCGCATCCACTGGCGGCGGGGGCGGTGGCGCTGCCGCTGGTGGCGGTGAGCCTGCTGGTCCTGGCGCTCGGGATGCCGCTGCCGGTGCTGGCGGCGGGGCAGTTGCTGGCGGGCGGATCGGCCGCGTTCTGGCTGGTGATGTGGTCCACGACGGTCCAGACGCACATCCCGCCGGAGGCCCTGAACCGGCTGCACGCCTACGATGTGGCCGGCTCGCTCCTGATGGTCGCGGCGGGCCGCGCCCTGGCGGGTCCGGTGGCCGAGGCGGTCGGGGGGCCGGAGCTGCTGGTGGCGGCGGCCGTGATCAACCTGGGGGTGGTGGCGGTGCTGCTGGTGGCCCGGCCGATCCGGCAGCTCAAGAGGATCGGGCCGGCATGAGGCCATCGGCGCGGCCCGCGGAGCGCGCGGACGACTCCACGGGGCGACGCCGCGAGCACGGGGACGATTCAACGGGGCGACGCCGCGAGCGCGGGGACGATTCCACGGCTCGTGCCGTCGCGGCGGCGGCGGCCGTCGTCACCGTCGCCGCGGGCCTGGCCGTGCGCGCCGGGGCGGACGGCGCCTTCGCCAAGTACGCGGGGAGTGCGCTCTACACGGTGCTGCTCTGCACCCTCGTCGCGTTCTGCGCGCCCCGCGCGCGGCCGGCCGTGGTGGCCTCCACGGCGCTCAGCCTGAGCTGGGCGGTGGAGTTCGCGCAGCTCACCGGCGTACCGGCTCAGTGGTCGGCGCACAGCACGGCGGCCCGGCTGGTGCTCGGCTCGACCTTCAACGCACCGGACCTGCTCGGGTACGCGGTGGGCGCGGCCTGCGCGTGGGCGATGCTCCGGGCGGCCGGACGGCGCCGCTGACCGCCCGGAGCACTCCCTGCCGTGGGCCCGGCCCCTGGCTCACTTCTTGGCGCGGGCCCGCTCCTCGCTCGCCTGCGCCTCCAGTACCTCGAAGACATGGGCGCTGACGCGCCGTCGGGAGGTGCCGCTGACGATGAGCGCCGCGCCCGCCGCGGTCGTGGGCACGGACAGGGCCAGGATGCCGAGCAGTTCGGGCCACTCGCGCTGCCCGGCGCAGACGGAACGGCTGTTGTGCGAACCGCCGTTCTCCAGGGGGGAGCCGCACTCCACGTCCCGGATGTGGGACGGGACGGTGTACGGGACCAGCAGCAGCCAGCCGAACCACAGCAGCAGCCCGGCAGCCACGGCGGACAGCCCCACTCCCCAGACCACGCGGGCGCCGGCCCGACGGTCGAATTCCTGGCGCAGGGCCCAGTGCATGACGCTCCTCGTACTCGGTTCTCGCTGACCGGCTCGCTGACGGTTCTCGCGTACGGGCTGAGATCGTACGCAGGACCCGGGCGGAGTCCGGCCGGGGGTGGTGGGCGGGAGCGGGCGGTCCGGATGGCGGGACAGGGCCCGGGTGTGGCCCGATCCCTGCGCAGCATGTCCTCCGGGCCGCTCGTCCGCACCTGTCCGGCCCCGGATGCCGGCTGACGTGACCTACGTGACCAGCGGATTCTCCGCGGAGCCTGCAAGGGAGGTACTCGCAGTCACCGGTCCTTGGCCAGCGCGACGAGTTCGGCGAACAAGCCACCGCCACTGACGAGGTCGTCGTACGCCCCGTGCTCGATTACGCGGCCCTTGTCCATGACAAGCACCCGGTCGGCAAGGCGAGTATTTTCAAGTTGATGGGTGACGACGATCGTCATGCGGCCGGCAGCGATCCGCTTGATTTCCAGGAACAGGGCGTGCTCCCCGCGCGCGTCCATCTGAGACGTCGGCTCGTCCAGGATCAGCAGGGGCGTCTGGCGGTAGAGGGCTCGTCCGCACACCAAGCGCTGCCACTGGCCGCCGGACAGTTCGGCTCCACCGAACATCTCCCTGGTGAGGAGTGTGTCCAGCTGCTGGGGCAACTTCTCCACCGCGTCGCGCATACCGACGGCGTCGACGACGTCCCATACGGCGTCGTCGTCGAAGGTGCGGGGTTGGCCGAGCGTGATGTTCTCGCGGACACGCAGCGGCCAGCAGGCGAAGTTCTGCGGGACGAGCGCCGTGTGGTTCCACACGGCGTCGGGATCGGCTTGGGCCAGGTCGATGCCGTCCCAGAGGACGCGGCCCTTGTCGGGGAGGAGGATGCCGGTGATCAGCTTGGTCAGTGTCGACTTGCCGGAGCCGTTCTCGCCCACGATGGCCAGGATCTCTCCACGGCGCAGGGAGAGTGAGACCCCTGCGACGGCAGGTTCGTCCTTCCCGGGGTACTGATACACGGCTTCGTCGATCCTGATCTCCTCGACGACCTCCGGGATCGTCAGTGGGCCGCGCTTGGGTGCCAGCTCCTCGGTCATGTCGAGGAACGCGCGCATGTCGGCGAGATAGAGCGAGGTGTGGAACAGCGCTGCCCCGTAGATCACGAAGTTGCTGAGCGCGGCGAGTGTGGTCTGCACGGCGACGACTGCGGTGGCGGCAATGGGCAGTCCCACACGACCGGTGGCGGCGAGCCAGGCGAGAGTGGCCCAGGTGCCGCACAGGAACACTCCGCCGAGAGCGCTGGTGGCGAGCGTGATGCGCAGCAGGCGGGGGGCCGCGGTGAGGGTCCGCTGGTCGATGCGGTCGGAGAGGGCTCGGTACCAGTAGACGAGGTAGCCGGTCATGCCGTTGGCCCGGACCTCGTCCCCGTGGCGGGAGAAGGTGGCCCACGACCGCATGAGCGCACGGACGTTACGGTCGCCGACGTTGAGGTAGTGGGTCTCGTAGTCGACGCGCGCGGACAGGACCGCCCCGGCGCCGGCGGGAATGACGGCCAGGAGCAACAGCGGCAGCATCAGGGGGTGGAGAGCTGTGATGACGGAACTGGCAGCGATCATGCGAACCAGGGCGGACATGAATCGCTGAGCGTCCTGCACCATCATCGAGGTACGCGTCACACCGACCTCTGCGGCCTCCTGCCTGTCCTTGAAGCCGTCCTGGCCGTAGGCCGAGGATTCGACCCGGCACACGGCGGCTACCAGGGCGACGTCCGCCTCGGTCATCAGCCGCGGAGTGATCCGGCCGTTGGCATAGGCGGACAGGGCGCTGCTGACACGGCCGATTCCGGCAGCGGCCGTGACGACGATCAGAGCGGGCAAAGCGTTGTGCAGGCGTTCGGATACCTCGTCGTTGCCGAGAATGTGGGTCATGGCCTGGGCGGTGAACGCGAGGACGACGCCGGCCGAGACGCCGGTAAGGAGCTGGCAGGCGAGGAGGAGCAGCGAGGCTGCTCCGTCGACGGCCCATGCCATGCGCGCGGTGCGCCCCAGCACGGAGGGGAGGCGGCGGCACATGGCGCTGAAACTGGCGTCTGCCAGCGGGTTCTTGCCGTGCTTGCCGTTGAAGGTGATGGTGGCCGGGGGTGGCGGGGGAGGTGTCTCGGAGGATTCGGTCGAGGCGGCGGTCACAGTCACCTGTTCCCTCCCGTGGGGATGGACGCCGGGCCTGGACGGCCCGGGCAGTGCACGGCATAACGACGCCGACGTGGACTCGAACGCGCTCGATTTCGGACGCGTAGGCGCCCGTGCGTAGCAACGGAGTGGGCGTGTGCGCACCGGTACGGAGCCGCACTCCGAACGTGTCAGTTGGCCGAATCGCCGACCTTCGAAACCCCTGGGGCGGATGAGGTTTCGAGGGTCGTCCAGAGGGGGGCGGGGGGTGTGGCGTACGCCGGACAAGAGAGCGGGTGTTGCCGGTCACAGCTATCGCGGGCCTCTCCGGCCTCTCCGGCCTCTCCGGCCTCTCGGCAGTCAGGGCACCGGCCCGGGGCGTGCTCGGTGATCAGAGGGCTTCCGACGCTGTGGAGTGGGTGCCCATCACGCCGATGCGGATGAGGTTCGTCGAGGTCACCACAGGGTGGGCTCCTGTTCGGATTCGGGGGCGCCGGGCAGGCCCGGCGGTACGGCGGCGGCCACGAGCTGTTCCCAGCTCGCGTACTTGGTGGCCATGGCGGTGAGAAGTTGCGCGGTCGCGTAGGCGTCGTAGGTGGCGCGGTGCCGGCCGGTGGCCGGGGCCTGGCTCAGGTCCGGGGCGACGTGTTCGATCAGGGCGTCGAGGCTGTACTTGGGCAGATCGGGATAGGTGGCCTTGGCCAGCCGGAGCGTGCCGATGACCCCGGCCGGCTTCCACTGCGGCAGGTGCGCGGACAGGACGCGGTAGTCCACGTGCGCGTTGTGGGCGGTGATCCACGCCGTGCCGAGGCGGGCGTGGACCTGGTCCTTGACCTCCTCCCAGCCCGGCTTCCCGTCGAGAACCTGGTTGGTGAGGCCGTGCACCCGCGCCGCGAAGGGCGTGACGGGACGGGGCGGCTTGATCAGCCAGGCGTCGGCGTTGCTCGTGTCGGGCTGTCCGTCGCGTACGGGGAGCGCGGCGACCTCGACCAGGTCGGGCGGGTTGGTGCCGTTGCCTTCGACGTCGACGACGAGCAGCGCGGGCCAGGAGGAAAAGTTCATACGGTCGGGTGTCCGTTCTCCGCCTCCCAGCCGATGTCAGCTCGGCCGTGTTGGCGGTGGCGATGGGGATGATGGAACGGTTGATCGCCGCACGTGGAGAACTGACGCCTCCTCAGTTGAGTGGATCCGGCGGACATCCCCGAGGTGTCGGTGATCGCGTCCCAGGGGCCGATGCCGGCCAGACGAGCAAGGTCGTCCTGATGGGTTCGGTCACCCTGGATCGCACGGATTCCGTCAGGGTTTCTCCCCGTCTTGCCCCGGTTGAACACGGTCACGGACCAGCCGCGACGCAAAGCCTCCATCGCGACAGCGCGGCCGAGGAAGTGAGAGCCACCCATCACCAGAACAGAAGTCGTCATGATGTCCGACTTTGCCCTGCGCGGAGGCAGGTGCACCAGCCCGGTTGCGCCGGGGCGGGTTGCACAGCAGCCGCGAGGAGCCGACCGTGGCCCGAATCCTGCGAACGGTGTCCTTCGGGCCACTCGTGGCGACGCGTGCAGGCCACGAGGCTGGTCCACGTGACTGAGACCATCGAGAACGCCGCCCGGGACGACGACCGGCGGCCGGCCCGCGAGGAACGTCGCCGCCCCCGTTCCCGTCCCCGTGCCCACCGGGCGTGGCTCGTCGCCGCCATCACCTTCGTGACGATCATCGGCGGTGCGGCGTTCAACTCCCTGCCCGGGCTGCTCATCGACCCGCTCCACGACGAGTTCGGCTGGACCCGGGGCGAGATCGGGCTCGCGGTCTCCATCGACATGGCCCTGTACGGGCTGACCGCGCCGTTCGCCGCCGCGCTCATGGACCGCTACGGCATCCGGCGGGTCGTGGCGAGCGCGCTCACCATGGTGGCGGCCGGGGCGATCGCCAGCGTCTGGATGACCGCATCCTGGCAGCTGATGATCTACTGGGGCCTCCTCGTCGGCCTCGGCACCGGGTCGATGGCGATGGCCTTCGCCGCGACCGTGACCAACCGCTGGTTCGTGGCCCGCCGGGGTCTGGTCACCGGCATCCTCACCGCGGCAGGGGCCTCCGGACAGCTCGTCTTCCTTCCGCTCTGCGCCTGGATCGTCGACAGACACGGCTGGCGGCCCGCCTCGGTCACCGTCGCCCTGGCCGCCCTCGTCGTCGTCCCGTTCGTCTGGCTCCTGATGCGCGACCATCCGGCCGACGTGGGGCTCGCCCCGTACGGCGGTACGTATCTGGCGAAGCCCGCGCCGGTACGGGGCGCCGCGCGCCGGACGGTGCGCGTGCTGGTCGACGCGGCCCGCACCGGCCCGTTCTGGCTGCTCGCGGGCGCCTTCGCGATCTGCGGGGCCTCCACCAACGGCCTGATCCGCACCCACTTCGTCCCGTTCGCCCACGACAACCACATGCCCATCGTCGTGGCGGCGTCGCTGCTCGCGGTGATCGGGGTCTTCGACATCATCGGCACGGTCTTCTCCGGCTGGCTCACCGACCGCTTCGACGCCCGCAGGCTGCTCGCCGTCTACTACGCGCTGCGCGGGATCTCCCTGTTGTTCCTGCCGATGCTGATCGGCCCCGAGGTCGAGCCGCCGATGATCTTCTTCATCGTGTTCTACGGTCTTGACTGGGTCGCCACGGTCCCGCCGACGATGGCGCTCTGCCGCGAGCAGTACGGCGACGACAGCGCGATCGTCTTCGGCTGGGTGCTGGCCTCGCACCAGGTGGGCGCGGCGGTGGTGGCGTTCCTCGGCGGGGTCGCGCGGGATGTCTTCGGCCGCTACGACGTGGTCTGGTACGCGGCGGGGGCGCTGTGCGCGATGGCGGCGCTGATGTCGTTGGTGATCCGCAGACGGACGGCCTAGTCGTTCTTTCCAGGACGTGTCCGGCGCTCGTGTGATCCGGCCGCTGTCCGTTCTTTCGCCGAGGCCGTCACGCGGCATGGCCCGGGCCCGCGATGGTCTTCTCCGTCGGGGAGCGGAGGCGCCCCGGCCCGTGCCCGGTCGAGGTCAACGGCCGGACCGGGTGTTGAGGCTGCCCATGATCAGGTCGGTCAGGGTGGCGACCGCGTCGTCGGCGGACGCCCGTCCCTGGTTCAGCTCGGCGGCCATCGCCTCGGCCGCGCCCAGCACACCGACGCACCGTAGCCGGAGGGCTTCGGGGGTGGTGCCGGAGTGGTGGAGCAGTGCGGCGGCCACCAGGTCCGTGTACCTGTCGAGCATCTCGCGCTGGACCGCCTCCATCTCCGGATTCCCTTTCAGCGCGGCGGAGACGGCGGCGAGTTCCGGCATGTCCGTGGCGCAGGCGAAATACGCGGTGCTGATGAGGCGGGCGACCTCGTCCGCGGTGGATTCGGCCTCCTGCAACGCCTGGGCGATCGCGGCTCGGTGACGTTCGTCGAGGCGTCGGTAGAGCGCGAGCAACAGGCCGGGGCGCGTGCCGAAGTGGTCGTACACGATCGGCCTGCTCACCCCGGCCGCCTCGGCGAGGGTGACCAGAGTCAGACCGTCGGTGCCCTGGGCGCGCACGATCGCCACGGCGGTGTTGAGCAGCTGCTCCCGCCTGGCCTGCTTGGACAGGCGGGTCGAGGTGGTGGCCATGGTCCTCCGTTGTGTCGCACTCCAGACTATGTTACAAAACGTAGGCTACAAAATGTAACTTAAGGAGAGTGGGGCCACGATGGAGCAGTTGAAACCGGTTCTGATCCTGGGCGGTTCGGGGCAGGCGGGCTCGGGGGCCGCCGCGCTCCTGCGTCAGTGGCATCCGGGGCTGCCGCTGACGATCGCCGCGCGCGATGTCGACCGCGCGCAGCGGGTGGCCGACGGACTCGGCGCCGCCACGGCGGTAACCATCGACCTGCGGCGCGGCGATCTCGGCCTTCCGGCCGAGCACGGCCACCGCTACTCGGCGGTGGTCGCCGCACTGTGGGACGACCGCCTGAACGGGCTGCATTACGCGCAGGACCACGGCTTGCCCTACCTCAGCATCTCCAGCGGCCTGGTGGAGATCGCGCCGGAGGTCGTCGCGGGTGCGCGGCGGGCGAGTGCCTCGTCGATCCTGGTGGCCAGCCACTTCTGCGCCGGCGTCGTCGTCCTCGCGACGTTGGGTCTGGCCCGGGAGTTCCGCCGGGTCGACACCGTACGGATCGGCGCCGTGCTGGACGAGCTGGACACCGGCGGACCCGCGGGAGCCGCGGATCTGGAGCGGTGGTCCACCGCCACCACGGCGGGGACGGTGCGCCGTGACGGCGTCTTCACCTGGGTCGACGACCCCGACGTCCAGGCGGGTGTAACCAGTGCCGACGGCGTCGTCCTGCCAGGCCGGAGCATCGCCATCCTCGACGTACCTAGCCTCGCCCTGGCGACGGGAGCGTCGAACGTCCGTTTCGACATGGCCGTCGGCGAATCCGCGGCCAGGCGCCGCGGCGACCGCTCTTCCATCGAGATCCGGATCGACCTCGAAGGAACAGGTCCGACGGGCGCACCGCTCAGGACGAGCCGCTACCTCGTTCATCCGGCGGGGCAGCGTCCCCTGACCGCACTCGGTATCGCCCTCGGTGTCGAGCGGCAGCTCGGTCTGCGGGGCGAAGCCGTCCCGCCGGGCATCCGCACACCAGAAACCCTGCTCGAACCGGCCTACGTGGCCGAGCGGTTGGCGGAGATCGGCGCCACCTTCGTCGACGCACCCCCCACCTGACCGAAAGGCCGAAGCGGGCGGTGACGGGCCGTTCCCGGTCGAACCCGCCGAAGTCACGGGCTCAGCGGCCGAACCGGCCGAACCGGCCGAAGGTGCGGGCTCAGCGGCTGAACCGCCCGAACGCCCCCCGGTGGAACAGGAGGGGTTCACCCTCGTCCGTCGCCCCCAGCGCCTCCACCCGGCCGACCACGATGAGGTGGTCGCCGCCGGTGTGGACGGCGTGGACGCGGCAGTCGATCCAGGCGGGCACGGCGTCCAGCAGCGGAGACCCGGTGGCCGGGGCGGCCCCGTGGGTCACCCCCGCGAACTTGTCGGCTCCGCTCACCGCGAACCCCCGGCACAACGCGCCCTGTTCCGCCCCGAGGACGTTCACGCAGAACGCCCCGGCGCGGGCGATGCGCGGCCAGGTCGTCGACGTACGGGCGACCATGAAGGACACCAGCGGCGGGTCCAGCGACAGCGAGGCGAAGGACTGACAGGCGAAGCCCGCCGGGCCGTCCGCGTCGCGCGCGGTGATCACGGTGACGCCGCTGGCGAAGTGGCCCAGTACGCGCCGGAATTCGTCCGGGTCCACGGGCAGCCGCTCGTCGTCCCGGACGGCCCTCAGGTCCGGCCGGGGCAGCGCCTCGGGAGGCGTCCCGCCCGGTGCCCCCGGCGCGGCTGTCGTGGCGGCGCCGACGGACCTGAGGTACCGGACGGCGGTGGCGGCCATGCCTGCGTGTCCCATCACGCCCTTCATTAGAACTGACGGCTCGTCAGATGTGAAGTCGTGCGAGTGGTCGGTCAGTTCGGGGTGGGCAAGTGCGGCAGCGGATGGGCTGCGAGTTCCGCCATGGCGTCCTGCGCCGGGCGGAGGTCTCGTCCGGGACCAGATGGCCGGCATGCGCGTACCTGCTGGTCATCGACGTGGCCCTACCACCAGTACGTGGGGTAGCGGGCGGTCTTGCCGCTGCGGCCCGCGAGGACGCCGAGGCCGGCGATCACGACCGTGGCGAGCAGCAGCAGAGCGAGGAAGAGGGCCGTCGACGGCTGGGCCGCCACGACGATGACGGCGGTGGCCGCCGCGGGGGAGTGCGCGGTACGGGCCAGGGCCATGGCGCCGATCGCGAGACCGCCCGCGACCGCCGAGGTCCAGACCGAACTGCCCGCGACGGCGAGAACCGCGAAGCCCACGAGGGCCGAGACGAGCTGGCCGCCTATCACGTTGCGCGGCTGGGCCAGCGGCAGCGTGGGCGCGGCGAAGACGAGCGCGGCACTCGCGGCCAGCGGCGGGATGAGCACCGTCTGGTCGAGTGCGTAACCGATGGCGACCAGCAGGGCCAGGGCGACCGTCCCGCCGAGGGTCGCGACCGAGACGAAGGGCAGGGAGGGGCGCGGCGGGGCCTTGCTGGTCAGCAGGGAAGGAGCGCGCGGCGGAGCGGAGAGCGTGGTTGCGGGGGCGTCGGGCACAGGGGTTCCTTCACGACGGCGTGATCACATGAACGGTGCGCGTGGCGCGCCACAGCAGGCGTGCCCGCGAGGGCGACGAAGCGGGGTGACGGGCGGCCGGCCGGGCGACAGTCCTGGGGGCCCTTCGCCCGTGCCGTAACGGTTACGCGCCCGTGCGGCGGGCGTAGTGGCGCTGGGCCTTCGCGCGGTTGCCGCAGCCCGCCATCGAGCACCAGCGGCGGGTGCCGTTCTTGGAGACGTCGTAGAAGTGCAGGACGCAGGCGTCGTTCGCGCACGCGCGGATGCGGTCGGGCCGCTCCGCCACCAGACGGAGCCAGTTGTCGGCGGCGTACCAGGAGGGGCCCCACGACGGGTCGTCCACCTCCACCACCGACTCCGGGAGCCCGTCGGGCCCCAGGGCGCGGCGGATACGGCCGTGGGCGAGGACCTCGTTGAGCGCCGCCATGGCGCCACGGGTGGCCGTCCTGTGCTCGGTGGCCGCCGCGACCAGGGCTTCGAGTGCGGTGCGGGTCTCCAGCAGCCGGCCCAGGGTGGCGCCGTCGGCGGTCAGGGAGAGGGGTGCCAGCTGCTCCCGTACCGGCGTACTGGACAGCCAGAGGGCCAGACCGGTCTCGGAATCGAGGAGGTCGTGCGCGCCCTCCGCGTCGCCCCAGCGGGTGTTGAGCAGATCGAGGGCGAGCGGTTCGGCGGTCAGCGGCCGGGGGTCGGCCCCTGTGGGGTGCGGCACGGCTGGGTCCTTCCGTCGCGGGCTCGGTCGGGGATGGTCCATCGATGGTAACCGGACAAACGAAGATCACCGGTTGACCGAACCATTACTAACCCTTAAAGTCGTTTTCACAGGTTACGAGATCATCTCGCAGCCCTGACCGAAAGCATGGGGACCGATCATGAGCAAGGCGAAGAACCTGCAGACCGGCCACATCGGCCTCAACGTCACCGATCTGGACCGCTCGCTCGCCTTCTACCGCGAGGTCTTCGACTTCGAGGTGCTGGCCGAGGGCAAGGACGAGGGCCGCCGCTGGGTGTTCCTCGGGCGCGGATCCCGGCTCCTGGTGACGCTGTGGCAGCAGAGCGAGGGCACCTTCTCCACGGCTCTGCCAGGCCTGCACCACCTCTCCTTCCAGGTGGACACCGTCGAGGAGGTCCGGGCCACCGAGGAGGTCCTGCGCACCCTGGACGCCGAGTTCACCTACGACGGCGTCGTGCCGCACGGCGAGAGCGGGAACTCGGGCGGCATCTTCTTCTCCGACCCCGACGGCATCCGCCTGGAGATCTACGCGCCCACCGGCGCCGACCCGGCCGACGCCCCGACCTCGGGCGCACCCACCTGCGGCTTCTTCTAGCAGCGGGCACCCCACGCGGCTTCGCCCGGTGCTGCGCGGCACCGGGCCACGGCGCCGGCGACAGGTCGGCACCGTCCCCTTCCTCGGCGGAAAGGCAGAGTCATGGGCGGCTACCACCACGGTGAGATCGCCGTGCAGGAGCGGGCGGGCCTCGCGAGCGAGGCCGGACACGCGCAGGGCGCCATCGGCAGCACCATCCCCGAGGTGGCGGTGGCCTTCCTCGCCGAACAGCCCCACGTGGTGGTGGGCGGCACGGACGAGCGGGGCCGGATCTGGGCGACCCAGCTCACCGGGGAGCCGGGATTCCTGGCCGTTCCCGAGCCGCACACCCTCACCATCGGCGCGCTGCCCCCGCCGGAGGACCCGCTCGCGGCGGTCCTGGCCGCAGCCGGAGCCGGCCCCGGTCAGGAGCCCGTACGGATCGGTCTGATCGGCATCGAGCCGGCCACCCGCCGCCGGATGCGGATGAACGGCCGGGCCGTCCGCGACGGCGACGGGCTGCGCGTCCAGCTCGACCAGGTCATCGCCAACTGCCCCAAGTACATCCAGAAGCGTGCCCATCGCCCGGTCGCGGACGGGGAGGCCCAGGCCATCCGCAGGGCCGTCGACAGCACAGAGCTGAGCCCCGAGCAGCAGCGGACGCTGCGGGCCGCCGACACCTTCTTCGTCGCCACCGCCTCCGACCGGGGGGACGCCGACGCCTCGCACCGGGGCGGCAACCCCGGCTTCGTCCAGGTGCTCTCGCCCCGGCTGCTGCGCTGGCCCGACTACATGGGCAACGCCATGTTCCTGACCCTGGGCAACCTCGAACTCAACCCGGCCGCAGGCCTCTTCGTGCCCGGCTGGGAGGCCGGCACGTCCCTCCACCTGACGGGCGCGGCCCGCACGGTGTGGGACGAGGACGAAGTGGCCGGCCACCCCGGCGCCCAGCGGCTGGTGGAGTTCGAGATCACCGCCGTGCGGGAGGTCGCGGCGGCCTCCCCGCTGCGCTGGTCCGCGCCCGCCTACTCCCGCTTCAACCCGCCGACGGCCGGCTGACCTCCACCCCGGCCGCCGCGCCCTACCCGTGACGGAGTCACCATGCAGATCACCGTGGACATGGACGTCTGCGCGAGCCACGGCAATTGCGTCTTCGCCGCCCCCGAGACGTTCTCGTTCGACGACGACGACTACCTCCAGTACGAGTCGACGCCGGACGAGGCCCTGCGCGACAGGGTCGAGAAGGCCGCCGCGTCCTGCCCGGTCCGCGCCATCACCGTGACCGCCCCGTGAGCCCCGCCGGTCCTCCGCGCGACGTGGTGATCGTCGGGGCCTCGCTGGCGGGACTGCGGGCCGCCACGACCCTGCGGGCCGAGGGGTTCACCGGCGGGCTGACCGTCGTCGGGGCCGAACCGCACGCCCCGTACGACCGCCCCCCGCTCTCCAAGGAGTTCCTGACGGCCCCCTCCCCGGTCGACACCGGGCTCCCGGCCCCCGACAGCCTCCGGGCCCGCTGGCTGCGGGGGCGGCCCGCGATCGGGCTCGACCCGTACAGCCGGACGGTCACCCTCGCCGACGGCACACGCCTGCCCTACGACGGTTTGCTGATCGCCACCGGCGCCGCCGCCCGGGCCGGTGCGGTCGGCGGCGAACCGGGTCCGGACCAGGGGGTGTTCACCCTGCGCGACCGCGACGACGCGGTGGCGCTGCGGGCCGCGCTCGTCCCCGGGCGGAAGCTGCTCGTCGTCGGCGCCGGATTCCTCGGCGGCGAGGTCGCCGCGGCGGGCCGTGCGCTCGGGCTCGACGTCACCCTCGTGGAGGCCGGGCCCGTACCGCTGGAGCGCGCGGTCGGCACCGAGGCCGGCGAGTTCGTCGGGATGCTCCACCGGGAGGCGGGCATCGATCTGCGTACCGGCACCACCGTCGCCGCGTTCTCGACCGCCCCGGACGGGGGCCTCTCGGGCGCCCGGCTGGCCGACGGGCGGAGCGTCGCGGCCGATGCCGCGGTCCTGGCCCTGGGGGCGGTCCCGGCCACCGGATGGCTGGCCGGATCGGGCATCGAGGCGGCCGGCGGCGTACGCACCGACTCCCGGCTGCGGGCCCTGTTCCCCGACGGTACGGCCGTGCCCGGCGTGGTCGCGGCCGGGGACGTGGCCCTGGTCCCGCAACCCCTGGCGGACGGTGCCGCGCCTGCCCTCGGCCACTGGTCCGGCGCGGTGCAACAGGGCGCGGCCGCCGCCCGCACGTTGCTGCTCGGCGGGGCGGCCCCGGCCTTCGACGAGGTGCCTTCCTTCTGGTCCGACGTCCACGGCGTCCGGCTCCGCTCGGTGGGCCTCCCGGGGCTCGGCGACACGGTGCAGGTCCACGAAAGCGACCGGGCCGCCCGGCGGCTGGAAGTCAGCTACCACCGGGACGGACGGCTGATCGGCGCCCTGACCATCGGCCGGACCTCCCGACTCGCCGCCTACCGACGGACCTTGGCCGCATACGCCCCCGAACGGCATTGGGCCTAGCGCCCGCGGTACACCGGCGACCGGCGCTCCACGAAGGACGCCACGCCCTCGTTGGCGTCGCGCGTGGTCATGTTGATCTCCTGGGCGGCGGCCTCCGCCGTGAACGCCGCGGCCCGGTCGCCGTCCAGCGAGGCGTTCACCAACTGCTTGGTCAGAGCGAGGGCCCGGGTGGGGCCGACCGCCAGCAGCCCCGCCCACTCCTTGGCCAGGGCCTCCAACTCTGCGGCCGGAACCGTGCGGTTGACCAGCCCCAGCCGCTCCGCGTCCACCGCCGGCAGCGCGTCCCCGAAGAACATCAGCTCCTTGGCACGCTGCGGCCCCACCAGCCGGGGCAGCAGATACGCCCCGCCGCCGTCCGGGACAAGCCCCCGGCGCATGAAGACCTCGACGAACTTCGCCGTGTCGGCTGCCAGGACCAGATCGCACGCGAACGCCAGATGCGCGCCGATCCCGGCCGCCGTGCCGTTGACGGCGGCGATCACCGGCTTCTCGCAGTCCAGCACGGCGGCGACCAGCCGCTGCGCACCGAGCCGGATCGTCCGGGCGACGTCCCCGGGGACCCGTTCGCCTGTCGGGGCGGGGGCGCCGCGCAGGTCGGCGCCCGCGCAGAAGCCGCGGCCGGTGGCGGTGAGCACGACGGCCCGTACGGCGGGGTCGGCGGAGGCCTCGGCCAGCAGGGCGATGATCCGCTCCCGTTGGTCCCAGGTGACGGCGTTCATGACCTCGGGCCGGTTGAGGGTGATCCAGGAGACGCCGCCGTCGAGGGAGTGCAGGACGGTCGCGTCCTGGGGGGCGGCCTCCGCCCTGTGCGGAGGCCGCCCGGGTTCCTGGGGATCGACCCTCGCCCCGTCCGGGCCGGCGGCCTCCGTTCCGTCCGGGCCGGCGGGTTGCGGGGGTGGGGTCTCCGTTCCGTCCGGGCCGGCGGGCTGCGGGGGTGGGGCCTCCGTCCCGTCCGGGCGAGCGGCCTCCGGGGATGCGGCCTGCTGGGCTGTGGCCTCCGCCTCCGCCTCCGCCTCCGCCGCCTCCCCGCTCACCGGCACACCGCCAGCGCGTCCAGGGCCACCGCGCCCTGCCCGCGCCCCAGCACCACCAGCGGGTTGATGTCCAGCTCCGTCAGGTCGTCGCCCAGCTCCAGGGCCATGCGCTGGACCCGCAGCACCACTTCGACGAGGGCGTCCACATCGACGGGGGGCCCGCCGCGCACCCCCTCCAGCAGGGCCCGGCCGCGCAGCTCGCCGAGCATGTCCCGGGCCTGCTGCTCGCCGAACGGCGGCACCCGGACCGCCGCGTCGTGCAGCACCTCCACCAGGACCCCGCCGAGCCCCACCGTGACGGTCGGGCCGAAGAGCGCGTCGTGGGTCACCCCGACCATCATCTCGACGCCCCGGTCGATCATCTGGCAGACCAGGATGCCGTCCAGGTCCACGGACTCGTACCGGGCGATGTCGGTCAGCTCGCGGTAGGCGTCGCGGACCTGGCTGGCCGAGGTGAGGCCGACCTTCACCAGGCCCAGCTCCGTCTTGTGGGCGAGCCGGGGGCCGGAGGCCTTCATCACCACCGGGTAGCCGACCGGGCCGGCCGCCCGGACCGCCGCCGCCGCGCTGGTCACCAACTGCTCGCGCGGCACCCGGATCCCGTACGCGCGCAGCAGCTGCTTCGCCGCGTGCTCGCTGAGCTGCTGTCCCGGCCGCAGCAGGCCCTGCGCCTTGCGGAAGGAGGGCGACGGGGTGCGCGGGGCGTCCTCGAAGGGGGAGCGGTAGCGGTCGGTGAAGCGGTGGTGGTCCAGATAGGCCTTCACGGCGGTGACGCAGTTGCGAGCCGTACGGAAGGTGGCCAGCCGGGAGGAGCCCAGCAGGGTGGTGCGGTAGGCGTCCTCGGTGCCGACGGGGGAGCCCCAGACCACGCAGACCAGCTTCTCCGTGGCCTCCGCCGCGTCCGCCAGGTCCTGGGCGAGCCGGTCGCTCATCGGGGGGAAGGGGCCGGTGATGGGGCAGATCAGCACCCCGACCGACGGGTCCGCGAGGATCGCGTCGATGATCTTCCGGCCGCGCCAGTCGCCGACCGGGTGGCCGCCGTTGTCGATGGGGTTGGCGACGTTCAGGTAATCGGGTATCCAGGTGTGCAGCTCGTCCTGCTTGGCGGCGGAGAGGGCGGGCAGCGAGAGCCCCGCCGCCGTCGCCAGGTCCGCGAAGTGCGCGCCCGTGCCGCCGGAGATCGAGTACACGGCGACCCCCTCGGCCCGCGGCGGCCGGGCACGGGCCAACAGGGCGGCGGTGTCCTGGAGTTCGTCCAGGCCGTCCACCCGGATCACCCCGAACTGCCGCATCGCCGCGTCCACCACGTCGTCCGCCCCGGTCAGCTTGCCGGTGTGCGAGGCGGCGGTCCTGGCCCCGGCCTCCGTACGGCCCACCTTGACGGCGACGACGGGGACCTTGGCACGGGCTGCCCGGTCGGCGGCGAGCAGGAAGGAACGGCCGTCCCTGAGCCCCTCGACGTAACAGGCGATGGCTCCGACCTCGGGGAGCTGGGCGAAGTACGCGAGGAAGTCGGCGGTCTCCAGGTCGGCCTCGTTGCCCGTGGGGGCCCAGTGGGAGAGCCGGATGCCCAGCTCCTGGAGGGCGTGGAGCGGGCGGCCCTGGTGCCCGGACTGGGTGATCAGGGCGATGGCGGGGCCCTCCAGGTCCTCCCGGAACCGTTCGAAGGCGTTGAGATTGGTGTTCGGCCCGAGCAGGCGCAGCCCGGAGCGTTCCACGGCCGCCGCCAGCCGGGTCTGGGCCTCCGCGCCCGCCTCCCCGGTCTCGGCGAATCCGGAGGCGAAGGCGACGGCGAAGGGCACCTTGGCCTCGCCCAGCTCCTCGATCACCGGGAGCGGGTCAGCGACCAGCAGGACCGCGAGGTCGACCGGCTCGGGCACGTCGGCGACCGAGGGGAAGCAGTCCCGGCCGAACACGGCCGGGCGGGTCGGGTGCACCGGGTGCAGCCGGGCCCCGACCCGCCCGGCCCAGGCGATGAGCTGCCGGGTGATGCCGGTGTTGGGGCGGCCCTCGGCGTCCGAGGCGCCGACGACGGCCACGGACCGGGGCCGGAAGAAGCGGTCCAGGTCGGGCACGGTCAGGTGCAGCGGTCGCCCGCTGACGTCGAGGCCGCCCCGGGCCGAGGCCGTCGGAAGGCTGACGACGGCGGCGTGCGGCTCCTCGCCGCAGGCCACCACCCGGGCACGGAAGTCGGTGGTGAGGGTGCCGTGAGTCGATCCAAGCATCGTTCCGCCCACTCCTGCTCGATGGCCCACCGGTGAACAGGCGGGGCCGGCCGGTTAGCTGACACTCTGTCAGGTTACTGAAATGACGCTGTGTCAGGAATGGGTGTGCAGGCAAAGGCTCCCGTGAGTGCCGGGCGGTCGAGCGGGCGGAGCCTCTCGTGGTCACGGAGAGGCATTCCGTGGCGTAGGGTGGTGTTTACCGACGCGGGGTGGAGCAGCTCGGTAGCTCGCTGGGCTCATAACCCAGAGGTCGCAGGTTCAAATCCTGTCCCCGCTACTGAAGAACACGACCGAGGCCCGGATCCCAGTGGATCCGGGCCTCAGCCGTTTCCCCGGTGGAAACACCGGACCGCCGGAGTGCTGGAACACCGGAACACGGACCGCCGGAGTGCTGGAACACCGGCACTCCGGCACTCCGGAACACCGGAGTGCCGCTTTCGCCGGACGCTCGGACATCCTTCCCGGTCACTGAGCCATGGGCGGGGGCCGCCCCACCGGGCGAGGCTGGTGCCATGACTCAGACAGACACGACCTCCGCGCAGGAACCCGTACTCGTGATCGGCGGCACCGGCAAGACCGGCCGCCGGGTGGTGGCCCGCCTCCGTGAGCTGGGGGTGGAGACCCGGGCGGCCTCGCGGTCCGGCGACACCCCCTTCGACTGGGCGGACCCCACCACCTGGGCGGCCGCCCTGCACGGGGCCGCCGCCGTCTACATCACCCCGCTCGACACCTCCCCCTCCCCGACACCCGCCTTCGTCGAACAGGCCGTCGCGAGCGGGGTGCGGCGGCTGGTGCTGCTCTCGGCCCGGGGCACGGACGAGCCCGGCTTCTTCGGCCCCGGTTACGAGAACGGCGGTCCGCACGGCGAGGGCGAGCGGGCCGTACGCGCCTCCGGGGTGACCTGGACGATCCTGCGACCCGGCTGGTTCGCCCAGAACTTCAGCGAGGGCGTCTTCCTCGACGGCGTACGCGATGGCGAACTGGCCCTGCCGACCGGGGACGGGAAGGCCGCGTTCGTGGATGCCGACGACATCGCGGAGGTGGCCGTCGCCGCGCTCACCGAGGACGGTCACGCGGGCCAGGAGTACGGACTCTCGGGCCCCCGGGCTCTCGGTATCGAGGACGTCCTGGACGAGATCGCGAAGGAGACCGGGAAGCGCGCCGCGTACGTCCGCGTCGACACGTCCGCCTTCCGGGCCGGGCTCGTCGCCCAGGGCTTCCCGGAGGTGGAGGCCGGCCTCTGGACGGACGCGCTGTACCCGATCATCACGAGCGGGGAGGCGCCCGTCCTGGACGGGGTGCGCCGGGCGCTCGGCCGGGGGCCGCGCGACTTCGCCGAGTTCGTCCGGGACGCGGCGGCGCGGGGTGCCTGGGGCTGAGCCCTTCGGTACCCGGGGGCCGGTCTTTCCCGTTCGGACGTCGTGGGACGGCTCACCCCGCCGGGACGGCTCACCCCGCCGGGGCGGCCGTCCCCACCGGGTCGGCGGCGGCCGCCGACCGCCGGAACGCGGTCGGGCTCTCGCCGCGCAGCCGCTTGAACGCCGCGCTGAAGCCGAACGCGTCCGCGTAGCCGACCCGCCGGGCCACGGCCGCCACCGTCAGCTCCGGGCGGGTCAGCAGGTCGGCCGCGAGCGTCATCCGCCAGGCGGTCAGATAGGCCACCGGGCCCTCCCCGACCAGCTCGGTGAACCGCTTCGCCAGGGTCGTCCGGGAGACCCCCGCCCGGACCGCCAGCTCCGCCGTCGTCCAGGGATGCGCCGGGTCCGCGTGCATCGCCCGCAGGGCCGGCCCCGCCACCTGGTCGCCGAGCGCCCCGTACCACCCCGGCGGATCCGCCTCAGGCCGGTCGAACCAGTCGCGCAGCGTGCACACCAGCAACCAGTCCAGCAGCCGGTCGAGCACGATCTGTTCGCCCGGCCGCCCGCCGCCGATCTGCCCCTCCAGGTAGTCGCGCACCGGCGCGCAGTCCTGCTCGTCGGGCACCACGAGGGCGGGCGGGAGCGCCTGGAGGAGCCGCTGGGGCACCTGGGCCCGTACGTCGTAGGTGGCGGCCAACAGCACGGTGGGGAAGTCGAGTTCGGATCCAGGCTCGGGTCCAGGTCCGGGTCCGGGTCCGGGTCCGGGTCCGGGTCCGGGTCCAGCTTTCGGTGCGGGGGCGGGTGCGGGTGCGGTGTCCTGGGCCGCGCCCCTGCCCACCGCGCGTACGCGTACGTCACCGGCCCGGGCCGTCCCCGTACCGCCCGCCGGGTCGTCGGTGAAGACGAACGGGGCCGGGCCGCGGACGATCGCCGCCTCGCCGACCCTCACCCGCAGCGGCTCGCCGCCCTCCGGCACGATCCACCCCCCGCCCCGCATCGGCAGGCACAGGGTCAGATACGCCCCGTCGGTGAACCGCACCGACCACGGCGCGCGCAGCACCGAACGGCCGAACACCGCGCCACTGCCCCGCACGCCCCGCAACAGCTCGTCGAACACGTCCATGACGCCACTGTAGGCAGAGCCGGCCGTGCTCCGGACGCTCACCTATGCACGGCGGACGGACGCCCATGGGCCCGCCGGGTCCGCCGCGATGGACTGGGCCCATGACGACGAAGAGCACGCACCGCGGTCCGTCCGGGATCCTCGTCCTCGGCGGCACCGGCAAGACCGGCCGCCGGGTCGTGGACCGGCTGCGCACGACCGGGACCACCAGGGTCCGTCCCGCCTCCCGCTCCGGTGAGGTCCGGTTCGACTGGACCCTCCCCGGCACCTGGGAGCCGGCCCTCGCCGGGGCCGAGGCGCTCTATCTGGTCGCCCCCGACGACCCGTCCCCCGTGAAGGAGTTCGTGACCCGCGCCGAGGCCTCCGGGGTCCGCCGTTTCGTGGTCCTGTCCGGCCACGGCATCGAGTACGCGGGAGAGGGCTTCGGCCGGGGCATGGCGGCGGCGGAGGACGCGGCCCGGGAGTCCGGGGCAGAGTGGACCCTCCTGCGCCCCAACAACTTCTTCCAGAACTTCGACGAGGACCTGTGGCGGGCCCCGCTCCGCGAGGGCCGCCTCGGCCTGCCGATCGGGGACGTCCCCGAACCCTTCGTCGACGCCGACGACGTGGCGGCGGTCGCGGTGGCCGTCCTCACCGAGGACGGCCACGCGGGCCGCACGTACACACTGTCCGGCCCCCGCGCCCTCACCTTCGCCGGGGCCGCGGAGACCATCGCCCGCGCGACCGGCCGCCCCGTCCGCTACGAGGAGCTGACCCCGGAGGCGTACCGTGCGGAACTCCTCGCCCAGGGGTGGCCGGAGGCCGCCGCCGACTCCCTGGGCGCGATGTTCGCCCTGCACCGCGCGGGCCACTCGGCCGAGGTGACCGACGGCGTCCGCCAGGTGCTCGGCCGGGAGGCCGCCGACCTGGAACCGTGGGCGCGGCGCATCGCGGCCACGGGGGTGTGGGCGTAGGCCCGGTCCGCCCGGTCCTCCCGGTCCGCGGGCCCGTTACACGGCCTGCCCCACCTGGTAGCCGCCGGCCGGGTACTGGAGCATGACGTTCAGCCGGTTGAAGGTGTTGATCAGCGCGATCAGCGAGACGAGAGCGAGGAGCTGCTCCTCGTCGTAGTGCTTGGCGGCGTTCGCCCAGACATCGTCCGGGACCCCGCCCGCCGCGTCCGCGATGCGGGTTCCCTGCTCCGTCAGCTCCAGCGCGGCGCGCTCGGCGTCGGTGAAGACGGTGGCCTCCCGCCACGCGGCGATCAGGTTCAGGCGCAGCGAGGTCTCCCCGGCCGCCGCGGCTTCCTTGGTGTGCATGTCCAGGCAGCCGCCGCAGCCGTTGATCTGGCTCGCGCGGATCTTCACCAGCTCCTGCGTCACGGCGGGCAGCGCCGTGTCCTCGACGATCTTGCCCGCCGATACCAGGTGCTTCACGAGCTTCCCCGTGACCGGGCTGGCGAAGGCGTTGATTCGGGCGTTCATGGTGTGCTCCCTCTGCTGTCGTCACTGGCTGCACACACAGGACGGAACAGGCCCCCGGGGATGTGACATCCGGGAGAGGGGAGTGACCGGCGTCACCCGGAGCGGGGCGCGGGAGGCTGCTCACGCCCGGGGCGGGGGATGCGGTCCCGCCGGGGCGGCGGCGACGTGCCGGAGACCGACGGGGACGACCCGGAAACACATGCAGGCCCACCGGCCCCGGGGCCGACCTCGGCCACGCGGGGCTTCCGGGTCCTCAGGGCGACGCCCGGGCCACTCTCTTCGCGATCTTCTCGGCGTCCAGGGCCATTTCGCGGAGCATCCCGCTGATCGGGTTGGTGAAGCCGGTGAAGTAGAGCCCCGGGGCGCCCTTCGGTGAGCGTCCGCCGCGGGCGACCGGGCGGCCCCGCCCGTCCAGGACGTCCAGGTGGCCGAGCAGCGGTTCCAGCGCCCGGTCGTAGCCGGTGGCGGCGATGACGGCGTCCGGGTTGAGGCGGGTGCCGTCGGCCAGGACCACGGTGTCCCGGTCGAAGGAGGCGACCGTCGCCACCGGGGTGACCGCGCCGGACCTGACCGCGTCGATCAACCCGGCGTCCTGGACCGGGATCGCGCCCTGGCGGACCCGGGAGTACAGGCCGGTGTCGGGGCGGGGGAGGCCCTGGGCGGCCAGGTCGGGCACGGCTATCCGGCACATCACGGCCCCCGCGCGGTCGACGAGCCGCACGGGGAGGCGGCGGACCAGGATGCCGGTGGCCTGGGCCGGCCAGCCCGCGGTGGAGCGGCGGACGATGTGCGGGACCGTCCGGACCGCGATGCGGACCCGGGAGGCGCCGCCCTCCGCCAGGTCCGCGGCGATCTCCGCGCCCGTGTTGCCGATGCCGACGACCAGGACGTCCCGGTCGGCGTACGGGGCCGGGGCGCGGTACTGCGCGGCGTGCAGCAGTTCGCCCGTGTACGTGTCGCGGCCCGGCCAGTCGGGGATGCGCGGGGTGTGGTTGAAGCCGGTGGCGACGACGACCGCGCGGCCCCGCAGGGCCCGTCCGCCCGTCGCGGTCAGCTGCCAGTCGCCGGAGCCGTCGGGGGCCCGGTCGATCCGCGTCACCTCGACGCCGGTGACCACTTCAAGACCGTGGTGCTCGGTGTACTTCTCCAGATACCGCACCACGTCGTCCCGGCCCACCCACCGCCCGAACCTGCGCGGCATCCGCAGCCCCGGCAGGGCCGACCAGCGCCGGGTCGTGTGCAGGCGCAGCCGGTCGTAGTGGCCGCGCCAGGACGCGCCGACCCGGTCCGACTTCTCCAGCACCACGGTCCGTACGCCCCGGGCGCGCAGCGCGGCGGCGGCGGCGAGGCCTCCGGGGCCGCCGCCGATCACGTAGACGGGACGGTCGTCCGTACGGTCGGTGAGGGCGGCGGCGTCACTGCCTGTGGGGGACGGGCTGTGGGGCATGGTTCGGAGCGTAATCGTCCGCTCTGTTGATGGGGCTCGGTCAAGAGCGAAATCGATTGCGAATTGATCACGGACGGGGGCCGGTTGAACGCGGTCGGGGGTCGGCGCGGCACGGGTGGGGGCAGGTTCAGCACGGGCGGGGCCGGTTGATCAAGGGCGGGGACCGGGGGCGCTCAGAGCCGCTGCCAGCGCATCGGCCCGGGCGGCGGCGACGGTCGGTTCGGCGCCGGTCGCGGCGACCATGGCCCACCGTCGCGGTACGCAGGCCACCGCCTCCAGCAGTGCGCCGGGCTCCGCCATGGACCGGGCCGTCGCGCCCATCTGATGGAGCGTCCGGTCCGCCGGCGGCAGGAAGACACGGGTCGCCGCGTACGGCTCGTCGATGCCCTGCTCCCGGGCGCGGTCCCGGAAGGTGCGCAGGCTCTCGGCGCCGTGCGCGGAGAGGTTGAAGTCGATCGCCCCGACGAGGAGACGGTCGCCGAACGCGCCGCCGAGCCGGCCCACGGCGAAGTCGATGCCGCCGGTGACCAGCCCGCCGTGGCTGCCGTCCGCGACGCTCTCCGGGCCCTGGAAAGCCGCCCGGACGGCCTCCAGCGCGGCGCGGGCGGTCCGGTAGGCGTCCGGGGGCAGCCCGAGAGCGGTCCAGCCGGCCTCGTCGACGTAGTCGTTGCCCCGCCAGGAGTAGCCGTCCAGCATCTGGAGGGTCAGCCCTTCGGCGACCTGCCCGTGGCGGATGTGCCCCGACGGCACGACGGGGACGCGGCGGGCCGCCGGTGAGCCGGGCCGCGGGGAGTCCGTTCCCGAGGGGCCGGGCTCGGGGGAGCCGGTCCGCGAGGAGTCCGTTTCCGAGGAGCCGGTCCGCGAGGAGCCGGGCTCGGCCTTCTCCTCGCCCAGGGAGACGGTGAGGAAGGTGACCCAGGCCTCCAGGAGGTGGTCGTCCCCGACCGCGTGCGCGGTCCGGGCCTCCGCGGCCAGCCGGTCGGTGTCGGCGAGGTCCAGGTTGCCCACGATGCGCGCCCCGTCGCCCGCGTCGGCGGGCTTGAGCGCGGCCCGGTCCAGGCCGTACCGGGTGCGGAGCAGCGAGGCCGCGTCGAGCACACCGGCGACGAAGGCGTCCCGGTCGACGCCGGTCCGGGCGATCGTGTAGCCCGGGAGGACCGGGACGGTCAGTCCCAGCCGCTGATGGGCCCGGCCGAGCCGCTGCTCGGCGGCGAGCACTTCCTCGGGGGGCAGTTCCAGCGCGGACACGGGCATCGCGCGGGCGGCGGCCACCGTGGGGTGGATGTGGTTCTTCCGGTTCCATTCGGTGGCGACCGCCGGGCTGTTGGCGTCCGTGGCCAGCTCGGCCAGCCCGGTCCTGCGGAGCAGCCAGAGCAGGAAGATCTGTGTCTCCACGTCCAGCGCGTACAGCCGGACCACCGCGTCGGGCCGGTCGCGCAGCCAGTCGATGACGTGGCACAAGGGGGTGTCGGCCCCCTCCTCGTGGGCCTCCGCCATCAGCAGCAGGGCATGGGTCAGGTAGTAGTGGTCCAGGTCGCCGATGTCGACGGCGGGGACGCCCCGGAGCGCCGCGGCCTCGGCCCAGGGCGCGGTACGGCCCAGGGTGAGGTCGTCGGGGGTCCCCAGATACACCGATCTGGCTTCGACGTACGTGGTCACGTCGTGGGGCTCCTGGCCGCTCAGCAGAGCGGCCAGGTCCCCGTCGAACGCCTTGAGCAGGGGCGTGGTGGTGTGCAGCAGGAGAGACGGGGCGCTGCTGCTGCCCGGCCGGGCCCGGTACGGCCGCACCACCTCGCCGGCGGCCCTCGCCACGGCCGCGGTGTCCATGCCGAGGAGCCGTTTGGCGCTCTCCGCGACGCGCGTCCCGTCCCAGACCCGGTGTCCGGTGAAGAAGCCTTCCCAGCGTGCCTTTTGGCCGTCTCGTGCGGAGCAGACGGACGCGGCGACGGGTGAGAGCACCGTGTTCCCTTTCGGCGATGACGTTTCCGGTTATCCCGTGCTCCGGTTCCCGGTTCCCGGTTCCCGGTTTCGTTTCCTTTGCGTTCCGAGTTCCAGGGTTCCGGGTTCCGGGTTCCAAGGTTCCAAGGTTCAGGATTTCCGGGTGTCCCGGTTTTCCGGTGCGGTCCGTCAGTTGCGGACCGTGGTGAATACCACCGTTACGTAGGGTAGCTCGAAGGAGTTGCCGCTTTTCAGTTCCGGGTGCACGGTGGCGAGTTCGCGTATGCGTTCCTCGATTTCCCGGCGGCGTTCCGGAGAAGACGTCAGGTAGTACGACCGTGATTTTATGAGCGTGACGAGGGAATCGATCGTCTTCGTCTCGGAGTGCGGGAAGAATCCCTGTTCGACGGCCCCGAACTGCGGCCCGAACGTGGGATCGCGCAGCCAACCGGTGAGCCATGCGGTGTCCTGGGCGCGCAGCGCCTTCAGCGCGCCGTGCAGCATGATCGCCGCGGGGGTGCGCGGGTCGGTCCCGGTGTCCTCGTCGGCGAGGATCCCGGACAGCGCCGCCGACCAGGGGACCTCTTCGTCGCGGAGGTTCCAGAGGGTCGCCAGGACTCCCCCGGGGCGCAGTACGCGCGCTATCTCCGCGTGGGCGGGGGCGGGATCGAACCAGTGGTACGCGTGGCTGACCAGCACCGCGTCCAGGCTGGCGTCGGGCAGCGGGATGCTCTCGGCGCTGCCGGCCAGGGCCTCGGCCCCCGGGGCGGTGGCGGTGACACGGGCGCGCATCGCGTCGTCCGGCTCGACCGCCCGCGTCCGGTGACCTTCGGCGGCCAGGACCCGGGTGAGCAGGCCGGTGCCCGCGCCGAGGTCCAGCACGTCGCGCGGTTCGGTCCCCAGGACCCACCGGACGCTCTCGACGGGATATCCCGGCCGGGTGGTCTCGTAGGCGTCGACCCCGTCACCGAAGGAACTGCCTCGCTGCTGCCATGCCGTCGTGCCGTCCACGGCTTCTTCGTCCGTCATTCGGGGAGCGTCCGTCATTCCGGGAGCCTCGCATCCTTCTGTCCGTAGAACATACGGAGTCGGTTCGGGTGATAGTCGATGTGCATCGGGTGGCTTTCCCCGCGAAGGGCCGCGGCCACCGCCTCGGCGGTCACGGGAGCCTGCGCGAATCCGCCCGTGTTGTGACCGCCGGTGATGAGGAGAAGCCCGCCTCCGGCGGTCCTCGCGGTCTCGAAGACCGGAAGGCTCGAAGCGGTCCAGGGCCGCGCGCAGTACCTTCTGCTCCGCTCCAGCAGGCCGGATCGGCGGGCCGCGTCGAACGCGTCGGGGAAGAAGGAGGAGGCCGTGTCCTCGACCGCCGCGTACAGCGCTTCGAGCTGCGTCGGATCGACGTTGTCCGGGTCGGCGCCCGTCCAGCCGTAGCCCGATCCGACGGTGAGGAAGGAGCGGCTGTCCGGCCCCTCGGTGACGGTGACGTTGGCGTCGGCCGCCGTGTGCCCGCTCCTCGTGATCTTCAGGGAGTTCCTCAGCCCCCGGCCGGGATCGGGGAGGGTGAGCCAGGCGCCGACCATGCCGTGGATCAGCCCGGCGGAGGCGGTGCCGCGCAGCAGCGCCTCCCCGTAGGCGCCGGGGGAGAGGACGTAGTGCTCGGCGCGGACCGTCTCGCCGTCGCGGAAGCTGATCCCGTCCGGCGCGCCGCCCTCGCCCGGGACGAGGGCGTCCACCGGCCGCCCCCAGTGGAAGACCGCCCCCGCCCGCTCGGCCGCGTCGGCCACGGCGCCGAGGAACCGGTGCACCTGCACGGTGAACCCGTTCACCTCGATGCCGCCGACGAAGGCCCCCGCCCGGTGCGCCGCGGCCAGCGCCGGGTGGCGGGCGCTGATCCGGTCGGCGGACAGGATCTCGAAGCGCCGGTCGGTGAGGGAGCGTTGACGCGCCACATGGGCTTCCAGCACGTCCTGGTCGCTGTAGACGCGCAGGATGCCCTCCCGCAGGCCGACTCCGTGGAACAGCTCCGGAGCGTCGTGCCGGAGCTCCCGCCACAGCCGGTCGGAGGCGAGGTTGTAGCCCAGGACGTCCTCGGTGAAGGACCGGGCCAGCCAGCCGGGCACCCGGGCGTTGTCCTCGGTCCAGGCCCTCTCGGCCGGTTCGATGCGGGCCAGGTCGGCCAGGCCCCAGCCCTGGTCCTTCACCGGCTGGGTGAACGGCGGGGGCCCGCCCCCGGGGCTCGCGAAGTAGCCGTCGGCCTCGGTGAGCGTGAACATCCGGGCGTCGCCGCCGCCCCTGCTGCATCCGAAGGATGCCCACGGCGCGTCGGACCGGGGGTCGGGGCCGCTGTCGTAGAAGGTCACGCGGTGACCGGCCCGGAGCAGCCGCAGTCCGGTCAGCAGGTTCACCACGCCGGCGCCCACCAGGACGACCGACGCCGCTTCCGGCCGGACGGCGCCGAGGTGCCCGGCGAGCACCGGCCCGACCCGCTCGGCCAGAAAGCGGCGTTCGGCCGTGGCGAGCGCCCGTGCGTAGAGGTCCGCCGGGGGCTCGGCCGCCCCGGCCGACGGGCACGCGGTCACGCGTAATCGGGATCGGGCCGGTCCGGCCCCGGGTAATCGGCGGGCGGACGGGCGGTGGACGCGCCCGGCGCTCCCGCGCGCCCCGCCCGGTCCGGCCGCCCGGTCGAGGAGGACGACGAGGAGAGGGCGCTCGCCCGCCGCCGCACTCCAGGCTGCCGTTTCGGCGGCCGCGGGCATGGACCGGGTGAGCAGGACGTCCGGCCGGAACCGGGCCAGCGCCCGACCGCGGAGGGCACCCGGCCGAGCCCCCAGCGTGGGGCGGTGCAGTACGTGGGCGCCGTTCAGCAGTGGCTCGACGGAGGTCGGCACCGGATGATCCAGCAGAACCAGCAAGGGGCCTCCTCTGCAGGCTGGTTGGTCAGTTTCCAAGCGGTCGGGCGGCGAAACGCCGAGGGGGCCCGGTGGCCGGATTTACGACGTTCTACGTCTCGGAATCCCGGCGGCGGGCCTCCCGCGCCGCAGACCGCGGCCGACGCCGAGCGACGCCCCCACATGCTCCCGGCACGTGCCACGCCTCCTCCCTCTTGCGCCGGGCCCTCGAATCCGCTGAACTGACGTACCGTCAGAAATCGTTCTCCGGAGGCCCGATGCAGACGATCTGGCTCAGCGGCGCCGAATGGCTCGCCGTCCTGCGCATAGGCCTCGGCCTGTGGTGGCTGGAGAGCTGGCGGCACAAGGACAAGAAGGGCTGGTTCGAGCGCGGCACGGGCATCGCCTGGGCGGCGGACGTCGCGGGCAAGCACCGCTGGGGCGTGGTGCGCACGGGCTTCCGGCGGGTCGTCGCACCGCGCCCGAAGGCGATGGCCTACATCGTCGTCTACGCGGAACTGGCCCTCGGTCTAGGCCTGGTGGCGGGATTCCTGACCCCGGTCGCCCTGGTCGCCGGGCTTCTCCTCAACCTGCTCTACCTGGTCCTGATGATCCACGACTGGGCCGAGCAGGGACAGAACGCGATGATGGCGCTGATCTCCCTGGTGGCCCTGTTCGCCATGGCCTGGCAGACCTGGTCCCTGGACTCCGCCCTCGGACTGTTCCCGTGACCCCGCGGCGCGCGGCGGCCCCGCGCTTCGACCTCCCCGAGCCGGACGCCTTCACCCGCCCCTACTGGAACGCGGCGGCGGAGGGGCACCTGCTCCTGCGCCGCTGCGGCGGATGCGGCCGGGCGCACCACTACCCGCGCGAGTTCTGCCCGTACTGCTGGAGCGACGACGTCGGGTGGGAGCGCGCGAGCGGGGAGGCGACCCTCTACACCTGGTCCGTCGTCCACCGCAACGACCTGCCGCCCTTCGGCTCCCGCGTCCCGTACGTCGCGGCCGTCGTCGACCTCGCCGAGGGGCCCCGGATGATGACGGAGATCGTGGAGTGCGCGCACGACGGCCTCCGGATCGGGATGGGGCTGGCGGTCACGTTCCGGGGTGCCGGGGAGGGCGAGAACGGCGAGGCGGTGGCGGTGTTCCGGCCCCGGGGCTGACCTCCGAGCGCGCATCGGGTCCCTCGAACGGGGGATGGTGCCCAAGGAACTTTCGAAGTAGTTTCAAAGTCATGAGCGCTGAAAGTTCGGCTGTGAACTTCTCCGAGCTGGTCAACAAGAACAAACAGACACTGGCGCGGCTGAAGGAGTCGTCCCGCCTGTTGCTGCGCCGAAGGGATGGTGAGGATCTGGTCCTGACCACGGTGACACGGGCCGAGCAGGACCGGACGGTGGTGTCGGCGGCGACCCGGATGCTGGCGGCGATGGCACGCCGCGACCCGGGGACGACGGAACTCCTTCTGGACGTACTGCCGGACGCCTTCCCGTGGATCAGGTTCCTGCCGGAATCGGACGTCCACGCGTTCGCCGTCGAGCTGGTCGACACCATGCGTGCTGCGGATTCCCTCTCCAGCAATGCGTCGGTCGCGCAGATGCTCATCGCCTGGCAGCACACGGCGGAGGCCTACTCCGACCCGGAGCTGCTGGTCGCGCTGACGACCGACCACGCCGAGGACTACGGCCCGGCGCCCGACCCCAAGTCCGTTCAGTGAGCGCCGGACGCGGAGATCGCGTCGCGCCTCCGGCGGGAGCGGGGCAGTGGGAAGTGCGTTTCGCGGACGGGGCGGCCGCGAAGGGGTGGGAGTCCCTTTCTCGGCAAGCGCGGGAGAACACGTATCGAGCGTGGATCACCCTGCGTACCGACCCCAGGCCGGCCCTCCAGACAGCTCGCCACCACCCCTGAAAGGAGGGCTGGCGCACGGGACGCACAGGGGGCAGACCTGTGAGCAGTGGCAGATCGAGGTGACCGGCAGCGGACGTATCTGGTATCTCATCGATACTGCCCGTGACACCTGCTGGATCACCTATGCCGGGGCTGGGCATCCCCGGGCCACGGCCTGAGCCTCATGCACGGTGCTCACCCGGCTCACCCGTGCTCACCCGTCCTCCTTGCTCACCCGCCCTCCGCCGCCGGGGCGAGCTGGGCCAGCACGAGCCCGTGCAGCAGCTCCGCGTCCACGAACTCGTCCTCCTCCGGCGCCCCGCACCGCCAGCTCAGCGGGTACGTGTTGCCGTCCGGGGCGGGAATGCCGACCCACTGGTCGCGCGCGGCCGGCCCGAAGCACTTCGCGCCGGGCGGCCAGTCATACCCCTCGCTCGCGCCCGGCGGGATCAGGAAGTACGTCCACCGCGCCCCCGCCAGCTCCCGCACGACCGGGCCCGGCTCGCCCTCCGTCAGGGAGGCCAGATGCTGGAGCACGGCCTCGCCCCGGACGCCCCGGAGCCGGATGGCGTCGAAGTAGATACCGGAGAGGTGCAGTTGATGCCCGGTAGCGGGTACCCATTCGGGGTGTTTCTTGCTCGTCATGGCCCCGAGCATTCCGCCGACTGCGTAGCGTGACCAGGAGGACACGGTCCACATCGACGTGATGTGGGGAGGGTGGTGATGGCTGTGGGGACGAGTGGCGAGCTGACACACGGACGGCGGCTCGTGGGAGAGCTGATCCGTATCCACCGGGCACGGGCCGGGCTCACGCAGAAGGCGGCGGCGGATCAGCTGCTGATCTCGGAGTCGCTGCTGGGCGCGGTCGAGCGGGCGGAACGCATCCCCTCGCGCGACCTGCTGGCGGACGCCGAACGGGCGTTCGCGGCGGGCGGGGCGCTGGAGGCGTGCGGGGAGCTGGTGGACGAGGAGAAGTACCCCGCGAAGATCCTGGACTGGGTGCGGCTGGAGCGGCTGGCTCGGGTCATCAGTGCGTACGAGACGATGGTGATCCCGGGGTTGCTCCAGACCGAGGCGTACGCGCGGGCCCTGTACGAGGCGCGAGTACCGGCGTACACGGAGCAGGAGATCGTGCGGCACGTCGAAGCACGGATGGAGCGCGGCGCGGTGTTGGGCCGGAAGACGCCGCCACGCGTGGGGTACGTCATCGAGGAAGCGGTCCTGGAGCGCCCCCTCGGCGGCGAGGAGGTGCTCAAGGAGCAGATCCGGCACTTGCTGGAGTGCATGCGAACGATGAATCACCTGACGCTGCAGGTGATGCCGACGCGTCGCCACACCCATGCCGGTCTGAACGGGCCCATGAAGTTGATGGCCACGGAGGAGGGGCGCCTCCTCGTCTATCAGGAGGGGCAAGGGGGCACTACGTTGATCTCCAAGCCCGAACGGGTCAGCGACCTTTTCGACCTTTTCGGCACCCTGCGGGCGCAGGCGCTCAACCCCTGGGAGTCTGCGGAGCTCATGGAGAAGAAGGTGGCGGAACTGTGATGACCGGACCCGAACTGTCCTGGTTCAAGTCCAGTTACAGCAACAACGAGGGCGGCGAGTGCATCGAAGTCGCCTACGACTGGCACAAGTCCAGCTACAGCAACAACGAGGGCGCTGCCTGCGTGGAGGTCGCCACCTGCCCCCACACCGTCCACGTCCGCGACTCCAAGGTCACCGACGGGCCCACCTTCGCCGTCGCCCCGGCCGCCTGGACCGCGTTCCTGGGCCACGCCACCACCGTCAACGGCTGAGGCCCAAGGGCTGAAGGCCGGTGCCGCCGCGCTTCAGCGGGGCCGCAGCCCCAGGGTGAGGCGGGCCGGGAGCAGCGTCGTCATAGACGGCTGTCTCACCGAGACCGGCCTGACCATCCGACCTGCCTGATCAGCAGCACGACATCACGAGTCCAGTCTCAGCAATTCAAGGACGCCTGCGAGTTTGTGGGCGTCCTGCCTACTCGTCCCTCACTGTGAGGCCGAGGACCTGAGCGAGTGCGGGTGCCAGCTCCAGGAGTTGGTAGGTGTTGATCATTGCGCCCTTCAAGGCTTCGAGACCGGAAGTGATGTTCAGTCCGTCTGCCCCGCGCAGATCGACCTTCGTCATCTTGGCGTTGTCGAAGTGCGCTCGTTCCAGGGTCGATCCGGGGAAAGAAACGTTGGTGAGCACGGCTCCGCCGAAGTCGACGTCGCGGAGGAGACAGTCCACGAACGAGACGTTCTTCAGCTTGGCCAGGCGGGCATTGACCGAGTCGAACTTGCAATTGTAGAAAGTAACGCGGTTCATGTGGGAGCCGGACACTTCTGTGCCGGCGAGGACTACTTGGTCACACTCGCTGTCCATCCAGGTGGTCTCTGAGAGGTCGGTGCCCACCATGCGCACGGTGTGCAGCCAGACGTCGTCGAACTGAGAACGTCGATATCGGCCCCGGGTGAAGGTAACCGCAGAGAATGCTGATTCAGTGAACCCAGAACTGCCGCCATCCACATCCTGGAAATCGCAACCCTCGAAGTGCAGCCATTCGTAGGATCCTTCTCTTTCCATCTCTCCGGTGAATGACGTAAGGCGATGCAGGTACGGGAGTTCATTGAGATCGCGGGGTGTGCGGGCTCGCATCAGGTCTCTCCATAATATGGGCGCTTCAGTATCACGGGACAGGCGAGACTTACGCGGTCGCCGCGTTGAGACGCCTCGGGGTGGAAGTGCAGTCCCATGCCTATCGCGACTCGCGGCGCTCTGCCCAATCGCCAGGACCCGGAAATCTGTCGGCCGAATAGGCGGCATCGCTGGCACGCCCCCGCCCAGCGATGTGGCCCTTCGCTGCGGGCATCGATCGGCCGGACTCGGGACAGAGGAGGCTTCATCCTCGCTGAGCCCACCGCCTCCGAGCCCTGACGTGAGCCTGCACCGTTCACTCGTTGACCCGAGCCTGTGAACCAGGCCCTGCATGCGGCCTGACCGAACGTCAATTCCCGCAGGATTGACGACCTCGACCACTTAGCGGCTTCGCGCCTCGGCATGCCATCCGGCAGTGCCGTGTCGTAGCGTGACAGCCTGACCAACGGAAGGGATTCGGCATGCGCAGACTCGTCCACTACATCGCCACCACTCTCGATGGCTTCATCGCGGGCCCCGACGGCGGAGATCCCACCGGCCCCAACGGCTTCTGGCCCATACCGGAGGACTACGTACAGCACCTCGTGGCCGAGTACCCGGAGACGCTGCCCGTCCAGGCCCGGCAGGCTTTGTCCGTCAGCACGGAGGGCACGCACTTCGACACCGTGCTGGAGGGACGGCGCAGCTACGAGATCGGTCTTGCGGCCGGTATCACCGACGCCTACCCCCACCTGCGTCACCTGGTGTTCTCCCGGACCCTGACCGAGAGCCCGGACCCGGCTGTCGAATTGGTCGCCGACGATCCGGTGGCGACCGTGCGCGAACTCAAGCAGCAGGACGGCAAGGACATCTGGCTCCTGGGCGGCGCCGAGCTCGCGGGCTCCCTGTATGCCGAGATCGACACGCTCATCCTCAAGCTCGGCCCGCTGACCATCGGCGACGGGATCCCGCTGTTCTCCCGCAAGGCTGCCTTCGACCCGCGCACCTGGACACTCGCAGACCACACCGTCCTCAAGAGCGGCGCGGTGTTCCTCACCTACACGCGCGTCGGCAGCTGAACGCTTCGGACGGGCGCGCTGTTGTCCTGGCAAGGACCCACTGTCGTCACATCTCGGACTCCGGATCAACTTCCGTGGTTCCGGCTCGGCCATCAGTTCGCTGGGACGCCGAACGATGGAGACCAGCAGGTCAGTCCATTCGTTTGACGCGGGCATGAGCACGTACGGTCCGGCTCCACAGAGGTTGAGCCAGAACCACGACTCGTGAACAGAGCCCACCGAGCAGTTCGCCCTGCTCCGAGGCGACCTGGGCGGCCTCGTGGAGGGGGCGGGAGCCGGGGCTGCTCGTGCGCGGAGAACGGAAGGTTCCGGTCCGGTGGTGAGAGTGGTGTGCCGGAGTGCCGGCGCGGGCTCTCACAACCCCGGCGCGCCCCACACCGGGAACCACCGGGACAGGTCCTTCTCCACCCGGAGGTCGTTCCCGAGGACGCCCCGCACCTGGAGCTCCAGCTGGTTGTCCCGTTTCTCGGCACCGCCGGGCAGCGGGGCGAACGGATAGAACGTGCCGCGCTTGTAGAGGTAGACGAGCGCCAGCGACCGGCTCTCCGCGCCCTCCCCGTCCCGGAAACCGATCAGCGAGCAGAGCAGGTGTGGGCCGAAGCCGCCGTCCTGGAGCAGCGTGTTGACCGCGTGCAGGTCGTTGACCAGGGCGGCGGAGTCGTCGGCGGGGTGGCGGGCGAGCAGCCAGGTGTAGCCGTACGCGTCCCGGCTGAACTCCACCGGGATGCCGCCGCGCTCCGTGTCCGCGTCCAGCAGTTCGCGTACGTCCTCCTGGAGCCGGGCGAAGCCGCCGCCCTCCACCCCCGCGAAGCAGACCGAGCCCAGGCCGGTCGGTGCGAAGCCTGCGGCGGCCTGGAGGGTGAGGGCGGCGGAGGGGACGGCGAAGAGCTGGTCGAGGTCGGGGCGGACCGGTTTGCTCCGGCCGAGGATCGCGTCGAGCAGGCCCACGGGCGTAACTCCTCACCGTTCTTTACTGCGTGCTCAGCGGGACAGGTCGGTGGAGATGCGGGACAGCTGGTCCAGGCGCTGCTCCAGCGTCGGGTGGGACGAGAACAGGCGGCCCAGGGACTCCTTCGCGGAGAACGCGGGCATGAAGTAGAACGCGTTGTACGGCTCCGCCTTCCGCAGGTCCTCGGTCGGGATGCGGGCCATCTGCCCGCTGACCTTCGTCAGGGCGGAGGCGAGCGCGGAGGGCCGGCCGGTGAGCAGGGCGGCGGCCCGGTCGGCGGACAGCTCGCGGTAGCGGGAGAGCAGCCGGGTCAGCAGGAAGCTGATCGCGTACACGACGGCGCTGATCAGAGGGATCAGCAGGAGCAGGATGCCCGCGGGGTCGTTGCCGGGCCTGCTGCGGGCGAAGCCGCCCCACAGGGCGATACGGGTGATGATGCCCGCCAGCACCCCGAGGAACGAGGCGATCGTCATGACGGCCACGTCCCGGTGCGCGACGTGCGACATCTCGTGGGCGAGGACGCCCTCCAGCTCCTCCGGCTCCAGTCTGCGCAGCAGGCCCGTCGTCGCGCAGACCAGGGCCGTCTTCTCGCTCCGGCCGGTGGCGAACGCGTTCGGTACGTCGCTCTCGGCGATGGCCACCTTGGGTTTCGGCATGTCCGCCAGCGCGCAGATCCGGTCGATGGTGCCGTGCAGTTCGGGGGCCTGCTCGGGGGTGACCTCGCGGGCCCCCATGCCGTACGCGGCGATGCGGTCGCTGAACCAGAACTGGGCGATGAACAGGCCACCCGTGATGACCAGGATGATCGGCCAGGAGCCTTGCAGGGCCGCGAGCAGCACGCCCACGAAGACGACGTAGAGCAGACCGATCAGGAACATGGTGGTGACCATGCGACCGGTCAGGCCCCGGTCGGGGGCGTAGCGCGAACGGGCTCGTGGCATCGGTGCCTCCCAACAGCTCACCTCTCACCTGCCTCCCATAGTGCCCCTTTACGGTGAGAACCGGATAAGCGTGCGGTCTGCACCGGTCGAGGGCGGAACGGTTCGGGGCCGCCCGCACCGGTCGGCGGCGGACCGGCTCGGGGGCCCCGCGCCGCTCACGGCCAGAGCAGCTCGCGCGTCCAGGAGCCGCCTGCCGGGCGCCGGTAGCGCAGCCGGATGTGGCGGCGCCGGGCGTCGCCCTGGAAGAACTCGACCTCGGCCGGCTCGACCACGTACCGGGTCCAGGTCGGAGCCTCCGTGTCCGGCTCCGCCCGCGCCCGGTCCCAGGCCGCGTCCGCCACCCGGTGCAGCTCCGCCACGGAGCCCACGACCTCGCTCTGCGCCCCGGTCAGCGCGGCGGCGAGCGCCCCCGTGGACCGCGCGTGCAGGTCGGCGTGGCTCTCGGCGGGCGTGCAGCGGACGACCGGGCCCCGGACCCGTACCTGCCGACCTTGCGCGGGCCAGTAGAAGCCGAGGGCGGCGTGTGGGCGGGCGGCGAGCTGGTGACCCTTGGCGCTGGTGGCGTGGGTGGCGAAGTGGAAGCCGCGCTCGTCGGCCTCGTGGAGGAGCAGCGTGCGTACGTCGGGGAGGCCCTCGGCGTCGGCGGTGGCCAGCGACATCGCGTGCGGCTCCGGCTGCCCCGCAGCGACGACCTCGGCGAACCAGGCGTGGAAGAGGGGGACCGGGGCGGACGGGGCCGACGCCGGATCGAAGGACGGCAGCTCGGTGTCCCAGACGCGCTGGGCGCGCAGGAGGTCGCGGAAGTGGGGCGGGGCGGGGGAGTCGGCTTCGCTCATGGGCCCATTCCATCCGGTCCCGGCCGTGAGGGGGTAGTGGGGTGGGCGGCGGCGCCGCGCCTCACGCGAACGCACGCGTCGACAACAACAGTTTACGAGCCGTCGAATGTTAACTATGGTTGTCGCATGACTGCATTCGGGATCACTACGGAAGAACAGGTGGAGCTCGACAAGGCGCTCTACGACGCCCTCGACCCCCTCGCGTCGGCCATCCGCTCCCGGCTGTCGGGGCTACCCGAGGACCGCAAGTGGGAGGCGGAGCCCGTCGAGGTGGCGTTGTCCGTCCTGGCCGCGTGGAAGGTCGTGGACACGGAGGTGAAGCGGCTGACGGCGATCGCGGCGGGCACGGCCGGGAGCTACGGCGCGAGCTATGAACAACTGGGGTCCGTGTGGGGCATCACCCGGCAGGGCGCTCGGAAGAAGTGGCCCGAAGCCGTCAGTCGCCCGGCGGCCCCCGGATCGTCGACGAACCGGACCGTCGAACTGTGCGGCGGAACGGCCGAGCTGGCTCGGGAGTCCACGTCCGGCGGCTGGCGGTGGACCGGCGTGGGTGCGGACGGGACGCGGGGGGCGGCCGACGCGGAGGTCTCGTACGCGACGCCGGAGGAAGCCGCCGCCCACGCGGGCGCCTTCCTGAAGGGGCACTCACGGGAGGACGGCGCGGCGATGCGCCGTGAGGCGGACGACTTCTTCGGCACGGAGGATCGGGTCGGCGACGAGGACCCGTGGGGGCGCGGGGCGCAAGGGTGATTGAGGGGAGCGGGAGCGGGGGCGATTGAGCGGCGCCCGCTCGCGTGGGCGCCGCGCGCTCACCCCCGCCCCAGCGCCACCGTCCCCGAGGAGCAGAACCAGCCGCCCGTCCCCGAGGCCACCGCCAGCTCCGGGAGGCGGCCCCCGGCCTTGCGCACCTGGCGTTCGCCGGCCTCGCCGCGCAGTTGCCGTACCGCCTCCACCAGCAGGAACAGCCCCCGCATCCCGGGGTGGCAGGCGGACAGGCCGCCGCCGTCCGTGTTCACCGGGAGTTCGCCGTACAGCCCGGTGCGGCCCTTCTCGACGAACGCGCCGCCCTCGCCCTTCGCGCAGAAGCCCAGGTCCTCCAGGGTCACCAGCGTCATGTACGTGAACGCGTCGTAGATCTCGGCCAGGTCGATGTCGGCGGGCCGCACCCCGGCCCGTTCGAAGGCCAGGCGGCCGGAGACGGCGGCGGGCGAGACCGTGAAGTCCTCCCACTCGGACATCGAGGAGTGTGAGACGTGCTCCCCGGTCCCCAGGATCCAGACGGGCCTTTTCGCCGTGTCGGGTACGTACTCCTCGGCGGCCAGCAGCACCGCGCAGCCCCCGTCGCTACGGATGCAGCAGTGCAGCTTGGTGAACGGGTCCGCGATCATCGGGCCGGAGAGGACGTCGTCGACCGTGATCGGGTCCCGGAACATCGCCTCCGGGTTCGCCGCCGCGTTCGCCCGAGCCGTCACCGCCACCTCGGCGAGCTGCTCCAGCGTGGTGCCGTACTCGTGCATGTGGCGGCGGGCGGCCATCGCGTACTTGGCGATCAGCGAGTGCCCGTACGGCACTTCGAACTGCGCCGGCCCCCGCGCCCCGAACGACAGGTTCGACGTGCGGCGGCCCGCCTTGATGTCGGCCCGGGCCGTCGACCCGTACACCAGGAGCACGGCACGGGCCCGGCCCGCGGCGATGGCGTCCGCCGCGTGGGCGGCCATCACCTCCCAGGTGGCGCCGCCCACCGCCGTGGAGTCGACCCAGGTCGGCCGCAGCCCCAGATACTCGGCGACCTCCACCGGGGCGAGCGTCCCGAGCCCCGCCGAGGCGAAGCCGTCGACGACCGAGCGGTCGAGGCCGGAGTCGGCGAGCGCGCGGCGGGCGGCCTGGGCGTGCAGGGCGTACGGAGTGGCGTCGTCGACCCGGCCGCAGTCCGCGAGCGCCACGCCGACGACGGCGACCCTGCGCGGACGGCGGGAGGCGGCCGGGGCGGAGCGGATCGGGGCGGCGGATGCCGGGCCGGGAGAAGCCGGGCCGGAGGGAACCGGGTCGGAGGAAGCAGGGGCTGGGGCCATGAATCTGACGGTACATCAGATAGTGGTGGCCACCGCAACCGTTCGGGCACGACGGCTTCCGCCGTCCAAGCGTGTGCGGGACCCTGGGAATCGCCGCACCGCGCACCTAACATGACGGCTCGTCAGATCAGGGGCCGGTCGTCGGTCCCTGGGTGGAAGGAGCCCGCAGATGGACGCCGCCTTCACCGCGGAACAGCAGGAGATCCGCCGCACCCTGCGCGAACTGCTCGCCCGGAGCGCAGGCCCCGACGCGATCCCCGCCGCCGTGCGCACCGCCGAGGGCTACGACCCGGACCTGTGGCGCAGGCTCGCCGGGGACCTCGGGCTGCCGGGGCTCGCCGTCGCGGAGGAGTACGGCGGGGCCGGGTGCACGGCCACCGAGCTGGCCCTCGCCTGCGAGGAGACCGGGCGCGCGCTTCTGCCCACACCGCTGCTCGCCACCGCCGCCCTCGCCGCACCCCTGATCGCCGCCCTCGGCACCCCGGACCAGCGGGCCGCCCTGCTGCCCCGGATCGCCGGCGGAACCCTGACCGCCTCCCTCGCCGTCCCCGGCGGCTCGCTCGCCACCGCCCTCGGCCTCACCGGCGACAACGCCGACGGGGCCTGGGCGGGCGGCGGCCGGGCCGGGGGCATCCAGGCCCGCGGGCCCGGGGAGGGCGGCGGCCGGCGGCTCTACGGGGAGGCGGAACGGGTCCTGGACGGGCACAGTGCCGGGGTGCTCCTGGTCGCCGCCCACGCCGGGGGCTACCCGCGCAGCCGTACGCTCCTGTTCCTGGTCGACGCCGGAGCGGCGGGGCTGGCACGCACCCGGCTCACCGCGCTCGACGAGACCCGCCCGCTGGCCCGCGTCGAGCTGCGCGACACCCCGGCCGAGCTCCTCGGCGGGGACGACACCGCCGACGCGGCCGCCGCGCTCGCCGCCGCCGGACGCACGGCCGCCGCGATCCTCGCCGCCGAGGCGGTCGGGACGGCGGCGAGCGCCCTGGAGCGCACCGTGGAGTACGTGAAGGCGCGCGAACAGTTCGGCAGGGCCGTCGGTTCGTTCCAGGCCGTCAAACACCGCCTCGCCGACCTGTACGTACGCGTCGAGGCGGCCCGCTCCGCCGCTTACCACGCCGGCCGGGACCCGGAGGCCGGACCCCTCGCGCTCGCCCAGGCCCTGGAGGCGGCCCGGATCGCCACCGGTGAGGCCGTCCAGCTGCACGGCGGCATCGGCTTCACCTGGGAGCACGAGGCGCACCGGTACCTGAAGCGGACGGTGGGCGACGAACTGCTCTTCGGCCCGGTCCACCGGCTGCGCGACCACGCGGCGCGGCGGGCCGGACTCTTCGGGCCCGACCGGATGCCGCTCGCCGCGGCACCCGGGGCGGGCGTCCGATGACCGCCGCCCGCGGTGTGCGCCTGGTCCAGAAGGTCTCCTCGACCCGCGCGTTCGGGCGGATCGCCCCGCACGTGGTCCCCGCCCTGGACCGGGCCGTGCACCGGCTCACCCGGGGAAAGGTGCTGCTCAGCGCCCGGATGCTGCCGGGGCTCGTCCTCACGGTGCCGGGGGCGCGCACAGGCCGGCCGAGGACCACGCCGCTGGCCTGCATGCCGGAGGGCGAGGTGGAGGGCAGCTGGATCCTGGTCGGCAGCAACTTCGGGCGCCCGGGTCACCCGGCCTGGACCGCCAATCTGCTGGCCCGCGGGGGCGAGGCCGTCGTCAACTGGCGCGGCCGGGACATCCCGGTGCGCGCCACCCTGCTGGAGGGCGAGGACCGGGAGCGGGTGTGGCAGGCCGCACTCGCGTTCTGGCCGCCGTACGCGGCGTACCAGCGGCGGCTGGAGCGGCAGATCCGGCTGTTCCGGCTGGAGAGGCGGTAGCGGGGGCGGTGGGGGGCGGTGCGCCCGATGGCCCGTCCCGGCCCTCCAGGGGGCGGGGTGGGGCGGTCTCCGGCGCGGTCCTTCCCCCGGGTACGAAGCAGGGCGGCCCCGGCGCGGCCTCTTCTCCGGGAACACCGACGGCGGACCACCCGCAGGGTGCTCGGGTGGTCCGCCGTCGGTGAGACAGGACGTGGGGCGTCCGGGCGAGCGGGTGCCCGCCCGGTGGCGTGGGGCGCCCGGGGCCGGTCGGCCTCCCGCGCCCCGTACCGCCTACTTCGTCGGCTTCTTGCCGGTGATGCCGAGGTGCACCAACAGGGCGAGATTGGGCCGCAGTTCGGCCTGCTTCACACCCCAGGTGGTGAAACCCTTCTGGTGCGAGGCGACCGCGGCCAGCATCGCCACCAGGGAGCCCGCCATCGCCGCCGGACTGACGTCCTTGTCGACCTTGCCCTTGCTCTGGAGCTCCTTCACGGAATCCGTGAGGGAGTTGGTGACCGAGTTCAGGATCTTCATACGGATCTTGTAGAACCGCTTGTCCCCCTCGGCCGCTCCGAGGTCGATCACGCGGAGGATCGCGTCGTTGTGCCGCCAGAAGTCGAGGAACCCCTCGACGAGTTGTTCGGCGGTGGTCCAGCCGGCCTTGCCGACCCAGGAGCGTCCGGCGACCAGTTCGGTCAGGCCGGCGCCCTCCTTGGCGACCTCCTCGGCGATTTCGAGGACAGCGCCCTCCACGTCGGGGAAGTACTGGTAGAAAGTCGCGGGTGAAGTCCCGGCCTTCCGGGCGACGTCGATGACTTTGACGTCCCGGTACGGCGAGGAGCTGAGCATCTCGCTGAGGCAGTCGAGCAGCTTCTGCCGCGTCGCCTGACCGCGTCGACCGGCCACACGGCCGTCGACGGTACGTACTTGTCCTGTCATGCCGTCAGCTTACCGAGGGGTGATGGGAGCGCGATTCGGCCGACTGCAAATGGGGAACGCCGCAGGACCAGCGGGGTGCGCGGGGGTGGCGAGCGGCGGTTTTCGGCCGGTTTTCAGCCGCCGCGCGAGAGGCGCCGGAGCGGGGAGAGCGGCCGGGTGAGGCCAGGCTCGCAGCCGGAGTAAATGTTATCAACAGCCTGTGGACAACTTCGGTGGACAACTTTCGTCCACATGGTGAGCCCACCCTTCATCAATCGGTCAAAGGTTCCCTTTAGGTGCGTCCGGAGCGCGCGGGGCCGGACGCGACGTTACGTTGACTGTGACGGGCGTCACTGCTACGGAAGGGCCCGGTCCCATGGCCGCATTCGCGCATTCCGCGCCGTGCTGGGCGGACGTGCAGCTCTCCGACCTCGAAGCGGGCAAGCGCTTCTACGGCGGGCTCTTCGGCTGGACCTTCCGCGCCGGCGACGGCATGCCCTTCGCGGACGCGCTCAGCGACGGCCGCCTCGTCGCCGGCCTCGCCGCCAAGAAGGACGGCCGGATGCCCACGGCCTGGGGCGTCCACTTCGCCACCGACGACATCCGGGCCACCGTCGCCGCGATCCGCGAGCACGGCGGCCAGATCATCACCGACCCCGTACGGGCGGGGCGCGCCGCCATCGTGGCGCAGGCGGCCGACCCCGGGGGCGCCGTCTTCGGACTCTGGCAGCCGGAGGAACGCGAGGGCTTCGAGAAACAGAACGACCCCGCCTCCTTCTGCTGGACGGAGGTCTACACCCGGCAGCCGGACAAGGTGGACCCCTTCTACGAGAAGGTCTTCGGCTTCCACGGCACCGACCTGGACGAGGCGGGCCACGACATCTCCGGCGACTCCGAGGCGCTGGTCGACTTCCGGATGTGGTCCCCCGAGGGCGCCGAACCGGGCCCGGACACCGCTGTCGGCGGCCGCAGCGTCATCACGGACGCGTTCCCGGCCGAGATGCCGAGCTACTTCCTCGTCTACTTCGCCGTCGCCGACTGCGACGCCGCCGCCGAACTCGCCGTACAGCTCGGCGGCCGGGTGGCCCAGCCGCCCTTCGACATCCCCTCCGGGCGGATGGCCGTGCTGCACGACGACCAGGGGGCCGCCTTCGCCGTGCTGGAGCCTGCCGAACCGCGTCCGTAGACCCGGCTTCCGCGCCTCCGTAACCCCGGTTCTCGCGCCCCCGTAACCCCGGCTTCCGCACCCTTCGGTCCCTCTCCGCACCCCCGGTGTGGGGGATACCGCCCGAAGTGACATGAGACATCCCCATCCGCCCCCGGGTTCGCAACCGGGGCCCGGGCCAGGAAGAATCGGGGTGCGTACCGCCAGGTGATGCCCAGTGGTGAGACCCTGCACAGGGCGAGCTGCGCAGTGCGGAATTCGACCGGGCGGTAATTCGCGGACTTCGTCGCCGAGGTCCGTCTACGGGGAGGTGGCAGGCAAGTGGTGGAGCAGCTGACGCAGCACGACCCGAGACGGATCGGCCCGTTCGAGGTGCTGGGACGGCTCGGGGCCGGCGGCATGGGGCTGGTCTATCTCGCGCGCTCGGCGTCCGGCCGACGGGTGGCGATCAAGACCGTGCGGACCGAACTCGCCGAGGACCAGCTCTTCCGGGTCCGCTTCACCCGCGAGGTCGAGGCCGCCCGCGCGGTCAGCGGGTTCTACACCGCCGCCGTGGTCGACGCCGACCCGCGGGCCGCCGTGCCCTGGCTCGCCACCGCCTATGTGCCCGCACCCTCGCTCGAAGAGATAGTGAACGAGTGCGGTCCCATGCCGACCCAGGCGGTGCGCTGGCTGGCCGCCGGCATCGCCGAGGCCCTCCAGTCCATCCACGGCGCGGGGCTCGTCCACCGCGACCTGAAACCGTCCAACGTCCTCGTCGTCGAGGACGGCCCCCGGGTGATCGACTTCGGCATCGCGTCCGGCGTCTCCAACACCCGGCTGACCATGACGAACGTCGCCGTCGGCACGCCCGCGTACATGTCGCCCGAGCAGGCCCGGGACTCCCGCAGCGTCACCGGGGCCAGCGACATCTTCTCGCTGGGCTCCACGCTCGTCTTCGCCGCCACCGGGCACGCCCCCTTCCACGGGGCCAACCCGGTCGAGACGGTGTTCATGCTGCTGCGCGAGGGCCCCGACACCGAGGGGCTGCCCGAGGACCTGCGGCCGCTGATCGAGTCCTGCATGCAGATGGACGCCACCCGGCGGCCGAGCCCCGCCGACCTCCAGGCCCAGCTCGCCCCGCACCTCTTCGCCTCCGGCAGCGACGACAGCGGCACGGCCTCGGCCTGGCTGCCGTCCGTGGCCACCGCGATGATCGAGCGGCGCAGGGGCGGCGGGCGCACCGCGCCGCCCGCCCCGGCCGTGCCCCCGCCGCCGCCCCCGCATCAGCCCCCCAGGGCTCCGGAGCGGGACCCGGCCTGGCGCAGCGGGGCGGACCTGCGCTCGCCCTCCCCGCTGTCCTCGCCCTCGCCGCTGTCCGGCGCGTCCGGCCCGTCCGCGGGCCCCTCCGCCGCTCCCGGCGGCGGGCCCGTCCAGCTCCCCGGCGCCAAGGTGCCGATCGGCCCCGGTCCGCGTGCGGGGGAGGGTCGCGGGGCCGCCGCCGCGCACCCGGCCGCCGCGACCGGCTGGGTCCGGCCGCCCGCCGGAGTGAACGGCTCGTCGGCGGTGGTGGCTCCCGTCGCCCCCGTCCCGGCCCCCGGCCCCGCCCCGGACGGCGCGGCCCCCGCCCCCGACCGCTGGCGGCCCTGGCGCTTCCGCATGTCCAACGACGTGTGGGGCACGCCCGTCGTCTCCGGCGACCTGCTGTACGTGACGTCCTTCGAGGTCCACGCGCTGGACGTGGGCAACGGGCGGCGCCAGTTCAAGACCCGGGACGTGGCCTGGGCGATGGCCGTCGAGGGCGGCAGGATCCACGCCTCGGACGGCCCCTCGCTGTACGCGCTGGACGCCACGACCGGCGCCGAGCAGTGGCGGCTGGCGACCGACGCCTGGGTGTACGCCCTCAAGGCCGACCGGGGCACGGTCCTGACCGCGACCCGGGGCGGCGGCGTCCAGGGCTGGGAGGCGTCCAACGGCGAGAAGCTGTGGGAAGTCACCGGCGCGCAGAGCGACTTCGAGACGGCGGAGGCCGGCCCGGTCATCCACGACGGCACGGTGTACGTCTGGCAGGACGCCCGGCTGCGCGCGCTGGACGCCCGTACGGGCATCGAGCGCTGGTCGTACCCGATCGGCGACGCGGCCTCCTGCGGCGGCGTCCCGGTCCGGGTCACCCCGGCCCCCGACGGCTACGTCTACATCGCGGCGGGCACCCGGGTGCTGGCGGTGGAGACCGGCTCCGGCCGGGTGCGCTGGCACTTCGAGTCGCCCGCGGTCTTCCTCTCCCCGCCCGCGTTCGCCCCGGGCCCGGCGGTGACCGGCGGCGGGGTGTACCTCGCGGACTACCTCGGCACGGTGTACGCGCTGGACGCGACGACCGGCAAGGACCGCTGGCGGATCGCCACGGAGGCCCGCTCCTCCACCGAACCGGTGCTGGTCGCCGTGGGTAACGTGCACGTCGGCAGCGGCAGCGCGCTCTACACCCTGGACGCGGTCACCGGCACGCCGAAGTGGCGCTTCGCGGCGGGCGGCGACGTGGTGGGCTCCCCGGTGGTGGCGGACGGCCGGGTCCACTTCGGATCGGCGGACCACGTCCTCTACACCCTGGACGCGGCGGGCGGCCAGCTGCGCTGGAAGCTCGCGACGGGCGGCGAGATCACGGGATCGCCGGTGGCGCAGGCGGGCGTGGTCTACGCCTGCAGCAAGGACCGCTGCGTGTACGCGCTGGACGCGCTGAAGGGAACGGGCACGGGGAACAGGGCCCGGAGCTGAGCCGGGTGCAGTCCTCGAACACCGGAGGGGCTCGAAAGTGTCCTCGATCGCCGGACGGGCTTGATTTCCAGGCCCGCCCGGCGCACACCCAGCCACGCTCCTTCTCCCACCTCCGTGTGCCGGTGGGCCTCAGGGGCAGAATGACGGCGCGATGCTCTTCCGGATGACGTTGCCGCCGGCACTCAGAGCCGCCTCCAGTTCGCCTCGTAGCCGCACCGGCAGAGTCCTCGTCCGGAGGGCACAAGCCCGCACCAGGGCACGGCAGTCCCGCACTTGCCGATCCGTGGCGAGCTCGATGAACAGAGGGTGCGCCAGGTTGTCCCGGGCTGCGTAGCCGTCCTCGGTCTCCGTCGCTCTCCGGTGCAAGTCCTCAACGATGCGGCGCGCGGCGGGAAGATCGACGGACTCCATCACGTCGAGGACGGTCAGGCCCAGCCGGATGTCGAAGACGGTCATTCCCGGTTCGGCCGCCCGCTCAAGGTAGGAGGCTGCCAGATCCGCCAGGGGGCCGTCGACTGGTCGCCCCGCGGCTCGGTGCCGCAGGACAGTCAGACATGCCGTGACAGCCTGTTCCCACGGCTCGCCGGGCACCGTCTCGGCGAGGAGTGCCGAGGCGTGTGCCGTATCTCCCGCAGCGAGCGAGGCGATTACCGCTACTTGGCGTCCGTCGAGCATTCGTTTGCCCACGCCTCGGAGGGCCTCAACGTGCGCCAAGGCCTCGGTCCATCGGGTCTGGATGGTGAGAGCGCGTGTGCCGTCGGCGAGGAGCACGCGCCACAGCCACGCGACGACCTCGTGACGGTCCTTGTCCGTGGCGGTGAGGTCCGCCGGAATCGCAACGCTTCCAAACCTGGCTGGTGTGCCCGCCTCGACAGCTGCGTACAGGTCGAGCAGCCACTGACGGCCCACATCGGCGTGGCCGCCACGGATCTGGAGGCGGGCGAGATTGACGACGGGCTCCAAGCCGCGAATCGCGCTGACCGCGGGAAGGGGGCAAGCACGGAGATAGACGGCGGCGTGCTCGTGGCACATCTTGCGCGCCAGGTCGGGCAGGCCGAGATCGGAGGCGATGAGCGCGGCCTGGTTGTAGACGGAGGACGCCACCCCCTGATCGGTCTTCGTCATCGCGGTGTCGGCCAGGTCGACGAGCGCGCGCACGCGCTTCGGCAGGGGAAGGCAGGCGGGCCGGAATCGGGCGACGAGCGGAAAGCGTTGAGCGGTGGATCCGTGCGGGTCCATGGACTCCCCCAGGTGTGCGTGAGGACGGGTAGGGCGACGGTGGCCGCCGGTTGCGCGCCGACGCCCACCGTCCACTACGCGTGGGGCGTCATCGCCAGTCGACGACGATGCGGTTGAGCGGGGTGTCGAGCGCGAAGAGGCCGGCTCGCTGCTCGATCGCGGGGGAGTCGAGGGGCTGGATCTCGAACGTTGCCTCGCGGCCCCGGTACTCCAGGTCCCACGCGCGGATGGCTGCGGCGACCCTTGCGGCCAGTTCATCGCTGCCGGGACCGTGGCCGATGACCCCGAATTCCCACAGCTTGCCGCCCTCGGGTGTCTTCTTCTGCGACAGGCGCCGGGCGAGGTAGGTGACGGCCCCCTTGTCGACGGCTGCGGTCGAGGAGGGGTAGGGGTCCTCGGTGAGCAGAGTGCCCTTGGCGGATTGTGGGAACAGCATCCGGATCAGGCCGGAGGGAAGGGAGCAGGTGAGGAACAGTTCCATCCACTCCGGCGACTCCATGGCACGGAACGTCATGCCCGTCCACTCCTCGGTGCGCGGCTCGTGCAGGACGCCGGCGAGGGCCTCGGCCTCGATTTTCTGCCCGGCGGGGGCCTGGAGCCGTACGGTTCCGTCCGTGCTGAGGGGGATGACCTGGCGGTCGTCGTCGGCGATGCCCCGCCTGAGCGGCATGAAGGTGTTCATCTCGCTACCGAGGGACATCCACCGGCCATCGCGCTGCTCATAGGCGATGGACCGGGACACCGTGCCCTTGAGGCGCTGCGGGACGAGGAGCCGGCCCCTGGGGGCAAGCTGCTGCAACCAGGCATGCGGCACGCCGTGCGCGCCTACGGTGGCGATGATTCGGTCGTACGGCGCACCTGCCGCGTGACCGAGGGCCCCGTCTCGGGTCACCGCCTCAACATTCGTGGTTCCGGCGGCGGACAGATGCGCGCGGGCGCCCTCCACGAGGTCGTCGTCGACATCGAGCGTGGTGACGTGACCGCTCTCACCGACCAGATGGGCGAGCAGACCGGCGTTGTAACCGGTACCTGCGCCCAGTTCGAGGACGCGCTCGCCGGGCCGGGCGTCGAGCTGGTCCAGCATGAGGGCGACCACGCCCGGCTGGGAGGCGCAGGAGATCGAGCTGCCGTCGGTGTCGTACTTGATGTGCACCGGCGCGTTGGCGTATGCGTCTTCGATCGGCACATCAGGCACGAACACGTGACGGGGCACGGTCCGCAACGCGGTCTCCACGGCGGGAGTGCGGGCGATTCCGTCAGCGCGGAGCTGGTCCACCAGGGCGTTGCGAAGGCGCTCGGCATCGGACGTCGGGGTGGTGATCGTGTCGGTGTTCACCGCTTTCACGCTATCGACGTTGGTCGTTGACTCGGTCGGCGGCGCGGTGTGGTCACTCGTTCCCATGATTGCCTCTCGTGCGATGTTGGACAGAGCGCTCTGGTCGTCTCTGAGGAGACCGGCGCGGTTGGCGTGGAAGATGATGTGGTGGGCGATGACGGCTCGCAGGCCGCGTGTGAGGGCGCCCCGTTGCGCGAGGTCCGCGAGTGTGGCCCCCGTCCGCTCGAAAGCGGTCACCCACGCCCTGTGCCCGTGGAGTGGGCCGTCCCGGAGGGACAGGCCGTGGGCATCAGCGCTCATGAGCTTCCGTACGAACGGGGTCAGTTCGGCGACTCGTGCATGTGACAGAGCGCCGGTGACCGGCCGGAGGTCAGAGACTTTCGCCCATACGTCGCCCTGCTCGAACCAGTCGAGTCCGGCGCCGCGCATCATGGCGCTCGCCAGCAGGACCGCAGTCTCCTTGCGCCCAAGGTGCTCCGGGCCCGGCTGGTAGATGAGCAGGTGGCGGGAGTCGCTGTGGAACAGTTCGTGGGCGGCGTCCATGGCGTCCGGGCCGCCGAACGCCTCGGCCTCGGGCTCGTAGACAGAGGGCAGCCATGACACGACCACCTCGTCACCCACGAGATCGCTCAGCAGCGACTCGATGATCGGGGAGGGGGCGTCGGCGAGGTACCGCAGCGGCCAGGGCTGTTTGTTCATGAACCACCAGCCGGTGAGCTGCCCCTCGGCCTCGGCTGTGATCAGGGCGGGTCCGAGGTGTTCGTCGATGGCGTGCCGGGCGCTCTCGCGGTCGATGAAGGTGATGTTGTGCTGGTGCCAGCGGTCAGGGGGCATCGAAGTCCTTCGGTCGGTGAATCAGGCGATGAGCAGGCAGGAATCCCAGGCGGACCGGGGCGGAGCGGCGGTATCGGCAGCGAGAAGAGCCAGGGCTGTTCCGGCGGCTCCATCGAGCAGGCCGGGCCCCGCTCCGGTGCCGCTGACAAGTGCCGTGGCCGCGCGTTCGAGGTCGTCGTCCACCGGGCAGATCGCGGCCAGAAGTCCCGGGATCGCGGCTCGGAGTCGACCGACGGTTGAGGGATGGGCGTCTGCGGCCGTGCGGACGGCGAGGTGAGTGAGGCCGGCGAGACCGTGGCAGAGGCCGTTGTCCGTTGTGGCTCCGAGCTGGTCCGGGTCGGTGAGGGCGGCGGCGAGCGCCTTCTCCGCCGTGATCTGGCGTTCGGTGGCACCGGTAGCGAGCGCGGCAAGTTGCTGGGCGCGGGCGAGGCCGGCGGTGCCGTAACACCACGACGGCCGCCGGAGCTTGGACGCGGCGGGGCGACCGGTACGTAGCTCGCTCCGGGTGATCCAGTACGGCCAGGTTGGTCCTCGGCCTGTCTCCTCCTGCCAGCGGTCGAGCCAGGTCAGGATGGTGCGCAGCGCTCTGTGTTGCCCGTCGGTGGCGGTGCCCTTCCGCGCAGCGAGGGCCAGGAGCGCGAGCACTCCGCCGATGCCGTGGGCCATGCCGGTGTTGGCGTGCCCACCGGGGAATCGTTCGTCCGGGCTGCCCGAGGGCCCGGTCGCAGTCCACCAACCTGGAAGGTCCTCGCCGGAGTGCCTGATCGGTTCGGTAAGGCGTACGCAGTAGTCGACGACAGCGCGCACCGCAGGGCTGCCTGGGTTCCGGCGTAGAAGGTAAGCGCCGTATCCGGCCAGGCCCCGGATGGCGTCGAACTCGGCGAGCTGCGGCAGACATCCAGCATCGATGCGGCGATGCGCGGCGTCGAGACGGCGTCTGACGTCGGTCGCGATCTGCCGGTCCATCGCGTCCAGGGCGCGCTGGTAGGAGGCAGGAAGATGGTCGGCGGCGCAGGCAAGGGCATGGGCGAAGGCGGGCATCCCGTAGAAGGGGTGGCTGTCGGGTCCGCTCGTGAGGGGCCCGTGAGACGCGGCAGCGAGCCAGCGGTGCGCATGCTGCCACGGTCCGAGGCCGTTCGCGGCCCGCTCGATGTGGAGAAGCGCGATTCCGGGCGGGCCATAGGCGAGATGTTGCCGATATGCCTGATAGACGGAAGGCGCCGTGCCGGGGTCGGCGAGCTGCGCAGCAACGGCATCGGCCAGGCCGAGCATCGGGTGCACAGTCACGCCGGCCTCCTGGTGGTGCGGGCAGTCCACGCCAGAGCAGCAGCGCGCGCCAGGTAGAGGCACACCTCTTCCTCGGGGAAGTTCACCGCGACGTGCCGCACGAAGTGGACGTGCAGGAGGGAGGTCAGGACGTCATCGACGGCGATGCCCTGGGTGTCCGGGCCGGGAAGGTGCAACCGGTACGCGGCGAGTGCCGCATCGCGCTCTGCCCAACCCGACACGATGGCGTCTCCGCCCTGTACCTCGCGCAGGGCGGCCCAGTCGTCGGCCGGGTTCGCGAGCCGTACGGCCTCGCTGAATCGCGGGCGGGGGACTGGCGCGGGTGCTGTCGGTGAGACGTGGTCGGCCAGCCAGCGCATCGCGGCCTCCGTGCTGCCGAGGAACGCGGAGGCGATGGCAACGGTGTGGGCCGCCACCCATGCGCGTTGCGCCAGCCTCTGTGGCTCTGAAAGTTGGGCCAGGACGCTGCGCGAGTCTGCCCGGAACACCTCCTCGGCAGCCTCCCAGGCGGCTCCGGAGCCCCAACGACCCATCTCTCGATATGAGGTGGGGTAGCGCAGATCTGCCAGCAGACCGGCGTTGCGCAAGTGGTCGGCCCACGCGCTCACGGTTCGCGCCGTCCGCGCGAAGGCTCCGCGGCCAGGGAGGGCGATGCGTACGCGGAGGTGCTGGTCCGGGTCACGGAAGCGGATGAACCACCACGGCGGGTTGCCCAGTCGTTCGAGGAGTCCGGGGAGGTGCTGGGAGAGCAGGGTGTTCTGGCGGCGAGGGTCTCCGTACAAGGCGACGAGCAACACCGAGGAAGCAGCGGGAGTCTGCAACTGCGCCGCCGCGAGGGCGCGAGCCTGAGTGGGAACGGGCAGCGGCGGCCAGGACCGCGTTCGGGTCGCCCTGAGGGGCACAACGACCTCGTGGGCTCGCCCGCCGCACCAGCCGTACGCCTCTGGCTCCGGGGCTTCAATGAGCACGGCCTGGTGCGAGCGGTCGAGGTGTCGGAGCAGGAGCGTCCGGTGGCCGGCTTCATCGAGGTCGAGGAAGAGACGCCGGTCGTCGTCCACAAGGAACACGCGGCGAGGCAATCCCCGTTGTGCCCGCCATTCGGCGAGCGCGGTGTCCCACTCAGTACGAGGGCGAGCGCGACCGGGCAATTCGGACGCCTCCAGGCGCCAGCGCGCCGGGGTCAGCACCGTACGCCCGTACCGCAGGCGCGGCAGGAACGGCATCGCTGCTGCGACGCCCCAGTCGAAGGCGGTGACCTGCGCGCACTGGGCGCGGGACAGTTCGGTGAGGAACCGCGCCAATGGCGGAGTGTGGGTGCGTGGGTTCAGCGCGTTCATGCCGACGGCCTCGACGCGGTGCCCCCGTTCCGGAGCGGCCAGGTACATGCGGCGGCCGTCGCATCCCACGGCCAAGTCATCCGGGGTGAGGACGGTGTCCTTCGGTGCGCGGTGCTCTTGGAGGCTGACCAACGTGGGCAGGACCTGCGGGGCGCGGGTTACGTGAGCACTCGCAGGAAGCAGCGGTGGAAAAGAGAGCTGAGCGGGCACGGTGTCGCTGTCCGCGGCCGGAAGATCGGCCAGTTCTGCGGCCAGGTCCTGACGCTCAGAAGGTGCCAGTACGCCGAGGAACCGGCCTGCCGAGACGCCGGCGCCGCGCGACACGCTCACGACCTCCAGCCGGAATCGCCGACACCGCAAGTCCTCCAGGCTGGCAGCATGTACGCGTACCCCCACCTCCAGATGCGGCGGCAGCCGTGGTTCGTCGGGGCCCACGTCCAGGAGACCGATCTGTTCGTCAGTGAGCACGACCTCGTCACAGCCGTCGAGCGCGGCACCCTGCGCCAGGCGTACGAGGGCGTCGTCCCGAGCGGAGACGCGAGGCCGACCTGGGCCGGCGGGACTGCCTGGGTAGCCGTCGGGGTAGCCGGTCCCGCTGTCCGCGACGACCTCCGCGAGCGGGACCATCGTGCCGATGCCGTACCGCTCGTAGAAGCGCTGGTGGTAGACGTTCCACTCGGCTGGCCCGTACGGGCGGGTGCTCACCCGGGTCAGAATGAAGGCGGCGCGCTCAATCTCCCGGGCCACTTCCTCGGGTAGGACGAGCTGCGCATCCAACCGCAGGTCAAGCGCGACAGGGTGCCGACGCAGGCCGGGCACGAGGGCCCGCATGCGCGCTGCGGTGCTGTCCCGGCCGCCGCGCGTGACGCACTCCTCCAAGCCCCTCCGGACCGCGTGCAGCTCACGTGCTGTCTCCACGACCGGCGCAAGGTTGTCGATGCCGGTCGCGTCGAGTTGGTCGAGCAGGTACCCGAGGGCGTCGGTCTCGGTGCTGGGCGCGTGCAGGCTCGTGATCAGCACGCGCTGCCGGACCAGCTCCGCCAGTAGACGGCGCACCTTCTCGGGACCGGCTTCGGGGAACTCCGCCCGGAGTTTTTCCACGAGGGCTCCGCAGCGAATCGGCGTCCGGGTTACGGCGAGCACCGCACGCACCGGTTCTGTCAGGGCCAGGGATGCCTCGACGGCGCGAACCCGGTTGTCATCGGTACCGGGCTGGAACGGCACGATGAGCCGGTCTCCCCGGCTCATCACGGTGTTGTTGACGACGACGGGCAGTCGGTCGAGGAGTTCCGGGCAGGACTCCAGCCGTTCGATCACAGTGGCGAGCCATTCGGCTCCCGCACGGCCGACGGTTACGTGTTCCTCGCCCCAGTCCGCACGCACCCGAGGTCCGAACGCCGCGGTGGTCACGCCGGCGAACAGTCCGAAGGGCGTCGCACGGTGCTGGGCCCGTAGCAGGTAACGGGCCACCGACACGGCCGCGCGCTGTACCTCCCGGAGGGCGGGATGCTCGACGGTACAAAGAGCCTGGACCCGAGCGGCCAGGACCGGGCTGGAGTGCTGGAGTGCCTCGGCGACGTCCCTGTCCGCCCAGACCGACCGTAGCCACGCCACACGGGCAGACGAACCGCCGGGCGAGCGGTCGTTGCTGTCAGGACATGGCGGAAACGGCAGCGAGGGGCGAGCCACGGCGCGCACGAGAGCAGTGGACCCGGTGCGGAACGCTACGGGCGGAGCAGCAACCACCAAGAACCTCCGTAGGTGAGGAGCGGGCGGCTGGTGCCGCCGCGCGGAGACGCGACGGCACCAGGCCGAGGTGATCAGGGGCTGGTTCAGGCAACGTTCGTGGTGCAGGCTCCGCAGGTGGAACCGCAGTTGTCGTCGGTCAGGTTGACCAGGCCCGCCGGGTCGGCGATCTCGATGAGAGAGACGTCCAGGTCGAAGCCGTCCGATGCCCCCGGGATCTGCGGGAGTACTTCGGTGCGGCTGGGAACTACGGTGCTGCGCGTCATGCTGCACTCCTTTTCATCGTTGGTTGTTGCTGAGCTGGGCCGGAAGGCCCACCAGGAGCTGTACAGAGGAGCGCTGCCGGACGGCTGGTCCTCGGATCAGCTCCAGGCTGCCCGGCATGAGGGGACGGGGCCGCGCGGAAGGCACTGGCCAGGCCGACCACTCACACCGGGAAGTTCTGTGTCGGGGCCGATCGGGTGGAGCCGGCTGTGGGCGGACGAGGGTCCGGAGGCAGCGAGGGCACCGCAGACGGGCTCTCACTCGTCGCCCCCGGCGCGTAGTTCGGCCCAGACCACTTTGCCCCGCAGACGTCCGCCCGCACTCTGAAGGTCACAGCCCCAGCGGTCGGACACAGCATCGACGAGGAGCAGCCCTCGGCCCGACTCGTCCTCGATACCCGCATGGCTCAGCGCCGGTAGGCGCGAAGGTTCCTCGTCCGCGATCCCGACACGTACCCGTGTCGCGCTCGGCCGTCCGACAACGAGACGGATCTCGGGGCACGGAGTGTGCCTGGAAGCATTCGCGATCAGCTCCGTGATGATCAGCTCGGCGCGGTCGGCGAGGTCGTCGAGGTGCCAGATCCCGAGAACGCCCCGGACGAGTCTGCGTCCGGTCTCGGCCGTGGACGGCTCGCACGGGAAGACCTCGCTGTACGTGGGGTGGCTGGTGAGGACCGCCTCAACTGGTTTCCTCGGAATCGGCATGGGATGAGCCTTCGTGTCGTCTCGGTGCCCGTTCCACCCTCACGACTCTTCAGGGCGGACCGAGCCGTCAACAGCCGCTCGCGGGGAGTGACCGACACCCAGATAACTCCGTTGCCTGGAGGGCTGGTTAGGGCGTTCAGGTGCTCGCCTGACGGGATTGCCTAGGGCGTTTTGACCTGCCCTTTACCTGGCGAGGAGGGAGTGCGCGGGCTACCGTGCCCGCATGGACGCGATCCGCAACACCGTCCTTGAGGCGTGGATGACCGAGCACGGATACAGCTCGAACAGCCTGGCCGACGCCGTGAACAGGGCTGTCGAACGGCTGACAGGCCATCCTGGCGGGCTTGACGGGTCATCGATCCGCGCGTGGAAAGCAGGCCGGGTTACCTGGCCGAAGTCAGCGACCCGTAGCGCACTTGAGGCCGTCTCCGGGTTACCTGCCGTCGCCTTAGGGTTCGTGCCACGGGGGCGGTCGTCGCCCGCCCCAGCACCATCGCAGCAGGAGGATCACGACATGAAGCGCCGTACCCTCGTCGGCGGCATCGCAGCGGCGGCTGCCGCAGCAGCAGCCCCGGGGACCGCGTCACCGCGCCGCATCGGCATGAGCGACGTCAACCGGCTGAACAAGCGCTTCGCCGAGATCATCGCCAGCGACCACCGCCACGGCGGGCAACCCGGCATCGAGGAGCAGGCCACCGCGCTCGCCGACGAGGCGCTGAACCTCCAGAACGCGGGCACCGCCACGCAGCGGGTACGCAGCAGCCTCTACGCCTCCGGCGCCGCATTCCGCTCGTCTGCGATGTGGGCGGCCATCGACGGCCGGCGCTACGACGTCGCGAAGGCACACATGCGCGAGGCCCAGACCCTCGCCGAGATGTCGGGGGACCAGGCGATCAAGTTCCGCATCTGGAGTCACGCGGGCACCATGTACCGCCACATGGGCCGCCCCGCCGACGCGTGCGCCGCCAACGATGTCGCCCGCAATCTGCACCTCACCCGCCGCGACCCACTGTTCGCCTGCCTGGGACATGCCCGTCAGGCAGCTACCCTCAGCCTCACCGGCGATACCGCAGCTGTACAGCACGCCCTCGGCTGCGCGCAGGACGCACTCGAACGCGCCGATCCCGATCTCGCTCGCCCGGTGTGGATGGCAGCCGTACGCGACGGCGCAGAGCTTGAAACGCTCGCTCTGTCCGCACATCTTCGCCTGGGCAACTTTGCGCAGGCCGAATCGCATGCCCACCGAAGCCTGACCCTGCTCTGTCCCCAGATGCAGCGAGACCGAGCCATCAACACCGCACGACTCGCACATGCCCAGCTCGGGCAGGGCGACGCCGACGCTGCCACAGCCACCGCGATGAAGGTTCCCGCAAACGCCGCCACCTGCCACGCCCGCGTGTCGCGCATGCTCCAAGAGTTCTGCCGCGCTCCGCGCCATCGCACCGTGCAGTACCGCCGCCCAGACCTGGACCGCGCACACCATCACATGGAGGAGGTCCGCATGACCCTGGCGCGCGCCACCGAGCTGCGCACTTTCACCGTCCTCGACGCCGTTCGCGGCGATCTCCTCGACGTTTACGCCAACGTCCGCGTCCCGTTGCTCCACCTGCCGAACTACGCGGTCACCGCTTTCGGCGAACGCCTGGACCGGCACGCTGCCGAACCGGGTTTCACGGCCGTTCTCGCATACGCGGACGGGGGGCATCCGGTCGGCTTCGCGTACGGCAACACCGTCGAGCACGGCGACCGCTACTGGCAACGCATAAGTCCATCGCCTGCGGAGAGGTACACCGAGCGCCCGGCTGTGGCTCTGAAAGAGGGCGGCGTTCGCCCGGCCTGGCGCAAGACGGGCACCGCCCGCCGTATCCACGACGCCCTCCTCGCCGCCCGCGACGAGAAGTACGTCACGCTGATGGTCAACCCCATGGCCGGCGACGGAAAAGTTCACACACTTTACAAATCGTGGGGGTACGTGGACATCGGCCGGAGCCAGCCGTCACCGGCCTCACCAGTCCTCACGGTGATGATCCGAGCCAGCCGCTGATCGGAACCGACGGCGCCCTGCCCTCCTCGAACTCGAACAGCGCACCGCTCGAAGGGGACGGCCGCGACGACGGGTGATCCAGCCCGTCCGGCGTTTGAGGACGGAGCCCTCGACCAGGCGGCCGTCAACCCTGCGGAGGCGGCGGCGCAGGCGGCGGCGGCCGGTGCGGCGGGTGTACCGGGTCCCGGGGGTCGTCCTCCGGATGCGGGGTCCGGGGCGAGGGCCGCGTACGGGGGTCATGCGGGTCGGGCCCCGTGTACGGGTCCGCCTCCGGCTCCGGCCATGGCGACGTCTGCACGGACATCCCCGGCTCCTGCGTCGGCGGCCAGGTGTCCACCTGGTCCGGCCCCGGCGCGGCGTACGGCTCCACCGGCTCCCGCTCCCGCCGGCTCCGCCGGACCCGCCCGCTCATCAGCAGCGCCCCGATCAGCATCAGCAGCCCGCCCGCCAACGCGTTCACCACGCCCACCTGGAGCCCGGACCCGTCCCCGGCCACCACCAGTGACCCCGCGGCCTGCCCCTGGCGGACCATCCACAGGATCGTGAAGCCCAGCACCACCAGACCCGCGAGGGCGACCACGAGCCGCGAGCGGAGGACCACGCCCACGATCACCAGCAGCGCCGCGGCGAGGAACGGCAGCAGCATCGAGACCAGCACCCCCGGCTCCGCGGCGGTGATGCCTCCGAAGAGGTCCTCCACCCGGTAGTCCTGCCCCGCCCGCCCGGCGTACCAGTCGCGGAACGGGCTCAGCACGGCCGATGCCGCCCCGGCCAGGGCGACGAGGGAGCCGAGGACGTTGCGGATCATCGTCAGCCTCCAGGGCGTCGTCCCGCGGACACGCACCCCCCGCAGCCGACGCTACGCCGGGACGATCACCCCCGCCATGCGGACGATGACGGAACCGTGACAGGGTCATGACTTGGACATGGGTCGCGTGCGGCATGCTGAGGGTGACGACGCACGCCATCGGCGCGACATACCGGCAACGAAACTCAAGGGGGGCTGCATCCATGATGCGGCGACAGACGAAGCTCGCGGCGGTTCTGGTCGTGGTGGTGCTCGCGCTCACCGGGTTCTCCACCTCTTCCAGCGGCGGCAAGGGCAAGAGCGGCAAGAGCGGCAGCTCGGGCGGCGGCGGTTGCTCCAGCTCGAAGAAGAGCAACAACGGCTACCGGGACAACGACTTCGACGAGGACTACGACGACGACGCCTCGTCCTCCGGCTCGTCCGGCTCCTACGGAACCCCGACGCCCACCGCGTCCGACGCCCCCGCCGTCCGGGTGATCCGCTGCGCCGTGCCGCGCAAGGGCAAGCGCAAGGCGGTCACCTCGTCGCTGGTGGAGGTGCGGTCGAACTACCCGGGCACGCAGGCGTACGAGATCGACGTGCGGTTCGTCGACGGCCTGGGCAACACCGTGGACACGGCCGAGGCCACCACGATCCTCGACGTCGATGAGGTGGACACCCTCACGGTGCGGATGGAGAGCCCCGGCAAGGTGTCCCGGGTGAAGCGCTGCGTCGTGACCGCCGAGGCGGTCTGACCCGGCTCCGGCCCGCGGGGGACGGACCAGGGCGAGGACAGGGGACACCCGGGACGCTCACCGCACCCGAGGCTCCCCGCCCCCGCCCCGCCCCTCGAACAGCTCCGCCTGCCGCTCCGGCGGCAGACTGCCCAGGGCGATCAGCGCCGGGGCCTGGGTCATCGCCTGGGTCCTGGCCGCCTCCTTCGCGGACCACACCGCCCGGACCGTGCCCTGCACCGCCTCCGTCGGGTAGCGGGCGATCACCGTCGCCGACCGCAGCGCCGCCGCCACCGCACAGCCCGGCTCCGTCACCTCGCTGACCAGGCCGATCGCGTACGCCCGCCCGGCACTCAGCCGTTCCGCCGTGCCCATCAGGGACATCCGGGCGACCTCCCCGAACGGCATCCGCTGGGCCATCGCGATGGCCTCGTACGCCGAGACCATCCCGTACGTGGTGTGCGGGTCGAAGAACGTCGCCTCCCGGGACGCGACCACGAACTCCGCCTCGCCCAGCAGGTAGAACGCCCCGCCGCAGGCCATCCCCTCGACCGCCGCGACCACGGGCTTCCACAGGTCGTTCGCCTTGGGGCCGATCCGCAGGAGGGGGTCGTCGAGGGCGTACGGGGACGGGGGCTGCGGCACGGTGACGCCCCGGTCGATCCCCGTACAGAAGGCACGCGTTCCGGCCCCGGTGAGGACGACCGCCCGCACCGACTCGTCGTACCGCAGGTCCCGCCACAGCCCGGCGAGTTCCTCGGCCGTCTCCAGATCGATCGCGTTGAGTTTCGCCGGTCGGTCCAGGGTGACGAGCGCGACCCCCGTCTCCGCGTCCCGCTCGATGCGCAGGGCCATCCGCTCACCGCTCCAGGAGCCAGCGGACGAGTGTGACCCCGCCGCCGGGCCCCGCCGGGCAGAACGCGGCCCGCACCGGAGCCCCGATCCGCAGCCGCGCCGGGTCCACCGAGTTCAACGGAGCGTCCGGGGCGGCGACGACGTTCCCGGCCATCCGGATGTGCGGGGCCTCCGCCAGCTCGACCAACACCGCGTTGTACGGGGCCTGTTCGGCATAGGCGGGGAGCAGTGGCGGATGCGGGATCACGTACGACCAGAGCCGGCCGCGCCCGCTCATCTCCCGCCACTCGCTCTCGAACGACCCGCAGTGGGGGCAGCAGGGCCGGGGCGGGAAGCGCGGTTCGCCGCAGGCGGGGGAGGCGCAGGCCTGGACGCGCAGTTCGCCGCGTGCGGTGTACTCCCAGAAGCGTGCGCCGTCCTCGTCGGCGACGGGAAGCAGCAGGGAATCGTTCACATCGTTCACGGCCATGTCCTCAACTCCTCAGCAGTACGGCCGACGTCGGAACGCCCTCGCCCGCGGTGACCAGGCAGGTGGCGGCGTCGGGAACCTGGGCGGTGGAGGTGCCGCGCAGTTGTTTCACGCCCTCGGTGATGAGGTTGAAGCCGTGGACGTACGCCTCGCTGAGGCCGCCGCCCCCGGTGTTGACGGGGAGCCGCCCGCCGCTCTCCAGCGCCCCGCCCTCGGTGAACGCGCCGCCCTCGCCGCGCCCGCAGAAGCCGTAGCCCTCCAGGGAGAGCGGGACGAGCGGGGTGAACGCGTCGTAGATCTGGGCCACATCGACGTCTTCGGGTCCGAAGTCCGCCTGTTTCCATAGTTGTCGGGCGGCGGTCCAGGCAGGGCCGGTGAGCGGGTCGTCGTTCCAGTAGTTGACCATCCCGTGGTGCTGGGCGGGGAGCCCCTGGGCGACGGAGTGGAGGTAGACGGGCTTCCGCCGGCAGTCGCGGGCGCGTTCGGCGGAGACGATCACGCAGGCCAACGCCCCGTCGGTCTCCAGGCAGTTGTCGAAGAGGCAGAGGGGTTCACTGATCCAGCGGGAGGTCATGTACATCTCGCGGGTCAGCGGGCGGTCGTACATGATCGCGGCCGGGTTCTGGTTGGCCCGGTTGCGGCAGGCGAGCGCCACGTTGAAGAGGTGGTCGCGGGTGGCCCCGTACTCGTGCATGTAGCGCCGGGCCAGCATGCCGATCTCGTCGGCGGGCCGCAGCAGCCCGTAGGGGCGGGTCCACTGGGCGGGCGTGGGGAGCTGGACGGCGGTGTTCCTCCACGGCCGGGGCCCCGACCCGCGTTTGCGTGACCGCCAGGCCACGCCGACGCTCGCCTGCCCGGTGGCGACGGCGGCGGCGAGGTGGGCGAGCGTGGCGCAGGAACCACCGCCGCCGTAACCGACCTGGGAGAAGAAGGTGACGTCCCCGGCGCCGATCGCCTTGGCGACCTCCACCTCGTCGGTCTCCTCCATCGTGTACGAGGCGAAGCCGTCGACCTCGGCGGGGGCGATGCCCGCGTCGTCGAGGGCCGCCAGGATCGCCCGGCAGGCGAGGGTCTTCTCCGACTCGGGGAGCCGTTTCGCGAACGCCGTCTGCCCGATCCCGGCTATCGCCGTCGCGTCCTTGAGCGTTGCCATCCGCTGACCTCCCGCACCGTCGCCCCTGCTGACAGCGGCAGAGGCTACCGCTATTCTGACGGATAGTCAGCTAGTGCGACGGCAGGAGGCGCGTGATGCGGGGCGACGAGGAATGGGGCAGCATCCCGGAGCTGGTGCGGGCGGCGGCGCGGCGGTACGGCTCCGCCGAGGCGGTGGCCGACGGCCGTACCCGGCTCTCGTACGCCGAGCTCGGCGAGCGGGTGGAGCGTGCGGCGGCCGCGTGCCTCGCCTCCGGTGTGGAGCCGGGGGACCGGGTGGCGATCTGGGCCCCGAACACCCCGGAGTGGATCGTCTCCGCGCTCGGGGCGGTGACGGCCGGCGCGGTGCTGGTCCCGCTGAACACCCGCTTCAAGGGCACGGAGGCGGCGTACATCCTGCGGCGCAGCCGGGCCAGACTGCTGTTCGTCACCGGTACGTTCCTGGGCACCTCGTACGTGGCGTCGCTGCGGCGGGCGGAGGTGAGGCTGCCGGACCTGGAGCGGGTGGTGGTCCTCGCGGACACGGCCCCCGAGGACTACACGAGCTGGCCGGACTTCCTGGCGGCGGGGGAGAGCGTCCCGTCCTCCGCCGTACGGGAACGGGCCGTCGGCATCTCCCCCTCGGACCCCTCCGACATCGTCTACACCTCCGGCACCACGGGCCGCCCGAAGGGCGCGGTGATCACCCATGCGCAGACGCTCCGCGCGTACGCGGTCTGGAGCGACCTGGCGGGCCTGCGCGAAGGCGACCGCTATCTCATCGTCAACCCCTTCTTCCACACCTTCGGCTACAAGGCGGGGATCATCGCCTGTCTGATGCGGGGGGCCACGATGGTGCCGCAGCCGGTGTTCAACGTGGACACGGTGCTGGCGAACATCGCGGCGGAGCGGATCTCGGTCCTGCCCGGCCCGCCGACGCTCCACCAGTCGATCCTGGACCACCCGGCACGCGACGCGCACGACCTGTCGGCCCTGCGCCTGGTCGTCACCGGCGCGGCGGCGGTCCCTCTCCAGCTGGTGGAGCGCCTGCGCGAGGAACTCCACATCGCGACGGTCCTCACCGCGTACGGCCTCTCCGAGGCGAGCGGCATCGTCACCATGTGCCGCCGGGGCGACGCGCCGGAGGTCGTGGCCACCACGTCGGGCCGCGCGATCCCCGGCACCGAGCTCCGCGTCCTGGCGGAACCGGGCGCTCCGGGCGAGGTCCAGGTGCGCGGCTTCCACGTGATGGCCGGCTACTTCGAGGACCCGGACACGACGGCCGCCACGATGACCGAGGACGGCTGGCTCCGCACCGGCGACGTGGGCGTCCTGGACGCGGCGGGGAACCTGCGGATCACGGACCGGATCAAGGACATGTTCATCGTGGGCGGCTTCAACGCCTACCCGGCCGAGATAGAGCAGCTCCTCGGCCTCCACCCGGACGTGGCCGACGTCGCGGTCATCGGCGTCCCGGACCCGAGGCTCGGCGAGGTCGGCAAGGCGTACGCGGTCCGCCGCCGGGGCGCGACGCTCACCGCGGACGACCTGATCGCCTGGTCCCGCCGAGAGATGGCGAACTTCAAGGTGCCGAGGGCGGTGGAATTCGTCCCGGAGCTGCCGCGCAACGCGAGCGGCAAGGTGGTGAAGGGGGAGCTGCGGGGGCGGTAGACCTCGGGTTGCGGACGTTCGTTCGGATTCGCTGAACGGGGTGAACGGGGAGGGCGTCGCGACCTTCGTGGCGGTATGGTCGAGGGTATGGCAACCAAGAAGTACACGGTCACCCTGCCGGAGGAGCTGGCGGAGGAGATCCGCAGCGAGGTGGGCCCCGGCGCGTTCAGCGCGTATGTCACGCGGGCCATAGAGAGGCAGCGCGAGCATGACCGGCTGGGGGAGCTGGTCGCCTGGATGCAGGAGAAGGACGGCCCGCTCACCGAGGAGGAGCAGGCCGCGGCCGCCGCAGAGCTGCGCGACATGGAGCGGTGGTTCGAGGAGCGGGAAGCCGACGGCCGTGGCGATCAGGCGGCTGCCGCCTGATGAAAGACATCTGCTTCGTCCTGGACAGTGAGGCGCTTTCCAGGATCGCGCTGCGGGATCGCACGTTCACGGGCATCCTGACGAAAGCCCACCAGTCGGGCATCCGGGTGGTGACCAGTTCCATGACGCTCATTGAGGCGTATCACGGCAAGATCCGCATGCCGGCGTGGAACTGGGCGATGGCACGGGTGGTCGTCGAACCCGTCACCAAGGACCTCGCCGACGAGGCGATCCGTCTCCTGCGCGAGGCCGGACTGCACGGCCACAAGTACGCCATCGACGCCGCGCTCGCCGCGATCGCGAACCGGCAGCCGGGCCGGACGGCGCTCTTCACGTCCGACGTGGACGACCTGGGGAAGCTGTGCCGGCCGAGGGTTCAGCTGCGCGGCCTGTAGGCACGGTCCCGGACATGCGGGAGGGGCCCGATCGCTTCCCCTGACTCGGACCCCTCACACATTCCCCCGTACCGCGACCGCGGCGGCTCCCCCTCGGTGCCACCGCGGCCGCTTCCCCCGTATCCCCGTCGGGAAGGTCTACTTCTTCGGCTTGAACGGCTCGGACGTCGCGTGCTGGTCCTGCGTCGTCACCGTCGCCGGCTCGCCGGTCGCGTGCTGGTCCTGCGTCGTCGGCTCGCCGGTGGCGTGCTGGTCGGCAGGCTTGAAGACCGGGTCCTTCTTCGTGGCGTCGGCCATGATGGTCAACTCCCTCTCTTGTGCGGTGCGTCAGCAGTGGGTTGGCGAGACCCGTCCAGCTGTTCCCCCGTGGACTGCTGGACGGGCCTCTCGGGGCCGCTCACCTTAGTAGCGCGCCCGATGTCGCCCCCGTCTGCCCCCCGACGCGACGGATCGACAGGACTGAGCATGGCGGGCGGCGATAAACGAACGATGAACGCGTGTGCTCTCAGCGCGTCGAGATGCTCGTCAGCAACGACCGGACGCCGTCCGCCTCCGGTGAGCCGAGCTCGTCGTAGATGCCCAGTGCCTCGTTCCAGCAGACCTGGGCGCGGCCGGTCTGGCCTATGCCGGCCAGCGCGTGCCCCAGCACCGTCAGGACGTTCCCACGCCGCCACTCGCCGCCGATGCCCCGCAGGACCGTCAGCGCCAGCTCCGCGTACTGGGCGGCCTGCGCGGGCTGCCCGGACGCGTTCTCCACTTCCGCAAGCCGGAACAGGGTCATGCCTTCCCACAGCCGCTGGCGGCTGTCGCGGAATATCTCCAGCGCCTCGGTCAGCTTCGCGGTGGCCGCTGAGAACTCCTCGCTCTGGGTCAGTGCCATGCCCAGGGCGTAGCGGCCGTTCGCACCGCGCAGAGCGTGGCCGAGGAAGTCGTAGATCTCGATGCCGGAGCGGGCCAGGGTGATCGCGCTGCCCGTACGTCCGGTAGCGAGGTGGATACGGGAGAGGTTGCACAGGGCGCTCGCCTCGCCCGGGCGATTGCCATCGCTGCGGAACGCCTCGATCGCCTGGTCCAGGAAGGCTTCGCCGTCCTGGTGGCGGCTGTGGTAGAGCGCGATGATGCCCCGGGCGTTGGCCGCCCAGCTGACCGCCAGCAGGTCCTGGGCGGTTTCGGCCAGCCGCATCGCCTCCTCGGCCTCGCGGTCCGCGTGATCGAATCGCCCCGCCAACTGGTGTGCGTTGGCAAGGCACATGACGGCGCGGCTCTCCGTCCGGGGATCGCCGCACTCCCGGGCGGCCTCGCGCACCGTCACGGCCGCCGCCTCGTACTGCTTCGCGTTCGCTCCCGATTCGCCCAGGTCCAGGGCGGCGTACAGCAGGTCCACAGCGCGGCGCAGGGTGGCCGGGCGGGCCACCTGACGTACGCAGGCCAGCAGATTGGTCGCCTCCGTGTACAGCCAGTCCAGCGCCGCGTGCCGGTCGTCGAAGGACAGCCCCGCGTGATCCGTCGGCTCCAGGTGATCCACCAGCCGGTCCCCCGGCCGCTCCAGCGCGTACACCCCCGCCGCCGTCGCCAGGTAGAAGTCCAGCAGCCGCGACAACGCCAGCTCCCGCTCCACCGGCGGCTGTTCGTCCCGCTCCGCGCACGCACGCGCGTAGAGGCGCACCAGGTCGTGGTACCGGTAGCGGCCCGGGGCGGCCGACTCCACCAGGCTCGTGTCGACCAGGGCCTCCAGGAGGTCCTCCGCCGCGTGCGGGTCCAGGTCGAGCAGGGCCGCCGCAGCGGCCAGGGAGATGTCCGGGCCGTCCGCGAGGCCCAGGAGGCGGAAGGCGCGGGCCTGGGCCGGTTCCAGCTGGCCGTAGCCGAGTTCGAACGTGGCCTTCACCGCGAGGTCGCCCGCCTGGAGCTCGTCCAGACGGCGGCGTTCGTCCGCGAGCTTGGCGGCGAGGACCGAGACCGTCCAGGTGCGGCGCGCCGCCAGGCGCGAGGCGGCGATGCGGATGGCCAGGGGGAGGAAGCCGCACGCGGCCACGACATCGAGGGCCGCCTCGCGTTCCGCGCCGACCCGTTCCGCCCCGACGATCCGGGTGAAGAGCTGGAGCGCCTCCTCGGGCGACATCACGTCCAGGTCCACGAGGTGTGCCCCGGCCAGGTCCACCATCCGCACCCGGCTCGTCACCAGCGCCGCGCACCCCGGCGTACCGGGCAGCAGCGGGCGGATCTGGGCGGCGTCGTGGGCGTTGTCGAGGAGGATCAGGATGCGGCGGCCGTCCAGCGTCGAGCGGTACAGCGCGGCCCGCTCGTCCAGGGTGTCCGGAATCGCCGAGTCCGCCGTGCCGAGCGCCCGCAGGAACGAGCCGAGGACGGTCTCCGGCTCGGCCGCCCGCGCCCCCGCGCCCTGGAGGTCGACGTAGAGCTGCCCGTCGGGGAAGTGCCGGCGGGCCTGGTGGGCCACGTGCACGGCCAGCGTCGTCTTGCCGACGCCGCCGATCCCGGCTACCGCGGAGACGGCCATCACCGAACTCTCGGCGGTCGCGAGACGGCTGCCCAGCTCGGACACGAACGCGGACCGGCCGGTGAAGTCCGGCACCGTGGCGGGAAGCTGCGCGGGCCGCAGCGGCGCGGGCGCGGGGGCCGGCTCGTCCGCCGGGCGCGCCAGCTCCTCGTCGGCGCGCAGGATGCGCTGCTGGAGCTGGGCCAGTTCGGGGCGCGGGTCGACGCCCAGCTCCTCCGCGAGGAGCCGGCGGGTGTCCGCGTACACCGCGAGGGCCTCGGCCTGCCGGCCGCTGCGGTACAGCGCCACCATCAGCAGCTCGCGCAGCCTCTCGCGCAGCGGGTGCGCGGCGGTGAGCGCCGTCAGCTCGGAGACGGCCTCCGCGTGGCACCCGACCTCCAGGTCCAGGTCGAGCCGCGCCTCGGTGAGCTGGAGCCGCCACTCCTCCAGCCGGGTCCGCTGGTTGTCCGCGTACGGGCCCGGCACCGAGGCCAGCGCCTCGCCGTCCCACAGGCCCAGCACCTTGTTCGTCAGGGTGCGCGCCTGGGCGCGGTCACCGGCCGCCCGCGCCTTCTCCGCCTCGGCCGCGAGGTCCTGCGCCAGCGTCAGGTCGAGCGCCGCCCGGTCGGTCCGGATGGCGTAGCCGCCGGACTCGCTCACCAGGGTGTCCTGGCCGAGGATCTTGCGCAGCCGCGAGGCGTACGTCCGGATCGTGGCCAGCGCCTGCGAGGGCGGGTCCTCGCCCCAGAACGCGTCGATCAGCTCGCCCGCGGTGGCCGTCCGGCCCTCGCGCAGCAGCAGCGCGGCCAGCAGGGCGCGCTGCTGGGGCGAGCCGGAGGAGAGCAGCTCCGAGCCCCGCCAGGCCCGTACGGGGCCGAGCACGGTGAACCTGAGGGCGTCCGCCGTAGCCGGTCTCTCCGGAGCTCGCTGCTCCGGTACGCGCACGCGTGGCCCGTTGTCACGGTCCATTGATGCCCCCTGTCCTGCTCGCCTGCCGGTCCCGCTCGGCTGCGGATCCTGCCGGTGCTGCCCGCGTCCGTATGTCCGCCCGTGCGTCGAAGTGCGGTATGCATCCGGATGGCGCGGTACCGCTGGTATCGCGCTCAACAGTCTGCCTTGTCTCGGGCGGACTCGTCAGCAGTGGGTGATGCTCTGCACAAGCCCTCGACAACGATTCGGGAACCGTGCCACGCGTCGTACACCCGCCATGAGACATGTCAATGCGCGCGCAATAGCTGACGGTTCGTCAGATCGGCGCTACCGTGGAACGCATGGAGACCTTCCCGAAGATCATCTCGGTGGACGACCACACGGTGGAGCCCGCTCATGTCTGGCGGGACCGGCTCCCGTCCAGGTACGCGGACTCCGGGCCGCGCGTCGTCCGCGCGCCCCTGAAGGAAATGACCTTCCTGGGCGGCAAGTTCGCGCCCGTGATGGGGGCGAAGGGCGACGACGGGCCGGTCGGCGACTGGTGGGTGTACGAGGACCTGCGCCGTCCGCTCACCCGGCTGGACACCGCCGTCGGCTACGACAGGGACGAGATCAAGCTGGAGATCATCACCTACGAGCAGATGCGCCCGGGCTCCTTCTCGGTGCCGGACCGGCTCGCCGACATGGACGTCAACCACGTGCAGTCCGCCCTCTGCTTCCCGACCTTCCCCCGCTTCTGCGGACAGACGTTCACCGAAGCGAGCGACCGCGAGCTGGGGCTCCTCGGCGTGCGCGCGTACAACGACTGGATGGTGGAGGAGTGGTGCGGCCCCGAGGCGCACGGGCGCCTCATCCCGCTCACGCTCGTCCCGCTGTGGGACGCGGAGCTGGCCGCCGCCGAGGTCCGGCGCAACGCGGCGCGGGGCGTGCGCGCGGTCGCGTTCTCCGAGATACCTCCCCATCTCGGGCTTCCGTCCATACATGCGGACGACTGGGATCCGTTCCTGGCGGCCTGCGACGAGACGGGCACCGTCATCGCCATGCACATCGGCTCCTCGTCGAGGATGCCGTCCACCTCCGCCGACGCCCCGCCCGCCGTCGGCTCCACCATCACCTTCGCCAACTGCTGCTTCTCGATGGTCGACTGGCTGATGAGCGGCAAGTTCGAACGCTTCCCCAACCTGAGGATCATGTACGCGGAGGGGCAGATCGGCTGGATTCCGTACATCCTGGAGCGCGCCGACGTGGTCTGGGAGGAGAACCGGGCCTGGGGCGGGGTCGCCGAGAAGGTCCACCGGCCGCCGTCCGAACTGTTCGCCGAGCACGTCTACGGCTGCTTCTTCGACGACGCCTTCGGGCTGAAGAACCTCGACGCGATCGGTGTCGGCAACGTGCTGTACGAGACGGACTACCCGCACTCCGACTCCACCTGGCCCCGCTCCCGCGAGGTCGGCGAGGAACAGATGGGCCACCTGGCCCCGGACGTCGTCGACCGGATCGTGCGCGGCAACGCGATCGAGCTGCTGGGGCTCACCGAGGACGGGCTCTGGGCGGGGGCGTAGAGCTGGGCGTGGGCGTGGGCCCGCGTACGGGGAGGGAGGGGCCTCTCGCGGCCGTCGCCCCCTCCCCATGCGCACCGGAAGGGGGCGTGCGCCCCCTCCCGTACGTACCGGATCAGGCCTTCGCCACCGGCTCTTGGAGCTCCGTCACCCAGCTCTCACGGTCCGGCGGGCACTCCAGGTTGACCTCGCGGGTGTAGCCGGTGGAGCGGTAGCCGTTGGCGTCCAGCCAGCGGGCCAGGGTGTGGGTCGTCGACAGGACGTCGTCCATCGCGCCCCGGTGCACGATCGTGGCCGCCTCGAACGGCGGCAGCTCCACCACCCGGACCTCCGTGTCCCCGACCGGGCCCACCGGGGCGGAGACCGCCACCCCCGCGTGCACGACGATCGCGCCGCCCTCGGGGGCGTCCTCGTAACGCGCGATCCCGGGACCGGTGGGCCGGAGGCCGGCACCCTCCAGGAGCGGGAAGAGCCGCTCGTACAGCGGGCCGATCACCGGCCCGATGTCCTGCGGCTGGTAACTCGCGGCCGTCCCGGTCAGCTCGGCCACCCGGACCGCCGGAACGGTCTTGACCACAACGTCGTCGGCAGGCATGTGCCCCTCGCTCTCGATCGACCGGAGCCTCGCCTCGACCCGGGCCAGCCGCGCCGCCGCGGCCGCCACCACCTCCGCCAGCTCGGCCCGGCGCAGCCGCAGCATGCCGCGCAGCTCCTCCGGGCCCACCCGCTCGTCCAGGACCGCCCCCACCTGCTGGAGCGTGAAGCCGAGGTCCTTGAGCGCGATGATCCGGTTGAGCCGCGCGAGCTGGGCCGCGCCGTAGAGGCGGTAGCCGGTGGCGGGGTCGGTGCGGTCCGGGCGCAGCAGTCCGATGGCGTCGTAGTGACGCAGCATCCGGGGCGACACCCGTCCGTACCTGGCGAAGTCTCCGATAGTGAACATGATGGCTCCCACTGCATGCCTTCACACGGGGTCAAGGTCAAGCGTCCAGGGGCGGGCTTCTTCAGCCGGTCGGCGGCACGGTCCGCCGGCCGGACCGTCAGCCGTGCCGCTTCGGGTCCAGCAGCTGTTCGCGCAGGGCGGTCAGCTGGTGCGAGGAGCCGACGGCCCGGTCCTCGTCCAGGGTGGCCAGCGCCAGCAGCAGCGCGTCGGCCACCAGCAGCCCGGTCAGGGACTCCGCTGTTATACCGGTCGGCGTGTGCGGCGCGGTGAGCACCGCCTCGACCCGGTCCGCGTAGGCCTCGCCCAGCTCGTCCGTCACCAGGACCACCTTCGCGCCGACCGAGCGGGCCCGTTCCATCAGGACCGACAGCTCCATCAGCCGCCGCCCCGGCTGGAAGATCACCACCGCGTCGCCCTGCCCGAGCGCCAGCAGCTGGTCCGCCAGCGCGAACCCGGTCTCCGAGACGGCCCGGGCCCGGCGGCCGATCCGGCCGAGCGCCAACGCCAGGTGCCGTGCGCCCGGTTCGGAGGCGGCGACCCCGTAGGCGAAGACCTCACGTGCCTCGGCCAGGACGGCCACGGCCCGCTTCAGGGAGTCCGGACCGGTCAGCCGGCGGGCCTGGTCGATGCGCTCCTGGGCCTCGTCGAAGACATCGGTCCAGATGGAGTCCAGGTCCTGGCCCACGTGCGCGATGCGCCGCTTCAGCCGTACCTCGGGGGCGACGGCCGAGGTGAAGTCGTTGGCCAGTTCCCGCTTGAGCGCCGGGAGGCCCGCGTAACCGAGGCGTTGCAGGGCCCGTACGACGGTGGCGTTGCTGGTGGAGCTGGCCGCGCCGAGCTGCTGCGCGCTGGCGAAGAGCAACTGCTCGACCGGCGCGCTCACCAGGTACTGGGCCACGGCCCGTTCAGAAGTGGACAGATCGTTCCATTGGTCACGAATGGCAGCACGGAGGCGTGTCACTCCGGTCTCGTTCTCTGGAATTTCCATTACAAGCATTGACTTCCGTGTGACCGGCGTTACTGTCCTGGGCAGAACGTTCCAAAGGGAACGCATTCTGAAATCGACGTTACAGGACCGTGCTGGTTCCTGGTTCCCGGTTCCGGTCTCCGGTTCCGGTTCCTGTTCCGGTTCCCGGTCTCCGGTCCCTGTTCGTCGGTCGTCGAAGCGTTCCGTCGCGAGGAGAAGAATGGCACCCCTTCCCACGGAATCCGCCCCCGTCCCCACGGATTCCGCACCCCCGCCCACGGATTCCGCCGCCCGGATCCTCCCCGTCATCGAGATCTCCGGCTCCCCGCGGGAGCGCGGCCGCCAGTACGGCGAGGCCGTCCGGCCCCAACTGCACGCCGCCCTCGGCTACTACGAGGAGGCGTTCGGCCGCTCCGTAGGGCTCACCTGGGACAAGGTCACCGCCCGCGCCGCCCGCTGGCTGGAGCCCGTGAGCGCCTACGCCCCCCATCTCGTCGAGGAGATGCGGGGCATCGCCGACGGCGCGGGTGCGGACCTCCTGGACGTCCTCGCGCTCAACGCCCGGGGCGAGGTCATCTACGACAAGTCCTTCGCCGAGATCGCCGCCGACGGGGCGGGGGAGGGGCCGCCCGACGAGGAACCCGCCGAGGGCTGCACCTCCTTCGCCGCGTACGGCCCGGCCAGCGGCGACGGCCACGTCTACGCCGGGCAGAACTGGGACTGGCGGGCCGGGGTCTCCGACACCGTCGTCATGATCCGGATCGTCCAGCCGCCCAAACCCACCCTGATCATGCAGGTGGAGGCGGGACAGATCGGCCGCCAGGGCGCCAACTCCGCCGGGATCGCCTTCAACGCCAACGGCCTCGGCGGCCGGTTCGACGACCGGATCGGACTGCCCCAGACCGTCGTCCGACGTACCGTCCTCGACCAGGACAACATCTCCGACGCCCTCGACGTGCTCTGCCGTACCCGCGCCCACATCGCCAGCAACGCCCTGCTCACCTGCCGCGAGGGCTTCGCCATCGACCTGGAGACCACCCCCGCCGGGCACGGCTGGATGTATCCGACCGACGGCCTGCTGGTGCACGGCAACCACTACCAGGCGGGCATCCCCGCCCCGCTCGCCGCCGCTGGCTACCGCCCGATGTCCTCCGACTCCCTGGTCCGCGTCCCCCGCGCCGAACAGGGCCTGGCCGCCCTGCGCCACTCCACCGGACCCGAGGAGTCCCGGAAGCTGATCCGCCGGGCCATGTCCGACCACCTCGGCCACCCCGAGTCCCTGTGCACGCACCCCGACCCTCGCCGACCGGCCGTCGAGCACTGGACCACCCTCGTCTCCTCCCTCGCCGACCTCACCACCGGCGACTACCACGTGACCGCCGGAACCCCCTGCGACCGCGAGTACCAGCACCTTCCCTGGAACCTTTACGACGGCCCGCACGGCGGCCCGGAACCGACAGGAACCCAGCCATGACCCACCACCGCACGCCCGACACCTTCTGTCCGCCCGCCGCCGAAGGCCGGGCGGTACCCGCCGCCGCTCCCCGCCGCGCCCTGCGCCGTACCGTCGTCCCCGTCGCCGGAGCCGTCGTCGCCGCCCTGCTCGCCGCCGGGTGCAGCGGGGCCACCAAGCCCGCCGGCAGCGGCTCCGCCGCCGACGCCGGGCGCCTCACCCTCACCCCGACCACCGCCGCCGCCAAGGGCGAACTCCCCGAAGCCCGCTGGCTCCTGGAGGACGAACCGGACTCCCTCGACCTGGACACCCAGGGCTCCAGCGCCGGCCGGGTCGTCCTCACCAACGTCTGCGAGCGGCTCTACCAGCTCCAGCCGGACATGACGACGAAACCCTTCCTCGCCGAGAACGTCGAAACCCCCGACGACACCACCCTCGTCCTGAAGCTCCGCTCCGGCGTCACCTTCCACGACGGCACCCCGATGACCGCCGACGACGTCCTCTGGAGCCTCCAGCGGCACGCCGACCCGGACATGGAGCAGGGCGACGAGTTCGAGAACGTCGCCTCCATGAAGAAGACCGGCGAGAAGGAGATCACCATCTCCTTCAAGGCCCCCGACGCCCTCTTCCTCAAGGCGCTCGCCGGCGACGCGGGCATCGTCTGGAACAAGGAGCAGGTCGAGAAGGCGGGCCGGGACTTCGGCACCCCCGGACAGCCCGACGCCTGCACCGGCCCCTACCGGCTGGCGAACTGGAAGTCCGGCGACTCCATCACCATCGAGCGCTACGACGCCTACTGGGGCGAGGCGCCGCTGACGAAGCGCGTCACCTTCCGCTGGGCCACCGACAGCGCCCTGGTCAACGCGCTCACCACCGGGGCCGCCGACGGCGCGTACGCCGAATCGCCCAACACTGCCGCCGCCCTCGACGGCAAGAAGGGCATCACCCAGTACTACGGCCCCTCCACCTCCTCCCTCGTCCTCATCCCCACCGCACGCGGCGGACTGAAGGACCCGGCCGTGCGCCGCGCGCTCTCCCTCGCACTCGACCGCAAGGGCATCGCCGCCTCCGGCTACGGCGGGATGGTCCAGCCCTGGTCCACCCCGGTCGGCTCCGGCGCCTGGGGCTACGAGAAGCCGGCCTTCGAGGCAGCACAGCGCGCCGCCGACCCGGTCGCCCCCGCCAGCCCCGACGCCGAGGACATCGCCGCCGCGAAGAAGCTGGTGAAGGACTCCGGCGCCGACGCGGCCACCCCGATCGTCATCGGCACCGACGCCAGCCAGGGCCGCACCGTCGTCGCCAACGCCGTCCGGGCCGCCCTCCAGCGGATCGGGCTCACCGGGCAGATCAAGACCGTGCCCACCGCCCAGTTCGAGCAGTTCTACAGCGACCCCGAGGCCCGCGGCGGCATCGACGTCCTGGTCGGCGACTGGTACATCTCCAAGGCCGACCCGATGGGCTTCTACGACAACGCCCTCACCGGCTCCTCCAACAACTGGGTCGGCTTCGCGGACCCCGCCTACGACGCCACGGTCAAGAAGGCGCTCGCCACCCTCGACGACGCCGAGCGCGCGAAGCTCGCCGCCGAGGTCCAGAAGAAGTTCACCGACGCCGCCGTCTGGATCTCCGTCGCCCAGGTCCCCTCCGTCCTCGTCCTCGACGAGAAGCTGACCGGACCGCCCGCCTCCATGGCGTACCTCTACTACCCCTGGGCCGCCGACCTCGGCGCCAAGAAGGGCTGACCCGCGATGCTCGCCCGGATCTCCCGGCGGCTGGCCGGACTGCTGGCCACCCTCCTCGCCGCCTCCTTCGTCATCTTCGCCGCCGTGTACGCGGCCCCCGGCGACCCCGCCGTCTTCCTGGCCGGCGGCCGCGACAAACTCACCCCCGAGAAGCTGGAGCTGGTCCGGGCGCAGTACCACCTCGACGAACCCCTCGTCGTGCAGTACGGCCGCTGGCTCGGCGACTGCCTCCAGTTCGACCTCGGCCGCTCCTTCAAGTACAGCGACCAGGTGGCCGATCTGCTCGTCGCCCGCTTCCCGACCACCCTGGCCCTGGTGGCGTACGCGACCGTCCTCTTCGTCGTCCTCGGCGTCGGTGCGGGCATCCTCGCCGCCGTCCGGCGCGGCACCTGGCTCGACTCGGCCGTGGTCGGCGGTACGACGCTGGCGGCCTCGGTCCCCTCGTTCGTCTCCGCCATCGCGCTCGCCGCCGTCTTCGGCGTCCAGCTCGGCTGGTTCCCCGTCACCGGAGGAGGCGAAGGCTTCACCGGCACCCTGCACCATCTGACCCTGCCCGCCCTGGCGCTGGCGCTCGGCGCGCTCGCCATCATCAGCCGGGTCACCCGGCAGGCGATGGCCGACGCCGGGGCCGCCGACCACGTGGAGGCCGCCCGCTCCTCCGGCATCCCCGAGCGCGAGATCGTCCGCCGCCACATCCTGCGCAACGCGCTCGGCCCGATCGTCACCATGTGCGGCCTGGTCATGGCCGGGATGCTCGCCGGCACCGTCGTCGTGGAGACCGCGTTCGGCATCAGCGGCATCGGCTCGCTGCTCGTCGGCGCGATCAACACCCACGACTTCCCCGTCGCCCAGGCGGTCCTGCTGCTCATGGTCACCGGCTACATCGTGGTCACCACCCTCGTCGACCTCGTCCACCCGCTGCTCGACCCGCGCGTGAAGGAGGCCGCCGTATGACCGCCCCGACCCTGGCCTCGGCCCTCACCCCGGTGGAGATCCCGGCCGCCCGGCGCCCCTACGGGGCGATCCTCGCGGGCGCGGTCCTCGGCCTGGTGGTGCTCGCCGCCCTCCTCGCCCCGCTGATCGCCCCGTACGCCCCCGACGCCATCGACCTCTCCGCCTCGCTCGCCGGGACCACCGGCGACCACCTCCTGGGCACCGACTCCTCCGGCCAGGACCTGCTGTCGCGGGTGCTGTACGGGGCCCGCACGAGCCTCGTCGCCCCGGCGCTCCTGCTCGCCATCGCCGCCGTGCTCGGCATCGCGCTCGGCACCCTGGCGGCCTGGCGCGGCGGCTGGGCCGACACCGTCATCTCCCGGCTCACCGACGTCATGTACGCCTTCCCGGGGCTGCTGTTCACCGTGCTGATCATCGCGGTCTTCGGCGCCGGAATGACCACCTCCGTGCTGGCGCTCGGCCTCGCCTACACGCCGACCGTCGCCAAGTACACCCGCTCCGTGGCCATCGGGGAGCGGCGCAAGCCCTACATCGACGCCTACCGCGTCCAGGGCATGGGCGGCCTGCGGATCTGCGCCTTCCACCTCGTCCCCAACCTCGGCCGCTCCGTCATCGGCTATCTGGTGGTCCTCTTCGGCGAGGCCCTGATGTCCCTGGCCACGCTCTCCTACCTCGGCTTCGGCGCCCAGCCGCCCAGCTCCGACTGGGGGCTGATGGTGCAGGAGGGGCAGGCCGCCGTCGTCCAGGGAGCGCTGCTGCCCGCCCTGGTGCCCGGCATCGCCATCGCCCTGGTGGTCGTCTCCTTCAACGTCGTCGGGGTCCGGGCCGCCGACCGACTCGCCAACGGGAGGTAGGGGCCACATGCCGTACGACACAGCGGCGCACGCCGCACCGGGACACGCCGCCCCGGGACACGCCGCACCGGGACGCGACAGCGCGGCGCACGCCGCAGCAGGAAGTGACACCGTGCTCCTCGACATCGACCACCTCACCCTCCGCCTCCCCGGCACCGCCCGGCCCGTCCTGGACCAGGTGTCCCTGCGGGTAGCGAGCGGCGAAGTCGTCGGCCTGGTCGGCGAGTCCGGCTCCGGCAAGTCCACGACCGCCAAGGCCGCCCTCCGTACGCTCCCCGAGGGGACGGCCCTCGACGGTTCCGTACGGGTGGCGGGCCGCGACGTCCTCGCCCTGCGCGGCGAGGAGCTGCGCGCCCACCGGGCCCGGACCGTCGCCCTGGTCCACCAGGACCCGCGCGCCGCCCTGAACCCCGTCCGCCGCATCGGCGACTTCATCGTGGAGCGGCTCGCCGCCGCCGGGACCGGGGTGACCGGAGCGGCCGCCCGGAGCCGCGCGGTCGAGCTGCTGGAGGCCGTCGGGCTCGACGAACCGGAGCGCCGGGTCCGCCAGCGCCCGCACGAACTCTCCGGCGGGATGCTCCAACGCGTCGTCATCGCCGGGGCGCTCGCCGCCGAGCCCCGGCTGCTGCTGGCCGACGAGGCGACCAGCGCCCTGGACGTCACCACCCAGGCGGAGATCCTCGCCCTCCTGCGCACCCTGCGCGCCGAACGCGGCCTCGGCCTGCTCTTCATCACCCACGACCTGCACCTGGCCGCCGCCTACTGCGACCGCGTGTACGTGATGTACGCGGGCCGGGTCGTCGAGGAGCGGACCGCCGGGGACCTGTTCGAGCGGCCCCGCCACCCCTACACCCGGGGGCTGCTGGCCTGCTCGCCGACGCTGGGGGAGGAGCACCGGGAGATCCGCCCGATCCCGGGGAAGCCGCCCTCGCTGGCCGACGCCTTCGCGGGCTGTCCCTTCGCCGACCGCTGTCCGGACGCCGAACCGGAGTGCGCGACCTGGCGGCCCGAGCCGGTGGCCCTCGCGGACGGCGGTACGGGCTCCGCCGCCTGCCGCCGACTGCCCGAACTCGTCCCCGTACCGCGGACACCGAAGCAGCAGACCGTGCGGAAGGGCACCGGCCGATGACGCTCTCTCCAGGACAGGACCCTTCCCCGCTGCTCGCGGTCGAGGGGCTGCGCAAGACGTACCCGCTGCCCGGCAAGGGCCGCCTGACCGCCGCCGACGGCATCGGCTTCACCGTCCCGGCGAGCGGTTCGCTCGGGATCGTCGGGGAGTCCGGCTCCGGCAAGACGACCGTGGCCCGGATGCTGGTGGGCCTGGTCCGCCCGGACGCCGGAACGGTCCGGGTCGAGGGCCGGGCCCGGGGACTCGCCGCCCCGCGCGGCAGGGCGGCCCGGCTGGCCCGCGCGCGGGAGATACAGATGGTCTTCCAGGACCCCTACCTCTCGCTCGATCCCCGGCTCACCGCCCGCCGTTGCCTCACCACGGCGTTGCGGCTGCACGGCCGGCCGGCGGAGCTGGCCGACGGGCTGCTGGACCGGGTGGGCCTCGGCGCGCGCGAGGCCGAGGCCCTGCCGCACGCGCTCTCCGGCGGGCAACGGCAGCGCCTGGCCATCGCCCGCGCGCTCGCCGTCGACCCGAAGGTGCTGGTCCTGGACGAGGCGGTGGCGGCGCTCGACGTGTCGATCCAGGCCCAGATCCTGCACCTGCTCGACGGGATCCGCCGGGACACCGGAGTCGCGCTGGTCTTCGTCAGCCACGACCTGGCGGTGGTGCAGCACATCACCGACGAGGTCGTCGTGATGCGGCGGGGAACGGCCGTCGAACAGGGCCCGACCGCTGACGTGCTCGCCGACCCCAGCGACCCCTACACCCGGCTGCTGCTGGCCTCGGTGCCGCGCGCCGGCTGGGACCCGGCCGACGCGGTCGCCGCCCGGTCCGCCGTGGCCTGACCCGCCCGGTCGTCCACAGACGATCCGACCGTCCACAGGCGATCCGGTCGTACAGAGGCGATCCGGTCGTACACAGGCAGGAGCCCCGTTCCTCCGCCGAAGCGGGGGAGCGGGGCTCCTTGGGCACTGCTATGTACGGCCGCGATCGACCGACCCGGGCAACTAGACCGGGGTGACGTTCTCAGCCTGCGGACCCTTGGGTCCCTGAGTGACGTCGAAGTTCACCTGCTGGTTCTCCTCGAGAGAGCGGAACCCGGAGGCATTGATCGCGGAGTAGTGAACGAAGACATCCGGGCCGCCGCCGTCCTGGGCGATGAAGCCGAAGCCCTTTTCAGCGTTGAACCACTTGACGGTTCCGGTAGCCATAAGCCCTCCTTGGGCCAAAGGGTTGCCCTGCTCCAGAACCTGCAAACAAGTCTGAAAACTACAAAAGCCTGCGGGTTACATGCTCCGCAGGCTCTGTACTGCAAGGGAAACCAAACTGCAACTTGCGGGCGAGCCTAGCACGCAGTCTCCGGCGAGCGGTAGAGGGAAAGATCACTTCACCCGAATGTTTGACGGCCCTCATCGGGCTCCGGTGGGAGGCCCCGGAAAGAGGGCGCGGACAGGGCGCGAACCGGGGTGCGGACAGGGGTGCGGACAGGGCGCGGGACGGGGCGCGCGGCCCCGGTGATGCTCGCGAACGGCTGCGGGTCTAGCCTCGCGATGTGGACAATTCAACCGTCTCCCCCCGTGAAGGCGACGACGACCGTCGCAGTCGGCCCCGCGTCGGCCACATCCAGTTCCTGAACTGCCTCCCGCTGTACTGGGGTCTGGCGCGGACGGGAACCCTGCTCGACCTGGAGCTGTCCAAGGACACCCCGGAGCGGCTCAGCGAGCAGCTGATCAGGGGGGACCTGGACATCGGCCCGGTCACCCTCGTGGAGTACCTGCGCAACGCGGACGACCTGGTGGCCTTCCCCGACATCGCGGTCGGCTGCGACGGGCCCGTCATGTCCTGCGTGATCGTCTCCCAGCTCCCGCTGGAGCAGCTCGACCGGGCCCGGGTGGCGCTCGGCTCGACCTCCCGGACCTCGGTGCGGCTGGCGCAGCTGCTGCTGGCCGAGCGTTACGGCGTGCGCCCCGACTACTACACCTGCCCGCCCGACCTGGGCCTGATGATGCAGGAGGCGGACGCCGCCGTGCTGATCGGCGACGCCGCGCTGCGCGCCAACCTGCACGACGCCCCCCGGCTCGGGCTCCAGGTCCACGACCTGGGCCAGATGTGGAAGGAGTGGACGGGGCTGCCCTTCGTCTTCGCCGTCTGGGCGGCCCGCAAGGACTTCCTCGCCGCGCACCCCGAACAGGCGGCGCAGGTCCACGAGGCGTTCCTGGCCTCCCGGGACCTCTCCCTGGAGGAGGTCGCCAAGGTCGCGGAGCAGGCGGCCCGCTGGGAGGCCTTCGACGCGGAGGTGCTGGAGCGGTACTTCACGACGCTCGACTTCCGCTTCGGCCCGGACCAGCTGGCCGGCGTCCGCGAGTTCGCCCGCCGCACGGGGCGGGACACCGGCTACCCGGCCGACGTCCACGTGGAGCTGCTCGGCGGCTGAGCGGCTGAGCGGCTGAGCGGCTGAGCGACCGAGCGACCCGGCGAGTGGGCGGGCGGGCGGCTGAACCGGGGAATGGAGGGGAATTCCCTTTCCGTGGCCTCAAAGCGTCCGTACCGCAAAGGGAATGGGTGGGAGAGGCCGTGCAACAACACATTCGCGCCTTTCCCCGGAGCGAAAAGATCCCCTCCTGACCGGAGAAGGGGGAATGGTCCGGCCGTTTCCCGGTGACCGCCCCCTTGGCGCCCCCTAGGCTTCGGTCCGGGTCCGGACCGTCCACCGGGTTTACCGTCCACGGGTTCACCGTCCGCAGGGTTCACAGGGGGAGTCCATATGCAGCCGCTGGAAGCGGGCGAACCGCACACCATCGGTTCCTACCGGCTGCTCGGCAGGCTCGGGGCGGGCGGTATGGGCCGGGTCTATCTCGGCCGCAGCGCGGGCGGACGCACGGTCGCGGTCAAGGTCGTCCACCCCCACTTCGCCCTCGACGAGCAGTTCCGCGCCCGGTTCCGGCGCGAGGTGGAGTCCGCCCGGCGCATCGGCGCCCAGTGGACCGCCCCGGTCCTGGACGCCGACCCGGACGCCCCGGTGCCGTGGGTGGCCACCGGGTACGTCGCCGGGCCGCCGCTCTCGCAGGCGATCACCGAGCACGGCCCGCTGCCCGAACACGCGGTGCGCACCCTGGGCGCGGGGCTCGCCGAGGCCCTCGCCGTCGTCCACGGGCAGGGCATCGTCCACCGTGACGTGAAGCCGTCCAACGTGCTGCTCGCCCTCGACGGGCCCCGCCTCATCGACTTCGGCATCGCACGGGCCCTCGGCGCGACCGTCTCGCTCACCTCCACCGGCGTCTCCGTCGGCTCGCCCGGCTACATGGCGCCCGAGCAGATCCGGGGCCGGGACGTCTCCGGCGCGGCCGACGTCTTCTCGCTGGGCGCGGTCCTCGCGTACGCGGCGACGGGCGCGGCCCCCTTCCCGGGCGACTCCTCCGCCGTACTCCTCTACAAGGTGGTCCACGAGGAACCCGAACTGGGCGACCTGGAGGGCGAACTGCTCGACGTGGTCGCGGGCTGCCTCGCCAAGGACCCGGCGGCCCGCCCCGCCCCGGACGATCTCGCCCGGATGCTCGCTCCCGGCGGGGCGGCGGCGATGGTGGCGGGCGGCTGGCTGCCGGGCGGGCTGGTGCGCGAGGTGAGCCGGTCCGCGGTGGCGCTGCTCGACCTGGAACCGCAGGACGCGCCGGACCGGTCGGGGCCGGTGCCGTTTAGCAGCGCGTCACTGGGGGCGTTCCCGGGAACGGCCGCACCGGGCAGGGGCGGGCAGTTCGGCCCGCCCGCCCCGGGCCCGCAGGAAGCGCCCTACGGGACCCCCCGCCCACAGGAAGCGGCGCAGCAGGAGGCCCCGTACGGCACACCGCGTCCGCAGGAAGCGGCGCAGCAGGAGGCCCCGTACGGCACACCGCGTCCGCAGGAAGCGGCGCAGCAGGAGGCCCCGTACGGCACACCGCGTCCGCAGGAGGCGCCGCAGGAGGCGACTCAGGACGCGCCGTACAGGACCCCGCATCCGCAGGACGACGCGTACGGCACGCCGCATCCGCAGGACGACGCGTACGGCACGCCGCCCCCGCCCCCGCCTTCGCCCCCGACGCCTCCGCGCGCGAAACCCGCCTCCACCATGCCCCCGCCCCCCAGGCACGCCGGGACCTACCGCCAGGGCGGCGACGGCGCGCACGGGCTGCCGGACCGGCGCGTCGGCGACCCCCGTCTCTCCCTCACCGTCAGCGCCGAGAACCGGCGGACCCCCGGGGAGCGCCGGAGCCGCCGCGTCAGCTGCACCGTCGCCCTGGCGGTGGCGGGCGCGCTCGCGGTCGTCACCTTCGGCACGGGCCTGCTCGACGGCTTCTTCCCCGGCGGCGACGCCGACCGGAACCCCGGCACCGACGCCGCGGCCACCCCGTCCGGCTCCGCCTCTCCGCCCGCCTCCGGGAAGCCGACGCCCGCCGAGTCCGCCGACGCGAGCGGGGCCCCGGTCGGCGAGCTGCCGAAGGCGTACCGAGGCACCTGGAAGGGCCCGGTCACCGAGAAGACGACCGGTCAGCCGCACGGCACGCTCACCGCCGTCTTCACCGCGGGGAAACGCGGCGAGCAGGTCGTCCGCATGAGCACGACGATCTCCCAGCTCGGCCTCACCGTCACCTGCAACAGCGTCGGCACCCTCGCCTCCGGCACCGCGGAGGAGCTGAACATCCGCGAGCGCACCGACCCGGACCGCCCCAGCACGCCCGGCCTGTGCACCAGCACCGAGGCGGACGTGGTCTTCCGCCTCGCCGGCGACGGCACCCTGGACTACCGCTCGAAGGAACGCGCCGCGGGTCTCCCGTACGGCAAGCTCACCCGGTCCGGCGGCTGACGGCGTCAAGGGCTGGCGTACGCTGGATCGGTCCGAGGAACGTCAATAAAACCGCCGAAAGGTGACAGCCCGGTGACCGAGAAGGCCGACCTCCAGCCCGTCCTCGACCGAGCCGCCGAAGGCGGTCGGATCACCCCGGAGGAGGCGCTCGACCTCTACCGGTCCGCGCCCCTGCACGCGCTGGGCGCCGCCGCCGACGCCGCACGCCGACGCCGCTACGCCGGTACGGAGCACATCGCGACGTACATCATCGAGCGGAACATCAACTACACCAACGTGTGCGTGACGGCCTGCAAGTTCTGTGCCTTCTACGCCCCGCCCAAGGACACCGCCAAGGGCTGGACCCGCGACCTCGACGACATCCTGCGCCGCTGCGCGGAGACCGTGGAGCTGGGCGGCACCCAGATCATGTTCCAGGGCGGCCACCACCCGGACTTCGGCGTCGAGTACTACGAGGAGCACTTCTCCGCGATCAAGAAGGCGTACCCGCAGCTGGTCATCCACTCGCTGGGCGCCTCCGAGATCGAGCACATGGCCCGGATCTCGAAGGTCTCCGCCGAGGAGGCCATCAGCCGGATCCACGCCGCCGGGCTCGACTCCTTCGCCGGCGCCGGCGCCGAACTGCTGCCCGCCCGGCCGCGCACCGCGATCGCCCCGCTCAAGGAGTCCGGCGAGCGGTGGCTGGAGATCATGGAGATCGCGCACGGCCTCGGCGTCGAGTCCACCTCCACCATGCTGATGGGCACCGGCGAGACCAACGCCGAGCGCATCGAGCACCTGAGGATGATCCGGGACGTCCAGGACCGTACGGGCGGCTTCCGCGCCTTCATCCCGTACACCTACCAGCCGGAGAACAACAAGCTGAAGGGCCAGACGCAGGCCACGCTCTTCGAGTACCTGCGGATGATCGCCATCGCCCGGCTCTTCCTCGACAACGTCGCCCACATCCAGGGCTCCTGGCTGACCACCGGCAAGGAGGTCGGCCAGCTGTCGCTGCACTACGGCGCGGACGACCTCGGCTCGATCATGCTGGAGGAGAACGTCGTCTCCTCGGCCGGCGCCAGACACCGCTCCAACCGGCTGGAGATCATCGACCTGATCCGCAAGGCGGACCGGGTCCCCGCGCAGCGCGCCACGACGTACGAGCACCTCGTCGTGCACGACGACCCGGCGATGGACCCGGTCGACGAGCGCGTCGTCTCGCACATCTCCTCGACGGCGATCGAGGGCGGCACGGCCCACCCGGAGCTGAAGCTCCTCAACGCCAACTAGGGCCTCGGCTTCCCGTGCTGACGATCCACGCCGCGCCCCTGGTGCTCCCGGTGGGCGCGGCGGCCGTCGTGGACGGCGCCGTCGCGGTGGACGGGGAACGGATCGCGGCCCTCGGCCCGTACGAGGAGGTCGTCGCCGCGCACCCGGCGGCCCGGGTCCGCCGCTGGCCCGGCCTCCTCACGCCGGGACTGCGCCAGGACCGGGCCCGGGAGCTGCTCACCCGCTGCTACCACCCCGACCCCCGCGAGGCCGACGAGCTGGGCGAACTCCCCCTGTTCGGCGAGGAGTTCGAGCGACTGGCGGCAACGATGGACACGGCCGGGCGGGCCGGGTCCGTCCGTCGCGGGCTCCAGCGGATGCTGCGCCACGGCACGACGCACCTGGCGGGCCTCCTCGACGCGGAGGACCCCGCACTGCGCACGGCCCTCGCCCGGTCGGGCCTGGTCCGCGTCCCGCCGAAACCCACCCAGGCGGGCCCGCCGGACCTGGACCCCTTCGCGACGGGCGGCGACCTGGCCCGCACGGCGGGCGCCCCGCTGACCGTGGGAGGCCGGGCGGACCTCGCGGTCTTCGACGTACCCGACGAGGCGGCCCTGCGCGCGGGCGGCGCGCGCGCCTGCGTGGCGACGGTCCTCGGGGGGCGACTCGTGCACCGCGCCCGCTGAGGCGGGGGCCGGCACGCTTCGGCCCGAGGCGCACCGACTCCCCCGGCGGGGCCTCGCTCGTAGGCTCGCGACCATGACCGCATGCGTACTGGTGTCGACCGCGACAGCGACCCGGGAGCAGGCGATCGCCCTGACGGGCGGAGCTGTTCAACAACGCCTGGCGGCGGGCGCCCAGATCGTGGGGCCCGTCGTCAGCGTCTTCCGGCACCTGGGCCAGTACGGCACCGGTGAGGAGTGGCAAGTCCTCCTCAAGGCGACGACGGAGCGCTACGCCGAACTGGAGGCGCATCTCCTGGAGAGGCATCCCTGGGACAACCCGGAGCTGTGCGCCGTCCCGATCGTCGAGGGCGCCGACCGGTGCCTCGACTGGATCCGGGAGTCGGCTGCTCCCGCCTAGGGCCGCGCGCCGCACGTCTACTACACCCGTCTGCCTGCCCCGACTGAGAGGATCCCCGCATGGTCACCGCTACCCGGCTGGAGGCCGCTGCTGCGGCAGTCACCGTCATGAGCAACCGATCTGAGGTGACGGACTGGGCGGCCCGGTACTTCGGCCAGTGGTGGAACGCCACCTCCGTCGAGGCCGCCACGGTGTGTGCGGGGACCGTCCTCGTGGCGGACGTCGACCCGCAGGCGTACGAGGCGCTGACCCTCCTGGTCCACGACGGGCGGCACACGGAAGAGGTCGAGTACGCGCGGCACCGGATGCTCGTTGCCCGGGACGGTGAGGACGTCATCGCGACGTCGCCGGACGAAGCGATCGCGTACCGCAGCAGCCCCCTCTCCGGCCGGCTCACGCTCACGGGCATCGGCGTCATGGAACTCTCCCTCGCCGCCGCACGCCTGGCCCGCGAGGTGATCCGGGGTCACCTCCTGCGGGACGGGTGGGCAGTGCTTCACTCCTCGGCGGTCGTACGCCCACAGGACGGGGCGACGCTCCTCGCGTTCGGCGGGAAAGGCGCGGGGAAGACCACGACGGCCCTGCTGCTAGCCTCTTCCGGTTGGCGGCTCCTGGCCAACGACCGGGTGCTGGTCCGGCCGACCGGCACACGGGGCGTGGAGGTGGTGCCGTGGCCATCTGCCGCTGCGGTCGGCCTCGGCCTGCTGGAATCTTTGGGGTGGGGTGCCGCTGCGCGCGGCCACGTCGAGGAGGGCGGAGCCTTCCATCCGACGCAGCACGAAGCGGTGACGACGGCTCTCCTCGTCGGCGACTTCACGCCCCTGTGGGAAGACGGGAAGCGGCGGGAGAGGAAGGTCCAGGTGTTCCCGGACCAGTTCACGAGCCTGTTCGGGGTCGAGCTGGCCACGGGGGGCCGCGCGGCGGCGCTCCTCTTCCCTCGGGTCGACGCCGAGTCCTCGCCCGATGGGGTCGGCGGTGCGGTGCGGGCGTTGGGGGACGACGACTTCATGAGCGGCGCCACGGAGGACCGCTACCCCGACATCTTCGAGCTGGCCGGAGGTGTGGACGGCGGTGGGCGGCGGAGTGCTCGGGATGAGGTGTCGGCCCGGCTCGCCGTGCTGCCTCACCGGACGGTCCGGCTGACCCACGACGTTCCGGCGAGCGTTGCCGCCCTACGGAAGGTCGCGGAGGCGATCTGACACCGGGCGCCATGCCCAACAGGCTCCCGCGCCCGATATGCGTATCGTCGCCGATCCCGGCGGCCCTTGATCAACTTTGTGATCGTCCAGAGGCCGAGGACGGGGAGTTCGACGGTTTGCTGGAGCGGCTGGCCGAGGTGCCCGGCCCGTTCGCCCACGCCCGCCGCGACCTACACCACCACGGGACGCTTGCGCCGTGCACGACATCTAATCAACCATCGTGAAACGGGGCAGAGCGGAATTACGCCGGGGCTGTTCCTGGAGAACGATGACGAGACTGAGATCGCTCGGTCCACAGATATCGACGGCTACTTTTGGCCCGTGATCAAGCCATGAGTACGCGCACTCATGCGCCCCATGTGGGCGTGTGGCAAAGATTCATCTATGCCATCCATTCGCTTCACCGCGTCCGTTGTCATAGCCGCTGCGGGCTCCCTCGCCCTGACCGCCTGCGGCACCCAGGCAGCCTCATCCACCGCCCCGGTCGGCTCCCAGGTCTCCGCCTCACCCGCCCGGCAGCCCACCGAGAAGCAGTTCCTCGACATTCTCAACAAGTTCGCGCGCCAATGCTCCCCCGACGCCCCCAGCGGCAGCGGCGCCGCACCGGATCCCGGGACACTGCCCGGCGGCATCACCAGCGGCGTAGCCCCCCGCACCGAAAAGCCCGCCGGGACACCTGACGCGAACGGCGACATACCCATCCCCGTCGGTGAGTCAGGTGAGATACCCGACAAGCCCATGCAGTCCGGCCCACCGCGGGAAGTCGAACTCGGCGAAATCGAAAAGTGCGCCGGCGCCAAGCATGCCGAGCGCCTGACCACCAAAGCAGCCGGAGAGCCTCACACCACCTACAGCACACTTCAGCAGACCGTTATCGCCGCCGGATACCGTACCGACCGCGTCCACAAGATGCCCGACCTCGGCGGCGACCCGCGCGCCCGAGTGGACCTTCGGTTCATGGGCTCCGGCCTGGCAGTGGAAGTCATCGGCACCGGAACGGGCGTGATCGCGGAACCCTTCGGCGTCCCCGAAGACGAGAGTGTGTCCGTGACCGAGGTGAGGCGGAAGCCGAACCTGGACGCACCGTCCTCCTGAACTGCGAGTGAACCGTTCCGGGTTCGGTGGAGACTCGATTCCGTGTAGGGCTTGAGCCATGGCACGCCCTTCCCGCTACCCGCTTGAGCTGCGCCGTCGTCGGCGCGTATGTTCGCCGAGGTCCGTGGTGACTGTCCGAACGAGCCGGCCGCGCTGCGGGCGGTCGCCCAGAAGCCGGGCGTCGGTTCGGCAGAGACCCTGCGGACGGGTGAAGCGGGACGAGGTCGACTCCGGGCAGCGGCCAGGGATGACACACGACTACGCCGAAGCCTTGGCCCCCACCCAGCGTCAGAAGGGTCTCAATTGGCCGAGATTGAGCATCCTTGACCAATTTAAGGCGCGGTGTCTTGAATCGATCTTCAACTACCTCAAACGGTCACGTTACTCTCGCAACACTGCAATGCCCCGCTTGAGGTTCAGGCGTAAGCGGGGGTGGAAGGGTCTCTTCGAACGGGGAGCGCCGATCTACGCTCTTGGAGGAAAGGCAATGGATCCGGTCGCGGGATTCACTTTCGGCGCGGGATTGATGGCGCTGGGTGCGGTGATTCATTACATGAAGAGCCAGGTCGCGAGCGGCAGCATCCAGCGTAATTCCGCGATAGGAATTCGCACCAAGGCGACGATGTCTTCCGACCGTGCGTGGCAAGCAGGGCACGCCTCCGCGGCTCCGATGCTGACGGTAACCTTCCTGACCGCCTATGTCGCAGGTGCCATTTCGTTGGCACTCGGCCTGGCGTCCACGCTGAGCGATACCGTGCATGCGACGGTCATCATCGTTCCGTCGGCCGGGCTGGTAGGAGTTCTCACACTTCTCACCGCAGCCGCGATCAAGGCGAATTCGGCTGCACGTGCAGTCGGTCATTCAGGCGGATAGCCCGGTTCGCGTCGAGCTGTATGGTGCTCGTCGCCGGTTTCCACCCCTGCGGGAGATTAGTGCTCATGGAGGCGAGGCCTGTCCCGTGGAAGTCAGGACCGTGAATGCGACCACAGAGAGCAAGCTGAGAGCCTGTCAGAGTTCGCCCGACAGGCTCTCAGCCCGGAGTCGGGGCCGGAGCCGGCTCCGTACGGGGGGCGTCGCAGGTCACGGCACCTTCGGGCCGCCCAGGTAGCGTCCCTTCGTGTCGTACGGCCAGGCGTTGGCGACGCAGCCCTTCAGCCCGTCGATCTGCTGCATCATCGCGGGAGCGGGGAGCCCCTTCCCCGGGCAGGTCTCGTGGCCGCGCCCCAGCCAGTGGCCGACCTCGTGGTTGACGATCAGCGCCCGGTACTCCGCCACGGGCCCGTCGAACTGCGGTGAACCGAGCTGCCAGCGCTTCAGGTTGACCATCACCTTCTCGCCGCCCCGGCAGTTGACCTCGCCGCGCGTCCTCAGGCCGTACTCGCCGCAGATCCGGTCCGTGGTCGCCGGGGTGGCGATCTTGATCACCAGCCCGGCCGGTCCGTCGGAGACCTGGCGGAACGTGTGCTCGCCGCCGTGGCCCCAGCCGCGCGGGTGGGCGAGAACGGCGGCTATCTCCTCGGCCGCCCGGTCGGGGTCGACGCCACTGCCGTCCTCCACCTCGACCCGGTAGGCGCTGCCCCTGCCCTTCGCCTCGACCCCCGCACGGGCCACGGTGAACGTGCCGGGGCCCGAGGCGGGGATGTCCTCGGCCCGGACGCCGTCGTCCTTCTCCTTCTTGTCCTTGGCCGAGGCGGAGGGCTTCGGGGACGGGGGCGGCGGGGGAGTGGACGGGGGAGAGTCCTCCAGCGGCTCCGACGCGTTGTCCGGCCCGGCCCCCGGGGCCGTACGGGACGAGCCCGGCGCCGTGGCGTCCGCCGGGCCGCCCCCGTCCTGCCAGGGGCGGCCGACCAGCAGGGCCGCGCCCGCCACGACCACGAGGGCCAGCACGGCGAGCGACGCCGCCCGGCGCCGGTTGCGGCGTCTGCGGCGTACCCGGGAGCGGGCCGTCGACCGCGAGCTGCCCGGTGCGCGCCCCGGGGCCCGGGGCGGCGGCACGCGCAGCCGGAACGTGTCCTCGTCGCGGTCCGGTTCCCCGTACGCGCGCGGCAGGGTGCCCGTGGGGCGGCGGCGCGTCACGAGGCGGCCCCGCTCCGCTCCACCGGGTTCTCGTCGGCGTAGGCGATCAGCTCCCGGAACCGCGGGCTCTGGACGACCCGGACGAGGTCCCCGGCGGTGACGGGAGCGCCGCCCGCCCCGGACGGCGCGGGCGAGACGGAGAGGGCCACCCTGCTGCCGCCGGAACGGTACTGGAGGGAGACCTCCGTGCCCGTCCTGTCCTCGGCGGGCTGCCGGTACACCCGGGCGGGCGTGCCGTCGTCCAGGGCGAGGCCCTCGCAGGTCAGCCCCTTCGCCGGGACGTCGCGACAGGCGGGCGCCGGGCCACCCGACTCCGGGCCCCCCGGCTCCGGGCGCACCGACAGGCGGACGGGGTGCACGATGGAGCCGCGCCGCCCCTGGTACCTTTCCGGGTCCTCGCCGACCGGCAGGACCGTCCCGATCGACGCGGGCAGCAGGGCGTCCAGCGCCCCGGCCGCCCACTGCCGGAAGTCCGCCAGCCGCTGGGCCTCCAGCCGCTGGGCCTCCTCGGGGCCGAGGCCGGGCGGGACCGACGGGGAGGGCGTCGAGTAGGGGGGTGGCGCGGGAACGGCCGCGGACTCCGTCGGCACGGGGGTGGACGTGGGGCTCGGCATCTCGGGGCGTGGCTCCGTACGTTGGGGGGACGGGGTGGGAGTGGGAGCGGGCAGGGAGAGGGACGGTCCGGCGGGCGCGGCGGGCCCCGTGTCCGGTCCCGCCAGGAGCCAGGGGCCGAGCACGGCGAGGCCCAGGGTCACGGCGGTGACCGCGACGAAGGTGCCCGCGACCGCGAACGCCCGGGTCCTGGCCCGCCGCCGGCACCCCTCCCGGACGGCGTCGGGGACGAGATCGGGCTGGAGGGACAGCGGGCCGACGGTCCGTTGCAGGGCGTCCCGGAACAGTTCCTCGTCGTGGCTGCGGGGCGGCAGGTGCTCGTGCGGTTCAGGGATCATGACCGGCCTTCAGCTTCCGGAGGAGTAGAGCTGGACGTCGCCCATCCGGGCGCGCAGGCGGACGAGCGAACGCGAGCACTGGCTCTTCACCGTGGACTCGCTGCACCGCAGCAGCGAGGCCACGGTCTCCACGCTCAGGTCGTCCCAGTAGCGCAGGACGACCATCGCCCGTGCCCGGGGAGGGAGTTCGGCGAGCAGGGCGAGCAGCGTGACCCGGAGGTCGGCGCCCGGTGCGGGGTTGGGCTGCGGGCGGGGCGCGTTGCGGTTGTGGGCGAGCAGATCGCGTACGGTGCGGCGGCGCTCGGCCACGAAGGTGCGGACGAGCACGGTCTTGGCGTAGGCGTCGAGGTTGTCCGCCCTGCTCGCCTTCCGCCAGTGCTGGAACAGCTTGGCGAGCGTCGTCTGCGTCAGGTCCTGCGCGCCCTCGACGTCTCCGCACAGCAGGTAGGCCGTCCGGTACAGCCGGCGCTGCCCGGTCCGGGCGTACGCCTCGAACGCGGCGCCCTCGCCGGCGGCCATGGCGGGCTCAGCCGCTGCGGGCATCCGCCCTCCCCTCTCCTCGCGCTTCCGTGCTCCCCGAACTCCGCCCCTGGCGGACTCCCACCCCTTACAGAGCACCGGTGTGCCGAAAAGGTTGAAGAGAAGTGAAGATCAGTTCGAGTGAGGCGCGGCACCCGGGCGACCGCCCCCGCCGAGCCGTTACGCCGGGCTGCTTGAATGGCGGGGTGACCCGAGCCTCCCTGGAAAAGCAGCCGCACGAAGTCGCCTCGATGTTCGACGGTGTGGCGGCCAACTACGACCTGACCAACGACGTGATCTCGCTCGGCCAGGCCCGGCTGTGGCGCAAGGCGGTCGCCCGGGCGGTCGACGCCCGCCCCGCGCAGAAGATCCTCGACCTGGCGGCCGGTACGGCGACCTCCTCGCAGCCCTTCGTGAAGGCGGGCGCCTACGTCGTACCGTGCGACTTCTCGCTCGGCATGCTCAAGGTCGGCAAGGAGCGCCACCCCTGGATGCCGTTCACCGCGGGCGACGGGATGAAGCTGCCGTTCAAGGACGAGACGTTCGACACCGTCACGATCTCCTTCGGGCTGCGCAACATCCAGGACACCGAGGTCGCGCTGCGCGAGCTGTACCGGGTGACGAAGCCCGGCGGCCGGGTCGTGATCTGCGAGTTCTCCCAGCCGGCCTGGACCCCGTTCCGCACGGTCTACACGGAGTACCTCATGCGGGCGATCCCCCCGGCCGCCCGCGCGGTGTCCTCCAACCCGGACGCGTACGTCTACCTCGCCGAGTCCATCCGCGACTGGCCCGACCAGCCCGCCCTCGCCGCACTGCTCCAGAAGGCCGGCTGGTCGAAGGTCGCCTGGCGCAACCTGACCGGCGGCGTGGTGGCCCTGCACCGGGCCACCCGCGCCTGACGTTCCCGTAACGGCCCGGAGTTCAGAGCTCCAGCCGGAAGCAGACGGCCTCCTGGCCGCGCGGGGTGGCGTACGACTCGGCCCGCCGCATCCCGAGCCGTTCCGCGACCGCCATCGACCGGGCGTTGCGCGAGTGGACCAGCGCGACGACCTCGCCCACCCCCGCCGCCCGTACCCGCTCCAGCGTCGTGCGGGCGGCGGCGGTGGCGTAACCCCGGCCCCACGCCGGGCGCCCCAGCCGCCAGCCGATCTCGGTCGCGCCGACCGGCCCGTAATGCGTGTGCGGCCACGGCTGCGCCCCGGTGAAGCCGAGGACGGCGTCCTCCTCGTCCGTGACGGTCCACAGGCAGTAACCCAGCTCCGCGTCGTGCCGCCGCTGGCGGGCGGTGAGCTCCTCGTACGCGGACAGCTCCGCGCTGCGCCCGTCGAAGAACTCCATCACCTGCGGATCGTCGAAGACCCGATGCCAGGCGAGGGCGTCCTCGTCGGTCGGCACACGGAGGCGTACGGCCGGGGCCGAAGCATGAGGTATGACAGGTGCTGTCGACATGAGGGAGCCCTTCGGAGGGTCGGTTCGCAGGCCCCCATAGACTGCACGGGACATGTGCCGCGCGGCACGCGAATTCGAGTCTTCGGGAGATCCGACCGTGACCGAGCCCCTCTCCGAGCACAGCGCGGACGTGATCGTCGTCGGAGCGGGCCCAGCCGGCTCCACGACCGCCTACTACCTCGCCAAGGCCGGACTCGACGTCCTGCTCCTGGAGAAGACCGCCTTCCCCCGCGAGAAGGTCTGCGGCGACGGGCTCACGCCCCGCGCCACGAAACAGCTCGTCTCCATGGGGATCGACATCTCCGAGGAGGCGGGCTGGCTGCGCAACAAGGGCCTGCGCATCATCGGCGGCGGTGTACGGCTCCAGCTGGACTGGCCCGACCTCGCCTCCTACCCGGACTACGGTCTGGTCCGCAAGCGCGACGACTTCGACGAGCAGCTGGCCCGGCAGGCGCAGAAGGCCGGCGCCCGGCTGTACGAGCGCTGCAACGTGGGCGCGCCCATCAGGGACGAGCGCACCGGCCGTATCACCGGCATCGAGGCGAAGATCGGCGAGGAGAAGACCCCGGTCACCTTCCACGCCCCGCTCGTCGTCGCCGCCGACGGCAACTCCACCCGGCTCTCCCTGGCGATGGGCCTGCACCGCCGCGAGGACCGCCCCATGGGCGTCGCCGTGCGGACCTACTTCACCTCACCCCGCCACGACGACGACTACCTGGAGTCCTGGCTGGAGCTGTGGGACAAGCGCGGCTCCGAGGACCGCCTGCTGCCCGGCTACGGCTGGATCTTCGGCATGGGCGACGGCACCTCCAACGTGGGCCTCGGCATCCTCAACTCCTCCTCCGCCTTCAAGGAGCTGGACTGGCGCGAGGTCCTCAAGGCCTGGTGCGCCTCCATGCCGGAGGAGTGGGGCTACACCCCGGACAACATGACGATGCCGATCCGCGGCGCGGCCCTCCCGATGGCCTTCAACCGCCAGCCGCACTACACCAAGGGCCTCCTCCTCGTCGGCGACGCGGGCGGCATGGTGAACCCGTTCAACGGCGAAGGCATCGCGTACGCCATGGAGTCCGGCCAGATCGCGGCCGACGTCATCGTCCAGGCCCACGCCCGCGCCACCCCCGCCCAGCGCGAACTGGCCCTGAACAACTACCCGAAGGTGCTCAAGGAGACCTACGGCGGCTACTACACGATGGGCCGCGCCTTCGTGAAGCTGATCGGCAACCCGAAGATCATGAAGATCGCCACCGAGCGCGGTCTGACCCACCCCCTGCTGATGAAGTTCACCCTCAAGATGCTGGCCAACCTGACCGACCCGCAGGGCGGCGACGCGATGGACCGCATCATCAACGGCCTGTCGAAGGTGGCCCCGAAGGCCTGAGGCCGCTCAGGAAGGGTCCGCCGCACGTGTGCGCTCGTAGTGGCGGGCCACCGGGGCCCGGTCGCCGCAGGAGTGCTCGCGCCGCTCGGAGGGCATCGGGCGGAGGGCATCAGGCGGCGGGCATCAGGCGGCGGGCGTCGGCCGGGCTGGGCGGGGCCGGCCGGGCTGGGCGGGGCCGGGCCGATCACCCGCGCGAAATGGACGTCAGGCGGGGGAGTGCCGTCGGCGGCGGAGCACGCACTTCCGCGTCGCCCCCCTGAGCACCCCGAATCCGGCGCTCCGGCCGCCCCCGGCGTTAATCCTCATCCGCCCAGGTGATCGTGTGCGATGATTTGCGCGCCCCCGGTCGTCGGCAGTACCGGACCGGACGGCGCCCGCCCGCCCCCGCCCGCAGTGGCGGCACGCGGTGCGTGCCACTCTTCTTGACGCACGCTCACATCGAACGCAGGCCAGCGGGGTACGGAACAAGCCGATACAGCGCTGCTCGACCCCAAGGACAGACAGCCATGACCACCGCCTCCCTGCCCCAGCACCACGGGCTCTTCCTGGAGCCCCGCTTCGCCGTGGACCCCACCGCGACGGACGAGGACGACGACTTCGACGCCGCGTACGACGCGCTGCCCGCGCCCACCACCTCGGCCAAGGAGCCGGAGCGGACGACCCGCCGCCCGCGCCGCCGCTGATCCGGGCCGCCGCTGATCCGGGCGGCGGCCTCCCCGGTCCGCAGAACCGAGGCGGCGACTTCTCCGGTCCGCAGAACGGAGACGGCGGCCTCTCCGGCCCGGACCGAGGCGGCGGCTCCTCCGGCCCGGAAAACCGCTGGAGGCCCCGCCGCCCGCCCGGTAGCCTCTCTGCCATGGCCAGCCCCGAGTCCGACAGAGTCCGGCCACCGGTGCGCCGGTGGCCGTGTTCGTGCTGAGCGTCGCCGGCTGACCCACGGGTCAGCGGCCCCCTTCATCACGGTTCCGCGCCCCCCGCTCACCGCGGGCACGGGCCGTTCCCCCCTCGCGTACGCGCTGAAGCACCGCCGTACGCGGGGTTCGTGCCCCGGCCGATCGTCACCGCAGGGCACTTCTCCGTGCCACCGGCCGATCACCGCCGGGCACCTCTCCCGCACCGTCCCGCCGGACCACCGGCGGACGTCTCCGCGGCCCGTATCCCCGCACTCCGGTCTGTCTGTCCACCCGACGGTTCCGTCCAAGGGGCTACTCACCCATGCCATTCGCCGTCTACGTCCTGGGGCTCGCGGTCTTCGCCCAGGGCACCTCCGAGTTCATGCTGTCCGGGCTCGTCTCCGGCATCGCCGCCGACCTCGACGTCTCCCTCTCCGCCGCCGGCCTCCTCACCTCCGCCTTCGCCATCGGAATGGTCGTCGGCGCACCCCTGATGGCCTTGGCGGGCCGCGCCTGGCCCCGCCGCCGCGCCCTGCTCCTCTTCCTCGCGGTGTTCGTCGCCGTCCATGTCGTCGGCGCTCTCACCCCGAGCTACGAGGTGCTCCTGGTGACCCGCTTCGTCGGGGCCCTCGCCAACGCGGGCTTCTGGGCGGTCGCGCTGACCACGGCCATCGCGATGGTCCCGGACCGACTGAAGGGCCGGGCCACCGCCGTGGTGGTCGGCGGCGTCACGATCGCCTGTGTCGTGGGCGTACCGGCCGGCGCGGTGCTGGGGGAGCGGTGGGGGTGGCGGTCGGCCTTCTGGGCGGTCGCGATCGTCTCGCTGCCCGCCTTCCTCGCGGTCCTGCGCTCCATCCCGGGCGGCCGGGGTACGGGCCCGGGCGCCGCTCCCGTACCCGTACGGGACGAACTGCGCGCGCTGACCGGCCCCGGGCCGCGGCCGGTCCTGCTCACGATGGCCCTGGTGCAGGGGGCGACCTTCTGCGCCTTCTCCTACCTGGAGCCGCTCCTCACCCGGGAGACGGGGCTGGGCGCGGGGTGGGTGCCGGTGTCCCTGGCGCTGTTCGGGGCGGGTTCGTTCGCCGGGGTCACGCTGGCGGGCCGGTTCGCCGACGCCCGCCCGGTCGCCGTCATCGCCACGGGCATGACCGCCCTCACCCTCGGCTGGGCGGCCCTCGCCCTGACGGCGGGCCGCCCGGTGCTCGCCCTGGCGCTGATCCCGCTCCTCGGCATGCTCGCCTTCGGTACGGGCACCGCCCTGATCACCCGGGTCCTGGGCCTGGCCTCCGGGGCCCCGACGCTGGCCGGCGCCTTCTCGACGACCGCGTTCAACCTGGGGGCGGCGGTGGGCCCGTGGGCGGGCGGCCTGGCCCTGGACGCCGGGTTCGGCTACCGGGCCCCGGTCTGGGTGAGCGCCCTGCTGATGGTCCTGGCCCTGCTCGTCGCCGCGACGACGGCGAAGGGCCGCCGCTCCCGAGCGGGGGAGCGGCGGCCCTCAGAGGATGTCGACGTGAGCGCCGACGGGCGCTTGTGAATCAGAGAACGCGGACCGCGCCGGTCGGCCGGTCGTAGTCCATGGAGCGCTGCACCGTGCCGGTGTTGGAGTTCTGCGCACCGACGAACTCGCCGCCGCCGATGTAGATCGCGACGTGGTACGCGCTGCCCGCGCTACCCCAGTAGAGGATGTCGCCGGGCTGGAGGTTGTCCAGGGAGACCTGGGTGCCGAACGTCGACTGGGACTGCGAGACGCGCGGCAGGTCGATGCCCGCCGTGCGGTACGCGGCCTGGGTCAGGCCGGAGCAGTCCCAGGAGTTGGGGCCGGTGCCGCCGGGCACGTAGGCGTCGCCCACCTGTGCCTTGGCGAACGCCACGATGGAGGCGGCGGAGCCGCTCACGTTCGAGGAAGAGGAGGAAGAAGGTGCGGAGGCGGAGCTGCCCGAGTCCGAGGAGCCCGACGAGCCGGAGGAGGCGCTGAGCGTCGTGCGCTCGGAGGTCCGGGAGGCGCGCTCGGCGCGCTCCTCGGCCTCCGCCTTGGCCTTGGCCTTCGCGGCGGCTTCGGCCTTCTTCTTGGCCTCGGCCTTGCGGACGGCCTCGGCGTGTGCCTTCTTGGCCGTCTTGGCGGCCTTCTCGGCCGCGGCGTCCTCGTCGGCCTGCGTCTCCAGGTCGAGGGCGACCTGCTGCGTGGCCTGGGCGGAGGCGGCCACGGCGGTGGAGAAGCCGGACGTGATGGTGGGCATCTCGATCGTCTGGGTCACCGGCTCGGCCTGGGCCGGACCGGCGGCACCCGCGACCGCGATGGTGCTGAGGACGCCACCGGCAACTCCGGCTCGCAGTGCCGACTTCGAGGCGCGCTGACGGGGCTTCCGGTGGCTGGGTATGTGAGCGGTGTGGGACATGGGTACTAGCGCTATCAGGGCTGTAGGGGTCCCATCAAGAAACGTGTGTTGCGACACAGTTACGTTCGGAATCTGTGAATCCGCTTTCTGGCCGCCTTTATTGACGCCGTAACGGGCAAATCGGGCGGCGACCAACAGGCCCGTGATCATTGCCTTTCGGCAATACGCCCGAATTGCCCGTCGCCTACCATCCGTTCACACTGATGGCCAAGCCCGGCTTTCCGGGGTGCGGGCCCGAGTGGCGCAGGTCACAGTGCGGGTCGGCCGGAGCGGGCAACCCTCGCGGCCGCGATCCGCGTGGGCGTCCAGCGGCGGTTCTCGGTCACCCGCGGGCTCCGGTGGTCGCCTCGCGGCCGTCCCGTGCCGGCGGAGGCGGCGACTCCACTCGGGTGCCGGGCCGACGCGGGGGCGGCCTCCGGGTGCTCGATCCGGAAGTTCGTGAATGCGTGCACATGTCCGCATCGGTCCCCACCGCCCCTCGCGCGGGCGGTCGTCGATCTTGGTCGACGCCCTTATCACCCCGGGGCATTCCACCGCCAATTTGCTTGTACGGGCTGTCGATTGATAGCGCGGCACGCCTTTGACCAGCGGTGACGCCATCGAATGTCACGTCTCGTGATCACCCGGCCGCTTCGCGTACGAAGATCACCGCTCATACGACTTCATGATCGTTCGTCAGGTGGTGGAGATCACAAAGCCGTTGTCGTACCCCGTGTCGCAGATCACAGGGGGGCGGGCATAGGATGCGGGGCAGTCGGGCTTGTGAACTGCCTCACATGTGCACGATCTTGGTGAGGTGGTGAGCCGGTCGCCCGATGCGGTCCACAGGTCAAGGACGACTGGAAGGAGCGAGGAGCGTGAATGCCTACGCGCCCATCCTCGTGCTCGGCGCCCTCGGGGCAGGGTTTGCGATCTTCTCCGTGGTCATGGCCACGCTTATCGGCCCCAAGCGGTACAACCGGGCAAAGCTCGAAGCGTACGAGTGCGGTATCGAACCCACCCCGACTCCCGCCGGAGGCGGCCGCTTTCCGATCAAGTACTACCTGACGGCGATGCTTTTCATCGTCTTCGACATCGAGATCGTCTTCCTCTATCCCTGGGCGGTCTCCTTCGACGCCCTGGGGATCTTCGGGCTCGTGGAGATGCTGCTCTTCGTGCTCACCGTCTTCGTCGCCTATGCGTATGTATGGCGTCGCGGCGGCCTGGAATGGGACTGAGGGGCTGAGGGGCACACCATGGGACTCGAAGAGAAACTGCCGAGCGGCTTCGTTCTGACCACGGTCGAGCAGGCCGCGGGCTGGGTGCGGAAGTCGTCCGTCTTCCCGGCCACGTTCGGACTGGCCTGCTGCGCCATCGAGATGATGACGACCGGCGCGGGCCGCTACGACCTGGCCCGGTTCGGGATGGAGGTCTTCCGCGGATCGCCGCGACAGGCGGACCTGATGATCGTCGCGGGACGGGTGAGCCAGAAGATGGCGCCCGTCCTGCGGCAGGTCTACGACCAGATGCCGAATCCCAAGTGGGTCATCTCCATGGGGGTTTGTGCGTCATCGGGTGGCATGTTCAACAATTACGCCATTGTGCAGGGTGTTGATCATATTGTCCCGGTCGACATCTATCTGCCGGGTTGTCCGCCTCGCCCCGAGATGCTGCTGGACGCCATCCTCAAGCTCCACCAGAAGATCCAGAACGGCAAACTCGGGGTCAACGCGGAGGAGGCCGCCCGCGAGGCGGAGGAAGCGGCCCTCAAGGCACTGCCCCTGATCGAGATGAAGGGGCTGCTGCGGTGACCGAGAACTCCGACGCGAACGGCGAGCAGAACGGCAACGCCGTACCCGCCCCGCGCGACACCGGCGGCGAGGTCATCCGCGTCCGCAAGGGCATGTTCGGCGCGAACAACGGCGGCGACACCTCCGGCTACGGCGGCCTCGTTCGCACCATCACCCTGCCGGGAGCCGCCTCCCGGCCGTACGGCGGCTGGTTCGACGAGGTGGCCGACGAGCTGGAAGGGGCCCTGGAGGAACAGGACCTGCTCCCCTCCAACGCCATCGAGAAGACGGTCGTCGACCGCGACGAGCTGACCTTCCACATCGCCCGCGAGCACCTGGTCCAGGTCGCCCGCACCCTGCGCGACGACCCCGCCCTGCGCTTCGAACTCTGTACGGGCGTGAGCGGCGTCCACTTCCTGGGCGACAAGGGCCGCGAGCTGCACGCCGTCTACCACCTGCGGTCCCTCACCCACGGCCGGCTGATCCGGCTGGAGGTCTCCGCCCCGGACAGCGACCCGCACGTCCCGTCGCTCGTCGAGATCTACCCGACCAACGACTGGCACGAGCGCGAGGCGTACGACTTCTTCGGGCTCGTCTTCGACGGGCACCCGGCCCTGACCCGGATCATGATGCCGGACGACTGGCAGGGCTTCCCGCAGCGCAAGGACTACCCGCTCGGCGGCATCGCCGTCGAGTACAAGGGCGCCCAGATCCCGGCTCCGGACCAGCGGAGGTCGTACTCCTGATGACCACTCCCCATGCAACGCCCCGTACCACGACCGAGGGGACTGTATATACAGTCACCGGCGGCGACTGGGACGAGGTCGTCGAATCCGCGGTGAAGTCCGACGACGAGCGCATCATCGTCAACATGGGCCCCCAGCACCCGTCCACGCACGGCGTGCTGCGCCTCATCCTGGAGATCGACGGCGAGACCGTCACCGAGGCCCGCTGCGGCATCGGCTACCTCCACACCGGCATCGAGAAGAACCTCGAATTCCGCAACTGGACCCAGGGCACCACCTTCGTCACGCGGATGGACTACCTGACGCCGTTCTTCAACGAGACGGCGTACTGCCTGGGCGTCGAGAAGCTCCTCGGCATCGAGGACCAGATCCCCGACCGGGCCACCGTCCTGCGCGTCCTGCTGATGGAGCTCAACCGGCTCGCCTCGCACCTCGTGTGCATCGCCACCGGCGGCATGGAGCTCGGCGCGACCACGATCATGATCTACGGTTTCCGCGATCGTGAACTGGTTCTCGACCTCTTCGAGCTCTTCACCGGCCTGCGGATGAACCACGCGTTCGTCCGCCCCGGCGGCCTCGCCCAGGACCTGCCCCCGGGCGCGGTCGACCAGCTGCGCGAGTTCATCAAGACCATGAAGAAGAACCTGCCGGAGTACGACAAGCTCGCCACCGGCAACCCGATCTTCAAGGCCCGGATGAAGGACGTCGGCTACCTCGACCTCACCGGCTGCATGGCGCTCGGCGCCACCGGCCCGGTGCTGCGCTCCGCCGGGCTCCCGCACGACCTGCGCAAGAGCGACCCGTACTGCGGCTACGAGACCTACGACTTCGAGGTCCCGACCGCCGACACCTGCGACTCCTACGGGCGCTTCCTGATCCGCCTGGAGGAGATGCGCCAGTCGCTGCGCATCATCGAGCAGTGCATCGACCGCCTGGAGCCCGGGCCGGTCATGGTCGCCGACAAGAAGATCGCCTGGCCCGCCCAGCTCGCCCTCGGCCCGGACGGACTCGGCAACTCGCTCGACCACATCCGGAACATCATGGGTACCTCCATGGAAGCCCTGATCCACCACTTCAAGCTGGTGACCGAGGGCTTCCGGGTCCCGGCCGGTCAGGTGTACACCGCCGTCGAGTCCCCCAAGGGCGAACTCGGCGTGCACGTCGTCTCCGACGGCGGCACCCGCCCCTACCGGGTCCACTTCCGCGACCCGTCCTTCACCAACCTCCAGGCCATGGCGGCGATGTGCGAAGGCGGCCAGGTCGCCGACGTCATCGTCGCCGTCGCGTCCATCGACCCCGTGATGGGAGGCGTCGACCGGTGACCACATCGCGCCAAGACGTCAGTCTGGGGATGCCGCAGCTCCCCGCCACCCCCTACCCGGCCGAGGTGCGCGCCCGGCTCGACGCGGACGCCAAGGAGGTGCTCGCCCGCTACCCCGGCAGCCGCTCCGCCCTCCTGCCGCTGCTGCACCTCGTGCAGTCAGAGGAGGGATACGTCTCCCGTACGGGCATGGCCTTCTGCGCCGAGACGCTCGACCTCACCACCGCCGAGGTCACCGCCGTCGCGACCTTCTACTCCATGTACCGGCGCAGGCCCAGCGGCGACTACCAGGTCGGCGTCTGCACCAACACCCTGTGCGCGGTCATGGGCGGCGACGCCATCTTCGACACGCTCAAGGAGCACCTCGGCGTCGGCAACAACGAGACCACCGACGACGGCAAGGTCACCCTCGAACACATCGAGTGCAACGCCGCCTGCGACTTCGCGCCCGTCGTGATGGTCAACTGGGAGTTCTTCGACAACCAGACGCCGCAGAGCGCCACGCAACTCGTCGACGACCTGATCGCCGGCCGGACCGTCGAGCCCACCCGCGGCGCGCCGATCTGCTCGTACAAGGAGACGGCCCGCATCCTGGCCGGCTTCCCCGACGAGCGGCCCGGCGCCGTCGAGGCGACCGGCGGCGCGGGCCCCGCCTCCCTCGTCGGGCTGAAGCTCGCCAAGGGCGAGGCGCTCCCGCAGGCGCGCGTGGTCTCCCCGCGCGCCGGACAGCCCCAGGACGCGCAGCCCCAGGACGCGCAACCGCACGACCCTTCGCCGTCCGAGCACCTCAGCTCGCACGACGCACCGCAGCAGACCTCGGCCTCCGACCCGGAGCACCCGGCCGGGCCCGCAGCCGAGGAGGGGGAGTGATGACCTTGGCCGCCGAGATCGACCACAACGGGACGAGCCCCGAGAAGCTGCTCGCACCGGTCCTCTCCGCCTTCTGGGACCAGCCCGACTCCTGGACCCTGGACACCTACCGCCGCCACGAGGGCTACGAAGGGCTGCGCAAGGCACTCGCCATGGCGCCCGACGACCTCATCGCGTACGTCAAGGACTCCGGTCTGCGCGGACGCGGCGGCGCGGGCTTCCCCACCGGGATGAAGTGGCAGTTCATCCCGCAGGGCGACGGCAAACCGCACTATCTAGTTGTCAACGCCGACGAGTCGGAGCCGGGGACCTGCAAGGACATCCCGCTCCTCTTCGCGAACCCACATAGCCTCATCGAGGGCATCGTGATCGCCTGTTACGCGATCCGTTCGTCGCACGCGTTCATCTATCTGCGCGGTGAGGTCGTCCCCGTGCTGCGACGACTGCACGAGGCCGTACGAGAGGCGTACGAGGCGGGTTATCTGGGGACGAACATCCTGGGCTCAGGACTCGATCTGGAACTCACGGTGCACGCGGGCGCCGGTGCGTACATCTGTGGTGAGGAAACCGCGCTGCTCGACTCTCTCGAAGGACGGCGTGGCCAGCCCCGGCTGCGGCCCCCCTTCCCTGCGGTCGCCGGTCTGTACGCCTGCCCCACTGTCGTGAACAACGTCGAGTCCATCGCCTCGGTTCCCGCGATTTTGAACAAGGGTAAGGACTGGTTCAAGTCGATGGGCAGCGAGAAGTCCCCGGGCTTCACGCTCTACTCGCTCAGCGGCCACGTCACCAGCCCCGGCCAGTACGAGGCCCCGCTCGGCATCACGCTGCGCCAGCTCCTCGACATGAGCGGCGGCATCCGGTCCGGGCACCGCCTGAAGTTCTGGACCCCGGGCGGCTCCTCCACCCCGATGTTCACCGAGGAGCACCTCGACGTCCCCCTCGACTACGAGGGCGTCGGCGCCGCAGGGTCCATGCTCGGCACCAAGGCGCTCCAGTGCTTCGACGAGACGACCTGCGTCGTGCGGGCCGTCACCCGCTGGACCGAGTTCTACGCCCACGAGTCCTGTGGCAAGTGCACACCCTGCCGCGAAGGGACGTACTGGCTGGTCCAGTTGCTCCGCGACATCGAGGCCGGCAAGGGCGAGATGGCCGACCTCGACAAGCTCAACGACATCGCCGACAACATCAACGGCAAGTCGTTCTGCGCGCTCGGCGACGGCGCGGCCTCGCCGATCTTCTCCTCGCTCAAGTACTTCCGCGAGGAGTACGAGCAGCACATCACCGGCAAGGGCTGCCCCTTCGACCCCGCCCGGTCCACGGCCTGGGCCGACGACAAGAACACCGACGGCAAGAACGCTCACCGGGGGGTGAACGCATGACAGTCACCACGAGTGCGCCCTCCGGGGGCGGCGAGGCGGCGATCCCGCCCGAGGACCTGGTCACGCTGACCATCGACGGCATCGAGATCAGCGTCCCCAAGGGGACCCTGGTCATCCGCGCCGCGGAGCTCCTCGGCATCGAGATCCCGCGCTTCTGCGACCACCCGCTCCTCGACCCCGCCGGCGCCTGCCGCCAGTGCATCGTCGAGGTCGAGGGCCAGCGCAAGCCGATGGCCTCCTGCACCATCACCTGCACCGACGGCATGGTCGTCAAGTCGCAGATCACCTCTCCTGTCGCCGAGAAGGCGCAGAAGGGCGTGATGGAGCTGCTGCTGATCAACCATCCGCTGGACTGCCCCGTCTGCGACAAGGGCGGCGAGTGCCCGCTCCAGAACCAGGCGATGTCGCACGGCGGCGCCGACTCCCGCTTCGAGGGCAAGAAGCGGACGTTCGAGAAGCCCGTCCCGATCTCCACCCAGGTGCTGCTGGACCGCGAGCGGTGCGTGCTCTGCGCGCGCTGCACCCGGTTCTCCAACCAGGTGGCGGGCGACCCGATGATCGAGCTGATCGAGCGCGGCGCCCTCCAGCAGGTCGGCACCGGCGAGGGCGACCCCTTCGAGTCGTACTTCTCCGGCAACACCATCCAGATCTGCCCGGTCGGCGCGCTCACCTCGGCGGCGTACCGCTTCCGCTCCCGCCCCTTCGACCTGGTCTCCACCCCCTCGGTGTGCGAGCAGTGCGCGGGCGGCTGCTCGACCCGGACCGACCACCGGCGCGGCAAGGTCATGCGCCGCCTCGCGGCCAACGAGCCCGAGGTCAACGAGGAGTGGCTCTGCGACAAGGGGCGGTTCGGCTTCCGTTACGCCCAGCAGCGCGACCGGCTCACCACCCCGCTGGTACGCAACGCCGACGGCGAGCTGGAACCGGCGAGCTGGCCCGAGGCCCTGGAAGCCGCGGCGGCCGGGCTCCTCGCCGCCCGCGGCCGTACCGGCGTCCTGACCGGCGGCCGGCTGACCGTCGAGGACGCCTACGCGTACAGCAAGTTCGCCCGGGTCGCCCTCGACACCAACGACATCGACTTCCGCTCCCGGGTGCACAGCGCCGAGGAGGCCGATTTCCTGGCCGCCCGGGTCGCCGGACGCGGCCGGGACCTGGACGGCGAGGGGGTCACGTACACCGCGCTGGAGAAGGCCCCCGCGGTCCTGCTCGTCGGGTTCGAGTCCGAGGAGGAGGCGCCCGGCGTCTTCCTGCGGCTGCGCAAGGCCCACCGCAAGAGCGGCCAGAAGACCTTCGCGCTCGCCTCGCACGCCACCCGGGGCCTGGTGAAGGCGGGCGGCACGCTGCTGCCCGCCGCCCCCGGCACCGAGACCGAGTGGCTGGACGCGCTCGCGGGCGGCGTCGGCCTGGAGGCCGAAGGGGCCGCCGCGGCCGAGGCGCTCCGCGCCGAGCACTCCCTGATCATCGTCGGTGAACGGCTCGCCGGAGTGCCCGGTGCGCTGTCCGCCGCCGTCCGCACCGCCACCGCCACCGGCGCACGCCTGGTGTGGATCCCGCGCCGGGCGGGCGACCGGGGCGCGGTGGAGGCGGGCGCGCTCCCCACCCTGCTGCCCGGCGGCCGCCCGGCCACCGACCCGCGGGCCCGCGAGGAGGTCGCGGAGGTGTGGCGCGTGGCCGAACTGCCCGCCCGCCACGGCCGCGACACCGGCCAGATCGTCGAGGCCGCGGCCACCGGCGAACTGGGTGCGCTCCTCGTCGCCGGGGTCGGCGTCGAGGACCTGCCCGACCCGAACCGCGCCCTCCAGGCGCTGAACGGGGTCGGCTTCCTGGTCTCGCTGGAACTGCGGCCGAGCGCGGTCTCCGCCCGGGCGGACGTGGTCTTCCCGGTCGCCGCCGTCGCGGAGAAGTCCGGCACCTTCCTCAACTGGGAGGGCCGGGTCCGGATGTTCCAGGCGGCGCTCAAGCCGGAGCAGATGCCCCGGACGCTGGCGCCGACGGACTCCCGGGTGCTGCACATGCTGGCCGACGCCATGGACGTGCACTTCGCCCTGCCGGACCTGACCGCCGCCCGCCGCGAGCTGGACCGGCTCGGCGGCTGGGAGGGCGGCCACGCCGAGGACCCGCGCGAGAGCGCCCGGCCGCTGCCCCGGCCCGGCGACGGCGAGGCGGTCCTCGCGGGCCACCGGATGCTGCTCGACCTCGGCCGGCTCCAGGAGGGCGACACCGCCCTCGCCGGGACCCGGCACGCGGCCGTCGCCCGGCTCTCGGCGGTCACCGCCGCCGAGTCCGGCGTCAAGGACGGCGACCTGCTCGCCGTCACCGGCCCCGCGGGCACCGTCGAACTGCCCCTCGCGGTCACCGACATGCCGGACCGGGTGGTCTGGGTGCCGCTGAACTCGGTGGGGCGCGGCATCCCCGCCGACACCGGCGCGAACCCGGGCGGCCTGGTGCGGATCGGCCCCGCCGCCGCACCGGGTGCTCCCGTCGAACCATCGGAGGTACGAGCGTGACTGGCCTCGCCGCATTCACGACGGCGCCCGAGAGCGTCGTCCTCGCCGCCGAGGATCTCTCGATGTTCGGCACCGACCCCTGGTGGCTCGTCGTCATCAAGGCGGTCTTCTGCTTCGCGTTCCTGATGCTGATCGTGCTGTTCTCCATCGTGTGGGAGCGCAAGGTCGTCGCCTGGATGCAGCTGCGCGTCGGCCCCAACCGGCACGGTCCCTGGGGGCTGCTCCAGTCGCTCGCCGACGGCATCAAGCTGATGCTGAAGGAAGACGTGATCGTCAAGCGCGCGGACAAGGCGGTCTACGTCCTCGCGCCGATCCTCGCCGCGATCCCGGCCTTCATGGCGATCGCGGTGATCCCCTTCGGCCCGGCGGGCAACGAGGTCTCGATCTTCGGGCAGCGCACCACGATGCAGCTCACCGACCTCCCGATCGCCGCGCTCTACATCCTCGCGGTCGGCGCGGTCGGCGTGTACGGCTTCGTCCTCGGCGGCTGGTCCTCGGGCTCGACCTACCCCCTGCTCGGCGGAATCCGTTCGTCCGCCCAGATGATCTCGTACGAGATCGCCATGGGCGCGGCCTTCGCCTCGGTCTTCCTCTACTCCGGGTCGATGTCCACCTCGACGATCGTGGAGGCGCAGGCGGACCGCTGGTACATCATGCTGCTGCCGGTCTCGTTCATCATCTACATGGTGACCATGGTCGGTGAGGCCAGCCGGGCGCCGTTCGACATGCCGGAGTCCGAGGGCGACCTGGTCGGCGGGTTCAACACCGAGTACAGCTCCATCAAGTTCGCGATGTTCATGCTCGCCGAGTACATCCACATGGTGACCGTGTCGATGATCGCGGTGACGCTGTTCCTCGGCGGCTGGCGGGCCCCGTACCCGATCTCCGCCTTCTGGGAGGGAGCGAACCACGGCTGGTGGCCGATGCTCTGGTTCTTCCTGAAGCTCCAGGTGCTGATCTTCTTCTTCATCTGGCTGCGCGGCACGCTTCCCCGGGTCCGCTACGACCAGTTGATGAAGCTGGGCTGGAAGGTCCTCATCCCGGTCTCGGTCGTCTGGCTGATGCTCGTCGCCACCGTCCGCGCCCTGCGCAACGAGGGCTACGACTTCTCCCGGATCGTGCTGTACGTCGGTGCGGCCGTGATCGCGATCCTGCTGATCTCGTTCGTCGTCGACATGTTCCGCGACCGCAGGAACCGGGCCGAGGAGGAAGCGGCCGGACCGGAACCAGCCTTCGACCCGATGGCGGGCGGGTTCCCGGTGCCTCCGCTGCCCGGCCAGACCCTGCCGCCGGTGCCCAGGCGCACACCACGACGGGAGCGGGAGCTCGTTGTCAGTGGTGGGACCGATACTCAGAGTGACGAAAGCGCGAGTGACGGAAAGGAGGCCGGCGGTGTCTGAGAAACCAGAGCTCACGGGCTCATCGGGATCCGCTGGGTCCTCGGGCCAGGCGGGGCAGGCAGGGGAGTCGGGGGAGAAGTTCCAGAACCCCGTGGCCGGCTTCGGCGTGACCTTCAAGGCCATGTTCAAGAAGCGGCTCACCGAGCAGTATCCGGAGACGCCGAAGGTGACGGCGCCCCGCTTCCACGGCCGCCACCAGCTCAACCGCCACCCGGACGGTCTGGAGAAGTGCGTCGGCTGCGAGCTGTGCGCCTGGGCCTGCCCGGCGGACGCGATCTACGTGGAGGGCGCGGACAACACCGAGGAGGAGCGCTACTCCCCGGGAGAGCGCTACGGCCGCGTCTACCAGATCAACTACGCGCGCTGCATCCTGTGCGGACTCTGCATCGAGGCCTGCCCCACCCGGGCGCTGACGATGACGAACGAGTTCGAGCTGGCCAACACCACCCGCGAGAGCCTCATCTACACCAAGGACGAGCTGCTCGCGGGTCTGGAGGAGGGCATGGTCGACAGCCCGCACGCGATCTTCCCCGGCATGGACGAGCAGGACTACTACCGGGGCGTGGTCACCGAGGCCGCCCCCGGCACGGTCCGTCAGACGGCCGTGTCCAAGGGCGAGGGCGACAAGCCCGACGAGGACCCCATCGAGTCCACCCGGGCCGCCGACGCCACCCGGCCGGACAAGGGGGTGGGGGAGTGAACGCGCTGGCCGCAGCCACCGCCACCTCGACCGGCGAGGCCATCCAGTTCTGGATCCTGGGCACCGTCGCCGTGATCGGCGCGCTCTCCACGGTGCTGATGAAGAAGTCCGTGCACAGCGCCCTCTCGCTCGCCGGGACCATGATCGTCCTCGCGGTCTTCTACCTCGCCAACGGCGCGTATTTCCTCGGCATCGTCCAGATCGTCGTCTATACCGGCGCGATCATGATGTTGTTCCTCTTCGTCGTCATGCTCGTCGGCGTCACCGCCGCCGACTCCCTCCAGGAGACCCTCAAGGGGCAGCGCTGGCTGGCCCTCGGGTGCGCTCTCGGGTTCGCCGTGCTGCTGATCGCGGGCATCGGCAACGCCTCCCTGAGCACCTTCAACGGGCTCGGCGCGGCCAACGCGCAACACGGCGGCAACGTCGAGGGAATCGCCAACCTCATCTTCACCAAGTACGTCTTCGCCTTCGAGATCACCGGCGCCCTGCTGATCACCGCGACGGTCGGCGCGATGGTGCTCACGCACCGCGAGCGCACCGAACGGGCCAAGACCCAGCGGGAGATGTCCGAGGAGCGCGTGCGCGGCAAGCACCTCCCGCCGCTGCCCGCCCCCGGCGTCTACGCCCGGCACAACGCGGTGGACATCCCCGGGCTGCTTCCCGACGGCACCCCGTCCGAGCTCACGGTCATGCAGACGCTGCGCCAGCGCGGTCAGATCCGTGACGTATCGCAGCAGTCCCTCGCCGATCTCAAGGCCCTGGAGCAGCGCTCCGGGGAGCGGCTCGGACGTGAGGACGCGGACGCCGTGGCGCGCGGAGCCAATCCCCCGTCCGCGGCGGAGAATTCGGAGGCCGCCAAGTGAACCCGGTCAACTACCTCTACCTCGCGGCCCTGCTGTTCGCGATCGGCGCCTCCGGGGTGCTGATCAGGCGAAACACGATCGTGCTGTTCATGTGCGTCGAGCTGATGCTCAACGCCTGCAATCTGGCGCTCGTCACGTTCTCCCGGATGCACGGCAACCTCGACGGGCAGATCGTCGCCTTCTTCACGATGGTCGTCGCCGCCGCGGAAGTCGTCGTCGGACTCGCGATCATCGTGTCGCTGTTCCGCTCCCGCCACTCGGCCTCGGTCGACGACGCCAGCCTGATGAAGCTGTAAGGGGTCGGAAACGTGGAGAACCTGATTGCGCTGCTCGTCGCGGCGCCCCTGCTCGGAGCGGCGGTCCTGCTCTGCGGCGGACGCCGCCTGGACAAGACCGGCCACTGGCTCGGCACCGTCCTGGCCGGCGCCTCGTTCGTCGTCGGACTGATCCTGTTCACCGACATGCTGGGGAAGGACGCCGAGGACCGGGCCCTGCACCAGCACCTGTTCAGCTGGATTCCGGTGGAGGGCTTCCAGGCCGACATCGCCTTCCAGCTCGACCAGCTGTCGATGACGTTCGTCCTGCTCATCACCGGTGTGGGCACGCTGATCCACATCTACTCCATCGGTTACATGGAGCACGACGAGCGCAGGCGCCGCTTCTTCGGCTATCTCAACCTGTTCCTCGCGGCGATGCTCATCCTGGTCATCGCCGACAACTACCTCCTGCTGTACGTCGGGTGGGAGGGCGTCGGTCTGGCGTCGTTCCTGCTCATCGGCTTCTGGCAGCACAAGCCCACCGCGGCCACCGCCGCGAAGAAGGCCTTCCTGGTCAACCGGGTCGGCGACATGGGCCTGTCGATCGCCATCATGCTGATGTTCACCACCTTCGGCACCTTCGCCTTCGGGCCGGTGCTGGAGTCGGCGGACGAGACGAGCCAGGGCAAGCTGACCGCCATCGGGCTGATGCTGCTCCTGGCCGCCTGCGGCAAGTCGGCCCAGGTGCCGCTGCAGTCCTGGCTCGGCGACGCGATGGAGGGCCCGACCCCGGTCTCCGCCCTCATCCACGCCGCGACCATGGTCACCGCCGGTGTCTATCTGATCGTCCGCTCCGGCGCGATCTTCAACGCCGCCCCGGACGCCCAGATGGTCGTCGTCATCGTCGGCGCGGTCACGCTGATCTTCGGTGCGATCGTCGGTTGCGCGAAGGACGACATCAAGAAGGCCCTGGCCGGCTCCACGATGTCGCAGATCGGCTACATGATCCTGGCCGCGGGCCTCGGCCCCATCGGCTACATCTTCGCGATCATGCACCTGGTGACGCACGGCTTCTTCAAGGCCGGACTCTTCCTCGGCGCGGGCTCCGTCATGCACGGCATGAACGACGAGGTCGACATGCGCAAGTACGGCGGTCTGCGGAAGTACATGCCGGTCACCTTCGTCACCTTCGGTCTCGGCTATCTGGCCATCATCGGCTTCCCCGGCCTGTCCGGCTTCTTCTCCAAGGACAAGATCATCGAGGCGGCCTTCGCCAAGGGCGGCACCGAGGGCTGGATCCTCGGCTCCGTGGCCCTGCTGGGCGCCGCGATCACCGCGTTCTACATGACGCGCGTGATGCTGATGACGTTCTTCGGTCAGGCGCGCTGGCAGCCGGACGCGGAGGGTCACGAGCCGCACCCGCACGAGTCCCCGAAGTCGATGACGATCCCGATGATCGTGCTGGCCTTCGGCTCGGTCTTCGCCGGCGGGTTCTTCGCGATCGGCGACCGGTTCATCAACTGGCTGGAGCCCGTGACCGGTTACGACCACGGGCACGCCCCGCTGAGCGCGGCCACGGTCACCGGAGCCACCGTGGTGGCCCTGGTCATCGGCGTCGGGATCGCCTGGGCGATGTACGGGCGCAAGCCCGTGCCCGTCGTCGCCCCGCGCGGTTCGGTCCTCACCCGGGCCGCCCGCCGCGATCTCCTCCAGGACGACTTCAACCACGTGGTCCTGGTCCGCGGCGGCGAGCACCTCACCCGCTCGCTGGTCTACGTGGACCACTCCCTGGTCGACGGCGTCGTCAACGGCACGGCCGCCTCGGTCGGCGGGCTCTCCGGCCGGCTGCGCAAGCTGCAGAACGGCTACGCCCGCACCTACGCGGTCTCGATGTTCGGCGGTACGGCGGTCGTCATCGCCGCGACCCTGCTGATGAGGGCGGTCTGATCACATGTCCTTTCCCCTCCTGACCGCGACGGCGGCGCTCCCGGCGATCGGCGCCATCGCCACCGCCGCGGTTCCCGCCGCGCGGCGCACCGCGGCCAAATGGCTCGCGCTGCTCTTCTCCCTCGGCACGCTCGTCCTGGCGGCCGTCGTCTTCCTCCGCTTCGAACCGGGCGGCGACCGCTACCAGCTCACCGAGTCCCGGTCCTGGATCGCCGACTTCGGCGTCCGCTACGAACTGGGCGTGGACGGCATCGGGGTGGCGCTCCTCGGCCTCACCGCGCTGCTGATCCCGTTCGTCATCGTCGCGGGCTGGCACGACGCCGATCCCCAGGAGACGAAGTCCTCGCGCTGGCGTCCGACACAGGGCTTCTTCGCCCTGATCCTCATGGTCGAGGCCATGGTGATCCTGTCGTTCGTCGCCACCGACGTCTTCCTCTTCTACATCCTGTTCGAAGCCATGCTCATCCCGATGTACTTCCTCATCGGCGGCTTCGGCGACCGGGCCCACGCGGGCACCGACGAGAACGCCGCGACCCAGCGGTCGTACGCGGCGGTCAAGTTCCTCCTCTACAACCTGGCCGGCGGCCTGATCATGCTGGCCGCCGTCATCGGGCTGTACGTGGTCGCGGGCAGCTTCTCGCTCTCCGAGATCACCGAGGCCCGGGCCAACGGCTCCCTGGAGATGGCGACCAGCACCGAGCGGTGGCTCTTCCTCGGGTTCTTCCTCGCCTTCGCGATCAAGGCCCCGCTCTGGCCGCTGCACACCTGGCTGCCCAACGCGATGGGCGAGGCGACCGCGCCGGTCGCCGTGCTGATCACCGCGATCGTCGACAAGGTCGGCACCTTCGCGATGCTCCGCTTCTGCCTCGGGCTCTTCCCGGAGGCCAGCAAGTGGGCGACGCCGGTGGTGATCACCCTGGCGCTCGTCTCCATCGTGTACGGGGCGCTGCTCGCGGTCGGCCAGCGCGACATCAAGCGGCTCATCGCCTACGCCTCGATCTCGCACTTCGGCTTCATCATCCTGGGCATCTTCGCGATGACGAGCCAGGGCCAGTCGGGCGCCACCCTCTACATGGTCAACCACGGGATCTCGACGGCCGCGCTGCTGCTGGTCGCCGGATTCCTCATCACCCGGCGCGGATCACGGCTCATCGCGGACTACGGCGGGGTGCAGAAGGTCGCCCCCGTGCTGGCGGGCACCTTCCTCATCGGCGGTCTGGCGACCTTGTCGCTGCCGGGGCTCGCCCCGTTCGTCAGTGAGTTCCTGGTCCTCGTCGGCACGTTCAGCGCCTATCCGGTGGCAGGCATCATCGCCACCTCCGGCATCGTGCTCGCCGCGCTCTACGTCCTGGTCCTCTACCAGCGCACGATGACCGGCCCGGTGCAGGAATCGGTCCGGTCCATGCCGGACCTCAGGGCCCGGGAGCTGGCGGTCGCGCTTCCGCTGATCGCCGTGCTGATCTTCCTGGGCGTCTTCCCGAAGCCGCTCACCGAGGTCGTCAACCCGGCGGTGGAGCACACCATGTCCGACGTACAGAAGAAGGACCCCCAGCCCGAGGTGGAGGCCGCCAAGTGAGCGCAACAGCTGTCCACAGTCTGTGGACGACGGCGAGCGGGGTGACATCGGCGGCACCGGGCAGCACGTTCACGGCGCCGAAGATCGAGTACACCCAGCTGATGCCGGTCCTGATCATCGTGGTCGCCGCCGTCCTGGGCATCCTGGTGGAGGCCTTCGTGCCGCGCCGGGCCCGCTACCACGCCCAGCTCCTCCTGACCGTGGTGGCGGTCGCCGGCTCGTTCGCCGCGATCGTCGGCCTCGCGGCCGGCGGATACGGCACCACGGACGCCGGGATCGTGGCCATGGGCGCCATCGCGATCGACGGCCCCACCCTGTTCCTCCAGGGCACCATTCTCCTGGTCGCCATGGTGGCGGTGTTCACCTTCGCCGAGCGCCGACTGGACCCCACCGCCCACGGCAACCGGGTCGACTCCTTCGCCGCCCAGGCCGGAGCCGTACCGGGCGGTGAAGGCGAGAAGGCCGCCGTCCGGGCCGGCTTCGCCACCACCGAGGTCTTCCCGCTCCTCCTCTTCTCGGTGGCGGGGCTGCTGGTCTTCCCGGCCGCCAACGACCTGCTGACCCTGTTCATCGCGCTGGAGGTCTTCTCCCTCCCGCTCTACCTCCTGTGCGCCGTGGCCCGCCGCAAGCGGCTGCTGTCGCAGGAGGCCGCCGTGAAGTACTTCCTGCTCGGCGCGTTCTCCTCGGCGTTCTTCCTCTTCGGTATCGCCCTCCTCTACGGCTACGCGGGCTCCCTCTCGTACGCCGACATCGCCAACGTCGTCGACGGGTCGGTCCTGGAGATCGACCCGGCCCTCGCCGACACCATGGGCAACGACGCGCTGCTGCTCATCGGCGGCGCGATGGTCCTGGTCGGCCTGCTCTTCAAGGTCGGTGCGATCCCGTTCCACATGTGGACCCCGGACGTCTACCAGGGCGCCCCGACGCCGGTGACCGGCTTCATGGCCGCCGCCACGAAGGTCGCGGCGTTCGGCGCGATGCTGCGCCTGCTGTACGTGGCGCTGCCGGGCCTCGCCTGGGACCTGCGGCCGGTCATGTGGGGGGTGGCCATCGTCACGATGCTGGGCGGCGCGGTCGTCGCGATCACCCAGACCGACATCAAGCGGCTGCTGGCCTACTCCTCGATCGCGCACGCGGGCTTCATCCTCGCGGGCGTCATCGCGGCCAGTCCGGAGGGCATCTCCTCGGTCCTCTTCTACCTGCTGGCCTACTCCTTCGTGACGGTCGGCGCGTTCGCCGTCGTCACCCTGGTGCGGGACGCGGGCGGCGAGGCCACCCACCTGTCGAAGTGGGCCGGGCTCGGCCGGCGCTCGCCGCTGGTCGCCGCGGTCTTCGCGGTGTTCCTCCTGGCCTTCGCGGGCATCCCGCTGACCTCCGGGTTCTCCGGCAAATTCGCGGTGTTCAAGGCGGCCGCCGAGGGCGGGGCCGGCGGGCTGGTCGTCGTCGGTGTGCTCTCCTCGGCCGTCGCCGCGTTCTTCTACATCCGCGTGATCGTCCTGATGTTCTTCAGCGAGCCGAAGGCGGACGGCCCCACGGTCGCCGTCCCGTCCCCGCTGACCATGACGACCATCGCGGTCGGCGTCGCCGTCACCCTGGTGCTGGGCCTGGCCCCGCAGTACTTCCTGGACCTGGCGAGCCAGGCGGGAGTGTTCGTGCGGTAGCCCGCGCGGTAGGGAGGAGAGCAGCGCCGGGCGGTCGGTTATCCACAGACCGTCCGGCGTTGTCGTTGCCGCCGCCTATCGTGGACGGGGACGAGAGCAGGACGGACAGGGCCGGGCGTGCGGACCTCGGGGGACAGAGCATTGGGTGTGACCATGGATGTGACCGGGACGGTGACCGACACCGACACGGGCGGCGAGAGCGGCACGGGCGGTGAGAGCGAGGCGCGGCGGACGCTGCACCGCGTCTTCGGGTACGAGTCGTTCCGCGGCGAGCAGGGCGCGGTCATCGAGCATGTGGTGGCGGGCGGCGACGCGGTCGTGCTCATGCCCACCGGCGGGGGAAAGTCCCTCTGCTACCAGATCCCGTCCCTGGTCAGGCGGGGCACCGGCGTCGTCGTCTCCCCCCTGATCGCCCTCATGCAGGATCAGGTCGACGCCCTGCGGGCGCTCGGCGTCCGGGCCGGCTTCATGAACTCCACGCAGGACTTCGACGAGCGCCGCTCGATGGAGGCGCAGTTCCTCGCGGGCGAGCTGGACGTGCTCTATCTCGCGCCGGAGCGGCTGCGGCTGGACTCCACCCTCTCCCTGCTGGCCCGGGGCGAGATCTCCGTCTTCGCGATCGACGAGGCGCACTGCGTCGCCCAGTGGGGCCACGACTTCCGCCCCGACTACCTGGCCCTGTCCGTGCTCGGCGAGCGCTGGCCGGACGTTCCGCGCATCGCCCTGACGGCGACCGCGACCCACGCCACGCACGAGGAGATCACCCGGCGCCTCGGCATGCCGGACGCGAAGCACTTCGTCGCGAGCTTCGACCGGCCGAACATCCAGTACCGGATCGTGCCGAAGTCCGAGCCCAAGAAGCAGCTCCTCACCTTCCTCAAGGAGGAGCACGCCGGGGACGCGGGCATCGTCTACTGCCTCTCGCGCAACTCCACCGAGAAGATCGCGGAGTACCTCTGCCGCAACGGCGTGGAGGCCGTGCCGTACCACGCGGGCCTGGACGCCGGGACCCGCGCCACCCACCAGGCGCGCTTCCTCCGCGAGGAGGGGCTCGTCGTCGTCGCGACGATCGCGTTCGGCATGGGCATCGACAAGCCGGACGTCCGCTTCGTCGCCCACGTCGACCTCCCCAAGTCCGTCGAGGGGTACTACCAGGAGACCGGCCGCGCGGGCCGTGACGGGGAGCCGTCGACGGCCTGGATGGCGTACGGACTCCAGGACGTCGTCCAGCAGCGCAAGCTCATCCAGGGCGGCGAGGGCGACGAGGCGTTCCGCCGCCGGGCCGCCTCCCATCTGGACTCGATGCTGGCCCTGTGCGAGACGGTCCAGTGCCGCCGGGCCCAGCTGCTGACCTACTTCGGCCAGGAGCCCACGGCCCCCGCCTGCGGCAACTGCGACACCTGCCTGGCCCCGCCGGAGACCTGGGACGGCACGGTCGTCTCGCAGAAGCTGCTCTCCACGGTGGTGCGGCTGAAGCGCGAACGGAACCAGAAGTTCGGCGCCGGCCAGATCATCGACATCCTGCTGGGCCGCAAGACCGCCAAGGTCATCCAGTTCGACCACGACCAGCTCTCCGTCTTCGGCATCGGCGAGGAGCTGGCGGAGGCGGAGTGGCGCGGTGTGGTGCGCCAGCTGCTGGCCCAGGGTCTGCTCGCGGTCGAGGGGGAGTACGGCACGCTGGTCCTGACCGACGAGAGCGCGACGGTCCTGGGGCGGGAGCGGGACGTGCTGCTCCGCAAGGAGCCGAAGAAGCCGACGTCCCGGTCGTTGTCCTCGGTCGGCGGAGCCAAGGGCGCCAAGGGCAAGGCGGCCGCCGCCGATCTCCCCGAGTCCGCGGTCCCGGTCTTCGAGGCGCTGCGCGCCTGGCGCGGGGCGACGGCGAAGGAGCAGGGCGTCCCGGCGTACGTCATCTTCCACGACGCCACGCTGCGCGAGATCGCGACGCTGCACCCGGCCTCGCTCGCGGAGCTGGGCGGCGTCAGCGGCCTGGGCGAGAAGAAGCTCGCGACGTACGGGGAGGGCGTGCTGGAGGTCCTGGCGCAGACGTCCCCGGGGGCGGCGGCGGAAGCTCCCGCACCGCCGGCCCCGGCTCCCGCAGCCGCTCCCGCGGCTCCCGTGCCCGCGTCGCGCCCGGCGACGGCCCCGGCTCCCGCACCGCGTGCGGCGGCCCCCGCGTCGCGCCCGGCGACCGCCCCGGCCCGAACACAAGCCCCGGCCCCGCAGCACAGCGACCCCGAGTTCGGCTGGGACGAGGAACCGCCCGAGTACGAGTGAGGCGTACCGGGCGGTGGGGGAGGGGCGGCGGGACCTATGCCAGGTCCGCCGCCCGGTGGCGGGGCGTGATCGCCGTGAGGTCCAGGTCGACGGCGAAGGGCACCGACACCTTCATCCGGTCGTGGAAGATCCCCGTCGAGGTGTACGCCCCGGTGGCCGGCTCCCGCTCGAAGACGTAGACCACGGGCCGCCCGTCGTGGTTCTCCACCCGCCAGTAATGGGGGATGGTCGCCCGGGCGTATTTCACGGGCTTGGTCTCCCGGTCGCGGGTCAGTGTCTCGTGGGAGGCCACCTCGATGGCCAGAACCACGGAAGGGCCGGGCACCCGCGTCTGGTCCATGCTCCGGATGACGGATCGGGGGACGACGATCACGTCGGGTTCGGGCCGGTTGTACCGGTCGACGTCGATCGTGAAGCGACTGAGCGTCTCCAGGGCGGCGGGTGCGGCTGCCCGTACGTGCTCGCCGAAGAAGGTGATCGCCCACGAATGGAACAAGGTCTGCGGGCAGGCGAAGACCAGACTCCCGTCGATCAGCTCCGTGTGCGGAGGCAGATTCGGGAGTGTGTCCAGGTCGTCGGCGGTCCAGCCGCCCTCGGGCGGGACCGCCCAGCGCGGCTCGGATGCCTCGGGTTCGGTGCTCGTCAGTGCTCTCATGGGGAGGAGTCTCGCGGGCCTGACCTGCTCGTTCGCCGGGAACCGAATGAGGCTCCCCCGAACGTGTGAACGTCTCGCGCACCGGTGACCGGGCCCACTCTCCCGGCCTCCGCCGCCTTCTACTCCCCGCCGCCCCCTCCGCAGCCGCCGCTCTCTCCGCCCTCGCCGCTCCAGCCGTCGCCGGACTCGTGCTGCTTCACGTTGTAGTGGACCGCCGCGGCGGTCCACTCGGAGCGGCGCATGACCTTCATCACCGTCCGGCCCGTGCGGCCGAGGCGGGTCAGGTCGCCGGCCAGGCCGATGGCGGAGGCCAGGGCGGCCAGCACCCGGTCGCGGTGGTCCGGATAGCCCGCCGCCTCGGCCGCCGCGAACCGGTCGAGGACGCCCGGCGCGAGGTCCGGCACGCCCGGGTAGTGGCGGTGGTAGGGGAAGACGCCGAAAAAGCGGTGGGTCTTCCGGGACAGGACGGAGCGTTCGACCAGGGAGTCCAGGTACTTCTCCTGGACGTACCGGTCGTAGTCGCCCACCCAGCGCCGGGCGCGGATCCCCCGGCGGCGGCCCTTGGTCGGCGGGTCCAGGGTCCGGAGCAGGGCGGCGAGGAGCGGGTCGGCCGGGTCCAGCGGGTTCACCACCTGGATCCGGCCGCGCTCCTCCCGTATCCGGCCCTGGATCTCCAGCTCCGCGAGGGCCGCCCCGGCGGTCCCGTACGCCAGATCGCGGGCCCCGCACGTCGGCTTGCCCCGGTCCGGATCCAGGGCGAGCAGGATCAGCTCCTCCGGCAGCGTCAGCGCGGGGGCGTCATGCGTCATGGCGCGGTGACGATCCTTCCGGTCACGTCGCCGAGGCCCACGCGGGTGCCGTGCGGGCCGGGGGCCCAGGCGGTCAGCGTGACCGTGTCGCCGTCCTCCAGGAACGTCCGCTTGCCCTCGGGGAGTTCGAGCGCGTCGCGGCCGTTCCAGGTCAGCTCCAGGAGCGAGCCGCGCTGGGCGGGCTCGGGGCCGCTGACGGTGCCGGAACCGTACAGGTCGCCGGTGCGCAGCGACGCGCCGTTCACCGTCATATGGGTGAGCTGCTGGGCGGCCGTCCAGTACATCGAGGCGAACGGCGGCTCGGCGACCACCTGCCCGTTGATCTCGACGCTGATGCGGATGTCGAAGCCGCCCGGCTCCTCGTCCGCCGCGTCGTCGAGGTAGGGGAGCAGGGGGACGTCGCGGGCCGGGGGCGTGGTGCGGGCGGCGTCCAGGGCCTCCAGCGGGGTGACCCAGGCGGAGACGGAGGTGGCGAAGGACTTGCCGAGGAACGGGCCGAGCGGCACGTACTCCCAGGCCTGGAGGTCGCGGGCGGACCAGTCGTTGAGGAGCGAGAGGCCGAAGACGTGCTCGCGGAAGTCGGCCAGCGGCACCGGGGCGCCGTGCGCGGAGGGGACGCCGACGACGAAGCCGACCTCGGCCTCGATGTCGAGCTTCACCGAGGGCCCGAAGACGGGGGCCGGGTCGGCGGGGGCCTTGCGCTGGCCGCTGGGGCGCACCACGTCGGTGCCGGAGACCACGACGGTGCCGGAGCGGCCGTGGTAACCGATCGGCAGGTGCTTCCAGTTGGGGGTGAGCGCGTCGCCGTCCGGCCGGAAGATCTGCCCGACGTTGGTGGCGTGGTGCTCGCTGGCATAGAAGTCGACGTAGTCCGCGACCTCGTACGGCAGGTGCAGGGTCACCGCGTCCACCGGGTGCAGCAGCGGCTCGATGTCCGCGCGGTGGGCGGGGACCGTCAGCCAGGCGGTGAGCGCGCGGCGCACGTCCCGCCAGGCGGTGCGGCCCGCCGCGAGCAGCGGTGTCAGGCTCGGCTGCGCGAGCAGCCCCGCGTAGGGGGAGCCGAGCGCGTGGGCGGCGGCCCCGGCGTCCAGGACGTGGTCGCCGATGCGGACGCCGACCCGGCGGTCGTCGGGGTGGTCGGGGGTGGAGAACACACCGTACGGAAGGTTGTGCGGGCCGAAGGGGTCGCCCTCGGCCAGATCGAGCGGGCTGCTCTGCTCGGGCATGTGGTGCTGCCTCGCTTTCCAGGTCGCGTTGGGGACACGTTACGTCGGTGCTCCTACCCAGCGGCAGTGCCCCGACTATCCCCAACTGTGCGCATTGCCCGGAAAGTTCGTCGGGTCCCCCGGAAAACCGGGGGACCCGGACAGGAAAGCCGCGTGCCGCTCAGCCCGCCGTGCGCGGGACGCGCTTCTCCCAGGTGCGGTGGAAGACGATCTCCTCGCCGTCCTTGCAGATCACCTCGTTGGAGGTGATGAAGTCCTGGTCGTCGGCGGCGATCTCGGAACGCGTCTCGATCTCCACGTCCCAGGCCATCTCCGGGCGGTGCAGCCGGATCCGCCAGTCGGAGCGGGTCCGCGCGGAGAGCGGGTCGTCCTGCTGGATCGTGTACGTCTCCAGGGCGTCCTCGGTGAATTCGAGGCCGTCGGGGTAGACGCGCGTACCGCCGTAGCGGGGGTCGACCTCCAGGCGCCATTCGCCCTTGGCCACATCGCGGACGACGAGGCGTTCGGGGCGCGGCTCCTCCAGGGTGACCGGGTAGACCACGCCGAGCGGCTCGGACTGCTCGGGCTCCCCGAAGGTGATCGCCGGGTCCTCGGTGTGGCGGCGTACCGGGAGTTCGACGAAGCTGCCGTCCGCGTCCAGGGTGAAGCCCGCCGAGCCGGCCTGCGGCCAGATCCAGGGCCAGTACGAGGAGGAGACGGCGAGCCGGATGCGGTGGCCGGGCGGGAAGGTGTGCCCGATGCCGTTGAGGTCGAAGACCACGTCCTCGGTCTCGCCCGGGGTCCAGTCGTCGGTGCGGTCGCGGCCGTGCCGGGCCGCGAGGTTGAGGACGCCCCGGGTGACCAGGGTGGAGGATCCGTCGGGCGCGACGTCGCAGAGCCGGGCGATGGCCTGGCCGCGCGGCACGTCCATCCGGAGGCGGAGCTTCACCCGGGGGCGGCCGAGGATCTCGATCGGCGCGTCCGCGACGGGGAATTCGAAGGACACCGACTTCGCGTCCTCGTCCCGCTGGTCCGGCGGCAGGTCCGCGTCGTTGCCGAACGGGAAGAAGCGGCCCGCGTCCAGGCCGGTCTGCTGCGGCGAGGCGACGATCCGCTCGCCGCCCTGGAGGGCGTACGCCACCGGGGAGACGTTCTCCGAGGGCCAGCTCGCGTCCCCGACCCAGCGGCCCGGCAGCGTCTCGTACACCGTGGCGGGCGGATGCGAGCCGCTGATCCAGGACCGCAGCAGCGGCTCCCGCATCACGCCCGTCTCCTGGCCCTTGAGGTGCTGGTCCCACCAGCGCAGCGTCTCCTGGAGGAAGCCGATCGCGGGCCCCGGCGGCAGCCCCCGGTCGGGGTACTGGTGCGACCAGGGGCCGATCACCCCGCGCACCTGCTCGGGGTCCAGGTGCTCCACGAGCCGCAGGACGGTGTCCCGGTACGGGTCGTGCCAGCCGCCGACCGCGAGGACCTTCGCTTTGATCGCCCCGTAGTCCTCGCAGACGCTGCCGTGCTTCCAGTAGGCGTCGCGGCTCTGGTGGGCCAGCCAGGTGTGGATGAAGGGGTCGACGGCCTCCAGCCGCTTCAGCCACATCTCCCTCCACTCGTCGCCGACCTGCGCCGGGTCCGGCGGGCGGCAGACGAAGGCGAGCATGGTGGCGGACCAGGCGTGCATGTCCACGGCGAGGACGGAGCCGCCCATGTAGTGGACGTCGTTGTCGTAGCGGTCGTCGGCCGAGCAGACGGTGACGATCGCCTTCAGCGGCTCGGGGGCGAGCGCGGCGATCTGGAGCGAGTTGAAGCCGCCCCAGGAGATGCCGAACATCCCGACCCGGCCGGAGCACCACTCCTGCTGGGCCAGCCAGTGGATGACGGCGACCCCGTCCTCCAGCTCCCGCGCGTCGTACTCGTCGCCCGGCAGCCCCTCGCTGTTGCCGTGGCCCCGGACGTCGACCCGTACGGAGGCGTAGCCGTGGCCCGCGTACCAGGGGTGGCGCTGCCAGTCGCGGGGCGCGGTCCAGTCGCTGAGCCGGTAGGGCAGGTACTCCAGCAGGGCCGGGACCGGTTCGTCGGTCAGCGGCCGCCAGATCCGGGCGTAGAGCCGGGTGCCGTCGGAGAGCGGGATGTACACGTCCTCGCGGGTGGTCTCGTACGGGAACTCGGTCGTGATGTTCATGGGTCACCTCGATGTACGACGACGGGTGCGAAGGCGTGCTCAGTGGACGGGGTGCATGGTGCGTTTCAGCCACGGGGCCGCGGCGATCATCGCCACGCCCGCCGCCACGGCGATCGCGCCGTTGACGCCGAAGTAGGCGGGGTTGGAGACCTCGCCGTACAGCTTCACGATCTGGGCCTGGATGCCGTTGGCCAGGGCGAGCGAGAGGAACCACAGGGCCATCGTCTGGCTGGCGAACGCCTTGGGGGCGAGCTTGGTGGTGGCGGACATGCCGGAGGTCTCCAGCAGGATGTCGCCGAGCCCGAGCAGCAGGTACGAGCCGACGATCCACCAGGCCGCCATGCGGTACGTGTCGTCGGCGTGCCCGGAGGTGGGCAGGACCATCAGCAGGAAGGAGAGCCCGCCGAGGATCACCCCGAAGGCGATCTTGTTGGAGGCGTGCGGCTGGCGGGGGCCCATCTTCGCCCAGACCGCGGCGACGACCGGGGCGAGCGCGACCTCGAAGGCGCCGAGCGCGGAGGCGTACCAGCTGGCCGGGAAGGTGAAGCCGAGGATCTCGGTCCGGGCGTTCGTCGACGCGAGCAGCATCATCGTCGAGTACGCCTGGAAGAGGATGAAGTTGAAGACGACGGACCCGAGGAAGAGGACGATGTACGGGCGGAGCCTGCCGCGTTCCTCGGTGGTGACCCGGGGGGAGCGGAACATCACCACGAAGTAGACGATCGGCGCGATCACCGAGATGACGGTGAGGACGTCGACGAACCGGTCCATCGTCAGCCAGCCCGCCAGGGCCAGCGCGGTGGCCACCGCGGCGACCACGACGGCCCCGCCGATGATCAGCCGGACCGCGCGGCGCATCGCGTCGGGGGCCAGCGCGAACTCGGCGGCGTGCTTACGCCCGGCCAGGTGACGGCGGCCCGCCACGTACTGGATCAGACCGAGGGTCATGCCGACCGCGGCGGCCGAGAAGCCCCAGTGCCAGCTGACGTGGTCGCCGAGCCAGCCGGTGATCAGCGGTCCGGCGAACGCGCCGATGTTGATGCCCATGTAGTAGAGGGCGAAGCCGGCGTCGCGCCGCTCGTCGTCGGTGCGGTAGAGCTTGCCGACCATGGAGGCCACGTTGGGTTTGAGCAGGCCCGTTCCGGCGCTGATCAGGCCGAGGCCCACCCAGGTCATGGCGTCGGTGGGGACGGCCATGCTGTAGTGGCCGCACGCGATGAGGACGCCGCCGTAGAGCACGGCCCGGTACGAGCCGAGGATCCGGTCGGCCAGCCAGCCGCCCGCCACGGAGACCAGGTAGACCAGCGTCCCGTAGGCGGCGGAGACGGAGGCGGCGGTTCCGGGGTCCATGCCCATGCCGCCGTTCGCCACTGTGTCGGCGAAGAACAGCACCAGGATGGCCTGCATGCCCAGGAACGAGAACCGCTCCCAGACCTCCAGGCCGGACAGGGTCATCAGGCCCCGTGGGTGCCCGAAGAAGGCGTGGTCGTCCTCGGGAGGGGGCTTGGCCGACTCGGTGCCGGCGGTGCTGTGCGACAAAACGGGGACTCCTGATCGTATGAGCTGATCCCGAACATACCGGCGGTCATGGGAAGCCGCCCACGGTGATCCATAGCGGACCGGATACGCTGAAGTCGCTAGGAGAGACAGCGACACATCGACATTGCGTGTGATCGTCAGCAGACAGGAGATGCCCTCGTGACCGTCGTCGGGCCGTTCGGACTGCACGTGCGGGACCAGGCTCTTGAGGCCGATGTCCAGTCGGGCCTGGCCGCTGTCGAGGCGGGGCTGCTCGAAGCCACCAAGAGCGATGTCCCCTTCATCACGGACGCCGCGCAGCATCTGGTGCGGGCCGGGGGCAAGCGGTTCCGCCCCTTGCTGGTCATGCTCGCGTCACAATTCGGTGATCCGGGCGCGCCGGGCGTCGTCCCCGCCGCCGTCGTCGTCGAACTGACCCACCTGGCCACGCTGTACCACGACGACGTGATGGACGAGGCCGACGTGCGGCGCGGCGTCCCCAGCGCCAACACCCGCTGGGGCAACTCCGTCGCCGTCCTCACCGGCGACTTCCTCTTCGCCCGCGCCTCCCACATCCTGGCCGACCTCGGCCCCGAGGCCGTCCGCATCCAGGCGGAGGCCTTCGAACGGCTCGTCACCGGCCAGATCCTGGAGACCGCGGGCCCGCGCGACGGCCGCGACCCGGTCGACCACTACCTGGACGTCCTCAGCGGCAAGACCGGCTCGCTGGTGGCCGTGTCCGGCCGCTTCGGCGCGATGATGTCCGGCGCCGACGAGTCGACCGTGGACGTCCTCACCCAGTACGGGGAACGGCTCGGCATCGCCTTCCAGCTCGCCGACGACGTCCTCGACATCGCCTCCGACTCCCACGAGTCCGGCAAGACCCCCGGCACCGACCTGCGCGAGGGCATCCCGACCCTCCCGGTCCTGCGGCTGCGCGCCCAGGCGGCGGCCGACGGCAAGCCCGACGACCTGGAGCTCGTCGAGCTGCTCGACGGCGACCTCGGCGACGACGCCGCCCTGGACGAGGTGCTGCGCCGGCTGCGAGCCCACCCGGCGCTGGAGCAGGCCCGCCAGGACACCGTGCGCTACGCCCAGGCGGCGCGCGCCACGCTCGCGCCGCTGCCCGAGGGGTACGCGAAGTCCGCGCTGGAAGAGCTGTGCGACGCCGTGGTGCACCGCGCGGGCTGAGAGCCTGCGCCGGGGCCTGGCCGCGGTGGCCTGCGCCGGGGGCCTCGCCGGGGTGCCCCGCGCCAGGTCCTGGCGGTGGCGCCCGGGGTCCTCGCCGTGGTGCGCGGGACGTTGACGGCACGTCATCCGGTGGGGGCCGACCCCTACTGGATGACGTACACGACCCTCCCGGTTGTCATACCGGAGCAGTACGTGGAGTTGATTCCCCGGGCTGACGCTTCGGACCGTCTTATTTGGTCAGATGGTTGACAACGGAAGCCGCCGACCACGGAGGTAGGGCACACCATGGCACCGAACGACAGCGCAGAGACCACCGGCGAGGCCACGAGCACTGTCGTGGGCCGCCGGAAGGCGGCGCGCTACATCGTCCCCGTCGCGGTCGCGGGGGTGGCGGCCGCGACCATCGGGCTCGTCCCGGCGCTCGCCAGCACCGGCGACCCGGACCTGCCGAAGATCACCGCACAGCAGCTCATCGAGAAGATCGCCGCTTCCGACGAGGAACAGCTCTCCGGCACGTTCAAGATCAGCACCGACCTGGGCCTGCCCCTCGACGGTCTCGCGGGCTCGCTCGTACCGGGCGGCGCGGGCGGGGACAAGGACGGCGGCGCGGCGGCCCCGCAGGACAAGCTCATGGAGCTGACGTCGGGCACGCACACGCTGCGCGTGGCCGCCGACGGCCCGGAGCGGCAGAAGCTCTCCATCCTCGGGGACGCGTCCGAGTACAGCCTCATCCACAACCAGGGCGAGGTCTGGGCGTACGACAGCGGGTCCGACGAGGTCTACCACGCCGAGGCTCCCGAGGGCCGGGACGGCGGCAAGCTCGCCGAGAAGACACCGAAGGCCCACAAGGGCGCTCCGGCCACCCCCAAGGACTTCGCCGAGCAGGCGCTCGCGGCGGCCGGGGACACCACCTCGGTCACCGTGGACGGCACGGCGCAGGTCGCCGGGCGGGACGCGTACCAGCTGCTGATCAAGCCGAAGCAGTCCGGTTCGACGATCGGCTCGGTCCGTATCGCCGTGGACGCCGAGAACGGCGTACCGCTGAAGTTCACCCTGTCGGCTGCGAGCGGCGGCAAGGCCGTGGTCGACGCCGGGTTCACCAAGGTCGACTTCTCCAAGCCCGCCGCGTCCACCTTCGACTTCACCCCGCCCAAGGGGGCCGAGGTGACCGAGGCCGACGAGCTGGAGACCGGCGAGGACGAGCACGGCGCTGCGCAGCAGGCGCTCCCCGGGCAGCTGGCCGAGCTGGACGGCTTCGAGGGCCTCAACGTCATCGGCAAGGGCTGGACCTCGATCGCCGAGATCAGGACCCCCGGCGGCACGGGCCTCCCCGCGGCCGGCTCGGGCGACGTCCCGGCCGAGGCGCAGGGCTTCCTCGACGCGCTCGGCGACAAGGTCACCGGAAAGTTCGGTTCGGGCACGGTCTTCAAGACGCGCCTGGTCAACGCCCTGCTGACGGACGACGGCAGGGTGTACGTCGGAGCGGTGACGAAGGACGCGCTGGTCCGCGCCGCAGACGCCGCCAAGTAGGACAACCCGGCGCCCGCCGTGCCGGACGACCGGCGCCGGACACCCCGCCCCGTCGCACACCGTGCGGCGGGGCGGCAGTGCCGCAGGGGCGCTGCCAGCCGCGCGGACGGGACGGGAGAGGTGCGACCGGGATGACGACGAGGGGGAGGGCCGGGGCGACCGGATCGGCCCGATCGGCCGGGGCGGGCGCGCGAGCCGCGTCGGGCGGTGAGGGCGGTGCGGGCACGGCGGGTGCGGTGCGCGCGTCGGACACGGCGAGCGCCGGCGCTGCGGGTACTGCGGGTACGGCGGGTGCTGCGGGTGCTGCGGGTGCGGAGGAGACCGGTCCGGTCATCCGCACTCGTGGTCTGACCAAGCGCTACCGGGGCGGCCAGCTCGCCGTGGACGGCCTCGACCTGACCGTGCCCGGCGGCAGCGTCTTCGGCTTCCTCGGCCCCAACGGGTCGGGGAAGACCACCACGATCCGGATGCTGATGGGTCTCGTCGACCCGACGTCCGGCACCGCCGAGGTGCTCGGCCGCCCGATGCCCGCCGCCGCCCGTACGGTGCTGCCGGAGGTCGGCGCGCTGATCGAGGGGCCCGCGCTGTACGGCTTCCTGAGCGGCCGGGACAACCTCCTGCGCTACGACCGGGCCGATCCCACCGCCGACCCGCGCACCCGCAGGGCCCGTGTCGAGGAGGCCCTGGCGCGGGTCGGGCTCGCCGCCGCCTCCGGGAAGAAGGCCAAGGCGTACTCCCTCGGCATGAAACAGCGCCTCGGGCTCGCCGCCGCCCTGCTCCGGCCGCGTCGGCTGCTGGTCCTGGACGAGCCGACCAACGGCCTCGACCCGCAGGGCATGCGCGAGATCCGTTCCCTGGTCCGGGAGCTGGCCGCCGAGGGCACCACGGTGTTCCTCTCCTCCCATCTGCTGGACGAGATCGAGCAGATCTGCACGCACGCCGCGGTGATGGCCCGCGGCCGGCTGCTCGTCCAGGGCCCGGTCGCCGACCTCGCCGCGGGCGCCCGGGGCCGGCTCGCCGTCACCACCCCGGACCTCGGGGACGCGGCCCGCATCCTCCAGGAGCGCGGGCTCACCGGCCTGAGCGCCGACGGCGACCGGCTGACCGCCGACGCGCCGCCCACCGCCGTGGACCTCGCCGACCTCAACGCGGCGCTGGTGTCCGACGGGGTGCGGGTGCGGTTCTTCGGCGTCGAGCGGGGCTCGCTGGAGGACGCCTTCGTCGCACTCACGGGAGAGGGATTCGATGTCGCAGGCTGAGAAGGTCGCACCTGCGGGGAGCGCGGGTCCCCGCAACCCGTTGTGGGGGCTGGGTCTCCTCCGGTCCGAGATCATCACGCTGTTCCGCCGCCGGCGGACCTTCGCCCTGCTCGGCGTGGTCGCCGCCGTACCCGTACTCATCGGGATCGCGGTCCGGATCCAGACGGGCGGCGGCGGTGGCGGGGCGGGGGGCCCGGACGGCGGGGCGGGCCCCGCGTTCCTCGCCCAGGTCACCAACAACGGCCTGTTCCTCGTCTTCGCCGCCCTCGCCGCGACCCTGCCGGTCTTCCTGCCGATGGCCGTCGGCGTCGTCGCGGGCGACGCGATCGCGGGTGAGGCGAGCAGCGGCACCCTGCGCTATCTGCTGGTCGCCCCGGCCGGCCGGACCAGGCTGCTGCTCGTGAAGTACGCCTCCGTCCTCACCTTCTGCCTGGTCGCGACCCTGGTCGTGGCGGCCTCGGCGCTGGCGGTGGGTGCGCTGCTGTTCCCGGTGGGCGAGGTCACCACGATCTCCGGGACCCGGATCGGTTTCGGCGAGGGGCTGGTGCGGGCGGCACTGACGGCGCTGGTCGTCGCGGTCTCCCTGACCGGGTTCGCCGCGCTCGGGCTGTTCGTCTCGACGCTGACCGGCAGCGGGGTCGGGGCGATGGCGGCCACGGTCGGGCTGCTGATCACGGTGCAGATCGTGGACAGCATTCCGCAACTGAGCGGCGTGCACCCGTACCTGTTCGCGCACCACTGGATGTCCTTCGCGGACGTCCTGCGCGAACCCGTCCACTGGGACGACCTGATCAAGAACTTCCAACTGCAGGGGCTGTACGTCGCGGTGTTCGGCTCGGCGGCCTGGGCACGCTTCACGGCCAAAGACATCACGGCCTGAGAGGCCTGAGAGGCCTGAGACGTCTGGGCGGCGATCCGGGAGAGCGCGTCTCCTGGCTGGCCGACCGGTCAGCTGGCTGGATCGGATCGGCGGGAGGCCGTCCGCGCCGTCGGCCGGGCGAGCCGTCCCCCGATCGGCTCGTCGCGGCACGAACGGCACGAACGGTGCGGACACCGGGAACGACACGACACGACACGGTACGTTCCGTTTCCGCCTGGGTATTGTTCGGTCTTTGGCGACGAGATGTCAACAAGAGATTGGCTGGAACCCCCCTATGCTCACCGAATGATCACATCGCCGAGCAGTGTGCGCCGTAGCGAACGGTCACGCCGCGCGATCCTGCGGTCCGCTCTCGATCTCTGTACGGAGCGGGGGTACGGGCACGTCACGATAGAGGCCATCGCTGCCGGTGCCGGGGTCAGCAAGAAGACGATCTACCGCTGGTGGCCCTCCAAGGGCGCGGTGCTGCTGGAGGCGTTCACCGACGCCCTGATCGACGCCACGCCGTTCGTGGACACCGGCGACATCGGCGCCGACCTGCGCGCCCACGTCGCCGGCGCGGTGAGACTGCTCTCGGTCCCGCCGTTCGGCCCCGCCTACGCGGGCATCCTGTCCGAGCTGCACCACGACGACCTGCTGGCCCAGCAGCTGCGGGAGGAGCTGGTCGACCCGCGCGTCGAGGAAGCGATCGGCCGGCTGCGCAGCGCCCAGGAGCAGGGCCAGATCCCGCCCGGTGCGGACCTCCCGCTCGCCGTGGAGATGCTGTACGGCCCGGTCTACTACCGCCACGTGCTGCGCAAGCCCGTCCAGGACGAGGAGACGATCGCCACCCTCGTGAACCACGTACTGCGCTCGCTGCGCGCGCCGGGGTACTAACGGACGCTGTCGCCCTCGGCCGCCTCGGCGGGGGAGGGCTCCGCGGCGGGCTCGCGCGGTTCCCAGGTGATCCTGGTGCTGCACACCGCCACGACGAGCGCCGAGAGCGAGACCAGCGCCAGGCCCCAGACCAGGCTGCTCGCGTCCGCCACGAAACCGATGAGAGGCGGCCCGGCCAGCAGGCCGGTCGTACCCATCGCGGCCACCAGGGGCAGCGTGCTGGCCCCCTGCTTCGCGGCCGCCACATAGACGCAGGGGGTGACCACGGCGATCCCCAGGCCGACGAAGGCGAAGCCGATGAGCGCCGGTACGACGCCCCCGGCCGCCAGCGCGAAGGCGAGGCCCGCGCCGGCCAGTACGCTGCCCACCAGGACGACGCGACCGTCGCCCCAGCGGCTGCGCCAGCCGTCCGCGAAGATCCGGGCCACCAGCATCATGCCGGACACCACGGCGATGCCCAGGGGCGCGATCTGCCGGGAGGCCCCCGCGACGTCCTCCATGTAGAGGGTCGACCAGTCGTTCATGGACCCCTCGGTGACCGTGCCGAAGGCCATGGCACAGCACATCCACAGCGTGACGCTGCCCGGCATCACCCAAGCGGTACGCCGCTTCTTCTTCTCCTTCTTCGGCTGCTCGGCCGGCCTGTCGTCGGCCAGGAGACTGCCCTGCGCACCCGCTGCGAGGAGCACGACAAGAACCGCCGCCACGCTGAAGTGGACCATGACGGACGAGGTTCCCGCCATGACGGCCGAGGCGAGGACCGCCGCGAGCAGGGAGCCCGCGCTGAAGGTGGCGTGCAGCTTGGCCATGGTGGTGCGTTCGTGCCGGACTTCGAGGGCCGCGCCCTGGGAGTTCATCGCGGTGTTCAGGCATCCGACGAGGACACCGTCCACGCAGAGCACCAGGAGCGCCGTCGGGTAGTTGGGCGCTGCGGCCAGGGCGACCAGGACCCCGGCGAGGGCCAGCGCCGACCAGAGCGCGAGCAGCCGTGTTCCTATGCGTCCGACCAGGTAGGTCACGATGGGGAACGACACGGACGCTCCGACGCCGGCCGCCATCAGCAGGACGCCCACCTGGGCCGGCGTCAGGCCGAGATCGGTCTTGAGGGCGGGGATACGCGAGGCCCAGGTCGCGTACTGGAAGCCCAGAGCGCAGAAGAGCGCTCCCGTGGCCAACTGGCCGCGGCGGAACGGGGTGAGAGTAAGGGACACGTGTCAGTCCGATTCGGTCGGCGGGGAGGATCGCGGTGTGGGAGCGGCCAGCGCTAGGGACATGTACACGGCTAATGGGTCGTAACCGGTGGTGACCACGTCGGGGCGTGCGGTGAACCCCTGGTGCGACCAGAACGCCCTGCTGTTCCCCACCGCGACCAGCGAAAGCTGCTCGAATCCGAGGCCCCGTGCCGTCGCCACGAGGTGATCCAGCAGCCGCCGGGCCAGACCTCTGCCGCGGAACGGGGCGGAGACGACGAGGTCGTGCAGGTGCAGGTTGGGCGAGGCGAAGGCGGTGGTCTCGGACTCCCGCAGGTCGGGGTACCGGTCGGCCGGGTAGGGGAGGGCCAGGAGGTATCCGGCGATCCGGTCGTCGGCCTCGACGACGAAGCAGGTCCCGGGAGAGACCCGGGCCCGTGAGCGCAGCGCGTCCAGGCCCTCGGAAAGGCCCAGTTCCGCGTAGGCGGCCGACTCCATCGCCACGACGGCGCCCCAGTCCCCGGCTCCGACCCCGGCTCCGACAGGACGTATCAGTACGTCATCCGTCACCGGTCGCCGCCGATGCAGCTCTGGGGCAGTGGTGCGAAGCCGTTGAAGCCGGCGGTCATGTAACTGACCGTGTAGGCGCCGCAGGACGCGATCCGTACCGGGTCGCCCGAGGCCAGCCCTTCCGGGACCTGGACCGGGCTGTGAGCGGATGAGTAGGCGTCGTCGCTGTCGCAGGTGGGCCCGGCCAGGACGGCGGGGACGGTGCGCCCCTCGGGATGCGAGGGGAAGGCGAGGCGGTACTGCAGCATGTCCACCTCGTACAGGCCGTTGAACTTGCCGACACCCAGGTAGAGCCACTGCTGCCGGGTGCCGTCGGGAAGGTGGCGTGTCGTCAGCCGGGACACGCGCGTGTGGATCGTGCCGTGGTCGGCGACCAGGTAGCGCCCCGGCTCCATGACGACCGCGAGATGCTCGCCGTGAGCACGGCGCAGGGCCGCGATCCCCTCGCGCAGCACGAGGAAGATCTTGTCGATCGGCGGTTGCAGCGGGACTCCGCGCCGGTCGAGGGAGTCGAGTGAGGGAAGCCCGCCGCCGAGGTTCACGTGGTCGAGGGTGATCCCACGGGCCGTGAGCGACGTCATCACGGCGTCGAACTGCTCGAAGGCGGCCCGCCAGGCATCGGGGTTCATCTGCTGGGAGCCCACGTGCACCGACAGGCCCGAAGGGATGAGGCCGCCGGCCTCTGCCGCGGTCAGGATCCCCACCGCGTCGTCGGGGGAGCACCCGAACTTGTGCTTCAGCCCCCACAGCGCGCCCTCGCCGGTGGTGGTGAGCCGGCAGTAGACGCGTGCTCCGGGTGCGTGGCGCACGAGGGCGGCGACGTCCTCGGGGCTGTCCGTGGCGAACTCCCGCACGCCCAGGCGGAAGGCCGCGGCGATGTCCCGGTCCGACTTCACGGTGTTGCCGTAGGCGGTGCGCGCGAGTGGAGCCCCGACCCGCAGGGCGTGCTCCAGTTCGGGCACGCTCGCCGCGTCGATGCCGGACCCCAGTCCGGCCAGGTGGGCCATGACATCGTCGACCGGGCACGCCTTCATGGCGAAGCGCACGTCGACACCGGGCACCTCGCGGAGCAGGGTCTCGTACCGCTCGCGGACACCGTCCAGGTCGAAGACGATCCTGTCCTCGTCCTGTTCCCGCCGCCCGGGCACGAGGGGTTCGCCGGTCATCGGTCCGCCTTCGCGAGGCCGGCCGTCGCAGAGGGGAGGCCGCTGGAGCGTGCGCTGCGCACCAGCTCCGTCCACGCCTCCGTGAGGAGGGCGAAGTCTCCGGTGTCCTCGCGGGCCTCCGCCAGGAGGCCCTCCCGCCGCGGGAGTAACAGACCGGCGAAGTCCGCGTACCTGCCGCCGAGCCGCCGGTAGGCGGAGTCGATCCGGTCGAGCCGTTCCCGGTTCTCGTCCAGGGCCGTCTCCATGCTCTGTCGGGCGAAATCGGCGACGAGCGAGGCGCGTACCTGCCCGTGTTCGTCGAGCAGCGAGGGGCCGGCCTCGGCCAGCCGGTCGTAGATGGCGTTGAAGTACTGCATGGACAGGAGGAACTTCACGAACCGCGTCTGATACGCGATGAAGCCCGCGTCGGTTCTGCGCTCGGCGGTGTAGTAGTTCTCGATGTTGCGGTTGTGGAGCACGCCGGGCAGGCCGGCGTGCTGCACCAGGTGGATGAGGAAGTAGTCGCTGCCGATGGTGTCGGTAGCGGGGGGCAGCGGAACCCGGGTGTGCACGTCGTGAAAGGCGATGTTGCACATGTCCACCCGCATCGGGTCGACCAGGCACAGCTTCGCGTGGTCCCGCTCGAACCGGTCCAGTCCCGCGCCGCGGAAGGATTCGGCCACGAGCTGCCGTCTGCGCTCGTCCGGCCAGTCCAGCGGCGCCCACAGGCCGACGACCTCCGTGTAGACCTCGGGATCGATGCGCGCGACCTCGTCGATGTCCACGGACGGTTCGCCCACGAACGAGCTGCCCACCATCGCCACGGGCCGGTCCGCCTGCTCCTCGCTCAGCACGGTCTCCGAGACGCCGCCCGCGGCGTCAGCGGCACGGCGGCCGATGGAGGCGAGCTCGTGGTGGATGGGGAAGACAGGCGCGCCGTCCGGGCCCCGCTGGTAGGAGCTGTCGGAGTCCCGCCGGTGCACGGAGGAGCATCCGAGGGCGAGGGCGATGAGGAAGGCCCGGTTGGTGCAGGCTCCGTACGACAGTCGCTCCGGGAGCATCAGGTCGAGGAGCAGCCGGGGCTTCGCGGTGTCGGCGCCCGCCGTGACCCGCTGCAGGAAGTCGCGCTGCTCGTCCTCGCTCACGTGGTGCCGGAAGATGCGCGGGTGCGCGGGCTGGGCGCGCAGGGCCTCGGCGTGCTCGGCGCGCACGGGGGGTGCGCAGGAATCGAGCACGAGGACGACCACTTCGACGTCGAAGTGGTCGACGGCGTAGGTCGCCTCCCGGACGAGCGCCGCGATCGTCGCGGAGCACGGCCGATTGGTCGGAAGGGTCAGGCAGACGCGCTGCACGCGGCCTCCTCGGTCGGTGCGTCGGCGACCTCGGCCCGCCAGGGCTTCAGGCCGAGGAGCTTCTCGCCGAGCTCGTTCAGGCGGGGCGCTTCGTACCGCTCGCTCTCCGGGCGTACCGCGTCGCCGAGCAGAGTTCCGTTCCAGGTCGGGGTGGAGACGTTGCGCCAGGAGTCGACGCGTGAGTCGCGCAGTTCCGTGTGGCCGTCGAGGGCGGGCATCATCGACAGGTACTGCACGGCCCTCACCCCGTCCCGCGAGAGGTTCGCCGCGACACCGTGCGCCAGGTGGCCGTTGAAGATCAGCAGATCGCCGGCCTCCAGGTCGGGCCGGACGACGGGGAGTTCGCTCCGGTCGACCGCCGGCCGGATCGGGTCGCGGTCGGCCGGCTGGAGCGCCGCCCACCGGTCGAACGTCCGGAACAGTTCGGGGCAGCACTGGAAGCCGCCGTGCTCCTCGGTCGTGTCGTTCAGCGCGATGATGCCCTGGACCCTCTGCGGGGGTATGCCCAGGGTGGTGTCCACGTCCCAGTGCAGTTCGATGTCGAATCCGCGCTCGCGGGCCTCGATCAGGCCCCTGTCACGGTTCTTGACGTTCGGCGGGTTCAGGTTCAGCCGGTCCAGCGTCACCCACAGCTCCTCGCAGTCCCACACGTCGACGAACGCGTCGTAGACGCGCTGGGCCTGTCGGCTGTCCCAGAGCAACTGGTGGTGGTACGCCTCGACGAAGCCGTAGATGTGGAGTTCCCGGTCGAGGTCGGAGCGGTACTCCCGCTCCTCGTACCAGGTGTCCGGGCGGCCGGGGTCCAAGCCCTGGAAGTCCCAGGCGAAGTCCAGCATGCGCTGGGCGGCCTCCGGAGCGATGGCCTGCTTGACCACGACGTAGCCGTACGTCTGCCAGAACGCGAAGTCGGTCGCGGACAGGACCCGGAGAGGGCGTGACTTCTCCAGGTCCCGCAGCCGGGTGGCAGCAAGGTAGGTATCGCCGTCAGCGCTGAAGTAGGGGGTGTCCGAGGCGGCTCGGTGGAGATAGGAGTCGGCCGTTGACATGGAGGCACTCCAGGAACTCGGTTCATTGGTGATCGCTGGGCGCAGCCGAATGAACCCCCGCCGGACGGCTACGTCGGCGTCTGTGGTGGCCAGGGGCTCGGAGCAGGGCACGGAGGCGAGAGGCTCCGTTTCCGGCGTTCCACGCGTGATCGTTCGTCTGGCAAAGATGGACTAGACCAATGCGGGTTGTCAACGCGCCAATTGTCCGTGGCGAGTCGTCAACTTCTTATAGAGATGGCGAGTTGACCCACTGGGTTCCGTAGTTGTTCAAGTGATGTGATCGGAGGCGTGTCGCCTGAATCCACCGGAGCCGGCGGCGTCCGCGACAGGGCGGTCCGGGGGTCCGGATCACTTGACACGCAGACCCGGGGTGAGGCCAGAATCGTTGGTGCAGACCAATAGGCGGCCGGGCGGATGTGGCACGGGCGGTCTCTCATGCATGTCCGTGACCCCTGCGAAAGGCACTGATCATGTCCGGTGTACGTAGTTCGGAGCTGCGGCGGTTGGCACTCGCGGTCCTGCAACCGGGGTTCGTGGGGACCACCGCGCCGGACTGGGTCCTGCGAGCCGTCCAGGACGGTCTGGGTTCCGTCGTCCTCTTCTCGCGCAATATCGTCTCGATGGACCAGGTGGCCCGGCTGACCGCGCAACTGCGCGCGGAAAACCCCGACTTGGTGGTGGCGATCGACGAGGAGTCCGGTGACGTCACGCGGCTCGAATCGGCGACCGGCTCGTCCAGGCCGGGCAACTTCGCTCTCGGATACGTCGACGACGTCGAGTTGACCGCATCGGTCGCCGCGGACCTCGGCCGGCAGCTGCGCGCCGCCGGGGTGAGCCTCAACTACGCGCCCAGCGTCGACGTCAACTCCAACCCGGACAACCCGATCATCGGAGTGAGGGCCTTCGGCGTCGACCCCGGCGTGGTGTCCCGGCACGCCGGCGCCTGGGTGCGCGGACTGCAGTCCTCCGGCGTCGCCGCCTGTGCGAAGCACTTCCCCGGCCACGGCGACGTGGCCATCGACTCCCACCACGGCCTGCCCGTCTACGGCGCGTCCCGTGAGGAGATCGAGGCCCAGGCGCTGCCCCCGTTCCGGGCGGCCCTGGACGCCGGCGTGCGTGCGGTCATGAGCGCCCACCTCCTGGTCCCCGCCTACGACCCCGACCTCCCCGCCACGCTGAGCCCGCGCATCCTCGGCGACCTGCTCCGCGGTGAGCTCGGATTCGAGGGTCTGGTCGTCACCGACGCCATCGAGATGGGCGCGGTCTCCGACCGTTACGGTGTCACCGGCGCCGCCGTCGCCGCCGTAGCGGCCGGGGCCGACGCCCTCTGCGTCGGTGGGGAGCACGCGGAAGAGGCGTTCGCCGTCGACATCGTCGACGCGCTGGTCCGGGCCGTCCTCGCGGGCGACCTGTCCGACGAGCGCCTCGCGGACGCGGCCCGTCGGGTCCGCGAGTTCGCCGCGGACTCCACCGGTCCCGGCGCGGCCGACGCGGGCAGTACCCCGGCGAACGGCGCGGTCGGCTTCTCGGCCGCCCAGCGCGCGATCCGCGTCCGCGGCTCCCTGAGCGGAGTGCTGCCGGTGTCCGCCCCGCCCCACGTCGTCGAGCTGTCACCCTCGGTCAACCTCGCCATCGGCAAGGAGACCCCGTGGGGAGTGGCCGACTACCTGGTACGGCAGCTCGCCGGAACCACCTCGGTACGGCTCGGCCAGGAGGATCTGCGGCTGTCGCCCACCGCCGAGCGTGCCTCCGGGCTGGACGACGCCTCGGGACGCCCGCTCGTCGTCGTGGTCCGCGACGCCGCCCGCCATCCGTGGATGACCCGGGCTCTGGAGGCGCTCACCCGGGCGAGGCCCGACGCGATCGTGGTGGAGATGGGGCTGCCCGGCAGGGCCTGGGGAGCGTTGACCCTGGACACGCACGGAGCCTCGACCGCTTCGGGGATCGCGGTGGCGGAATTGCTGGCAGGCGTACGGGAGGCTCAGCCCGCGGCCTGAGCCGGCAGCCCGGCCCGTCCGCTGCCCGCTCCATCCCCGAGTTCCCCCGCACCCCCGCCGTCATACCCCTGCCGCCCACCGGTGGCCGGGTCCGGTGCGGCGGGTGATGCTGGACCGGCGCGCGCCGGAACCGGTAGCCGGCGCGCCGGCTACCGGAGGGTGGGTGGACCCGTGTCGGACAGCGAGACCCCGTCCGGACCCGAGAGGCCCGCGAGGGCGGGAGACGGTCTCGACCAGGCGCTTCTCGCGACGCTGTTCACCCAGTCCGCCGTCGGCCTGGTCGTACTCGACCCGCGGCTCCGTCTCGTACGGGCCAGCTCACTCGTCGACGGTGTGGATACCGAGGAGTACATCGGCCGCCGGTTCACCGAGGCCTTCCGGCTCGACGACCCGGGCGGTGCCGAGCAGCTCATGAAGCGGGTGCTCGCCGGCGAGGGCCCGGTGCGCGACCGCCTCGTGCGCGGCCGGCTGCGCGAGGTCCCCGGCGACCGGGAGTTCCTGGTCTCCGCCTACCGCCTCGACGGCCCCGGCGGCCCGGACGCACCCGCCCTCGGCCTGCTGACCGCGGTCGTCGACGTCACCGAGCGCCAGCGGGCCCGCGCCCGGGACACCGCGCTCGCCGCCGTACGGGACGCCGTCGGCGGCTCCCTCGATGTCGCCGCCATCTGCCGCGACTTCGCCGACGCCCTGGTGTCCGGATTCGCCGACCTCGCCGTCGTCGAGGTGGTGGACGACGTCCTGCGCGGCGCCGACCCGCCGGTGGGCCCGCTGCCGCCCGGCACCCCGCTGCGCCGCGCCGCGAGCGGCCGGTGCGACGCCGTCCGGGACACGGCGGAGGGCGAGGGGGAGGCCGGGGACCGGGAACGCTCGACGGGGGTGACCCGCCGCCTCCCCGCCCGTACGCCGTACGCGCTCGCCACCACCGACCTGCGGGCCCGGCTCGTCCCGCTCGGACCCGGCACCCCGTGGCCCGACACCGACCCGGACGGGGTGCGCGCCCTCGCGGAGACCGGCGCGCACTCCCTGATCGTGGTACCCCTGACCCTGCGGGGCGCGGTCCTCGGGCTGGTCAGCCTCTACCGCTGCGGAGCGGCCGAGCCCTTCGACGACGACGACGTCTCCCTCGCCGTCGCGGCGGCCACCCGGGCGGCCCTCGGTATCGACAACGCCCGCCGCTACGAGCGCGAGCACGTCATCGCCTCGACCGTCCAGCGGCGGCTGCTCCCGCAGGCCGAACGGCAGCAGGCCGCCGTCGACACCGCGCACGTCCTGCTGCCCGGCCGGGACAGCGGCTGCTGGTTCGACACCATCGCCCTGTCCGGCGCCCGCACCGCGCTCGTCGTGGGCGGCGTCGCGGGCGAGGGCCTCCAGTCGGCCATCGCCATGGGCCAGTTGCGTACGGTCATCCAGGCGCTGTCGGGTCTCGACCTGGAGCCGGAGGAGGTCCTCGCCCGGCTCAAGGACACCGCCGACCGCCTCGCCCACGAACGTGCCACCCTGCCCCCGGCCGACGCCCTGCGGAGGGAACCCCTGAGCGCGGGCTGCGTGTACGGGGTCTACGACCCGTTCACCCGCACCTGCGCCGTCGCGCGCGCCGGGCACCCCGCGCCGTTGATCGTCGGCCCCGACGGACGGGCGGTCGCCCTCGACGTGCCGGAGGGGCCCGGGCTCTTCTCCACCGACAGCGCTCTCTTCGCCCCCGCCACCGTCACCCTGGAGGTGGGCAGCCTCCTCGCGTTCTGCACCGCCGAGCTGCTCTCCGGCGACCACGCCGCCGAACGCGTCACGGAGACCCTCGCCCGGCCGGGCCGAAGCCTCCAGCAACTGGGCGACGACATCGTGTACGCGCTGCCCGACGGCGCCCGCTCCACCGGTGCGGCCCTGCTCCTGGCCCGTACGGGTACGGTCTCCGACCACCTGGTCGCCACCTGGGACCTGGTCCAGGACCCCACGACGCCCGCCACCGCCCGGGGGCTCGTACACGACCGGCTCCAGGGCTGGGGGCTGGACGAGGACACCGTCGAGGCGACGGAGCTGATCGTCAGCGAACTGGTCACCAACGCCGTCCGCTACGGCACCCCGCCCCTGCGGCTGCGGCTCCTGCTGGACTCCACGCTGACCTGCGAGGTCCACGACGGCTCCACGGCCGCCCCGCACCTGCGGCACGCCGGGACCGTCGACGAGGGCGGCCGGGGCCTGTTCATCGTCTCCCGGCTCGCCTCCCACTGGGGAGCCCGTCACGGGCCGGACGGCAAGGTGCTGTGGACCGAGCAGGATCTGCCGGGTGACGAGCAGAACGAGGCGGACGGCGAACAGGGCGACGCGGGTGACGCGGGTGACGAGCCGGCCGGCTCGGGCGGCGGGCCGTAGCGGCGAGGGGGCGCCTGCGGCTTTGGGGGCCGGGGGCCTCCGCCGTACCGGGGCCTCCGCCTCGCCGGGCTCTCCGCCTCGGGCCCTCCGCCTCGCCGGGGCCTCTGTCCGGGGCCCTCCGCCTCGCCGGGCCCTCCGCCTCGTCTACCGGAGGACGATGTTCCGGCCGGGGCCGCCGTCGACGCTGTCCTTGCCGGGGCCGCCGACGACCAGGTCGTCGCCGTCCTCGCCGTGCACCATGTCGTCGCCGGAGCCGCCGAACAGGATGTCGTCGCCCTCCCCGCCCATGACGTGGTCGTTGCCCGGGCCCGCGTACACGAGGTCTCTGCCGTCGTACGCCTCGATCATGTCGTCACCCCGGCCGCCCCACAGCCGCTGGTCGCCGTCGACGGCCATCAGATGGTCCATGCCGTCCCCGCCGTCCAGGACCACGCGGCCCATGACCATGTCGTTCCCCGCGTCGCCCCGCACCGTGTGCGCGGTGTGGGCGTGCAGCATGTCGTCGCCGGAGCCGCCGCTGACGGTGGCGACCCCGGGGTCGCTGGTGGCGATCTCGTCGTCGCCGTCGCCGAGGAAGACGTCGATCCGGTCCGGCCGGGGGCTGTCGGTGGGCAGTTCGCAGACGACGTAGGTCTCGTCCCCGGGGGTGAGGTACGCGCAGTGGTCGCCGGGTACGAGCGGGACCGCGTCGCGGAAGCCGATCCGCCGGACTCCGTCGCCCCGGTCCATGGGCACCACGTGGAGGTCGTTCACCTGTCCCGCGCCCGCGGTGAAGGTGATCGACTGCTTCGCCCAGTCGGCGCCCACGCGGGCCTTCGCCCCGGTGCCGGTGGGGGCGGCGAGCGCCGGGGAAGCGGCGAGGCCGGTGGCGAGCAGGGCCACGACGGCCGCGCGGGCGGTGAGTCGGTGTCGGTTCATGGGACCTCATCTCGATGGGGCGGCCGGTGGGCCGGCCGGTCGGCGGGGGCCTGCCCGGGGAACCGGCGGCCGGGTCGCGAGGGCGGCTTCCTCACGACCCGGCCGGCGCGCTCCGGTGCCCCGGACAGGCTCTGTCCGTCCCGGCGGAGACCGGGCGGATGCGGTACCGCGTCAGCTCACGTTCACGCGGTACCGCGTCAACTCAACTCACGTACACGCGGAACCGCGTCAGCTCACGTTCACGTCCACGCAGGCGTAGAACGCGTTGGCCGTGTCGGCGATGTTCCACACGGCCAGCACCTTCTGCTTGCCGGACAGGCCGCCGAAGCTGACCTGGTGGGTGACGGTCGCGCCGGGGCGGGCCCCGCCGTCGTTGAACTCCGCGATCTTCCGGCCGCCCGCGTAGTACTGCCAGGTGCTGGTGGCGTGCCGTGCCGTCAGCCGCCAGTTGAAGCTGGTCGTCCGGCCGACCGGGGTGACCTTCCAGCCCTTGCTGTCGTTGTTGAGCTCGGCGAAGCCGGCGTTGCCTCCGCTGCAGCTCATCAGGCCCTTGGGGCCCTCGACGCTCTGCGGCTCGTACTGGATGGCACCGCAGGGGATCGTGCGTGCGGCGCACTGGGCCTGCCGGCTGGGGGGTGACGAGATGTAGCCGTGCGCGCTCGCGCTGCTCGCGGGCAGCGTGACGGCCAGGAGCGGGGCGATTCCCGCGCCGATGGCGACGGCTAAGAGCCTCTTGCTTTTCATGACAACTCCTCTGTGGGGGTCCGTGCCCGCCCGCGCGACAGCGGGTCAGGCATGCGCATGTCAAGCAGCTACGCCGTGACGGTGGGGATGTCACGGGTAGCGACGGAAGCGTACCGCGCTTGGTCTAGACCAGGCTAGTGCCCGGGGTGACTTCTCTGCCCGGCTGCCGGGCGCCGACCGTGCCGAACAGGCGCTCCAGGACCACCGCGACCCCGTCCTCCGCGTTCGACAGGGTCACCTCGTCGGCCGCCGCGCGCAGCTCCGGATGTGCGTTGCCCATGGCGACCCGGTGGCCCGAACCGGCGAACATCGGCAGGTCGTTGGGCATGTCCCCGAACGCGACGATCCGCTCCGCCCCGGTACCCAGCAGCTCGGCGGCCACCGCGAGACCCGTGCCCTTGTCCACCCCGCGCGGGGCCAGCTCCACCGTGCCGGGGCCCGCCATGGTCACCGTCGCCAGATCACCCACGGCCCCCCGCGCGGCGGCGGCCAGCGCGTCGTCGCCCAGACCGGGGTGACGCAGCAGCACCTTGATCACGGGCCGCTCCCACAACGCGGCCCGGGAGCCGACGCGTTGGGCGGGAAGCGTCGGGTTCGGCATCCGGTACCCGGCCTCGATCAGGGTCACCCCGTCCACGCCGTCCTGGTCCACGGCGGCGAACACGGCCCCCACCTCCGCCTCGATCTTCCCGAGCGCGGTGTCGGCGGCCTCCCGGTCCAGGGCGACGGACCGCAACAACCGCCCGCCGCCCGCCCCGGCCTCGTAGAGCTGGGTGCCCTGCCCGCAGACGACGAGCCCGGTGTACGCCAGGTCCGCGAGCAACGCCCGAATCCCGGGCACGGGCCGCCCGGTGACGACCAGGTGCCGGGCGCCGGCGGAGGCGGCGAGGGCGAGCGCGGCCCGGGACCGGGCGCTCACGGTGTCGTCCGGACGCAGCAGGGTGCCGTCCAGATCCGTGGCGACGAGGGCATAAGCGGGGGTGATGCCGGGGGTGATGCCGGAGGCGTATGCGGGTGGCGTGGGCATGGCCCCCAGCCTAGAAGGGCCCGAACGGCCGCTTGCGTGCCAGGGGCGGATCGGGTAGGCGGGCCTGCCGTCAGGCGGCTGCGCCGGTGGCGTTGCGGATGAGCTGCCGGAGCACTTTCACCGTGGTGACGTAGTCCGCGTCGGAAACGCCCTCGTGGAGTGCGGCGCGGATCGCGGGGGCATTGCGCGCGAGGTCGAGACGCGCCTGTTCCCCCTCCTCCGTGATCCACAACCGGCCACCCCCGTCCCGCGCGAGCCATCCGCACTGTACGAGCTCCTCGGCCGCGACCGCCAGGTCGTCCTCGGGCCGGATGTACGAGGCCATGGCCTGCTGTAGCTCGGGCAGGGTCATTGCCGCGCCGTCGGGCGAGATGTCGTCGGCCGACAGGTTGCGCAGGAGCCAGAACTGGGGCTGGGTGAAGCCCTTCTCCGCCTGCCGCTCCCGGGTGTACGCGATCAGGGCCTCGTAGGCGACGCCGGTCCAGTAGGCGGCGGGCTGTCCGGCGAGTTCGGTGTCGCTGAGCTCCTGATCAGGCATGACGCTTGCTCCCTTGGTGCTTGCGGTCGGGGCCCGTACGGTCGTGCGGGCGGCGAAGCCCTTGCGGGCGTTACGGCGACCGTAGGAACTCAAGTGAGGTTGAGGTCAAGGGGCTGAGTGGCGGTACACGGCCGTTCCCCGCTGAAGCCCGACCGGCCGATCTCCACCGCCTCTCCGCCCGGTGCCGACGACGGCCTGAGACTCCTCGGTCATGACCCGTCCGTCAAGGCAGGTGGGCAGGGCAGGGCAGCCCGGGGACGGATCGGTTCGGTGAGCAGGTGACGAGGGCGACCGAGTGGAAGACCGTGCCACGCAGGTAGTGACCGAGGGACACGTCGTCGCCTTCCGCGAGTCGTGCGACGGCTGCCTTGACGAGTAGCAGCAGCCTGGTGGCTTCACGTTCCTTCGGCGAGGCGAACCGCGCGGCGAATTCCGCGAGGTGCCGACCCAGCCACGCTCCGGCCTCCTTGGGCTCCTCCCATGTCCCTCGAATCGTCGAAGAAGGCTTCATGAGCCAGTGGGCTGTCTGGATCGGCGGTACGTCGGAGGACGGGAACGCGGCTACGGCTGCCCGATACCGGTGGTGCACCTCCTGCTCGCTGGTCGGCGTCGGGGCCTCGCCGGGCGGCCTGCGGATGCTCTCCTTGTCGAACATCGCCTTCTCGCCGACCCAGGCGTAACCGTGATGGTGCACGTTTCTCCGTTCACGGGTGCGGGGCTGTGCGGCCCCGCACCCAAGGCGGTGCGCCGTCAGGCGGAGAGATCGAAGCGGGCGGGATCGATGCCGGCCGCGTCCAGTTCGGCGGTCGTGAACCGCAACGGCTCGGCCTCGGGACGCTTGCTGTCGCCCACGGCCCAGGCGTCCGGCCCGATCCGCGCGAGGGTCACGCAGGACTCGCCGTCGGGGTGGGTGTTGCCGCCGCATGCCTTGGAGAATGCGGCTCCGTCGATGGGGAGCCTGTACAGGTCATTCACGGTTGGTGCCCTTCTGGTTGCCGACGGATGTCGTGCCGGTCCGGCGCGGTCGCTTGTGATGTGTTCGCGCCGCACACCCTCCGGTGCTGGTTTGACGACACGGGCAATAATCAGTCGGCCATGAGGGCAGTTGGTCGATTATTCGCGTTGCGTGCTAAAGATCATGAGCGGAAGAGAGCCGCCCATTGTGCGAGGACACACCTTGCGTCTTCGCCGAAGAGGGCGAGGCGTTCGTACGTCTCGAAAATTCTCAGGTGCTCGGAAATGTCGCGGGCGTCCTGGAAGACTATGCGTCCTGTAAAGGTCTCGACTGTGGTGAGACGCTGATCGTAGACCGTGAAGGTGTTCATGGGACCGCGGCTCCTGGGGGACCCGGTCAGAAGTAGTCCGATGCGCACATTGGGCAGATGGGAAAGGGAAACCAGACGGTCGATCTGTACGGCGATGGCAGCCCGATGGAGTACGGGCCATCGCACCGCCTGCTCCGTCAGTAGGAAGGTGAACGACTTGGTGGTGTCGTAAAGAATGGCCTGTCTTTCCAGCTTCCTGGCGATCGTCACTGACTTGTCTCCCGGTGATCCGCTGAGGCTGGCGCTCACGTATTCGGGCGTGGCGAGGAGGCCGGTCACCATGGCGGGCAGGAAGTAGCGGAGAATCCTAGCCTCGGACTCCAGGCCGGCCAGCTCTGCTTGGCGCTTCTCCAAGCCCCTACGCCACGAAGCCCGTTTACCCTGCCACTCCGTATGTGCGAGCCGGGCCAGCGACATCACTTCTGCTGTGATGCTCGGTGAGGCCTCAAGGGCTCTCAGGACCAGCTCCACATCGACGAGGTTCGGGCTTACCCGGCCGGTCTCGATGTTGCTGAGTTTCGTCTGTGACATGGCGCAGCGCTGGGCGAGCCGGATCTGAGACAGTTCGGCTCGCTTGCGCAGGTCGCGAAGTGACATGGCCAGATCGGCCGTGGACCTGATCAGTTGCTCAGGTTGGAAGGTCAAGGCCCTTCACGTACTCCCCGAACGGAATGGACCGCTCCAGAGCGATCCGCTTCCAGTTCCGATAGGGCGCGGGATCCCCTTCGTACGCCTCGCGGTTGATCTGCGTGCCGTCGGGGCGGAAGTTGAGGTGAGCGATGCGGCTTTCGTCGAACATCCACCAGTCGCAACCGGTGAGAGGCAAGCCGAAGTCGTCGTTTGTGACATCCAGTATGCGGATGTCCTCGCCGGCCTCGATATTTCCCGGGATGCCCCAGGAGAACTGATAGTGCTGGTACTCGGTGAGAGGCCGACGTACAACCCGTACGCGCCCGATGCTGCGCCCCGCAGCCTTGTGCCTCTGGACTCGCTCGTGCCAGCGCGAGTTGTGACCGAGTGGTTTTTCCTCACCCCTCAGGAAACGGGCAATGTTCTCCTGTTCCCTGGGCATGGTGTACGTGGGTTGCGCCTCGAACCGCCATGCCTCTCGCTCGAAGGTGTCGAAGAATTCACGCCAGGCATCACCATCCAAGAGCACGAACGGCCTCCCTGAGAACGTGCTCGGGAATCTTCACCAGAGCCTCGCCGGTCGGCGGCTGGAACGCGGAACATTGGTTTCCTTGGACCACGATCCCGCCGTCCGCAGTATCCACGTAGACGTTCGGGCAGTCGTCGTCGTCACAGTTGGGCCCGCCAGTTCTTCCCGTGAGGCGGTGCAGATCACTTCGCGCCATAGTGTCTCCGATTCGGTTCAGGGCTGATCCCTGTCAAAGATGACGCTAGAGCGGAGCGGCAATGTCCGTCTACCGAAGAAGGCGGATATTCGCGTTGTCGGGTAGACCTGGCCCGGTCCGCGCACGCCGAAGCCCCACCGTGCGTGCACGGTGGGGCTGTTGCTGTACCGGCTCGCGCGGCTCAGATGGTGCCGAAGTCCCCGGCCCGGACGCCCGCCACGAAGGCGCTGAACGCGGCGGCGGGGACGGTGAGGGCCGGGCCGCTGACGTCCTTGGAGTCGCGGACGGGGACGATGCCGTGCGGGGTGGCGAGGTTGGTGGCGACCTCGACGCACGCGCCGCCGTTGTTGCTGTACGAGGACGTGAACCAGCGGGGGGTCTCGGTTGTCACGGGTGCCCTTCCGTAGCTACGGGTGCTGCAACTCCCCGGACTTGATAGCCGTGACGAAGGCGGTGAATGCGCCGGCCCGAACGCTCAGGGCCGGGCCGCTGACGTTCTTGGAGTCGCGGACGGGGACGATGCCGTGCGGGGTGGCGAGGTTGGTGGCGACCTCGACGCACTGGCCGCCGTTGTCGCTGTAGGAGGACGTGAACCAACGGGGGGTCTCGGTTGTCACGGGGTGCCCTTTCGCAACTGCCTGAACATGTCTACGGACGCGGCCTGGGAGGGCGCTACCGCCTGCATCTGATGGTAGGCCGTCAGATGCGGAAGCACAGAGCCACTTTCGCGCTCCAGATAGCCCTGCTGCGCGGACTCGGCGTACGACATGAGCGAGCGGTCCGGCATGGTCAGGATGGTGACCGGCAGATTGAACGGGCGGAGTTCGCCCATGTCGAACGTCGCCACCTGGATCACGGTGTTCGGCTGCTCCGCGAACTCGATCAGGCGGTCCATCTGCGCCTTCATGACCTCCGGTCCGCCGACCGGCCTCCGGATGCAGCTCTCGTCCAGCATCGCGAAGACCAGCGGCGGCTTCTCCCGGACAAGGGCCGCCTGGCGCTCCGCGACCAGCGCGACCCGTTCCTGTGCCTGGTCGGCCGTGATCGCCTGCCGCCTGACGGCGCTGTCGGCCAGGACCCGGGCGTACTCCGGAGTCTGGAGCAGGCCCGGCATGACACCGACCTCGTACAGCCGGATCTCCGCCGCCCGGCGCTCGTAACCGAGGAACTCCGGGAAGCCCTCCAGCAGGCTGCCGTGCTTGATCTGGCCCAGTTCGCGCTCGAACGACGCCTCGGTCCCGGTGAGCCCCAGCACCCGGTCCGTACTACGCGAAAAGCGCAAGGTCGCGAGTTTACGACCAGTTTCCACCGACGAGATGTGCGTGCTGGAGTAGCCGTTGCGGTTCCCCAGCTCCTCCTGTGTCCAGCACCGCTGCTCCCGTAACCCGCGCAGACGTGCACCGTAGGCCGCCTGCGCGGAGCTTTCCGGGTTCAACTCCTTGATGTTCACGGACACCGCCCCGATCTTCCGTGCCGAATAGGCAAGTTGAATGCCCCCTCACGGTAGGTCACGCTGAATCGCCCCGGTAGTCATATGGCTACAGAGAGGAGCGATAGGTGTATGGCGAGAACGTTTGCCCGAATGCGCAGGAGCCTCCCGATCTCCCGGCCCTCGGAACGCTTGTGGTGGACACTGCCCGGGGTGACCGGGTGGGGGAGTTCCGTGGGGTGGCCGGCCCTTACTGGTCGTTGCGGCCGGTGGGTGGTGGGGCGGAGTGGGAGGCGGAGCCGC
>NZ_KB899007.1:0-198823 GCF_000377965.1 Streptomyces sp. CNB091
CGATACTGGGATTGAACCAGTGACCTCTTCCGTGTCAGGGAAGCGCTCTCCCGCTGAGCTAATCGTCCTTGGAGGTGGAGACGGGATTTGAACCCGTGTAGACGGCTTTGCAGGCCGTTGCCTCGCCTCTCGGCCACTCCACCAGGGATGGGGGCTCGGAAAGAATCCCCCACCTTCTGCGAGCGGACGACCAGGTTCGAACTGGCGACCTCAACCTTGGCAAGGTTGCGCTCTACCAACTGAGCTACGTCCGCTTGTCGTTTCCGGCCCGCTTGCGCGTCCCGGCGACGTGTTGAACTCTAGCGGATTCCTGGGCCAGTACAAAAACGCGTTTGTGCAGCGTGCTGCGGTGACCTCGCCCCGGCGCAGGTCACCGCGCACCGTCCTAGACTCGTTCGCGTGTCCGACCTCGCCCCCTTGGCCCGTTTCGACGGCCTCATCGCCTCCGGTCTGCAGGATGTGACCCATGATCCCGCGGCTCTCGACTCATCCGGCTTCTGGGCGGTATGTGCCGATTTTGAAGGGCGCATCGTCTGCGCCCGCTTCTCCGATGTGCGCAAGGAGGCAGTGCCCCCTCCCGTGCCCGGAGCGTGGCGCGGGCCCGCCACCGGGGACTGGATCTCCTCGCTGGACCGTGACGCCTACACGGCGGGCGTACGGCGGATCCGTGAACACATCGCGGCGGGCGACGTCTACCAGGCCAACCTCTGCCGGGTGCTGTCCGCGCCGCTCCCCGGCGGCGGGGCCGGTGCCGACGTCGATGCCCTGACCTCCCTGCTCGCCCGCGGCAACCCAGCCCCGTACGCGGGAACGATCCGGCTGCCGGGTCACGGCGTGGAGGTCGCCACCGCGTCGCCGGAACTCTTCCTCCGGCGCGACGGCCGGACCGTGGAGTCCGGGCCGATCAAGGGCACCGGCCGGACCGAGGACGACCTGCTGGCCAAGGACCACGCGGAGAACGTGATGATCGTGGACCTGGTCCGCAACGACCTGGGCCGGGTCTGCGCCACCGGAAGTGTGAGCGTGCCCGATCTCTGCGTCGTCGAGAAGCACCCGGGTCTGGTCCATCTCGTCTCCACCGTCCGAGGGCGGCTGGCCGACGGAGCGGGCTGGCCCGAGCTGTTCTCGGCGGCCTTCCCGCCCGGCTCGGTCACCGGGGCGCCGAAGTCCAGCGCGCTGCGGATCATCGCCGAGCTGGAGCGGGCCCCGCGCGGGCCGTACTGCGGTGCGATCGGCTGGGTCGACGCCGACCGGGGAACGGCCTCGCTCGCCGTCGGGATACGGACGTTCTGGATCGACCGGACCGGGCCCGCGCCGCGCTTGCGGTTCGGGACCGGGGCCGGGATCACCTGGGGATCGGACCCGGATCGCGAATGGGAGGAGACCGAACTCAAGGCCTCCCGGCTGCTCGCTGTAGCGTCGGGCGCGTATCCGGAGACAGGAAGGACCGCACTATGAGGATCTGGGTCAACGGCGGACTGCGGGACGCCGACGACGCCCGGCTGTCGGTGCTCGACCACGGGCTGACCGTGGGCGACGGCATCTTCGAGACGGTGCGTACGAGCGAGGGGCGCCCCTTCGCGCTGACTCGGCACCTCGACCGGCTCACCCGGTCCGCCCGGGGCCTGGGTCTGCCGGATCCGGACCACGACGAGATCCGCCGCGCGGCCGCCGCGGTCATCGACGCCAATCCCGTCGCCCTGGGGCGCCTGCGGATCACCTACACCGGCGGGCTGTCGCCGCTCGGCTCGGACCGGGGGACCGAGGGGCCGAGCCTCGTCGTCGCTCTCGACGGGGTGAAGCGCCGCCCGGACAGCACGGCGGTGATCACCGTCCCCTGGACGCGCAACGAACGCGGCGCGCTCGCCGGCCTGAAGACCACCTCGTACGCCGAGAACGTCGTCGCCCTGGCACGGGCGCGGGAACGGGGCGCGTCCGAGGCGCTGTTCCCCAACACCGCGGACCGCCTCTGCGAAGGCACCGGCTCCAACGTGTTCGTCGTCCTGGACGGCCGCGTCCACACCCCGCCGGTGGCCTCCGGCTGCCTCGCCGGGATCACCCGCGCGCTGGCCGTGGAGTGGACCGGGGCCGAGGAGACCGACCTTCCGATGGGCGTCCTCGCCGAGGCCGACGAGGTGTTCCTGACCTCGACGCTCCGCGATGTCCAGGCCGTGCACCGCCTCGACGACCGCGCGCTGACCCCGGAGATCGGACCGGTGACGGCGAAGGCCATGCGGATCTTCGCCGAGCGGTCCGGCGACGACCTCGACCCGTAACCGGCCCCGGCGGCCCCGGCGGCCCCGAAAAAGGGGTGACGGGGCGCCGCGCAGGGGATAAACACCCTTGATGACCACGACACTCCGGCCGTCCGGGCCGCTTCAGCAGGGCGCCGACGGCGCGCGGGCCCGCCACTACGACGTGTGCGACAACGGGCGGCCCGTCGGCGCCGTCTCGATCAGCACCGACGACGCGTTCGGCGCGACCGCCGGGGTGCTGCGCTCGCTCAGTGTCGAGGAGCCCCGGCGCAGGCGCGGCCGGGGCACCATCGCCGTGCTCGCCGCCGAGGAGGTGCTGCGGGGGTGGGGCTGCACCCGGGTACGGGTGGAGGTCCCCGCCGACAACGACCCGGCCCGCCGCCTCGCGGCCGCTCTCGGCTACACCGAACGCAGCCGCAACATGGTCAAGGACCTCGGCCCGGACACCGTCCGGCTTCCCGCGGGCCTCACCTCGCGCGCGATGGGCGACGAGGAGTTCGCCGCCTGGCGGCAGGACGCGGTGCGCACGTACGCACAGGAATGGGTCGACCGCGGCGTGCCGCCCGAGCAGGCCAGGCTCAAGTCCGATGCCGACCACGCCACCCTCCTGCCGGACGGACTGGCGACCGACGGGGTGCGTTTCGAGGTGCTGGTGCACGTGGGCGAGGTTGTCGGCCATGTGTGGGTGGCCCGCCGGGAGCTGCCGCCAGGCGGCGACGCCGGGTTCGTCTTCGACGTCGAGGTGCGTGAGGAACACCGGGGCCGCGGCCACGGCAGGACCCTGATGCTGCTCGCCGAGGACGTCACCCGCGCCTGGGGCGCGGACCGGCTCGGCCTGCACGTCTTCGCCTCCAACACGCCGGCCCTGCGGCTGTACGAGTCCCTCGGCTACGCGACGACGCGCTACAACCTGGCCAAGGCGCTGTAGCCGCTCCCCGGCCGCTGCTGCCCGCTTACCGGTGGCCGCGCCGCTACCGGTCCCGTGCGGCCAGGATGCCGTCGATGATCTCCTCGATCCGCTCGCGCAGCCCGTCCTGGCTCTTGCCGCCGTCCAGCCGCTCGTCTCCGATCACATAGGTGGGCGTGCCGGTGACGCCGATCGCCTTGCCCTCCGCCTGGTCGGCGTCGACGATGAGCAGGTGCCGGCCGTCGATCAGCGCCGTGTCGAACTCCTCGGCGTCCAGGCCCAGTTCCCGTGCCACGTCGAGGAGCACCGGCTCGCCCGTGCGGCCGAGGTCGGCGGTGCGGGACAGCAGCGCCTCGATGTACGGCCAGCCCTTCCCCTGGTCCGTCGCCTCCTCGGCGGCCTGGGCCGCGGCGTAGGCGTGCTGGTGCTTGTCCAGCGGGAAGTGCCGCAGCCGGATCTCGACGCGGTCCCCGTACCGGGCGCGCAGGGCGTGCACATCGTCGAGGGCTTGGTGGCAGTCGGGGCATTCGAGATCGCACCAGAGGTCGAGGACGACCGGTGCCGCGGGGGAGGAATCGCTCATGTGCCCAGTCTCCCAGGCCGGGCGGGCGCGACCCAACCGGGACCTGAGGGCTGTCCCGTCATCCCTGGCGGGCGCACGACGACAGCTACGGCACCTCGCCGCGTTGTCGGAACATCCCCATACATCCAGTATGCGGACGTCCCTCCGCCTTGCGATGCACCGCATCTGACGCCGCGCGCTGATCCACCAGGGATGAGCGGGACAGCCCTTGGCCACCCCCCGGGGAGGAGTCCGGCCCTGAAATGTCCCTGAGGTGGACGGCCACCGTGGCCCCGACGGCGGTCGCCGGTGCAGGATGGAAGGGACGTATCCCCTGCGCCTGGAGGCCCTGATGCTTGCCGAGACCATCTGTTCCGCGGTGTCGGCGGCCGGCCTCGGCATCGCCGCGGTGGCCGCGTACCGCAAGCGGTTCCTCACGGCGACGAGGATCGCCGCCTACTCCCTCGTCCCGGTCGGGCTCGTGCTGACCGGGGTCGTCGAGTGGGTCGCCGGGATCGCCTTCAAGCCGAGCGTCTGGCTCGGCTTCGGGGTGCTCGGCCTCTCCTGGCTGCTGTTCATGACCACCCGTGCCATCGAGCGCCGCAGCGGCACCACCCGCGCGGAACGCAAGGCCGCGCGGGCGGCCGGACGGAACGAGGCGGTGGCCCCGGCCGCCTCCGCTCCCTCGCTCGGCGCGGGCGGTGCGGCGGGACCCGCGGCAGCGGCCGCGAAGCCGAAGCCGCAGCCGAAGAAGAAGCAGGAGGCCGCCGCGCCCGGCGACGACTTCAGCGACATCGAGGCGATCCTCAAGAAGCACGGCATCTGAGAAAAGCACGGCGTCTGAAAGAAAGCACGGCATCCGAGACGGCGGCCGGCCCCTCGGGGGCGCGCGCTCGGGCCAACCGGCCCGAATGTCTGACGGATCCCCGTACGCCGGAGCGAATATCGATGGCCACGGGACGGTGAACTCCCGGGGGAATCAAGTCGGTTGATCGCCAACACGGCCGTGGGTGCGTCATGATCACTCCGAGATGGTGGACACTTCCCGGGGCGATGCCCCCGCACCCCCCGCCGAAGAGCCCCGCGGCTGTCTCTTCGCGCTCTCCCAGCCGCCCCTGATGATCTTCCTGACGGTGATCGGGGGCCTGCTGCTGATGGCCGCCCTGCACGATCTCTTCTTGCTGTGACGCCTCGCGCCACCGTGCGGGGCGTCAGCCCGCGGCTTCCTTGCGCCGGGCCCGGTACGCCGCGACGTGGAGCCGGTTCCCGCACGTACGGCTGGAGCAGTAGCGGCGGGAGCGGTTGCGCGACAGGTCGACGAACGCGTGCCCGCAGTCCGGGGCCTCGCAGCGCCGCAGGCGCTCCTGCTCGCCCGCCACGATGATGAAGGCCAGCGCCATGCCGCAGTCGGCCGCGAGATGGTCGGCGATCGAGGCGTCCGGGGCGAAGTAGTGCACGTGCCAGTCGTAGCCGTCGTGGTCCGTGAGCTGCGGGGTGGTTCCGGCCGCCGCGACGAGCCGGTTGACCAGGTCGGCGGCGGCGCGGGGGTCGGGCGCCGCGAAGACCTCGGCGAAACGGGCCCGGACGTCGCGAACGGCGGCCAGGTCCTTCTCGCCGAGCGTGCCGACCCCGCTGATGAGATGCCGCTCCGCGAAGGCGTACAGCGCGGCGATGTCGGCGAGACCGTCCTCGGATCCGCCCGCGAGTCCGCCCCCGGGGTCGTCCCGCGGCGGCTCGTTCTCCGGTGCGGTGTTCACCAGATCGACCACCGTGTCGAGGGCGATCCGGGTGTCGTGAGGGATCAGCACGCTTCGCTCCCTGGCCTTCCGGCGGGCGGGCGCCTGCCGATGGCGGCTGACTCTACTGGCTCGGCCGGCCGGCACCGGGTCCGGTGCGGGCCGGGCAGGGAGCGGAACGGGCCCCTCCGGCGCCTGGAAGGAGGAGCGCGGCGGCCGGGCGCACCGGCGCCGTCGTCGCGGTGGTTTCCGCGACGACGGCGCCGGTGTCTGCCCTATGCGGTTGTCAGCACGACGCCGTCGCCCCGAGTCGGACGGCGTAGAGCGGCTCTCTGCCTGGCTCAGCTCTCGGCCAGGATGTGGGAGAGCTCCGTGTCGAGATCGAAGTGACGATGCTCGGTGCCGGGCGGAACCGCGGCGTCGGTCCTCTTCAGGAACGACTCCAGGGCTCGCGCCGGGGCTTCGAGCAGGGCTTCTCCCTCTGGGGAGCTCAGGGCGATGCATACGACGCCTTGACCGTGACTACGAGATGGCCAGACGCGGACGTCTCCGGTGCCGGTGGGCCGGTGCAGCCCTTCGGCGAGGAGGTCGCGGGCGAATACCCATTCGACCGTCTCCTCCGCTCCGGTGTGGAAGGTGGCGTGCACGGCATAGGGATCGGCCGTGTCATACCGCAGGCCCGCGGGTACAGGCAGTGAGGACTCGCTCGACACAACGAGGCGCAGGTGCAGCTCGCAGCTGACCGTGGTGTTCATAAGCGCCAGGGCCTTTCGCTCAGTGTGCGCTCGGGGATTCGCACGTCGGCGAAATCGACATGCCACCTACGGTGACGTTGTAAACCCCTCTGACCCATTTGTGATGCTTCGGGTCCCTCGCTCAGCGGCGTGTAACTTTGAGTTATGCGCCCATTCCAGTGACGAGGACAGGTCGGGTAAGTTGAGCTTCATGAACGCGGAGAGTGACGAGCGGAGCGAGGCCGCCGACCAGGCGGCCCCGGCATCCGCCACGGGGGAATCGGACCGGGTGGAGCGTGAGCTGGGCTCGCGGGCGCCGGGTTTCATCAAGGCGTCGAAAGCGCTCCATCTGAGCTGGCAGGTCGGCGTCTTCATCGTCGGTCTCGGCGTGGTGATCGCGGGCGTGCTCATGCTGGTGCTGCCGGGCCCCGGCTGGCTGGTGATCTTCGGCGGTATGGCGATCTGGGCGACCGAGTTCGTCTGGGCCCAACTGGTGCTGCGCTGGACCAAGCGCAAGGTCACCGAGGCGGCGCAGCGGGCCATGGATCCCAAGGTCCGGCGACGCAACATCATCCTCACCACGCTGGGGCTCGTGATCATGGCGGTGCTGGCCGGGATCTACGTCTGGAAGTTCGGGCTCACCATGCCGTGGAAGATCAGCGAGTAGCCCGGGGGACGGTCCGGGAGCACCGCTGACATGGGGTAATGTTTGCGGTGCGCCCGGGCGATTAGCTCAGTGGGAGAGCGCTTCGTTCACACCGAAGAGGTCACTGGTTCGAACCCAGTATCGCCCACCCGGACAGAGGGCCCGGGAGACGGATTCCGTCTCCCGGGCCCTCTGCGTTGCCCTCTGGGTCCGGTCCGGGAGCCGCTGTGACCGGCGTGCCCCCGGACCGGGCGTGGCTCACCGCATCCGCCCCAGCGCCTCCCTGAGCCGACGCGCGTCGCGCAGCCGCTGCTCGTACGTCGCTCCCGCCACCAGCATCAACAGCCCGGCCAGGGCCGGCGGCAGCCAGCGGGGGAGGGCGCCCGCGACCTGCACCACGTACGGCGCCAGCTCGTGCAGCCCGTCCAGTGCCAGCACGGCCCCACCGAGCAGCAGCAGCGCCTGGAGGCGGTAGCGCGCGCCGAGCAGGGTGATCACCAGCGCCGCCACCCCCAGCAGCAACGGCCGGAGCCAGTCCGTGTCGGTCCAGGCGACCGCCATGCTCGGCAGCAGCGTCGCCGCGAGCCCCGGCCCGTACGCCGTCCACGACGAGGCCTCCGGGTCCCGGCGCCGCCGCAGCACACCGACCACCAGCGCGGGCACGGTCACCGGCAGCGTGTACGCCTCCGGGAACGACACCTCCGAGGCCGCCAGCCGCACCCACGTGGCCAGCACGAACAGCGCCGCCGCCAGGTAGCCCGCCACCGGCCGCCGCTCCGGCCGCACCGCCGCCCCCGCGGCCAGCACCCCGCACAACGCCAGCACCAGGGCCAGGAACGGCGCGTCGGACATCGCGAGCCCCACGGCCACCACCGCACCCAGCGCGCCCGTCAGCTCCACCGGCAACGCCACCGGGTTCCGCCGCAGCCGTGCCCCGAGCAGCACCGTCAGCGCGGGCACCACGAGCACCAGCGGCGCGGTCTCCTGCGGGGCGAGGCCCAGCGACCGGCCCGCCAGCCCCGTGAGCACGGTGCCCCAGACCACCGCGGCGACCGCGAACACCGCACGCGGCAACGCGGCTCCCGCCCGGACCGCCGCCCCGGCGAACAGGGCCGCCAGCGCGCCGGACACCGCGTAGGAGGCCCCCTCGGACGCCAGCGACAGCACCCCGACGCTCACCGCCCCGGCCACCGCCGCAACCAGGGCGCACACCGGCATCGCGGTCGCGCCCCGGCCGCTCCCGGTGCCCCGGACCGCCAGAGCGAGCAGACCGCCCACCAGAGCCGTCTCCCCGGCCACCGCGAGCGCGTAGGGCACGTCCAGCAGCGCCCCGGCCAGCAGCAACGCGCCCCAGCCGAGAGCCACCGCCCCAGCACCGACGACCCCGCGCGGGCTGGCCGCGGAAGGCCGCCTGCCGGCACCGGCCCCAGCACCGGACCAGGCGGTCCAGCCGGACCAGCCGGGCCAAGGCGCTGCGGCTCCGACCGCTCCCGGCGCTCCCGGCGCTCCCGGTACTCCCGGTACTCCCGGTACTCCCGGTACTCCCGGTACTCCCGCTCCCGGCGTGCCGGTGTCCGCCGTCCTCGGCGCGGCCAACGGCGCCGAGATCCGCACGAGCGACGGCCACCACCGGTGCGCCGCCCCCAGCAGCCCGGCCACCAGCGCGAGCACCACCGGGGCCGCGGCCAGCTCCGACCACGGCAGCGTCGCCCCCAGCGCCGACCGGAAGCCCTCCGGCGACCCCGCCCACACGTCCGACAACAGCGTCCCCGGACCCAGCAGTACCACCGCGAGCGGCCGCAGCGCCCACACCAGGGCGCCGGCCACCACCACCCCCGACGCCGCCAGCACCCCGCGCGCCGCGTCCCTCGGCACCCCCGCCCGTACGACCCCGGTCAGGGCGAGGCCGCACAGCAGATACGCGAGCACCCGCCAGCCGTCCGGCAGCGCGGCGGCAGGTACGCCGCCCACCGCGGCCACCGCCGCGAGGCCCGCCACCACGCCGCCCGTCCGTGCGAAACCCTTCGGCGCGCGCCACGCTCCGGCCAGGGCCGCCGCGGCCGCGGCCAGCAGCAGCGCGCCCGGAGCCGCCGCCCCGAGCGGCCCGGCGGCCGTCGCGGAGAGCGCCAGGCCCACCATCAGGGCCGAGAACCCCATCGCCGATCCACCGACGCACGCCGTGACCCGCACCCCGGCGCCCTTGCCCCACAGGGCGATCGCTCCGTCCAGCACCGCGGTCGCCAGCAGCGCCCACCCGACTACCGGCGCCGGAGCGCCCGCGGCCCAGGCCCAGAACAGCAGCGGCCACTGCGCCAGCACCACGGCGGCCGGCAACGGCAGGCGCAGCGTGCCCAGCGCCAGCCCGTACGCCGTCCACAGCGCCGCGAGCACCGCCGCCGCGGCGGCCGTGAAGCCGAGCCCGTCGGCGTCGGGCGCGGCCACCGCGTGGACCGCGTAGACGTCCAGCAGCGTCAGCACCAGGGCCAGGGCGGCCAGCACCTCGGCGGTGGCCGCCAGCCCCCGCCGCAGCAGCACCGCCGGGGCGGCCAGCGCCCCCAGGGTCACCACGGCCAGCACGGCCGACCGGCCGCCGATCCCCATCGAACCCCAGCTCACCAGGGTGAACGCGACGGCCGCGACCGTCAGCAGCAGACCGCCCAGCGTCAGCAGGACGTTCTGCGCGCCGCGCGGGGCGGACGGCTGCTTCGGCACATAGCCCCACGGCCGCGCGGGCGCGCCGGGAGGCGCTCCCCAGCCGGACGGGTTCCAGCCCGGGGCGGCCGTCGGCGCGGGCGGCCGCAGCGCGGCGAGCAGCCAGGTGCGCCGGGTCAGCAGCTGGGCCCGGCGGGCGTCCAGCTCGGCCAGTTCTCGGTCGAGGCGGGCCAGTTCCTCGGCGGGCGGGGGCACGTGTTCCATGTACGGGAGTGTGGGCCCGGCCCCCCGGCCCGTACATGCGCTCGGATACTCACTTCCCGGCCGCGGCGCCCTGAGTAGAGCCCCACCCGCAAGCGGTTTGAACGAAGCCCTCGGAGCCCTGTATGGTTCAACCCGTTCCCGGGCGATTAGCTCAGTGGGAGAGCGCTTCGTTCACACCGAAGAGGTCACTGGTTCGAAACCAGTATCGCCCACCGGGGAAAGCCGGTCCGCCAGCATCACGCGGACCGGCTTTCGCATGTCCCACGCCTCGAAACCCTCACGCCGCAGCGGGCAGTTCCGGGCGCAGCGGCCACGCCGGATCCACCGTCTCCGGCGTCCCGCTCTTCGCGAACCACGCCTCCAGGCCCCGCGCCTGGGCCGCGTGCCAGGTCGCCTGCAAGGCGTGCAGCTCGGACGGCGACACCCGCTCCAGCCGGGCCGAGAAGCGCCGGCACACCGCCCGCACCAGCTCCAGCGAGGCCGTCGCGTCGGCTGCCGCGTCATGGGCGCCGTCGAGCACCACCTCGTAACTCGCGCACAGATCCGTGAGCGTACGACGGCCCTTGCGGTAGCGGTCCAGGTGCTTGTCCAGCACCCGCGGATCCACGACGCGCATCGGCACCCCGTCCAGATAGCCGGCCAGCGACGACGCCCGGTGCCGTCTCAGCTCGCGGTCCAGCAGCGTCAGGTCGAAGGGGGCGTTCATCACCACCAGCGGCCGCCCGGTCGCGCAGCTCTCCGCCAGCGCCCGGGCTATCTCGTCCATCACCGGGGCGGGCCAACGCCCGTTGCGCTGAAGGTGATCGTCGGTCAGGCCGTGGATCCCGGTCGCCCCCGGCGGAACCGGGACCCCCGGATTGACCAGCCAGCGCGTGACGCGGACGCGACCGCCCGCGGTGTCCTGCGCGACGAGAGCGGCCGAAACGATCCGGTCCCGCTCGACGTCCACGCCTGTTGTCTCCGTGTCAAAAGCGGCCAGTGGCCCCTCGAACCAGTGCATCATCCCCGAACTCCTCGCACCCGCACGGCAGATGGAGTGATTCCTCTGCCCGATATCGGTGATACCCGGGCTGTTTGCCTGATACGCCGTTTGCGGGCGGTCCGATGCGGTGACAACACAGGTGAGACGCCGGGCAGTTGCCTCCGACGTCCGTCGATCCGCCCAGCCCACCACACCCGCCGGCAGACCACCTGCCATCGATCGGCACGCCCGGAAGGCACACGGAGCCATGGCGCTCGCGCAGCCCGACCCCGGGGGGACCGCCCGCGCCGAGGCCATCGGGCCCCGGCCGCCGCAGCAGCCCGACGCGCCGCTGCGCGGCTCCCTCGCCACCACCGCCTGCATGGAGACCCTTCAGGTGGGATATCTGCACGCCGTCGCGGCGGCGGCGGGATGCTCCCTGTCCCAGCCCTTCCCCGACAACGGCATCGACTGGCACGTCAGCCACGGCGCCCCGGCCCACACCGTCGACGACGAAGTGACCATCAAGGTGCAGCTCAAATGCACCTACCAGATACCGCCGCACCCGGCGGGCGGGGCGTTCTCCTTCACGCTCGACAACGCCCACCTCGTCAAGCTCGCCCGCAGCCCGGTGTCGGTGCACAAGATCCTGGTCGTGATGATCGTCCCCCGCAGCCGGGACGACTGGCTGCGCGCCGGGCCCGGGGGCCTCGACCTGCGCCACTGCTGCTACTGGACCAACCTGGCCGGCCACGCGGTGACGGGCCGGCACCGGACCACTGTGCGCATCCCGACCTCACGGATCTTCGACGACCGCGCACTCTGCGACATCATGGCCCGGGTCGGGGCCGGAGGGAGACCCTGATGCACCGGTCGATGGACGAGCCCACGGGCGGAGCCGGACTGCCCGCCGCCCGCTCGCATCCCACCGCCCGCCCCGGGCCCCCGCCACTCGCCGGGGCCGGTGAGGAACTCCCCGACCCCGCCGTCCTCGGGGCCCTCCTGCGCCGGCACGGCTGGCAGCGGCGCGGGGGAGCACCTGGACGCTACGGCCGCTGGACCCCGCCCGGATCCGCCGCGGGGACGACCAGCCTGCTGGTGCCCGAGAGCGCGGGCTTCCCCGACAGCGGGGAGCTGATCGAGGAGGCCCTAGACGCCCTCGGCCGCAGCGCCGCCCCCTCCGCCCGCGACGTCCTCCTCTCCCTCACCCTGCCCAGCGACGAGATCCGCTGGTGGCGCGAGGTCCCCGAGTCGGCGGCCGCAGCCGCGGGCGCCGCCGCCTGGACCGAGGCGGAGGAGCTGCGCTCGGCCGCCCGGCAGGTCCTCATGGCCGGTGCCCTCGCGGCCCGCGGCCGGGCCGGCTACCACGGGGCCCGGCACCGCCGGAAAGCGCGCGCCGCCCTGGACGACGCCCTGATCGGGCCCGGAGCCGACGGCCGGAGCCTCACCGCGTACGTCCCCGTCGCCTCCGGCCGCGCCGTCGCGGTGCGGCTCTGCCACGCCCTGCACGCCACCCGCGAGGCGGTGGACTACCAGCGGGCCACCGGCGGCATGGAGGCCTTCGACAGCGCGGTCGCGGCGGGCGCCGGCCGGGAGCTGACCGAGGCGCTGATCGCCCTGGTACGCGGCTCCGAGGGGGCCCGGATCGACCTGCGGTGGGCGCCCGCCGCAGGCACCCCGGACGGCTGCCCGGCCCGCCCCGCGCCCGTCGAGTTCTCCCCGGGCGACCTGCCCGCCCTGCGCGCCGCCGGAGCCCGCTACCTCCGCGACGAACCCGCCGTGCAGGTGCGGCTGACCGGCGCGGTGGTCCGGCTGCGCCGCTCGGGGCCGCGCGGCGCCGGAATCGTACGGCTGCGGGTACTGGCCGGGGCCGAGGTCGCGCACGTCCGCGTGGAGCTGGACGAGGAGGCGTACCGCATCGCGGGCCACGCCCACCTGGTCGGACTGCCGCTCCGGGTGGAGGGGCGGCTGGAGAACCGGGGCGGCTTCCGGCGGCTCACCGGGGCCTGTCAGGTCGCGCCCGTCCAGGTCGACGAAGCCGAACGGGACCGGCTGATGAAGGCCCTCCAGGAGAACGTGGACTTCTTCGAGGAGGCGTGCGCGGGGGAGGAGCCGTAGCCCGGCGCGGAAGGCGTTCGCGCCGGGGCCTGGGGGCTCGGTACGATTCGTATTGCTTAGCCATACGAAGGCAGGCATCCCCTCAGTCAGGAGAGACCGGTGTCAGACGTCCGTGTGATCATCCAACGCGATTCCGAGCGGGAAGAGCACGTGGTGACGACGGGCACGACGGCCGGCGAGCTCTTCCCCGGTCAGCGCACCGTCGTCGCCGCGCGCATCGGCGGCGAGTTGAAGGACCTCTCCTACGAGCTCCAGGACGGCGAGAGCGTCGAGCCGGTGGAGATCTCCTCCGAGGACGGCCTGAACATCCTGCGCCACTCCACCGCGCACGTCATGGCCCAGGCCGTGCAGGAGCTCTTCCCCGACGCGAAGCTGGGCATCGGCCCGCCGGTCAAGGACGGCTTCTACTACGACTTCGACGTCGAGAAGCCGTTCACGCCCGAGGACCTCAAGGCCATCGAGAAGAAGATGCAGGAGATCCAGAAGCGGGGCCAGAAGTTCTCCCGCCGCGTGGTCTCCGACGAGGCCGCCCGCGAGGAGCTGGCCGACGAGCCGTACAAGCTGGAGCTCATCGGCATCAAGGGTTCCGCCTCCTCGGACGACGGCGCGGACGTCGAGGTGGGCGGCGGCGAGCTGACCATCTACGACAACCTCGACCCGAAGACCGGCGACCTGTGCTGGAAGGACCTCTGCCGGGGTCCGCACCTGCCCACCACCCGGTTCATCCCGGCGTTCAAGCTGATGCGCAACGCCGCGGCGTACTGGCGCGGCAGCGAGAAGAACCCGATGCTCCAGCGCATCTACGGCACCGCCTGGCCGACCAAGGACGAGCTGAAGGCGCACCTGGAGTTCCTGGAGGAGGCCGCCAAGCGCGACCACCGCAAGCTCGGCAACGAGCTGGACCTCTTCTCCTTCCCCGACGAGATCGGCCCCGGCCTCGCGGTCTTCCACCCCAAGGGCGGCGTCATCCGCCGGGCCATGGAGGACTACTCGCGCCGCCGTCACGAGGAGGAGGGCTACGAGTTCGTCTACAGCCCGCACGCCACCAAGGGCAAGCTCTTCGAGAAGTCCGGCCACCTGGACTGGTACGCCGACGGCATGTACCCGCCCATGCAGCTCGACGACGGGGTGGACTACTACCTCAAGCCGATGAACTGCCCGATGCACAACCTGATCTTCGACGCGCGGGGCCGCTCGTACCGCGAACTGCCGCTGCGTCTCTTCGAGTTCGGCACGGTGTACCGGTACGAGAAGTCGGGCGTCGTGCACGGCCTGACCCGCTCGCGCGGCTTCACGCAGGACGACGCGCACATCTACTGCACCAAGGAGCAGATGGCGGAGGAGCTCGACCGCACCCTCACCTTCGTGCTGAACCTGCTCCGGGACTACGGGCTCACCGACTTCTACCTGGAGCTCTCCACCAAGGACCCGGAGAAGTACGTCGGCTCCGACGAGACCTGGGAAGAGGCCACCGAGACGCTGCGTCAGGTCGCCGAGAAGCAGGGCCTGCCCCTGGTCCCGGACCCGGGCGGCGCCGCGTTCTACGGCCCGAAGATCTCCGTGCAGTGCAAGGACGCCATCGGCCGTACCTGGCAGATGTCGACCGTGCAGCTTGACTTCAACCTGCCGGAGCGCTTCGACCTGGAGTACACCGGGCCTGACGGCTCCAAGCAGCGCCCGGTCATGATCCACCGTGCCCTGTTCGGCTCCATCGAGCGCTTCTTCGCCGTGCTCCTGGAGCACTACGCGGGCGCGTTCCCGGTCTGGCTCGCCCCGGTGCAGGCCGTCGGCATTCCGATCGGCGACGCCCACATCCCCTACCTCCAGGAGTTCGCCGCCAAGGCGCGCAAGCAGGGGCTGCGGGTGGACGTGGACGCCTCCTCGGACCGGATGCAGAAGAAGATCCGCAACGCGCAGAAGGCGAAGACGCCCTTCATGCTCATCGTGGGTGACGACGACATGAACGCGGGCACGGTGTCCTTCCGCTACCGCGACGGTTCGCAGGAGAACGGCGTTCCGGTCGACCAGGCGCTGGCCAAGTTGGTCGATGTGGTCGAGCGCCGAGTCCAGGCGTGACCGGTCCCCGCTGACGCGGGGGTGCTCCGAAGATTCGGAACCAGCACAAGACGAAGGTTCCGTCGTCCCCGCACAGGCGGGGCTCGGCCCCCCGGAGCGCTACCCGCGCTCCGGGGGCCGTCTCTCGTCCTCCCGGGTGAACACCTGGATCAGCCAGGACGAGAACGACCCCGTGACCGCGCCCAGCAGCGCCAGGCCGCCGGCCATCAGCCCCGCCGCGACCGTCCGGCCCCAGAACGTGACCGGTGCGGCGTCCCCGTAACCGACCGTCGTGAGCGTCGCGCACGCCCACCACACCGCGTCGCCGAAGGTACGGATGGAGGCGCCGGGGGCCGTGTGCTCCAGGTGGTAGACCGCGAGCGAGGCGGCGAAACCGAGCAGGGCGGCGGTCAGGCCCGCGTACGAGATCACTCGCGCGTACAGACCGAGCCGCGGGCGGTCGCGGCGTCGCTGCACCGCCGTGTACACCTTGACCATGCGCAGCGGGCGCAGCAGCGGCAGCAGCAGGACCAGGGTGTCGAGCCAGTGCGTGCGCGGGAAGCGCGCGCCCAGTCCGCTGAGCCGCAGCCGGGCCCCGTAGTCCACGAGGAACAGCAGCCAGGTCGACCAGACGAGGATCAGGGCGAGGTCGTTCCAGGGCTCGTCGTCGTGAGGGGTCAGCACCCGGACCGCGTAGCCGGTCAGGAAGAGCAGCCCCGCGGCGAAGAGCGGAACCTCCGTGCGCCGCTCCCAGCGGGTCAGCCGGGCGGGTGGCTCGGGGGCGGGTCCGTCGCTCATCGCCTCAGCATCGCGGGCGGCCGGGCGGTGCGGCCCCGGCGACACGCTCCGCCGGAGTGACGCAATATGCTGATCGGCATGACGAGTGAGCCGGAGCAGCAGATCGGCGTGGGGACGCCCGACGCATTCCAGCGCCTGTGGACTCCCCACCGGATGGCGTACATCCAGGGCGAGAACAAGCCGAGCGGCCCGGGCGCGGAGGACGGTTGTCCGTTCTGTTCGATCCCCGCCAAATCCGACGAGGACGGGCTCCTCGTGGCGCGCGGCGAGCACGTCTACGCGGTGCTGAACCTGTACCCGTACAACGGTGGTCACCTCATGGTCGTCCCCTACCGTCATGTGGCCGACTACACCGAGCTGGACGGCCCGGAGACGGCGGAGCTGGCGGACTTCACCAAGCGGGCGATGGGCGCGCTGCGGGCGGCCTCCGGGGCGCACGGCTTCAACATCGGCATGAACCAGGGCTCCGTGGCCGGCGCCGGGATCGCCGCGCATCTGCACCAGCACCTGGTGCCGCGCTGGGGCGGGGACGCCAACTTCATGCCGGTCATCGGCCACACCAGGGTGCTGCCCCAGCTGCTGGGCGACACCCGGGCGATGCTGGCCGACGCCTGGCCGAAGGGCGAGCTGCCTGCCCGCTGAGCGCGGTACGTGAAAGGGGGAGGGCCGACCGGGCCTCCCCCTCTCACGTGCACGTTCCTACGCGTCGTAGACGTCGGCCTTGCGCGGGGCCGGGTCCTGGACGAGGCCGCTCAGTATCATCGAGCGGTTGTCGAAGCGCTCCGTGTCGACGCCGTTCTCCGCGAGGACCCGCATCGCAGCCGTGTGGACGGCCCGCAGCACCGGGGTGGCGGCGCGCATCGCGTCGTCCGCCATGAAGCGGTGGTTCCACGGCTTGGCCGCCCACGCGTGCCGCAGCCCGAACGGCTCGGGCAGCACTATCTTCCCGCCCAGGTAGTCCAGCAGCGGCGGATACCAGGTGAGCGGGGCCCGCAGGGCCAGCCGGACGACCTCCTTGGCGTCCACCAGCGCCAGCTGGACGTCCCGGGTCTCCCAGAAGCGGACGGTCTTGTTGACGGTCTTCGTCTTCGCCGCCGGCTTGGAGAGGAACAGGCCGTGCACCGGCCCCAGTGCGTGGCCCGTGACCTCGATGCGCAGGGTCTCGTGGAGCACGGTGACGGTGATCATCATGGTGATCACCAGCTGGCCGTCCCACAGGGTGAACTGGACGCCCAGGTAGTGCCGGTCGCCGCTGCCGAACTGCTGGTGGTTGCAGATCCGCTGTATCTCGTGGGGCTTCACCTGGAAGGTGGCGACGTCCTCGCCCTCCGGGCGGGTGACGGAGTCGGCGTTCTCCCCGATGGGCGAGACGATCCAGTGCTTCACGGACGGCTTCGGGAAGCCGCCGGTGTTCAGCGGTCCGCGCTCCAGCATCTTCAGCTGGTCGTGGATGATCCGGATCAGGTCCCAGCTGCGGAACTGGTGGATCTCCCTCGTCGGGTCCTTGGGGAGCAGCTCCTCGGCCAGCTGCCAGCTGCCCCAGCGGGTGCCCATCCCGAGGACGCCCTTGGGACCGGCGTAGAAGACGGCGTTCGACTGCTGCTCGGCCGACAGCTTCTCCAGGCCCTGACGGAGGGCCTCGCGGGCGGTCTCGTTGGGGTTCTTCGGCACCGCCTCGGGGATCTTCGCGATCACCCCGGCACCGGAGAGCAGACCTTCCCAGCGGGCCCGCATGTCCTTGGCCGAGGTCTCCGCGATCCGCTTGGCGATCACCCAGCCGATCACCGGGGCGATGAGCGCGCCCCGGACGTAGAGCGCGAGCAGCCCGTCCAGGGGGAGCTTGACCATCAGGACCAGCGCGCCGATCCCGAAGGCGGCCAGGAGGACCGTGCCGACCGCGCGGAACGCGTTGTCCTTGGACTTGTTGAGCGCGTCCCGGACCCGGAAGGCGATCACCCAGGCCAGCATGCCGGGCAGGAACAGGACGCCGAACACCACGGTCACCAGGGTGAGCCGCGTGTCACGGGCCTTGCGCAGGTTGTTCGCCGACAGGCAGTGCTCCACCACGGTCTGCGGGTCCGTGCCGAAGGACTGGATGAGCGCCTTGCGGGCGCCGCCGAGCATCCGCTCCTGGACGGCACGGGCGAACGCCTCGCCCAGATTCGGCTTGAAGTAGTCGGACTTGAAGAGTTTCGAGGAGCCCGGCTTCACCACCGATTTGTGCCACTCGCTGTTGGCGTCGAGGATCGTCTCCACCGGACTGTCCCGATACGCCGCCGAGGCCAGGGCATTGGTCGCCACGGTCTGGCCGCCCGAGCCCTGGATCGGGATCTGGGCCCCGGGTGAGAAGTCGAATCCGTCGTTGGCCACCTGTCGCCCCCACTCGCCGCACGTCTGCTCCTGCGGTGTGCCCAACTACCGTACGCGGCATACCTTCTGAGCTGCGACCACAGCGTATCGTCCTGATCACACCACTACCCGTCACCCGCCTGCGTCGAACGGCGTGTGCGACAGTGCGCCGGTCACGCGCCGGGGGCCCCGTCCGACCGCTCCGCCCGGACCCGGTCCGCCACCTGGGGCGGCATCGCCTCGTGGCGGGCGTACGCGCGGTCGAAGCGGCCCGTGCCGTGCGACAGGGAGCGCAGGTCCACCGCGTACCGGCCGACCTCGATCTCCGGCACCTCGGCCCGTACGACGGTGCGCCCGCCCGGACTCTGCTCGGTGCCCACGACACGCCCTCGCCGCCCCGAGAGGTCGCTCATCACCGGGCCCACGTAGTCGTCGGGAATCAGGACGTTCACCTCGCACACCGGTTCCAGGAGCTGGATACGGGCGTCGGACGCGGCCTCGCGCAGCGCGAGCGCCCCGGCGGTCTGGAAGGCGGCGTCCGAGGAGTCCACCGAGTGCGCCTTGCCGTCCAGCAACGTGACGCGCACGTCGACCAAGGGGTGCCCGGCGGCCAGCCCCCGGGCGGCCTGGGCCCGCACGCCCTTCTCCACCGAGGTTACGAACTGACGCGGCACCGAACCGCCGACGACCTTATCGACGAACTCGATGCCCGAGCCCGGCGGCAGCGGTTCCACCTCGATCTCGCAGATCGCGAACTGGCCGTGCCCGCTCGACTGTTTGACGTGCCGTCCGCGCCCGGCGGCCCGCCCGGCGAACGTCTCGCGCAGCGGCACCCGGTGCGGTTCCGCGTCGACCTGGACGCCGTAACGGCTGCGCAGCCGCTCCAGGGCCACCTCCTGGTGGGCCTCGCCCAGGCACCACAGGACGACCTGACCGGTGTCCGGGTTCTGTTCGAGGCGCAGCGTGGGGTCCTCGGCGACCAGCCGGGCCAGACCCTGCGACAGCTTGTCCTCGTCCGCCTTCCCGTGCGCCCGTACGGCCAGCGGGAGCAGCGCGTCGGGCGTCGACCAGGGTTCGATCAGGACGGGGTCGTCGGCCGGGGAGAGCGTGTCGCCGGTCTCCGCCCCACCGAGCCGGGCCACGCACGCCAGATCGCCCGCGACACACCGGTCCAGGGCATGCTGCCGGCGGCCGAACGGTGAGGTGAGCGCCCCGACACGGATCTCCGCCTCGTGACAGGGGCGCGGCGCGTGTCCCGTGGCGCCCAGCCCGTGGCCGTAGAGGTGTACGGAGTCGTCGGGGCGCAGGGTGCCGGAGAAGACGCGGACCAGCGAGACCCGGCCCACGTACGGGTCGGAGGCCGTCTTGACGACCTCGGCGACCAGCGGGCCCCCGGGATCGCAGACCGGGGCGGGCCGGGGCTCGCCCGACGGGGAGGTGACGGTGGGCGGGGTGCGCTCCAGCGGGGTCGGGAAGCCGCGGGTGATCAGGTCCAGCAGCTCCACCGTGCCGATGCCCTGCCGGGCGCCCTCGGCCGCGGGCGCCGCCGTGAGGACGGGGTGGAAGGAGCCCCGGGCGACGGCCCGTTCGAGGTCGGCGATCAGCGTCGCGACGTCGAGGTCCTCGCCCGCGACGTAGCGGTCCATCAGGGACTCGTCCTCGCTCTCGGCGATGATCCCCTCGATCAGCCGGTCCCGGGCCGCCCGCAGGGGCTCCTCCTGGCCGGGCGCCGGGGGCCGCTCGGCGCGTTCCCCCGAGGAGTAGTCGAGGACGCGTCGGCTCAGCAGCCCGGTGAGCCCGGTCAGCGGGGCGTGCCCGTCGGCGCCCTCGGGCCCCAGCACGGGCAGATACAGCGGCAGTACGGCGTCGGGGTCCTCGCCCCCGAAGGCCCCGGCACAGATCCGGGTCATGTCGTCGAAGGAGGTGCGGGCGGTGTCCACGTGCGTGACGACGATCGCGCGGGGTGTGCCGGCCAGCGCGCACTCCTCCCAGGCGGCCCGGGTGGTCGGGGCCACGGTCGCCGCGTCCTGGGCCGCGGAGACGACGAACAGGGCCGCGTCCGCCGCGCGCAGACCGGCCCGCAGCTCCCCGACGAAGTCCGCGTATCCGGGGGTGTCCAGCAGATTGATCTTGCAGCCGTCCCAGGCCACCGGGACCAGCGAGAGCTGTACGGAACGCCGTCGGCGCCGCTCGATCTCGTCGTAGTCGGAGACGGTCGCCCCGTCCTCGACCCGCCCGGCCCGGTTCACGGCTCCCGCCGTCAGGGCCAGCGCCTCGACCAGCGTGGTCTTGCCCGATCCGCTGGGGCCGACCAGCACCACGTTCCGTACGGCGGAGGGATGGCCGGCCGTCGGTACTCCTCCGGCGGCCCCGGGGTGTGCGTGTGCCTTGTCGCCCATGGTGCGTGCCTCCCGGTCGATGGCGCGGTGCGGGGGAGGGCGACCGCGCGCGGAGCAGCGGTGGTCACGGGCACGGGGAGGCCGCCCGCGGCGGCTTCGGCGACGCCCGCGGTCCTTCGAGCTTGGCACCGCGACGGGGCCCCGTCCATACGTCGCGCACGGCGCGGTTCGTACGGAGGGGCTCTGCCCCTCGGGTTCGTACGGAGGGGTCCTGCCCCCCGCGCCGCGCACGGCGCGGTTCGTACGTCGCGCGCGGCAGGGTTCGTACGGCGCGCACCGGCACATCCCGGAAGCCGGGCACCGGCACGGGCCACGGCGTCGCGTACGCGCCGGCCCGCGCGCGAAGCCGGTGTGACACCCGGCGGCGGGTGCCCGTCCGGTGGAAGGCACCGGCGGTGACTACGATGGGCCAGCCGGTGGCCGAAGGGGCCGCCCGGCGAACCGAACCCTCGGGAAGGCCATGCTGAACAAGTACGCGCGTGCATTTTTCACGCGTGTCCTCACACCGTTCGCCGCTCTGCTGCTCCGCCTCGGGGTCAGCCCCGACGCGGTCACTCTCGTCGGCACGGCCGGAGTGATGGCAGGTGCGCTGGTCTTTTTCCCCATGGGGGAGTTCTTCTGGGGCACGATCGTCATCACGATCTTCGTCTTCTCCGACCTCGTCGACGGCAACATGGCGCGGCAGGCCGGGATCTCCAGTCGGTGGGGCGCGTTCCTCGACTCGACGCTGGACCGGGTCGCCGACGGGGCGATCTTCGCCGGATTCGCCCTCTGGTACGCGGGCGGCGGTGACGACACCATCCTGTGCGCCGTCGCGATCTTCTGCCTGGCCAGCGGCCAGGTGGTCTCGTACACCAAGGCGCGCGGCGAGTCGATCGGCCTGCCGGTCGCGGTCAACGGCCTCGTGGAGCGCGCCGAGCGCCTGGTGATCTCGCTGGTCGCCGCCGGTCTCGCCGGACTGCACGCCTTCGGCGTCCCCGGTATCGATATCCTGCTGCCGATCGCACTGTGGATCGTCGCCGCGGGCAGCCTCGTGACGCTGATCCAGCGTGTGGTGACCGTACGCCGCGAATCCGCCGAGGCGGACGCCGCGGAGACCGCCTCGGGACCGGCCGCCGTGGACCCGCCCGCCGCCGGTTCCGCTGGTCAGGCCGGTCAGGCCGGTCAGGCCGGACGGCGGAGCGAGGGCGACCGGTGAGCGCCGGCGCGTCCGATCTGAAGGGGCGGCTCACCGACGGGCTCTACGGACTGGGCTGGGGCGCCGTCAAGAAGCTGCCCGAGCCCGCCTCCGCCCGGCTCTTCTCCACCATCGCCGACCAGGTGTGGAAGCGGCGCGGCAAGAGCGTGCTGCGTCTGGAGTCGAACCTGGCCCGGGTCGTCCCCGACGCGGGTCCGGAACGGCTAGCTGAGCTGTCGCGGGCCGGGATGCGTTCCTACATGCGCTACTGGATGGAGTCCTTCCGGCTGCCCACCTGGAGCCCCCAGCGCATCAAGGACAGCATCGACATCGCCGACGTCCACCACCTGACCGAGGGCCTGGACGCCGGGAAGGGCGTGATCGTCGCCCTGCCGCACCTGGCCAACTGGGACCTCGCGGGAGCCTGGGTCACCACCGACCTCAAGGTCCCCTTCACCACCGTCGCCGAACGCCTGGAGCCCGCGACGCTCTACGACCGGTTCGTCGCCTACCGCGAGGGCCTGGGGATGGAGGTCCTGCCGCACAGCGGCGGGGCCGCGTTCGGAACCCTGGCCCGGCGGCTGCGCGCGGGCGGTCTGATCTGCCTGGTCGCGGACCGGGACCTGTCCGCCTCCGGCGTCGAGGTGTCGTTCTTCGGCGCCACCGCCCGGATGCCCGCGGGCCCGGCGCTGCTCGCCCAGCAGACCGGCGCGCTGCTGATGCCGGTAACACTCTGGTACGACGGCACACCCGTGATGAAGGGGCGCATCCACCCGGCGGTCGAGGCGCCGGCAGAAGGCACCCGCGCCGAGAGGACCGCGGCCATGACCCAGGCGATGGCCGACGCCTTCGCGAGCGGCATCGCCGAACACCCGGAGGACTGGCACATGCTCCAGCGGCTCTGGCTGGACGACCTGGACCCCCGGGGGGAACCCACGTGAAGATCGGCATCGTCTGCCCGTACTCCTGGGACGTACCGGGCGGCGTGCAGTTCCACATCCGGGACCTCGCCGAACACCTGATCCGGCTCGGCCACGAGGTCTCCGTCCTGGCCCCCGCCGACGACGAGACGCCGCTGCCGCCCTACGTCGTCTCGGCGGGCCGGGCCGTCCCCGTCCCGTACAACGGCTCCGTCGCCCGGCTGAACTTCGGCTTCCTGTCGGCGGCCCGGGTGCGGCGCTGGCTCCACGACGGCACGTTCGACGTCATCCACATCCACGAGCCGACCTCCCCGTCGCTGGGCCTGCTGGCCTGCTGGGCGGCGCAGGGGCCGATCGTGGCCACCTTCCACACGTCCAACCCGCGCTCCCGGGCGATGATCGCCGCGTACCCGATCCTCCAGCCCGCGCTGGAGAAGATCAGCGCCCGGATCGCCGTCAGCGAGTACGCCCGGCGCACCCTGGTCGAGCACCTCGGCGGGGACGCCGTCGTCATCCCCAACGGCGTCGACGTCGGCTTCTTCGCCAGGGCCGAGCCGAAGACCGCATGGCAGGGCGGGACCCTCGGCTTCATCGGCCGCATCGACGAACCCCGCAAGGGCCTGCCCGTCCTGATGAAGGCGCTGCCCGCGATCCTCGCCGCCCACCCCGAGGCCCGGCTGCTGGTCGCCGGGCGCGGCGACGAGGAGGAGGCGGTCCAGACCCTGCCGAAGGAACTGCGCGGGCGCGTCGAGTTCCTCGGCATGGTCAGCGACGAGGACAAGGCCCGGCTGCTGCGCAGCGTCGATGTGTACGTGGCCCCCAACACCGGCGGCGAGAGCTTCGGCATCATCCTGGTCGAGGCGCTGTCGGCCGGTGCGCCGGTGCTGGCGAGCGACCTGGACGCCTTCGCACAGGTGCTGGACCAGGGCGCGGCGGGCGACCTGTTCGCCAACGAGGACGCCGACGCGCTGGCCGCCGCCGCGATCCGGCTGCTGGGCGACCCCGAGCGCCGGGCCGGACTGCGCGAGCGCGGCGAGGCCCACGTACGGCGCTTCGACTGGGCGACGGTGGGGGCCGACATCCTCGCGGTGTACGAGACGGTGACCGACGGGGCCGCCTCGGTCGCGGCGGACGAACGCTCCGGGCTGCGGGCCCGGTTCGGGCTGGCCCGGGACTGAGCCCCGGGGGCTCCCGTTGAAGCGGGGGCCCCCGGCGACGGTAGCGTGTGGGCCCGTGACCGTAACCCTCATCGTCTGGATCGTCGTCGCCCTCATCGCGGTCGGCGTGTACCTCAGCTGGACCGCCGGCCGACTCGACCGGCTGCACTCCCGGATCGACGCCGCCCGCGCCGCCCTCGACGCCCAACTGCTGCGCCGCGCCTCGGTCACCCAGGAGCTGGCCACCTCCGGCGTCCTGGACCCGGCTGCCTCGATCGTCCTGTACGAGGCCGCGCACGCCGCCCGCCAGGCGCAGGAGGACCACCGCGAGGTCGCCGAGAGCGAACTGAGCACCGCCCTGCGCGCCGTGTTCGGCGAACCGGCGCAGGTCGACGCGGTGAAGGAGATCCCCGGCGGCGAGGAGGCGGCCACCGAACTGGCCGCCGCCGTACGCCGCGTCCCCATGGCCCGGCGCTTCCACAACGACTCCGTGCGCGCCGCCCGCGCGCTGCGCCGGCACCGTACCGTCCGGCTCTTCCGGCTGGCCGGGCACGCCCCGTTCCCGCTCGCCTTCGAGATGGACGACGCCCCACCGGTGGCCCTCGCGGACCGGCCCGGCACCTGACAGCCGCTGAGCCGGGATCGATCCAGGGCCGATCCGGGGATCGATTCCGCGTTCGATCCAGGGCCGGTCCGGGGATCGATCCGGGTTCGATCCAGGGCCAAAACGATCCACGGCCTGTCCATTGGCCCTTGCTGTGGACTGGTCCCGGGGCGTTTGCTCGGCGTTGCAGTGTCCAGCGTCTTTTCACCGAGTGAGGTCCCGTGTCCACGCTTCCCAGCACCCCGCAGTCCGCCGAGTACCCCGCCACCGGCACCGCCCGCGTCAAGCGCGGCATGGCCGAGCAGCTCAAGGGCGGCGTGATCATGGACGTCGTCGACGCCGAACAGGCGAAGATCGCCGAGGACGCGGGCGCCGTCGCCGTCATGGCCCTGGAGCGGGTCCCGGCCGACATCCGCAAGGACGGCGGCGTGGCCCGGATGTCCGACCCCAACATGATCGAGGAGATCATCGGGGCCGTCTCCATCCCCGTCATGGCCAAGTCCCGCATCGGCCACTTCGTCGAGGCCCAGGTGCTCCAGTCCCTCGGCGTTGACTACATCGACGAGTCCGAGGTCCTCACCCCGGCCGACGAGGTCAACCACAGCGACAAGTTCGCCTTCACCACCCCCTTCGTCTGCGGCGCCACCAACCTGGGCGAGGCCCTGCGCCGCATCGCCGAGGGCGCGGCCATGATCCGCTCGAAGGGCGAGGCCGGCACCGGCAACGTCGTCGAGGCCGTACGCCACCTGCGCCAGATCAAGAACGAGATAGCCCGGCTGCGCGGCTTCGACAACAACGAGCTGTACGCCGCCGCCAAGGACCTCCGCGCCCCCTACGAGCTGGTCAAGGAGGTCGCGGAGCTCGGCAAGCTGCCCGTCGTGCTGTTCTCCGCCGGTGGCGTCGCCACCCCGGCCGACGCCGCGCTGATGCGCCAGCTCGGCGCCGAGGGCGTCTTCGTCGGCTCCGGCATCTTCAAGTCCGGCGACCCGGCCAAGCGCGCCGCCGCCATCGTGAAGGCCACCACCTTCTACGACGACCCGAAGGTCATCGCGGATGCCTCCCGCAACCTCGGCGAGGCCATGGTCGGCATCAACTGCGACACCCTGCCCGAGTCCGAGCGCTACGCCAACCGCGGCTGGTAACCACTGATGAGCGACACCCCCCTGATCGGCGTGCTGGCTCTCCAGGGCGACGTACGGGAGCATCTGATCGCCCTGGCCTCGGCGGACGCCCTGGCCAGGCCGGTCCGGCGCCCCGAGGAGCTCGCCGAGGTCGACGGCCTGGTCATACCCGGCGGCGAGTCCACCACCATGTCCAAACTGGCCGTCCTCTTCGGCATGATGGAGCCGCTGCGCGAGCGGGTCGGGGCCGGCATGCCGGTCTACGGCACCTGCGCCGGAATGATCCTGCTGGCCGAGAAGATCCTCGACCCCCGCTCGGGCCAGGAGACCATCGGCGGCATCGACATGATCGTGCGGCGCAACGCCTTCGGCCGGCAGAACGAGTCGTTCGAGGCCGAGGTCGAGGTCGGCGGCGTCGAAGGCGGCCCGGTCGACGGTGTGTTCATCCGCGCGCCGTGGGTCGAGTCCGTCGGGGCCGGGACCGAGGTCCTCGCCGAACACGGCGGGCATATCGTGGCCGTCCGGCAGGAGAACGCCCTCGCCACCTCGTTCCATCCCGAACTGACCGGCGACCATCGCGTACACGCTCTGTTCGTGGACATGGTGCGCGCGGTGAACTGAGCGGACCCCGGTAGGATCTCTCGGGTTCGACTCGATTTTGGTGACGCGAAGGAGAAGGCAGATGTCCGGCCACTCTAAATGGGCTACGACGAAGCACAAGAAGGCCGTGATTGACGCCAAGCGCGGCAAGCTCTTCGCGAAGCTGATCAAGAACATCGAGGTCGCGGCGCGCTCCGGCGGCGTGGACCCCGACGGCAACCCCACGCTCGTCGACGCCATCCAGAAGGCGAAGAAGAGCTCCGTCCCGAACAAGAACATCGACTCCGCGGTCAAGCGCGGTGGCGGTCTCGAAGCGGGCGGCGCCGACTACGAGACGATCATGTACGAAGGCTACGGCCCCAACGGTGTCGCGGTGCTCATCGAGTGCCTCACCGACAACCGCAACCGTGCCGCGTCCGACGTACGTGTCGCGATGACCCGGAACGGCGGCTCCATGGCCGACCCGGGCTCCGTCTCGTACCTGTTCAACCGCAAGGGCGTCGTGATCGTGCCCAAGGGCGAGCTGACCGAGGACGACGTCCTCGGCGCGGTCCTGGACGCGGGCGCCGAGGAGGTCAACGACCTCGGCGAGACCTTCGAGGTGGTCAGCGAGGCCACCGACATGGTCGCGGTGCGCACCGCGCTCCAGGAGGAGGGCATCGACTACGACTCCGCCGAGGCCAACTTCCTCCCGACCATGCAGGTCGAGCTGGAGGAGGAGGGCGCCCGCAAGATCTTCAAGCTCATCGACGCGTTGGAGGACAGCGACGACGTGCAGAACGTCTTCGCCAACTTCGACGTGTCCGACGAGGTCATGGAGAAGGTCGACGCCTGACGGCGCGGCCGACAGGTCCCACACGACGGGCCGACGGGGCACTCCCCGTCGGCCCGTCGTCCTGTGGTTGCGACGGATTGTCAGTGCGAGCCGATAGCCTGCGGGAACAGATGATCGAGCGGGCGCGGTGCGCGTCGGCGACGGGCTGAGGACAGGGGGGCTCCATGCGGGTTCTGGGCATTGACCCGGGGCTGACCCGGTGCGGCGTCGGCGTGGTCGAAGGAGTCGCGGGAAGACCCCTGACCATGATCGGCGTCGGCGTCGTGCGCACTTCCTCCGACGCCGAGCTCGGCGACCGGCTCGTCGCCGTCGAACGCGGCATCGAACAGTGGCTCGACGAACACTCCCCGGGCTTCGTCGCCGTCGAGCGCGTCTTCGCCCAGCACAACGTCCGCACGGTGATGGGCACCGCGCAGGCCAGCGCGGTCGCCATGCTCTGTGCCGCCCGCCGCGGCATCCCCGTCGCCCTGCACACCCCCAGCGAGGTCAAGGCCGCGGTCACCGGATCCGGCCGCGCCGAAAAGGACCAGGTCGGCGCCATGGTGACCCGCCTGCTGAGGCTGGACGCACCGCCCAAGCCCGCCGACGCCGCCGACGCCCTGGCCCTGGCCATCTGCCACATCTGGCGCGCCCCCGCGCAGAACCGGCTCCAGCAGGCCGTCGCCGCCCACCGCACGTCCGGCGCGTCCCGCACACCCGGGGCGGCCGGCGCCCTCGGCGCCTCCCGTACAGCCGGGGTTTCCCGCCCGCCCGGGCTGCCCGGGGCCCCCGGCACGTCCCGCACGCTGAAAGGCCGCACCGCATGATCGCTTTCGTCTCCGGCCCGGTGGCCGCCCTGGCCCCGACCACCGCCGTCATCGAGGTCGGCGGCATCGGCATGGCGGTCCAGTGCACCCCGCACACCCTCGCCGACCTGCGCGTCGGCAAGGAGGCCAAGCTCGCCACCTCGCTGGTCGTCCGCGAGGACTCGCTCACGCTGTACGGCTTCGCGGACGACGACGAGCGGCAGGTGTTCGAGCTCCTCCAGACCGCCAGCGGCGTCGGCCCCCGCCTCGCCCAGGCCATGCTCGCCACCCACAGCCCCGACGCCCTGCGCCTCGCGGTCTCCACCGGCGACGAGAAGGCGCTGACCGCCGTCTCCGGCATCGGCAAGAAGGGCGCGCAGAAGCTGCTCCTGGAGCTCAAGGACCGGCTCGGCGAACCGGTCGGCGCGCACATCGGCCAGCAGGGCATCGGCACCCCCCACACCTCCGGCTGGCGCGACCAGCTCCAGGCCGCCCTCATCGGCCTCGGCTACGCGAGCCGCGAGGCCGACGAGGCCGTCAGCGCCGTCGCCCCGCAGGCGGAGGCCGCCGTCGCCGAGGGCACGGCACCCCCCGTGCCGCAGCTGCTGCGGGCCGCCCTGCAGACTCTCAACCGCGCACGCTGACCGGCACCGAACCACCGAAGAGGCCCTTGATGAACTGGGACGAGCCCGGACCCGAGACCGACGAGCCGACCGGCCCGGTCCTCGACGACCGGCTGGTCGACGCCGGCCATCTCGACGGCGAGGACACCGCGGTCGAGGCGGCGCTGCGCCCCAAGGACCTGGAGGAGTTCGTCGGCCAGGAGAAGGTCCGCGAACAGCTCGACCTGGTCCTCAAGGCCGCCCTCGCCCGCGGCGCCACCGCCGACCACGTACTGCTCTCCGGTGCCCCGGGCCTCGGCAAGACCACTCTTTCGATGATCATCGCGGCGGAGATGAACGCCCCGATCAGGATCACCTCGGGCCCCGCCATCCAGCACGCCGGCGACCTCGCGGCGATCCTCTCCTCCCTCCAGGAGGGCGAGGTCCTCTTCCTCGACGAGATCCACCGCATGTCCCGGCCCGCCGAGGAGATGCTCTACATGGCGATGGAGGACTTCCGGGTCGACGTCATCGTCGGCAAGGGCCCCGGCGCCACCGCCATCCCACTCGAACTGCCCCCCTTCACCCTGGTCGGGGCCACCACCCGGGCCGGGCTGCTGCCGCCCCCGCTGCGCGACCGCTTCGGCTTCACCGGGCACATGGAGTTCTACGCCCCCGCCGAACTGGAGCGCGTCATCCACCGCTCCGCCCGCCTCCTCGACGTCGCCATCGACGTGAAGGGCGCCGCCGAGATCGCCGGACGCTCCCGCGGCACCCCCCGTATCGCCAACCGCCTGCTGCGCCGCGTCCGCGACTACGCCCAGGTCAAGGCGGAGGGCACGATCGACCGGGAGATCTCGATGGCCGCCCTCAAGGTGTACGAGGTTGACGCCCGCGGACTCGATCGGCTGGACCGCGCCGTCCTCGGCGCCCTGCTGAAGCTCTTCGGCGGCGGCCCGGTGGGGCTGTCCACACTGGCGGTCGCGGTGGGGGAGGAGCGGGAGACCGTCGAGGAGGTCGCCGAGCCCTTCCTCGTACGGGAAGGACTGCTGGCCAGGACCCCGCGCGGCCGCGTCGCCACCCCGGCGGCCTGGGCGCATCTGGGACTGGTCCCGCCGCAGCACGGAGCAAAGGGACAACAGGGTCTGTTCGGGGCGTGATGGGTCACAGGTTCGCGTGCGCAGGAACCCCGGTGCCATGCTGGGCGTTGTTCCAACGATGCGGACTCGCTTAGACTCCGCCGATGCCGCCCTTACCGGTCGGTGTACCCACCCCCGTATATACAGGCCGCATTCCAGCGCGGTCGTGCGAAGGAATTCCCGTCCCGTGGATATCTTGACTCTCCTCCCCTTCATCGTGCTCATCGGGGCCATGTTCCTGATGACCCGTTCCGCCAAGAAGAAGCAGGCGGCGGCCGCGCAGATGCGCAACGACATGCAGCCCGGCACCGGCGTCCGGACGATCGGGGGCATGTACGCCACCGTCAAGGAAGTCCACGACGACACCGTTATCCTCGAGGTCGCTCCCGGCGTGCACGCCATCTACGCGAAGAACTCCATCGGCGCCGTCCTGGACGACGCGGAGTACAACCGCATCGTGCACGGTGACGACCCGGAGCTGGACGCGGACGGCACGGTCGTTCCCGACGACGCCTCCTCGCTGACCGGCGAGTCCGACTCCGCCGAGGTCGCCAGGATCGACCTGACCAAGGACGACGCGGCCGACGACGTCGAGCCCGAGGACGCCTCGGTCAAGGAAGTCAAGGACGCGAAGGACGCCAAGGACGAGAGCAAGACCGACGGCGACGCCGACTCCAAGTAGTTCTCACGATCCCGGGGACGTCGCGCGCCCACCGGCGCGCGGCGTCCCCGGGACCGTGCGGTCGTCTGCGGGGGCAGGGTCCCCACTACACTTCGTGGCCGCTCGGGCGCGTACCCGGCGCGGGGCGGTTGGACAGGGAGAAACGAGAAGGTGGCAGCACCCAAGAAGGGCCGAGGGCCGTCCGGCGGTCAGGGCAGGCCGGGGCGTGCCCTGGCTCTGATCCTCATCGCCATGGTCGCGCTCACCGGCGGGATGTTCCTGTCCGGGCACACCACGCCACGACTGGGCATCGACCTGGCCGGCGGCACGTCGATCACGCTGGAGGCACAGAACCAGCCCGGCAAGCCGAACGCGATCAACCCGACCAACATGAACACCGCGGTCGGGATCATCGAGCGGCGGGTCAACGGTCTGGGCGTCTCCGAGGCCGAGGTTCAGACCCAGGGCCGCGAGAACATCATCGTCAACATCCCCAAGGGGACGAACTCCAAGCAGGCCCAGGAGCAGGTCGGCACCACCGCCCAGCTCTACTTCCGGCCTGTTCTGACAGTTCAGGCGAGCGGCCCCGAGCAGCCCACACCCTCCGGCTCCGGGACTCCCTCGGGCAGCGCCACCCCGAAGCCCGGCGAGTCCGCCGAAGACGCGGACAAGCCCAAGGGCGAGGAGGCCACTGATTCGGAGGCCACCCCCTCGGCGAGCGCCACCACCCAGGGCCGCGCGGTCACCGGCGCCCTGACGAAGGACGACCCGACCCCCGGCGCCTCCGACAAGCCGAAGCCGTCCGACTCCCCCGGGGCGACGCCCCCTGCGGACCCGGCGACGGCCAAGCTCCAGGAGGAGTTCGCCAAGCTCGACTGCACCGATCCCAAGCAGCGCACGGAGGCCGGCAAGAACGCCAAGCCCACCGACTCGATCGTCGCCTGCGGCTCCAACGTCCCGGGCAGCTACGAGAAGTACGTCCTCGGCCCGGCCGAGGTCTCCGGCAGCGACGTCGACGACGCCAAGGGCGCCATCGAGCAGCAGACCGGCGAGTGGATCGTGTCGATGGAGTTCACCTCCGCCGGCGCCAAGAAGTTCCAGACGATCACCGGCCGGCTCTCGCAGCAGCAGCCGCCGATGAACCAGTTCGCGATCGTCCTCGACGGCGAGGTCGTCTCCGCGCCCTCGGTGCGCACGGCGCTCAGCAAGAACGCCCAGATCTCCGGCAGCTTCGACCAGCAGTCCGCCGAGGACCTCGGCAACATCCTGTCGTACGGTGCGCTTCCGCTGACCTTCGAGGAGGTGAGCGTCACCACGGTGACCGCCGCCCTCGGCGACGAACAGCTCAAGGCGGGTCTGATCGCCGGTGCGATCGGTCTCGCGCTGGTCGTGATCTATCTGGTCGCCTACTACCGGGGGCTGGCGTTCATCGCGCTGCTGAGCCTCTTGGTCTCGGGCATCCTGACGTACACGATCATGGCCCTCCTGGGCCCGGCCATCGGCTTCGCGCTGAACCTCCCGGCGGTCTGCGGTGCCATCGTCGCGATCGGTATCACAGCGGACTCGTTCATCGTGTACTTCGAACGCGTGAGAGACGAGATCCGCGAGGGACGCACGCTGCGCCCGGCCATCGAGCGCGCCTGGCCACGCGCCCGACGCACCATCCTGGTCTCCGACTTCGTATCGTTCCTGTCCGCGATCGTGCTCTTCATCGTCACCGTCGGCAAGGTGCAGGGCTTCGCCTTCACGCTCGGCCTCACCACCCTGCTCGACGTCGTCGTGGTGTTCCTCTTCACCAAGCCCCTGATGACGCTCATGGGCCGGACGAAGTTCTTCTCCAAGGGCGGACCGTGGTCCGGGCTGGACCCGAAGCGGCTCGGCGCCCAGCCGCCGTTGCGCCGCTCGCGCCGTGTCAACGCCCCCACCGAACCGAAGGAGGCGTGAGATGTCGCGACTCGGCAATCTCGGCGCCCGGCTCTACCGCGGCGAGGTCGGCTACGACTTCATCCGCAACCGCAAGATCTGGTACGGCATCTCGATCCTGATCACCATCACGGCCATCATCGGCGTGGCGGTCGGCGGCCTCCGCATGGGCATCGAGTTCAAGGGCGGCGCGGTCTTCACGACCGACACCAAGGCCCAGATCTCCACCGCCCAGGCCACGGACGTGGCGACCGAGGCCTCCGGCCACCTGGCGATCGTGCAGGAACTCGGCAACGGCGGTCTGCGCATCCAGATCACCGAGGTCGACACCGCCAAGGCCAACGAGATCAAGGAGACGCTCTCCGACGAGCTCGGCATCCCCGCCAACGACATCAACGCGGACCTGGTCGGCCCCAGCTGGGGCGAGCAGATCGCGAACAAGGCGTGGACCGGTCTCGGGGTCTTCATGATCCTGGTGGTGATCTATCTGGCCATCGCCTTCGAGTGGCGGATGGCCGTCGCCGCCCTCATCGCGCTGATCCACGACATCACCATCACGGTCGGCGTCTACGCCCTGGTCGGCTTCGAGGTCACACCGGGCACGGTGATCGGTCTGCTGACCATTCTCGGTTACTCCCTGTACGACACGGTGGTGGTCTTCGACAGCCTCAAGGAGGGCCAGAAGGACATCACCAAGCAGACCCGCTTCACGTACAGCGAGATCGCCAACCGGTCGATCAACAGCACGCTCGTCCGCTCCATCAACACCACCGTGGTGGCGCTCCTGCCGGTGGCCGGCCTGCTCTTCATCGGCGGCGGCGTCCTCGGCGCGGGCATGCTGAACGACATCTCGTTGTCGCTGTTCGTCGGTCTCGCCGCCGGTGCCTACTCCTCGATCTTCATCGCCACGCCGCTCGTCGCCGACCTCAAGGAACGCGAGCCGCAGATGAAGGCGCTGAAGAAGCGGATCCTCGCCAAGCGGGCCGCCGCGGCCGCCAAGGGCGAGTCCCCCGACGACGACGGCCCCGAGGACCAGTACGACGACGCCCAGACCGCGGGCACGGCGATCGGCCGCCCCCGGTCGCACGGCCACACCCCCGGGAGCGCTGAGCGATGACGAGCACCACCGAATCCACCAGGGAGCTACTGCTCAGCCGGATCCGCGATGTCGCGGACTACCCGAAGCCGGGGGTGATGTTCAAGGACATCACCCCGCTGCTCGCGGACCCGGTGGCCTTCACGGCGCTCACCGACGCCCTCGCGGAGCTGTGCGTACGGCACGGCGCCACGAAGATCGTCGGCCTGGAGGCGCGCGGCTTCATCCTGGCCGCGCCCGTCGCGGTGCGGGCCGGCATGGGGTTCGTCCCGGTCCGCAAGGCCGGGAAGCTCCCCGGTGCCACGCTGAGCCAGTCCTACGAGCTGGAGTACGGCAGCGCGGAGATCGAGATCCACGCGGAGGACCTCGACGCGGAGGACCGGGTCATGATCATCGACGACGTCCTCGCCACCGGCGGCACCGCCGAGGCCTCGCTGGAACTCATCCGGCGGGCCGGAGCCCAGGTCGTGGGCGTCGCGGTCCTCATGGAGCTCGGCTTCCTCGCGGGCCGGGCCCGTCTGGAACGCGGCCTCGCAGGCATACCGCTGGAGGCTCTGATCACGGTCTGAACGCCGGTCGCCCGTCCCGCGACGGACACCGAGCACGAGAGGGATGGGCACCCGGGAACACCGGGTGCCCATCCCTCGTTGTGCAGGCTCCCACCGCCCCGGGCGAGGTCCCGCCGGGGGATCGATACCATGGGCTCTCCGGGTACCCCGGATCCGCACGAGGAGCGCTCTTGCCAGACGAGGCCCAGTCAGCCGCCGCCCCGCAGCCCGACAAGCCCGTGGCGGCCCCCGCCACGCCGGAAAAGGCCGCGCCCTCGAACGCGCCGGAGCCCGCGCCCGCCGAACCCGCCGCCGACGCCGCGCGCCCCCCGGCCGCCGCGAAGCCCACCGGTCCGGCCGCCCCTCCCGCGAAGCCCGCGGGCCCCGAGACTCCGCCGACTCCGGCCGGGACGACCGGGCCCGCGCAGCCACCGGCGAGGAAACCGGCCCCTGAGGCGCCCAAGCCCCCGGCTCCTGGCCCCCCGGCGAAGACCGGGGCCACCGCCGGGTCCGCCTCCCGCACCGGCGGCTCCTCCAACCGGGTGCGGGCCCGCCTCGCCCGACTGGGCGTACAGCGCTCCAGCCCGTACAACCCCGTCCTGGAACCCCTCCTGCGTACGGTCCGGGGCAACGACCCCAAGATCGAGACGGCCACGCTCCGCCAGATCGAGAAGGCCTACCAGGTCGCCGAGCGCTGGCACCGCGGCCAGAAGCGCAAGAGCGGCGACCCCTACATCACCCACCCGCTGGCCGTCACCACGATCCTCGCCGAGCTGGGCATGGACCCGGCGACGCTGATGGCGGGCCTGCTGCACGACACCGTCGAGGACACCGAGTACGGCCTGGACACCCTGCGGCGCGACTTCGGGGATCAGGTCGCCCTGCTCGTCGACGGCGTCACCAAGCTCGACAAGGTCAAGTTCGGCGAGGCCGCACAGGCCGAGACCGTACGCAAGATGGTCGTCGCCATGGCCAAGGACCCCCGGGTCCTGGTCATCAAGCTCGCGGACCGTCTGCACAACATGCGCACCATGCGCTACCTCAAGCGGGAGAAGCAGGAGAAGAAGGCCCGCGAGACGCTGGAGATCTACGCCCCCCTGGCGCACCGGCTGGGCATGAACACCATCAAGTGGGAGCTGGAGGACCTCGCCTTCGCGATCCTCTACCCCAAGATGTACGACGAGATCGTCCGGCTCGTCGCCGAGCGCGCCCCCAAGCGCGACGAATACCTCGCCATAGTGACCGACGAGGTCCAGGCCGACCTGCGCGCCGCCCGCATCAAGGCCACCGTCACCGGCCGCCCCAAGCATTACTACAGCGTCTACCAGAAGATGATCGTGCGAGGCCGCGACTTCGCCGAGATCTACGACCTGGTGGGCATCAGAGTCCTCGTCGACACGGTCCGCGACTGCTACGCGGCGCTCGGCACCGTCCACGCCCGGTGGAATCCGGTGCCCGGGCGGTTCAAGGACTACATCGCGATGCCCAAGTTCAACATGTACCAGTCACTGCACACCACGGTGATCGGTCCCAGCGGCAAGCCCGTCGAGCTCCAGATCCGCACCTTCGACATGCACCGCCGCGCCGAGTACGGCATCGCCGCCCACTGGAAGTACAAGCAGGAGCCCTCCGCCGGCGTCTCCAAGGTGCGTACCGACGTGCCCAGGAGCACCGGTCGCGGGCAGGACACCGTCAACGACATGGCGTGGCTGCGTCAGCTCCTGGACTGGCAGAAGGAGACCGAGGACCCCAGCGAGTTCCTGGAGTCCCTGCGCTTCGACCTCTCGCGCAACGAGGTGTTCGTCTTCACGCCGAAGGGCGACGTGATAGCGCTGCCCGCAGGCGCGACCCCCGTCGACTTCGCGTACGCCGTCCACACCGAGGTCGGCCACCGGACCATAGGAGCACGGGTCAACGGGCGGCTCGTCCCGCTCGAATCGACGCTCGACAACGGCGACCTGGTCGAGGTCTTCACCTCCAAGGCGGCCGGCGCCGGACCCTCCCGGGACTGGCTCGGCTTCGTCAAGTCGCCGCGCGCCCGCAACAAGATCCGCGCCTGGTTCTCCAAGGAGCGCCGCGACGAGGCCATCGAGCAGGGCAAGGACTCCATCGCGCGCGCCATGCGCAAGCAGAACCTGCCGATCCAGCGCATCCTGACCGGCGACTCCCTGGTCACCCTCGCCCACGAGATGCGCTACCCGGACATCTCCTCGCTGTACGCGGCGATCGGCGAGGGCCATGTCGCGGCGGCGGGCGTCGTGCAGAAGCTGGTGCAGGCACTCGGCGGCCACGACGAGGCCAACGAGGACCTCGCGGAGTCCACTCCGCCCTCGCACGGCGGTCGCGGCAAGCGCCGCGCCAACGCGGATCCCGGCGTCGTCGTCAAGGGCGTCGAGGACGTCTGGGTCAAGCTGGCCCGCTGCTGCACGCCCGTCCCCGGCGACCCGATCATCGGCTTCGTCACCCGGGGCAGCGGCGTCTCCGTGCACCGCGCCGACTGCGTCAACGTGGAGTCGCTCTCGCAGCAGCCCGAACGGATCCTGGAGGTCGAGTGGGCCCCCACCCAGTCCTCCGTCTTCCTGGTCGCCATCCAGGTCGAGGCGCTGGACCGCTCCCGGCTGCTCTCCGACGTCACGCGGATCCTCTCCGACCAGCACGTCAACATCCTGTCGGCGGCCGTCCAGACCTCCCGCGACCGGGTGGCCACCTCGCGCTTCACCTTCGAGATGGGCGACCCCAAACACCTGGGCCACGTCCTGAAGGCCGTGCGCGGGGTGGAGGGCGTCTACGACGTCTACCGGGTCACCTCGGCCCGCAGGCCCTGAGGGCTGTCCCGCCCTGAGCACCGGCAACGGAAAGGCCCCGGTACGCGCGACGCGTACCGGGGCCTTCTGACAGCCGTCTCAGCCGCCGAACTCCTCCAGGCCCTTGAGCGCCTGGTCCAGCAGCGCCTGGCGGCCCTCCAGCTCCTTGGCCAGCTTGTCCGCACGGGCGTTGTTGCCCTGGGCGCGCGCGGTGTCGATCTGGCCGCGCAGCTTGTCCACGGCAGCCTGGAGCTGACCCGTCAGACCCGCGGCGCGGGCCCGCGCCTCCGGGTTCGTCCGGCGCCACTCCGACTCCTCGGACTCCTGGAGCGTCCGCTCCACCGCCTGCATCCGGCCCTCGACCTTCGGGCGGGCGTCACGCGGTACGTGGCCGATGGCCTCCCAGCGCTCGTTGATGGACCGGAACGCGGCCCGGGCCGCCTTGAGGTCCTTCACCGGCACCAGCTTCTCGGCCTCCGCGGCGAGCTCCTCCTTCAGCTTGAGGTTCTCGCCCTGCTCGGCGTCCCGCTCCGCGAAGACCTCGCTGCGGGCGGCGAAGAAGACGTCCTGGGCGCCGCGGAAACGGTTCCACAGGTCGTCCTCGGACTCGCGCTGGGCGCGGCCCGCCGCCTTCCACTCGGTCATCAGGTCGCGGTAGCGCGCGGCCGTGGTCACCCAGTCCGTGGAGCCGGACAGCGCCTCGGCCTCGGTGACCAGCTTCTCCTTGGCCTTACGGGCGTCCTCGCGCTGGGCGTCCAGGGCGGCGAAGTGGGCCTTGCGCCGCTTGGAGAACGCCGAGCGGGCGTGCGAGAAGCGGTGCCACAGCTCATCGTCCGACTTGCGGTCGAGACGGGGGAGAGCCTTCCAGGTGTCCACCAGGGCCCGCAGCCGCTCACCGGCCGAGCGCCACTGCTCGCTCTGCGCCAGCTCCTCCGCCTCGGTGACCAGGGCCGCCTTGGCCTGCTTGGCCTCGTCGGTCTGCTTCGCCTTGAGGACCTTGCGCTCCTCGCGCCGCGCCTCGACCGTCGCGACGAGCGCGTCCAGCCGCTTGCGCAGCGCGTCGAGGTCGCCCACCGCGTGGTGCTCGTCGACCTGCTGCCGCAGGTGGTCGATGGCCGTCGTCGCGTCCTTCGCCGACAGATCGGTGGTCTTCACCCGCCGTTCGAGGAGGCCGATCTCGACCACAATGCCGTCGTACTTGCGCTCGAAATAGGCCAGAGCCTCCTCGGGCGAACCGGCCTGCCACGATCCGACGACCTGCTCGCCCTCGGCAGTACGCACGTACACGGTGCCCGTCTCATCGACGCGGCCCCACGGGTCGCTGCTCACAGCGCCTCCTCCACCTGATGCCTGCGAGGGGGTTCGCCCCCCGGGCATCGTCCACAGTTTCCTGGGGCGGGCATCGCCCGCCCTGCACAACGCCAATCTAGGCGACCGGCCACCCGGCTGTCCGCACTCAGCACGGCTGAAATTCTCCGCTCCGGCCAGCGGCGGCGCTCTGCCCGGCCGGTCGCCGTACCCGTCGGTCCCGTCCCGACGGTTCAGCCCTTCTCGACCGAAGCCTTCTCGACCGTCACGGCCTTCTTCGGGGCGCCGTCGCCCGCACCGCCCTCGACACCGGCCTCGCCGACCTTCTGGACGGCCTTCAGCGAGGCGTCGTCCATCGTGCCGAACGGGGTGTAGGTGGGCGGGAGCTTCGTCTCCTCGTAGACCAGGAAGTACTGGCTGCCACCGGAGTTCGGCTGGCCGGTATTGGCCATCGCCACCGTGCCCGGCGGGTAGACGACCGTGCCGTCGGCGCCCGCCTTGCCGAGCGCGTCCAGGTTCTCGTCCGGGATGTTGTAGCCGGGACCGCCCGTGCCGTCGCCCTTCGGGTCGCCGCACTGGAGCACGAAGATGCCCTGGGTGGTCAGCCGGTGGCACTTGGTGTCGTCGAAGTACTTCTTGTCGGCGAGCGCCTTGAAGGAGTTCACCGTCTGCGGAGTCTTCGCCGCGTCCATCGAGAACGCTATGTCGCCCTGGCTCGTCTTGAGCGACATCGTGTACTTCGCCTTTTTGTCGATCTTCATCGGCGGCGTGGGAGCCTTGCTCTCGCTCTCCGAAGGCTCCGGAGCGGGACTCTGGCTCGACGCCGCGTCGCTCTTCTTGTCCTTGTCGTCGTCCTTGCCCGCCACGACGAACGCGCTCACACCCACGACGGCGACCACGGCCACCGAGGCCGCGACGATCGCGGTGACGCGCCTCGTCCTGCTGCGCGCCTCCTCCCGGCGCTTCTGCTGGCGCTCGAACTTTTCCCGGGCGAGCTGCCGCCGCCGCTGTTCGCTGCTGGACACCGGTTGGGCTCCTTGTTACGTCGTGAGATGAGGGCCTGAGTTGCCCGTACCGTATATGGGTTACCTGTGTCGTGAGGAGCGCCGGTAGGCTCTGATCCGCCGCATCCTTCGCCGTTGCCGCATCCTCCGGACGAACATTAAGGACGATCGTGCTCATTGCCGGGTTCCCCGCCGGGGCCTGGGGGACCAATTGCTATCTGGTCGCCCCCGCCGCCGGTGAGGAGTGCGTGATCATCGACCCGGGCCACCAGGCCGCCCAGGGCGTCGAGGAGACGCTGAAGAAGCATCGGCTCAAGCCCGTCGCCGTCGTCCTCACCCACGGCCACATCGACCATGTCGCCTCGGTCGTCCCCGTCTGCGGCGCCCATGACGTCCCCGCCTGGATCCATCCCGAGGACCGCTACATGATGAGCGACCCGGAGAAGGCGCTCGGCCGCTCGATCGGGATGCCGCTCATGGGCGAGCTGACCGTGGGGGAGCCGGACGACGTCAAGGAGCTGACCGACGCCTCGAAGCTGACCCTGGCCGGTCTGGAGTTCGCCGTCTCGCACGCGCCCGGCCATACCAAGGGGTCGGTGACGTTCGGGATGCCCGAGGCCGCGGACGTTCCGCCGGTCTTCTTCTCGGGCGACCTGCTCTTCGCCGGCTCCGTCGGACGCACCGACCTGCCCGGCGGCGACCACGCCGAGCTGCTCGAGTCGCTGGCCCGTGTGTGCCTGCCGCTCGACGACTCGACCGTGGTGCTGTCCGGCCACGGCCCCCAGACGACCATCGGCCGCGAGCGCGCCTCCAACCCGTTCCTGAACGGTCTGGACGCGGCGCCGCGCCGAGGAATGTAGACGAGAGACGCAATCGTGAGCACCTTTCAGGCCCCCAAGGGCACGTACGACCTGACCCCGCCCCGTTCCGCGACGTTCCTCGCCGTGCGCGAGGCCATCGCGGCCCCGCTGCGCGACTCGGGCTACGGCTACATCGAGACGCCCGGCTTCGAGAACGTCGAGCTCTTCGCCCGCGGTGTCGGTGAGTCCACCGACATCGTCACCAAGGAGATGTACACCCTCACCACCAAGGGCGGCGACCAGCTGGCCCTGCGGCCCGAGGGCACCGCGTCCGTGCTCCGCGCCGCCCTGGAGGCCAATCTCCACAAGGCGGGCAACCTCCCCGTCAAGCTCTGGTACTCCGGCTCGTACTACCGCTACGAGCGCCCGCAGGCGGGCCGCTACCGCCACTTCTCGCAGGTCGGCGCCGAGGCCATCGGCACCGAGGACCCGGTCCTGGACGCCGAGCTGATCATCCTCGCCGACCAGGCGTACCGCTCGCTGGGCCTGCGCCGGTTCCGCATCCTGCTGAACTCGCTGGGCGACAAGGAGTGCCGCCCGGTCTACCGCGAGGCGCTCCAGACCTTCCTGCGCGACCTGGACCTCGATGAGGAGACCCGCCGCCGCATCGAGATCAACCCGCTGCGCGTCCTGGACGACAAGCGGGCCGACGTACAGCAGCAGCTCACGGACGCCCCGAAGCTCCGCGACCACCTCTGCGACGCGTGCAAGGCGTACCACGAGGAGGTCCGGTCGCTCCTCACGACCGCCGGGGTGGCCTTCGAGGATGACGAGAAGCTGGTGCGCGGCCTCGACTACTACACCCGTACGACCTTCGAGTTCGTCCACGACGGTCTCGGCGCCCAGTCCGCGGTGGGCGGCGGCGGCCGCTACGACGGACTGTCCGAGATGATCGGCGGCCCCGAGCTGCCGTCCGTCGGCTGGGCGCTCGGCGTGGACCGCACGGTCCTCGCGCTGGAGACCGAGGGCATCGAACTCGACCTGCCCTCCACCACCAGCGTGTACGCGGTCCCGCTCGGCGAGGAGGCCCGCCGGGTGCTGTTCGGCGTCGTCACCGAGCTGCGCCGCGCGGGGATCGCCGCCGACTTCGCGTTCGGCGGCCGCGGTCTGAAGGGCGCGATGAAGAGCGCCAACCGCTCGGGCGCGCGCTACACCCTGGTCGCGGGCGAGCGCGATCTCGCCGAGGGCGTCGTCCAGCTCAAGGACATGGAGTCCGGCGAGCAGGGCCCGGTGGAGCTGGCCGAGGTCGCGGCGGAGCTGATGAAGCGGCTCGGCTGACCGAGGCGTGAGCGGGGCGCGGGCGGAAGGACGTTAAGGTCCTGCCGCCCGCGCCCTTCTCGTTCGCTGTCAACCCGGTGAGCGGTGATTCATCCTGGCCGGTGACCCCGACTTGGAGCCTCCCGCGCGGTCGGCCTCGCCGGACCGGCGCAGGGGACACGCGCATCGTCCGTAGTCCTGGCCCCGCCACCCAGCGACTCCGCCCGGGGGAGTGCTCGCGGGCGCACACCTTTATGTTCATCGAACGGTTGATCCGTACGGGGGTGCGGCACAATGACCATGCCCGGCTGACCACTCGGTGACGGAACGGCGATATGACGACTGCAGCGGTAGACCACGATCTCTCCTCCGATCAGGACGAGGGCGGCCGCAAGCGCACCTTCGGGGCCGGACGCGGTCTCGCCCTGCTCCTGGTGATCACCGGCGCGGCCGGACTGCTGGCCGCCTGGGTCATCACGCTCGACAAGTTCAAGCTGCTGGAGGACCCCTCCTTCACCCCCGGGTGCAGCCTCAACCCCGTCGTCGCGTGCGGCAACATCATGAAGAGCGAGCAGGCCTCCGTGTTCGGGTTCCCCAACCCGATGCTGGGCCTCGTCACGTACGGCATGGTCATCGCGATCGGGATGGGGCTCCTCGCCGGCGCGCGCTTCCGCGCCTGGTTCTGGCTCGGGCTGAACGCCGGGACGCTCTTCGGCGTCGGCTTCTGCACCTGGCTCCAGTACCAGTCGCTGTACAACATCAACTCGCTCTGCCTGTGGTGCTGCCTGGCCTGGGTCGCCACCATCGTCATGTTCTGCTACGTGACCACGCACAACGTCAAGCACCGCATCCTCCCGGCCCCGGCCTGGCTGCGGAACGGCCTCACCGAGTTCCCGTGGGTGCTGCCGGTGATGTGGATCGGCATCATCGGAATGCTGATCCTGACCCGCTGGTGGGACTTCTGGACCAGCTGAGGCACCTACGACTCTGGTAGGTGGTGAGCGCCTACGACTCTGGATAGGTGGCCCCGGCGGCACTGTCAGTGGGGTCGCATAGGCTTCATGACGTGGAGCCCGACCTCTTTACCGCAGCCGCCGAAGACCGCCAGGAGAAGGACCCGTCCAGCAGCCCCCTCGCTGTCCGGATGCGTCCCCGAATCCTCGACGAGGTCGTCGGCCAGCAGCATCTGCTGAAGCCGGGCTCGCCGCTGCGCCGCCTCGTGGGTGAGGGGGGCGGCGGTCCGGCCGGCGCGTCCTCGGTCATCCTGTGGGGACCGCCCGGCACCGGCAAGACGACCCTGGCGTACGTGGTCAGCAAGGCGACCAACAAGCGCTTCGTCGAGCTCTCAGCGATCACCGCGGGCGTCAAGGAGGTCCGGGCCGTCATCGAGAGCGCGCGCCGCGCCACCGGTGGCTTCGGCAAGGAGACCGTCCTCTTCCTCGACGAGATCCACCGCTTCTCCAAGGCCCAGCAGGATTCCCTGCTCCCCGCCGTGGAGAACCGCTGGGTCACCCTCATCGCCGCCACCACGGAGAATCCGTACTTCTCGATCATCTCCCCGCTGCTGTCGCGGTCCCTGCTGCTGACCCTGGAATCGCTGACCGACGACGACCTGCGTGATCTGCTGCGCCGGGCGCTGACCGACGAGCGGGGCCTGGGCGGGGCGGTCACCCTGCCCGAGGACGCCGAGGCGCATCTGCTGCGCATCGCGGGCGGCGACGCGCGCCGGGCCCTCACGGCGCTGGAGGCCGCCGCGGGCGCGGCCATCGCCACGGGCGAGGCGGAGATCACCCTGGAGACGCTGGAAGCGACCGTCGACCGCGCCGCCGTGAAGTACGACCGGGACGGCGACCAGCACTACGACGTGGCCAGCGCGCTCATCAAGTCGATCCGCGGCTCCGACGTGGACGCCGCTCTGCACTACCTGGCCCGCATGATCGAGGCGGGGGAGGACCCGCGGTTCATCGCCCGTCGGCTGATGATCTCGGCCAGCGAGGACATCGGCCTGGCCGACCCCACCGCACTGCCGACCGCCGTGGCCGCCGCCCAGGCGGTCGCCATGATCGGATTCCCGGAGGCGGCGCTCACCCTCAGCCACGCCACCATCGCACTGGCGCTCGCCCCCAAGTCCAACGCGGCGACCCTGGCGATCTCCGCCGCGCGGGAGGACGTGCGCAAGGGGCTCGCGGGACCAGTCCCGGCCCATCTGCGCGACGGCCACTACAAGGGCGCGGCCAAGCTCGGCCACGCCCAGGGCTATGTCTATCCGCACGACGTGCAGGGTGGCATCGCCGCCCAGCAGTACGCCCCGGACGCGGTCCGCGACCGGCGGTACTACACCCCGACCCGCTACGGCGCCGAGGCGCGGTACGCGGACGTCGTCGAGCGTGTGCGCGAGCGCCTGGGCCGGTCCGGCGAGAGCGCGGAGCCGTCCTAGGTCTACAGGGACTGGGGGCCGAGGCCCCTGGATCAGGAGGCGGCCGCCTCGAAGAGCGTGTGCATGGCGCGGCGCAGCTCGGTGACGTCGCGGACCGGCTCCGGGAACTCGAAGCGGGCGTCGAAGCAGGAGCCCCGGTCCTCGACGAAGCGGACCCGCAGCCCGAAGCGGTCCAGGGCGACGGGCACGGCCCTGGGCTGCTGGGAGGAGCAGGCGCGGGCGGTGCGCTCGCCCAGCAGCCCGCACAGGGTGCGCATCTGCTCGTCGTGGGCGGAGTGCAGATGCTGGAGCAGCTCCGGCTCGTGGAGGACCAGCGGGTCGGGTACCGCGTCCCGGAAGTCCTCCGGCTCGATGTCCTCGGCGCCCCAGAGGTCGTCCACGTACGCCTCGCCGAACTCCAGGCGCAGCATCATCCGGCCGGCCGGGGCAAGTCCGGGGACGGAGGTGAGCCAGCCGGAGACCCACGCGCGGCCGCGGATCCGGTGCGGTACGGAGACCGGGGCGACGTCCGTGATCTCCAGCACGGCGGTCAGCTCGTCGCCCTGCGCGTGTGTGGCGGCCCGAACGGCCGGGGAATCCGCGGGGAATTCGAGGAACAGGTCGCCCTCGGGGCCCACGCTCCTGCTGTCCGGGATGAGGGGTTCGGCGCGGGCCAGGTCGAGCCCCGGTACGACGAGCAGCGCGGAGCAGGTACTCTGTACGAGAGTTCGTGTGCGCTCGGCTGCTGACGGCATCCGAGTGTTTTCAAGCCCGCTGGGACGCGGCTGACCACGATCAGATCGGCCTTCCGTCGTAGCAGCACCTTCTGGTGTGCTGCCGCTGTCTGTGCTGTCCGTGACGTGAGTGGTGTTCCCAGGGCGAGACATGCGATCTCCTTGAGTAAGGTAAACCTAACCTAACCTACAACGGAGGTCTGGAGAACGTGCCTAACCAGTCGCGTCCCAAGGTCAAGAAGTCGCGTGCCCTCGGCATCGCTCTGACGCCCAAGGCTGTCAAGTACTTCGAAGCTCGTCCGTACCCGCCGGGCGAGCACGGCCGTGGCCGCAAGCAGAACTCGGACTACAAGGTCCGTCTGCTGGAGAAGCAGCGCCTGCGTGCGCAGTACGACATCAGCGAGCGCCAGATGGCGCGCGCCTACGACCGTGCCAAGAAGGCCGAAGGCAAGACGGGCGAGGCGCTGGTCGTCGAGCTCGAGCGCCGCCTCGACGCCCTGGTCCTGCGTTCGGGCATCGCCCGCACCATCTACCAGGCCCGTCAGATGGTCGTCCACGGCCACATCGAGGTCAACGGTGGCAAGGTCGACAAGCCGTCGTTCCGCGTCCGTCCCGACGACGTCGTGATGGTCCGCGAGCGCAGCCGCTCCAAGGTCCCCTTCCAGGTGGCCCGCGAGGGTGGTTACGACACCGACGGTGAGACCCCGCGCTACCTCCAGGTGAACCTGAAGGCCCTGGCCTTCCGCCTGGACCGGGACCCGAACCGCAAGGAGATCCCGGTGATCTGCGACGAGCAGCTCGTCGTCGAGTACTACGCCCGCTGATCCAGGCGTAGCCGCTCTCACCAGCGCTCCGGCCCGCCCCTCCCTGTCATCCGGGAGGCGGCGGGCCTTCGCGTTCCCCCGGATCCGCCCGCCGTCGGCGCGCCGCCCGCGCCCGGTCCGTCCACCGTCGCCGCCGGTCCGCCGCCGGCCAGGGCCCGTTCGACCGCGGTGGCCGGATCCAGCCGCCGGCCCGCCCGCAGCCCCTCCTCGTACGCCACGTTCCCCAGCTCCCGGCGCGCCCGCTCCTCGCACTCCGCCCGCGGCCGCCCGTAGAACGCCGAGCCGAACAGCTGCAACCCCACCGACGGCCAGACGCCCTCCGCCGCTCCCTGGAGCACGGCGGCCTCCCGGGAGTCCCCCTCCACCGCCGTCACCAGGGCCAACAGCTCCAGCGACAGCACCGTGCCCAGCAGATCGTTGAACGTCCGGCCGATCGTCAGGCACTCCCCGAGCATCTGCCGCGCCCGGGCCGGCCGACCGCGCCGCAGCGCCGCGTACGCCAGGACGTACAGCGCGTACGCCAGCGCCCACCGCTCCCCGTGGTCCTCGCAGACCTCCCGGACCTCGTCGCAGATCGCCGCCGCCGCGTCCAGATCACCGAGGAACGCCACCGCCATGGCCAACTCCACCTGCGCCATCAGCACATTGCTGTTCAGCTCGCCGACCTCGCGGTACCGGCCGAGCGCGTCGCGGAGCAGCTCCTCGGCGCGCTCCATGTCGTCCGTCACGATCGCCAGGCACCCCGTGCGGTGCACCGCGTACGCCAGTGCGGTCGCGTCCCCGGAGCGCTCGGCCTCCTCCCGGCACTCCTGGAGCGCCGAGATCGCGCCGACCGCGTCGCCCTGGAGCACGGCGACGTAGCCCAGCACCCACAGCACCTTCAGCCGTGCGGCGTCGTGCGGGGTCGGCTCCTCCAGGACGTGGTCCAGCCAGTGCCGTCCCTCCGACAGCCGCCCGCAGCCGGCCCAGTAGAACCACAGCGTGCCCGCCAGATACTGCGCCAGATGCACCTCGTCGGGGCTCTCCATCGAGCACTCCATCGCCCGGCGGAGGTTGGGCAGCTCGCTGTCGACGCGCGCCGCCACCTCCGCCTGACGCGGACTGAACCAGTCCAGCTCGCACCAGGTCGCGAGCCCCAGGAACCAGTCCCGGTGCCGCCGCCGCAGCCGCGGGGCGTCCCCGGCGGCCGCCAGCCACTGCGCCCCGTACTCGCTGACCGTGTCCAGCAGCCGGTAGCGGGCGCCGGCCGGGCCGTCCTCGCGCTCCACCACCGACTGGGCGAGCAGCTCGTCCAGCACATCGAGCACCGAGTCGGCCGGCAGATCCGGCCCGCCGCAGATGTACTCGGCGGCCTCCAGGTCGAACGATCCCGCGAACACCGAGAGCCGCGCCCACAGCAGCCGCTGCTCGGGCGTGCACAGCTCATGGCTCCAGCCGATCGCCGTACGCAGCGTCTGGCGGGGCGGCGCGCCGCGACGGCCGCCGGTCAACAGCCGGAACCGGTCGTCCAGGCGCAGGAGCACCTGCTCCACCGAGAGCGCGCGCAGCCGCCCGGCCGCCAGTTCCAGGGCCAGCGGAATGCCGTCGAGGCGGCGGCAGAGCTCCACCACGGACGCCCGCTCGCCCGCCGTCGGCTCCCAGCCCGGCCGGACCCCGCGCGCCCGCTCGGTGAAGAGCTCCACCGCGTCCCCGTCGGACATCGGGGCGAGCGGGAACGTCCGCTCCCCGTCCACCCGGAGGGGGCAGCGTCCGGCCGCGAGCACCTGGAGGCGCGGAGCCCGGCGCAGGAGTTCGGTGACGAGGTCGGCGCAGGCGTCGACGAGGTGCTCGAAGCCGTCGATCACCAGCAGCGTGCGGCGCCCGGAAAGATGTTCGACGAGGGTGGCATGCGGGGGCCTGCTGGTGTGATCGGTCAGCCCCAGGGCGTCGACCAGGGCGTGTTCCAGCAGGTCGGGGTGGCGGACGGCGGAGAGCTCGGCCAGCAGGGCCCCGCCGCAGTACCGTTTCTCCCGAAGTGCGGCGACCCGGATGACGCACCGGGTCTTGCCCACACCCGCCACTCCGGCGACGGTGACGAGCCTGGGCTCCTCCAGCAGCCCGCCCAGCTCGGCCAGTTCGTCCTCGCGCCCGACGAAGGGGTTCAGTTCGGCCGGGAGATTGCCGGGCGCCCGTGCGGGGCGGGCGTCCGGATCGCCGGGATTCGGGCAGGGGTCGTGCAGGCGTCGCATGAAACACGGAGCGTACTGGCTTGAAAGCTCTCCGTACAATCTCGTTATGGCAACTCCCGCCCCGCCCGCGGAGAATGCGGTAGGGGAGGAGATGCGCGGCGCGATAGGCTCGTGTGACGACGATCGGGCGTCCGGGCCGAGGCCCGGACGCGACCGACGGAGACAAGGCCCGGCAGGGCCGAGCGACGAGCAGAGAGCGGTGCACAGTGTCCGGTGGAGAGGTGGCCGGGATCCTCGTGGCCGTCTTCTGGGCGATCCTGGTCTCGTTCCTCGCCGTGGTGCTGGTGAGGCTCGCCCAGACGCTCAGGGCGACCACCAAGCTCGTGGCGGACGTGACCGACCAGGCCGTTCCGCTGCTGGCCGACGCCTCGGCGACGGTGCGCTCCGCGCAGACCCAGCTGGACAAGGTCGACGCCATCGCGAGCGACGTCCAGGAGGTCACCTCCAACGCCTCCGCGCTCTCCACGACCGTCGCCTCCACCTTCGGCGGTCCCCTCGTCAAGGTCGCCGCGTTCGGCTACGGCGTACGGCAGGCCCTCGGCCGCCGCACCGCACCCGAGCCCGAACCGGAACCGGCGCGGGGCCGCGGCTCCGCCCGCCGCACGGTGATCGTCGGCCGGACCGTACCCTCGGCGCGCGGACGCAGGCGCGAACGCCGAAACGCCCGCGGACAGAAGGACTGATCGAGCGATGTTCCGCCGCACGTTCTGGTTCACCGCCGGCGCAGCCGCCGGTGTGTGGGCCACCACCAAGGTCAACCGCAAGCTCAAGCAGCTGACGCCCGAGAGCCTCGCGGCGCAGGCCGCGGACAAGGCGATCGAGACCGGTCACAAGCTCAAGGACTTCGCCCTCGACGTACGCGACGGCATGGTCCGGCGCGAAGCCGAACTGGGCGGCGCCCTGGGCCTTCAAGCACCGGTCGACCCCGACCTTCCCGTACAGCGGCACTTCGCCGTCGAAGCGGCCGAACCGCCCGCGAACGCGAACACGTACCGCACGCTCCCCTACAACTCGAACAACCGGAATGAGGACCACTGATGGAGTCGGCTGAAATTCGCCGCCGCTGGCTGAGCTTCTTCGAGGAGCGCGGTCACACCGCCGTGCCTTCGGCGTCGCTCATCGCGGACGACCCGACTCTGCTGCTGGTCCCCGCGGGCATGGTCCCCTTCAAGCCGTACTTCCTCGGCGAGGTCAAGCCGCCCGCCCCGCGCGTCACCAGCGTGCAGAAGTGCGTCCGTACGCCGGACATCGAAGAGGTCGGCAAGACCACCCGGCACGGCACCTTCTTCCAGATGTGCGGCAACTTCTCCTTCGGGGACTACTTCAAGGAAGGCGCCATCCAGCTCGCCTGGGAGGCGCTGACCAACTCCGTCGAGGACGGCGGCTACGGCCTCGACCCCGAGAAGCTCTGGATCACGGTCTACCTCGACGACGACGAGGCCGAGCAGATCTGGCGCGACAAGATCGGCGTTCCCGCCGAGCGCATCCAGCGCCTGGGCAAGAAGGACAACTTCTGGTCCATGGGCGTCCCCGGCCCCTGCGGCCCGTGCTCGGAGATCAACTACGACCGCGGCCCCGAGTTCGGCGTCGAGGGCGGCCCGGCCGTCAACGACGAGCGGTACGTGGAGATCTGGAACCTGGTCTTCATGCAGTACGAGCGCGGCGCCGGCGACGGCAAGGAGGACTTCCCGATCCTCGGGGACCTGCCGTCGAAGAACATCGACACCGGTCTCGGCCTCGAACGCCTCGCCATGATCCTCCAGGGCGTACAGAACATGTACGAGACCGACACCCTGCGCGTCGTCATGGACAAGGCCACCGAGCTGACCGGCGTGCGCTACGGCGCCGAGCAGGGAACCGACGTCTCGCTCCGCGTCGTCGCCGACCACATCCGTACGTCGGTGATGCTCATCGGCGACGGCGTCACCCCCGGCAACGAGGGCCGCGGCTATGTGCTGCGCCGCATCATGCGCCGCGCCATCCGCAACATGCGTCTCATGGGCGCCACCGGCTCCGTGGTGAAGGACCTGGTCGACGTCGTGATCGACACGATGGGCCTCCAGTACCCGGAGCTGATCACCGACCGCAGGCGCATCGAGACGGTCGCGCTCGCCGAGGAAGCCGCCTTCCTCAAGGCCCTCAAGGGCGGCACCAACATCCTGGAGACCGCCGTCACCGAGACCAAGGCCGCCGGCGGCCAGGTCCTCGCCGGCGACAAGGCGTTCCTGCTCCACGACACCTGGGGCTTCCCGATCGACCTCACCCTGGAGATGGCCGCCGAGCAGGGGCTCTCCGTGGACGAGGACGGCTTCCGCCGCCTCATGCAGGAGCAGCGCGACAAGGCCAAGGCCGACGCCCGCGCCAAGAAGACCGGTCACGCCGACCTCTCCGCCTACCGCGAGGTCGCCGACACCTCCGGCGCCACCGAGTTCACCGGCTACACCGCCACCGCCGGCGAGTCCACCATCGTCGGCCTGCTGGTCGACGGCGTGCCCTCGCCCGCCGCCACCGAGGGCGACGAGGTCGAGGTCGTCCTCGACCGCACCCCCTTCTACGCCGAGGGCGGCGGCCAGCTCGCCGACACCGGCCGCATCCGGCTCGACACCGGCGCCGTGATCGAGATCCGCGACGTCCAGAAGCCGGTCCCCGGCGTCCACGTGCACAAGGGCGTCGTCCAGGTCGGCGAGGTGACGGTCGGGGCTCCTGTCTTCGCCTCCATCGACAGCACCCGCCGCCGCGCCATCGCCCGCGCCCACAGCGCCACGCACCTCACGCACCAGGCACTGCGCGACGCGCTCGGCCCGACGGCCGCCCAGGCCGGCTCGGAGAACTCGCCCGGCCGCTTCCGCTTCGACTTCGGTTCGCCCGCCGCCGTCCCCGGCACGGTCCTCACCGACGTCGAGCAGCGGATCAACGAGGTCCTCTCGCGGGAGCTCGACGTCCAGGCCGAGGTCATGTCCATCGACGAGGCCAAGAAGCAGGGCGCCATCGCCGAGTTCGGCGAGAAGTACGGCGAGCGGGTCCGCGTCGTCACCATCGGCGACTTCTCCAAGGAGCTGTGCGGCGGCACCCACGTCCACAACACCGCCCAGCTGGGTCTGGTGAAGCTGCTCGGCGAGTCCTCCATCGGCTCCGGCGTGCGCCGTATCGAGGCTCTGGTCGGCGTGGACGCGTACAACTTCCTCGCCAGGGAGCACACGGTCGTCGCCCAGCTCCAGGAGCTGGTCAAGGGCCGACCCGAGGAGCTCCCCGAGAAGATCGCGGGCATGCTCGGCAAGCTCAAGGACGCCGAGAAGGAGATCGAGAAGTTCCGCGCGGAGAAGGTCCTCGCGGCCGCCGCCGGACTCGTCGAGTCCGCCAAGGACGTCCGGGGCACCGCCCTGGTCACCGGCCAGGTCCCCGACGGCACCTCCGCCGACGACCTGCGCAAGCTGGTCCTGGACGTGCGCGGGCGCATCCAGGGCGGCCGGCCGGCCGTCGTGGCCCTGTTCACCACGGCCAACGGCCGCCCGCTCACCGTCATCGCCACCAACGAGGCCGCCCGCGAGCGCGGTCTCAAGGCCGGTGACCTGGTGCGCGCCGCCGCCAAGACCCTCGGTGGCGGTGGCGGCGGCAAGCCGGACGTCGCCCAGGGCGGCGGCACGAACCCGGCCGCCATCGGCGACGCCGTGGCCGCCGTCGAACGCCTCGTCACCGAGACCGCGTGACGAGCGGGATGACGCCGATGCGCCGGGGCCGACGGCTCGCCGTCGATGTCGGGGACGCCCGGATCGGGGTCGCCTCGTGCGACCCCGACGGGATCCTGGCCACGCCGGTGGAGACCGTGCCGGGACGCGACGTCCCGGCCGCCCACCGGCGGCTCCGCCAACTCGTCGAGGAGTACGAGCCGGTCGAGGTCATCCTCGGCCTGCCGCGCTCCCTCGGCGGCGGCGAGGGCCCGGCGGCGGTCAAGGTCCGGGAGTTCGCCCAGGTGTTCGCCCGCTCGATCGCACCCGTTCCGGTGAGGCTGGTGGACGAGAGGATGACCACAGTGACGGCCGCTCAGGGGATGCGCGCCTCGGGCGTGAAGTCCAAGAAGGGCCGGTCTGTCATCGACCAGGCTGCCGCTGTGGTGATCCTTCAGAACGCTCTGGAGTCCGAACGGGCGTCAGGCAACCCCCCCGGCGAGGGCGTCGAAGTGGTTGTCTGATCGCGATACGGTAACGTTCCGCGCGATGCGGCGGTGTTCGAACAAACACCGCACAGCGAAGCGAAGAGACGGAACGTCGTCTCGCGGCTCTAGGGGATCGATGACTGAGTATGGCCGGGGCCCCGGCTCCGAACCGTGGCATCCCGAGGACCCCTTGTACGGGGACCAGGGATGGGGAGGCCAGCAGGCCGCCCACGGCCAGGGCCAGTACGGCGACCAGCAGCAGTCCTTTCCGCAGGACCCGTACGCCCAGCAGCAGTCCTATCCGCAGGACCCGTACGCCCAGAACCACCAGCAGTACCCGCAGCAGCAGAACCAGCAACAGCAGCAGTACGACCAGCAGAACCAGCAGCCGTACGCCCAGCAGAACCAGCAGCAGCAGTACGGCACGCCTCAGCAGGACCCGTACGCCCAGCAGCCGGGTGCCCAGCCGCAGTACAACGGCGGCTGGGACACCGGGCAGCAGGCCGCCATGCCGTACGGGGCCGAGCCCCAGGACCCGTACGCCCAGCAGCCCGGCGGCTACGACGCGGCGCAGGACTACTACGGCACCCCTGAGGCCTACCCTCCGCCGCAGCCCCCGGGCCGCCGCGACGCCGCAGCCGAGCGGCAGCAACAACAGCAGTCGCCGGCGGACTGGGACCCGGACGCGCCGCAGGAAGAGACGCACCCCTTCTTCACCGGTGCGGACGAACCGGCCGGCCGCGAGCCGCGAGACGACGACGATGACCCGGACGACGACGGTTCGCGCGCCTCGCGCCGCGACCGCGGCGGCAGCGACCGGCGGGGCGGCAAGGGCAAGAAGAAGAGCCGCAGCGGCGTCGCCTGTCTGGTGGTCGCCGTCGTCCTGGTCGGCGGCCTCGGCGGCGTCAGCTACGTCGGCTACACCTTCTGGCAGAAGCAGTTCGGAGCCCCGGCCGACTACGCGGGGACGGGCACGGGCGAGGTCGAGGTCGAGATCCCCGAAAAGTCGCTCGGCTACGACATCGCCAACATCCTGCGCAAGAAGGGCGTCATCAAGTCCTCCGACGCCTTCGTCGCGGCGCAGAACGACAACCCCAAGGGCAAGCTGCTCCAGGCCGGCGTCTACCTCCTCAAGAAGGAGATGTCCGCCGCCAGCGCGATCGAGCTGATGCTCGACCCCAAGAGCCAGAACGCCTTCGTGATCCCCGAGGGCACCCGTAACGTCAAGGTCTACGAGAAGATCGACGAGCGGCTGGAGCTGGAGAAGGGCACCACGGCGAAGATCGCCAAGACCAAGGCGGAGTCGCTGGGGCTGCCCGACTGGGTGGTCGACGACCCGGAGGTGAAGGACCCGCTGGAGGGCTTCCTGTACCCGGCCGCCTATCCGGTCGCCAAGGGGTCGAAGCCCGAGGACGCGCTGAAGCGGATGGTCGCGCGGGCCAACAAGGAGTACGGCAAGCACGACCTCGAAGCCGCCGCCAAGAAGTACGACCTCGACGGGCCGTGGCAGGTGATCACGGTGGCGAGTCTGGTCCAGGTGGAGGGCAAGACGCTCGACGACTTCCGCAAGATGTCCGAGGTCATCTACAACCGCCTCAAGCCGTCCAACACGGAGACGAACCAGCTGATCCAGTTCGACTCGGCGCTGAACTACCTCAAGAACCAGAGCAACATCAAGATCAGCGAGGCGGAGACCCGCGAGAACAAGGACCCGTACAACACGTACACGCAGCCGGGCCTCACTCCGGGACCCATCAGCAACCCCGGGGCCGACGCCCTCGACGCCGCTCTGAACCCCACCACGGACGGCTGGCTCTACTTCGTCGCGACCGACGGTCGGCACAAGACCGAGTTCGCCAAGACCTACGACGAGCACCTCAGGCTGAAGAAGAAGTTCGATGCCCTCGACTGATGCGACGCCCTCGACGGAGAAGCGCCGGGCGGCCGTCCTCGGCTCGCCCATCGCCCACTCCCTCTCCCCGGTCCTGCACCGCGCCGCGTACGTCGAACTCGGCCTCGACCACTGGTCCTACGACCGGTTCGAGGTCGACGAGGCGGCGTTGCCGGGCTTCGTCGCGGGACTGGACGCCTCCTGGGCCGGGCTGTCGCTGACCATGCCGCTCAAGCGGGCGATCATCCCGCTCCTCGACGAGATCAGCGCGACGGCCGCCTCCGTGGAGGCCGTCAACACGGTCGTGTTCACCGACGACGGCCGCCGGGTCGGTGACAACACCGACATCCCCGGCATGATCGCCGCCCTGCGGGAACGCGGGATCGACAAGGTCGACTCCGCCGCCGTCCTCGGCGCCGGAGCCACCGCCTCCTCCGCACTCGCCGCGCTCGCCGCCGTCTGCGCCGGACCCGTGACGGCATACGTGCGCGGCCCCGAGCGCGCGGCCGAGATGCGGGCCTGGGGGGAACGGCTCGGCGTCGACGTCGTGATCGCCGACTGGGCGGACGCGGCAGCGGCGTTGACCGTGCCGCTCGTCATCGCCACCACCCCGGCGGGCGCCACCGACGCCCTGGCCGGATCCGTGCCGACTGCCCCGGGCATCCTTTTCGACGTGCTGTACGAGCCGTGGCCCACCGCGCTCGCCGCCGCCTGGTCGGCGCACGGCGGGGCCGTCGTCGGCGGACTCGACCTCCTCGTCCACCAGGCACTGCTCCAGGTCGAGCAGATGACCGGCCGGGCCCCGGCGCCGCTGGCCGCCATGCGGCAGGCCGGGGAAGCCGCGCTCGCGGCCCGCTGACGGGCCCGCGGGCCGGGGCCGTCCGTCCGTCTGCTGGACCGGCGGCCGGACCGTGCCCCCGGTCGTGGGAGGATCAAAGGCGGCGGGCCAGGGCCGCGCACCCGGTGGCGCCGTTGGATTTCAGGCGCGAGCATGAGGAGCACCGTTGAGCAGGTTGCGCTGGCTGACCGCGGGGGAGTCGCACGGCCCCGCACTGGTGGCGACGCTGGAGGGCCTTCCCGCCGGTGTCCCGATCACCACGGAGATGGTGGCGGAGGCGCTGGCCCGGCGACGGCTCGGTTACGGCCGCGGCGCGCGGATGAAGTTCGAGAAGGACGAGGTCACCTTCCTCGGCGGCGTCCGCCACGGCCTCACCATGGGCTCCCCGGTCGCCGTCATGGTCGGCAACACCGAGTGGCCCAAGTGGGAGCAGGTCATGTCGGCCGACCCGGTCGACCCCGAGGAGCTGGCGAAGCTCGCCCGCAACGCCCCGCTGACCCGCCCCCGCCCCGGCCACGCCGACCTCGCGGGGATGCAGAAGTACGGCTTCGACGAGGCCCGGCCGGTCCTGGAGCGCGCCAGTGCCCGGGAGACCGCCGCGCGCGTCGCCCTCGGTGCCGTCGCCCGCTCCTACCTCAAGGAGACCGCGGGCATCGAGATCGTCAGCCATGTCGTCGAGCTGGCCGCCGCCCAGGCCCCGTACGGGGTCGTGCCCGTCCCCGCCGACGTGGAGAAGCTGGACGCCGACCCGGTCCGCTGTCTGGACGCCGACGCGTCCAAGGCGATGGTGGCCGAGATCGACCAGGCCCACAAGGACGGCGACACCCTCGGCGGGGTCGTCGAGGTGCTGGCGTACGGCGTGCCCGTCGGGCTCGGCTCGCACGTGCACTGGGACCGGCGCCTGGACGCCCGGCTCGCCGCCGCGCTCATGGGCATCCAGGCCATCAAGGGCGTCGAGGTCGGCGACGGCTTCGAGCTGGCCCGGGTCCCCGGCTCGAAGGCGCACGACGAGATCGTCGCCACCGAGGACGGCATCAGGCGCACCTCCGGGCGGTCCGGCGGCACCGAGGGCGGGCTCACCACCGGCGAGCTGCTGCGCGTGCGCGCCGCGATGAAGCCCATCGCGACCGTGCCGCGCGCCCTGGCCACCGTGGACGTCGTCACCGGCGAGGCCACCAAGGCCCACCACCAGCGCTCCGACGTCTGCGCCGTCCCGGCCGCGGGCATCGTCGCGGAGGCCATGGTCGCCCTCGTCCTGGCCGACGCGGTCGCGGAGAAGTTCGGCGGCGACAGCGTCCCCGAGACCCACCGCAACGTCCAGTCGTACCTCGACCACCTCCAGATCCGATGAGCGGCCCCCTGGTCGTCCTCGTCGGCCCGATGGGCGTCGGCAAGTCCACCGTCGGCGAACTGCTCGCCGCCCGCCTCGGCACCACCTACCGGGACACCGATGCGGACGTCGTCACCGCGGCCGGCAAGCCGATCGCGGAGATCTTCTACGACGAGGGCGAGGAGCACTTCCGCGCCCTGGAGCGCCGGGCCGTCGAGGCGGCCGTCGCCGGACACACGGGCGTCCTCGCCCTCGGCGGCGGTGCCGTCCTGGACGCGACGACCAGGAAGCTGCTGGCCGGCCGTCCCGTCGCCTACCTCTCCATGGACGTGGACGAGGCCGTCCGCCGCGTCGGCCTCGGCGCCGCCCGCCCCCTGCTCGCGGTCAACCCGCGCCGGCAGTGGCGCGAGCTGATGGACGCCCGCCGCCCCCTCTACGAAGAGGTCGCCCGCACCGTCGTCGCCACCGACGAACACACCCCCGAAGAGGTCGCCCAGGCGATCATCGACGCACTGGAACTGCCGGAGGGCCAAGCCGCCCCCGGCGTGGAGAACACCGGCATGACGCAGCAGGGCCCCACCCGCATCCAGGTCGCAGGCTCCGCGGGCTCCGACCCGTACGAGGTCCTCGTCGGCCACCAGCTCCTGGGCGAGCTGCCCCAGCTGATCGGCGACCGCGCGCGACGCGTCGCCGTACTGCACCCGGAGGCGCTCACCGAGACCGGTGAGGCGGTCCGCCAGGACCTCGCCGACCAGGGGTACGAGGCCATCGCCATCCAACTGCCCAACGCGGAGGAGTCCAAGACCGTCGAGGTCGCCGCCTACTGCTGGAAGGCGCTCGGCCAGACCGGCTTCACCCGCACCGACGTCATCGTCGGCATCGGGGGCGGCGCCACCACGGACGTCGCCGGGTTCGTCGCGGCCACCTGGCTGCGCGGGGTGCGCTGGATCGCGGTCCCGACCACCGTGCTCGGCATGGTCGACGCGGCCGTCGGCGGCAAGACCGGCATCAACACCGCCGAGGGCAAGAACCTGGTGGGGGCCTTCCACCCGCCCGCCGGGGTCCTCTGCGACCTCGCCGCGCTGGACTCGCTGCCGGTCAACGACTACGTCTCCGGCATGGCCGAGATCATCAAGGCCGGGTTCATCGCCGACCCGGTCATCCTGGACCTGGTCGAGGCCGACCCCGAGGGCGCGCGCACCCCGGCCGGGCCGCACACCGCCGAGCTGATCGAGCGGTCCATCCGGGTCAAGGCCGAGGTCGTCTCCAGCGATCTCAAGGAGTCCGGACTCCGCGAGATCCTCAACTACGGCCACACCCTGGCCCACGCCATCGAGAAGAACGAGCGCTACAAGTGGCGCCACGGCGCGGCCGTCTCCATCGGCATGGTCTTCGCCGCCGAGCTGGGCCGGCTCGCCGGACGCCTCGACGACGCCACCGCCGACCGGCACCGCAGCGTCCTGGCGTCGGTGGGCCTGCCGCTCGCCTACCGCGGCGACCAGTGGCCCAAGCTGCTGGAGAACATGAAGGTCGACAAGAAGTCGCGCGGCGACCTGCTGCGCTTCATCGTCCTGGACGGCATCGGCAGGCCCACCGTCCTGGAGGGCCCCGACCCGGCCGTGCTGCTCGCCGCCTACGGGGAGGTCTCCGCGTGACCCGCAGGGTCTTCGTCCTGAACGGTCCCAACCTCGGCCGGCTCGGCTCGCGTGAGCCCGACGTCTACGGGGCCACCTCCTACGCCGGGCTCGTCGACGCCTGCACGACCCTCGGCAAGGAGCTCGGCTTCGACGTCGAGGTGCGGGAGACCAACGACGAGGGCCAGCTGATCCGCTGGCTCCACGAGGCGGCGGACGGATCGATTCCGGTCATTCTCAACCCGGGCGCCTTCACGCACTACTCGTACGGCATGCGGGACGCGGCCGCCCAGCGCACCGCCCCGCTGATCGAGGTGCACATCTCCAACCCGTACACCCGCGAGGAGTTCCGGCACACGTCCGTGGTCGCCGCGGTGGCCACGGGCACGGTGGCCGGGTTCGGCATCGGCTCCTACCGGCTCGCCCTGCGCGCCCTGGCCGAAGAGCTGACGGACTGACGGACCGACAGCATCGCGACGCCCGTCCGCACTCCGCACGGCCGACGGGCACTTCGCACCCTCCCGGGCCGTTCACCCCGAGACGGCCCGGGAAGGTACGGTGGCCGTCCCATCAGCGTCAGTTGCAGTTACGAGACGGAGTGGCACCGGATGCAGCACGCAGTGGGGGCCCCGCTGCCGCCGCCCCACGGCCCCGGCATCGGGCACGTCGGCCGGCCGTACCAGGCCCAGCACGCCGGCCACCCCGGCCCGCCCCCGATATCCCCGCCGCCCGGCCAGGCGCCCCCCGCTCCTGGCCAGGCCCCGGCCCAGGGCCGGCCCCAGCAGCCCGCCGCCCCCGGCCAGGCCCCGCAGCCGGGCTGGAGCGGCACCGGACCCACGCCGCCGCCCGCCGGGCAGGCCACCGGGCACACCGGGCACGTCCAACTGCCCCCGGGCGGTCCCGTTCCGCTGCCCGCCCCGCCCGCCGGGGCCGGCACCGGTGGTGCCACGCTCGCCGTCCTGCTCATCGGCCCCGCCGGCGCGGGCAAGACCACGGTCGCCAAGCTCTGGGCGGCCCGCCGCCGGGTGCCCACCGCCCACGTCTCCCTGGACGACGTCCGCGAATGGGTCCGCTCCGGCTTCGCCGACCCGCAGGCCGGCTGGAACGACCATTCGGAGGCCCAGTACCGGCTGGCCCGCCGCACCTGCGGCTTCGCCGCCCGTAACTTCCTCGCCAACGGCATCTCCTGCATCCTCGACGACGCCGTCTTCCCCGACCGCCCGGTCGTCGGCCTCGGAGGCTGGAAGCGCCACGTGGGCCCCGGCCTGCTGCCCGTGGTCCTGCTGCCCGGCCTGGAGATCGTCCTGGAGCGCAACGCCGCCCGCAGCGGCAACCGCAGGCTCTCCGACGAGGAGGTCGCCCGCATCCACGGCCGGATGGCCGGCTGGTACGGCTCCGGCCTCCCGATCATCGACAACTCCACGTACGACGTCGAGACCACCGCCCGGGTCCTGGACGACGTGCTGGCCCGCTCGATCGCGAGCCCGCCCGCCTGGTAGCCGTCGGCGGCCCGCCCGGCCGGGAGACTCCCGACGGCGGCCGCCGCGCGGCGCCCCCGGTGCCCGGGCCCCCGGTCGGGTGCGCTGGCCGGGCGGGGGGCCGCCCCCGCTCGTACGCTCGAACCATGTCAGAGGTGCACGCCGTCCGACGCGGGCTGCTCCGCGACCGGTGCGCCGCCGCGGGCTCCGCGGCCGCCCTGGTCTCCCGCCCCGCCAACGTCCGCTATCTCGCGGGTGGAGCGCCGCCCGGGGCCGTGCTGCTGCTCTGCCCCGGCGAGGACGTTCTGCTCTGCCCTCGCGCCCCGACCGGTGAACCCGCCCACGGGCGGCCCGACGAGGCGCTCCGGATCGACCTCCTGCCCGCCCCGGACGGGGACCCGGTGGTCGCCGCCGCGGGGCTCGCCGCCTCGGCGGGCGCCGATTCGCTCGCCGTCGAGGAGCACGATCTGACCGTGGCCCGGCACCGAGCCATGGGGAAGGCCGCCCCACGCCTGATCCTGGCCGATCTGGGCTTCACCGTGGAGCAGCAGCGGATCGTCAAGGACGAGGAGGAGATCGGCTGCCTCCGGATCGCCGCCGAGATCACCGACCAGGCCCTCGGCGAACTCCTCGAATCGATCCTCGTCGGCCGCACCGAGCGGCATCTCGCCCTGGAGCTGGAGCGCCGCCTGGTCGACCACGGGGCGGACGGCCCCGCCTTCGCCACCTCCGTGGCCACCGGCCCCAACTCCGGCCAGGGCCGCCACCGGCCCTCGGACCGCAGGGTGGAGGAGGGGGATTTCCTCTCCGTCCGCCTCGGCGCGAGCTACCACGGCTACCGCTGCGAGATCGGCCGGACCTTCGTCATCGGCACCGCCCCCGCCGAGTGGCAGATCGAGCTCTACGACCTTGTTTTCGCCGCTCAGCGGGCCGGCCGGGAAGCCCTGGCACCGGGGGCCGCGTATCGGGACGTGGACCGTGCGGCCCGTCATCCGCTGGAGTCGGCGGGGCACGGAGCGGGGCTTCAGCCGAGGACCGGGCACGGTGTGGGCCTGGAAATCGAGGAGGACCCGCAACTGGCACCGACAGCCATGGGTAAACTGGACGCTTGTGTGCCGGTCACCGTCGAACCGGGGGTCCACCTCCCGGGCCGGGGCGGTGTCCGGATCGATGACACGCTCGTCGTGCGCCCCGAGGCGGACGGCGGACCCGAGCTACTCACCATGACGACCAAGGAGCTGCTCGCGCTCTAGCGCGCATCCTCGGTCGTTCCACCAGCTTCAGTCCAGGAGATTCCGCAACCGTGGCTTCCACGAACGACCTCAAGAACGGCCTGGTGCTCAAGCTCGACGGAGGCCAGCTCTGGTCCGTCGTCGAGTTCCAGCACGTCAAGCCCGGCAAGGGCCCCGCCTTCGTGCGCACCAAGCTCAAGAACGTGCTCTCCGGCAAGGTCGTCGACAAGACGTTCAACGCCGGTGTGAAGGTCGAGACGGCCACCATTGACCGCCGCGACATGCAGTTCTCGTACATGGACGGCGAGTACTTCGTCTTCATGGACATGAGCACCTACGACCAGCTCATGGTCGAACGCAAGGCCGTCGGCGACGCCGCCAACTTCCTGATCGAGGGCTTCACCGCCTCCGTCGCCCAGCACGAGGGCGAGGTGCTCTACGTCGAGCTGCCCGCCGCCGTCGAGCTCACCGTCAAGCACACCGACCCGGGCGTGCAGGGCGACCGTTCCACCGGCGGCACCAAGCCCGCCACCCTGGAGACGGACTACGAGATCGGCGTGCCGCTCTTCATCAGCACCGGCGAGAAGATCAAGGTCGACACCCGCTCGGGCGACTACCTCGGCCGGGTGAACAGCTAACCGTGGCTGCCCGGAACAAGGCCCGCAAGCGCGCCTTCCAGATCCTCTTCGAGGCCGACCAGCGCGGTGAGTCCGTGCAGCGCGTCCTCGCGGACTGGGTTCGGCTCTCGCGGACCGACGACCGTCAGCCGCCGGTCGGTGAGTTCACGATGGAGCTCGTCGAGGGGTACGCGCAGTACGCGGACCGGATCGACGACCTCATCGTCACCTACGCCGTGGACTGGGAGATCGACCGAATGCCGGTCGTCGACCGGTCCATCCTGCGGCTCGGCGCGTACGAGCTGATCTGGATGGACGAGACCCCGGACGCCGTGGTGATCGACGAGGCCGTCCAGCTCGCCAAGGAGTTCTCCACCGATGACTCCCCGTCCTTCGTGAACGGCCTGCTGGCCCGTTTCAAGGACCTGAAGCCGAACCTCCGCCGGGAGCAGTAGCCCCGGCCGCGGCGGTTCGGTCGCACACACCACGAAGGGGCCCGCGGTCAGCCGACCGCGGGCCCCTTCGTCGTACCCGGGAACCGCGCGCCGGGTCGGATGGACCCGGGGCACGGGCCGGGAACAGAAACGCCGGGAGGGCGGGAGCCCGAAGGTCCCCGCCCACCCGGCGGCACGTTTCTGCTGTGGGGTCCTGCCCCGCTCGCTCAGCCCTCGTCGTGGGAGACCGCGCGGCGCGCGTCCGCGTCCAGCACGCCCCAGCTGATGAGCTGCTCCGTGAGCACGGAAGGCGACTGGTCGTAGATGACGGCGAGCGTGCGCAGGTCGTCCTGGCGGATCGAGAGCACCTTGCCGTTGTAGTCGCCGCGCTGGCTCTGGATGGTCGCCGCGTAGCGCTGCAGCGGACCGGCCTTCTCCGGCGGGACGTGGGCGAGGCGCTCCAGGTCCAGGACGAGCTTCGGCGGCGGCTCGGCGGCCCCGCCCGGCGTCGTACCGGGCAGCAGCTCCTGCACCGGGACCCCGTAGAAATCCGCCAGCTCGGCGAGGCGCTGTACGGTCACGGCACGGTCGCCGCGCTCGTACGAACCGACCACGACGGCCTTCCAGCGACCCTGGGACTTCTCCTCCACGCCGTGGAGGGAAAGGCCCTGCTGGGTGCGGATGGCACGGAGTTTGGCCCCGAGCTGTTTTGCGTATTCGCTGGACATATGGCTCCCCGGACGCTGGAACAGTGTGCGGCTCCGCCGCGTGGCTGGTAACTCACTGTGAGGTTACGCAGCGTTACTTGGATGCGTCAAGCCGAATGGTCCGGACCGGTACCTCCCGGGGGCGGGGCCAGGGCCGGGCGCAAGCCCTGGTAGCGTGGATGACGCAATTTCGACGTCCTTTAACGATCCGTCCCGTGAGGCGGAGAAGGAGGTCCGTTTCTTATGGACGCACAGCACGACGACACCGGCAACGCGGCACGCCCCGTTCTCGAGGCCCCCGACATCGCCCGTGTTCTGACCCGTATCGCCCACGAGATCGTCGAACGCGCCAAGGGCGCCGACGACGTGGTGCTGCTCGGCATCCCGACCCGAGGCGTCTTCCTCGCCCGTCGGCTGGCCGAGAAACTCCAGGAGATCACCGGCCGGAAGACGCCGGTCGGATCGCTCGACATCACCATGTACCGCGACGACCTGCGGATGCGCCCGGCGCGCGCCCTGGCCCGTACCGACATCCCCGGCGAGGGGATCGAGGGCAGCCTGGTCGTCCTGGTCGACGACGTGCTCTTCTCCGGTCGCACGATCCGCGCCGCCCTCGACGCGCTCGGCGACATCGGCCGCCCCCGCGCCGTGCAGCTCGCGGTCCTCGTCGACCGCGGCCACCGGGAGCTCCCGATCCGCGCGGACTACGTCGGCAAGAACCTCCCCACGTCGCTGCGGGAGACGGTCAAGGTCCAGCTCGCCGAGGAGGACGGCCGCGACGCCGTGCTGCTGGGCGTCAAGCAGGCCACCCCCGCGGACACGCAGTAGCCCGAGCCCGCCCGTACGGCCTTTCGGGGACGTACGGCCGCTCCCGCGTGCCCGCATGCCTGAAACTCCCTCCAGCAACCCGGAGAACCCCCAGATGAAGCGTCACCTCATCTCGGCCGCCGACCTCACCCGCGACGACGCCGTCCTGATCCTCGACACCGCCGAGGAGATGGCCCGGGTCGCGGACCGGCCGATCAAGAAGCTCCCCACCCTGCGCGGCCGTACCGTCGTCAACCTCTTCTTCGAGGACTCGACCCGGACCCGTATCTCCTTCGAGGCGGCCGCCAAGCGGCTGTCCGCCGACGTCATCAACTTCTCCGCCAAGGGCTCCTCCGTCTCCAAGGGCGAGTCCCTCAAGGACACCGCGCTGACCCTGGAGGCGATGGGCGCCGACGCCGTCGTCATCCGGCACGGAGCCTCCGGCGCCCCCTACCGGCTCGCCACCTCCGGCTGGATCGACGGGGCCGTGGTCAACGCCGGCGACGGCACCCACGAACACCCCACCCAGGCCCTGCTGGACGCCTTCACGATGCGCCGCCGGCTCGTCGGCGCCGACACCGGGCTCGGCCGCGACCTGGACGGCCGCCGCATCACGATCGTCGGCGACATCCTGCACAGCCGCGTCGCCCGCTCCAACGTCCACCTGCTCACCACGCTCGGCGCGCACGTCACCCTGGTGGCTCCGCCCACCCTGGTGCCTGTCGGCGTCGAGAAGTGGCCCTGCGACGTCAGCTACAGCCTCGACGACGTGCTGGCGAAGTCCGATGCGGTGATGATGCTGCGTGTGCAGCGTGAACGGATGAACGCCGCGTACTTCCCGACCGAGCGCGAGTACTCCCGCCGCTACGGCCTGGACGGCGAGCGCATGGCGAAGATGCCCGGACACGCCATCGTCATGCACCCCGGCCCGATGGTCCGCGGCATGGAGATCACCGCCGAGGTCGCCGACTCCGACCGCTGCACGGTCGTCGAGCAGGTCGCCAACGGCGTCTCCATCCGCATGGCCGTGCTCTACCTGCTGCTCGGCGGCTCCGACACCGCACTGTCCGCCGCCCCCGCCCGTACCGAGGAGAACAAGTAACCATGAGCAAGATCCTTATCCGCGGTGCGCGGATCCTCGGCGGCGAGCCCCGGGACGTCCTGATCGACGGCGAGACCGTCACCGAGGTCGGCACCGGCCTCGACGCCGCCGGCGCCACCGTCATCGAGGCCGAGGGGCAGATCCTGCTGCCCGGCCTGGTCGACCTGCACACCCATCTGCGCGAGCCCGGCCGCGAGGACTCCGAGACCGTCCTCACCGGCACCAAGGCCGCGGCCGTCGGCGGCTTCACCGCCGTGCACGCCATGGCCAACACCTTCCCCGTCGCCGACACCGCCGGCGTCGTCGAGCAGGTCTGGCGCCTCGGCAAGGAGTCCGGCTACTGCGACGTGCAGCCCGTGGGCGCCGTCACCGTCGGCCTGGAGGGCAAGCAGCTCGCCGAGCTCGGCGCGATGCACGACTCCGCCGCCGGGGTGAAGGTCTTCTCCGACGACGGCAAGTGCGTCGACGACGCGGTGATCATGCGCCGCGCCCTGGAGTACGTGAAGGCCTTCGACGGCGTCGTCGCCCAGCACGCCCAGGAGCCCCGCCTCACCGAGGGCGCCCAGATGAACGAGGGCATCGTCTCCGCCGAACTCGGGCTCGGCGGCTGGCCCGCCGTCGCCGAGGAGTCGATCATCGCCCGCGACGTCCTCCTCGCCGCCCACGTCGGGTCCCGTGTCCACATCTGCCACCTCTCCACGGCCGGCTCCGTGGAGATCGTCCGCTGGGCCAAGTCCAAGGGCTGGAACGTCACCGCCGAGGTCACCCCGCACCACCTCCTCCTCACCGACGAGCTGGTCCGCACCTACAACCCGGTCTACAAGGTGAACCCGCCGCTGCGCACCGAGGCCGACGTCCTGGCCCTGCGCGAGGCGCTCGCCGACGGCACGATCGACTGCGTCGCCACGGACCACGCCCCGCACCCGCACGAGGACAAGGACTGCGAGTGGGCCGCGGCCGCCATGGGCATGGTGGGCCTGGAGACCGCGCTCCCGGTCGTCCAGCAGACGATGGTGGACACCGGCCTGATGGACTGGGCGGGCGTCGCGGACCGCATGTCCTTCCGCCCCGCGGCCATCGGCCGGCTCGAAGGACACGGCCGCCCCGTCTCGGCGGGTGAGCCCGCCAACCTCACTCTGGTCGATCCGGCATACCGTGGAGCCGTGGACCCCGCGGGCTTCGCGTCCCGCAGCCGCAACACCCCCTACGAGGGCCGTGAGCTGCCGGGCCGCGTCACCCACACCTTCCTGCGGGGCCGTGCCACGGTCGTCGACGGGAAGCTCGCGTGACAACTCTGACCCCCCTGTACCACCTGGCCGCCGAACAGAAGTCGGCGGAAGTGACGGACTGGGCCGCCCGCATCGCCTGGGTGATCGGCCTGTTCGTCTTCATCGCCCTCGTCTACTGGCTGATGCGCCAGGGCTGGAAGTGGCGCGCCAGCCTCCAGTCCGACCTGCCGCAGCTCCCCGCCACCCCCGAGGACTTCGCCGACGACCAGACGCTGCTGACGCTTCAGGGGCGCTACCACGCCTCCACCACCGCCGGGCAGTGGCTCGACCGGATCGTCGCGCACGGCCTCGGCACCCGCAGCCGCACCGAGCTCACGCTCACCACCCGCGGCCTCGACGTCGTACGCCCCGGGGCGGCCGGCTTCTTCATCCCGGCCGACGCCCTGCGCGAGGCCCGCCTCGACAAGGCGCTCGCGGGCAAGGTCCTCCCCGAGGGCGGCCTGCTGATCATCACCTGGGCGCACGGCGAGACTCTGATCGACTCCGGCTTCCGCTCCGACCACGCCGCCGAGCACCAGGCCTGGGTCGACGCCGTCAGCCGGCTCACCGGCGCACCGGCCGCCACGGAACTCACCAGCACCACTACGGAAGGCACCGCACGATGACGATCTCCACCCGGGGGGACCAGACCCCCGCCGTACTCGTCCTGGAGGACGGTCGCGCCTTCCGCGGCCGCGCCTACGGGGCCGTGGGGGAGACCTTCGGCGAAGCGGTGTTCTCCACCGGCATGACCGGCTACCAGGAAACGCTGACCGACCCCTCGTACCACCGCCAGGTCGTCGTCATGACGTCCCCGCACGTCGGCAACACCGGCGTGAACGACGAGGACCCCGAGTCCGCTCGCATCTGGGTCTCCGGCTACGTCGTCCGCGACCCCGCCCGCAAGCCCTCCAACTGGCGCTCCCAGCGCTCGCTGGAGGAGGAGCTTCAGGCGCAGGGCGTCGTCGGCATCAGCGGCGTCGACACCCGCGCCCTCACCCGCCACCTGCGCGAGCGCGGCGCGATGCGCGTCGGGATCTTCTCCGGCGAGGCGCTGGCCGACGAGGCCGCGCTGCTGGCCCGGGTCCAGCAGGCCCCCGAGATGGCGGGCGCCGACCTCTCCGCCGAGGTCGCCACCAAGGAGGCCTACGTCGTCCCCGCGATCGGCACGAAGAAGTTCACCGTCGCCGCGATCGACCTCGGCATCAAGGGCATGACCCCCCACCGGATGGCCGAACGCGGCATCGAGGTGCACGTGCTGCCCGCCACCGCCACCCTGGACGAGGTGTACGCCGTCAACCCCGACGGCGTCTTCTTCTCCAACGGCCCCGGCGACCCGTCCACCGCCGACCACCCGGTCGCCCTCATGCGCGGCGTACTGGAGCGCTCCACGCCGCTCTTCGGCATCTGCTTCGGCAACCAGATCCTCGGCCGCGCGCTCGGCTTCGGCACCTACAAGCTGAAGTACGGCCACCGCGGCATCAACCAGCCGGTGCAGGACCGCACCACCGGCAAGGTCGAGGTCACCGCGCACAACCACGGCTTCGCCGTCGACGCCCCGCTGGACCAGGTGTCCGACACGGAGTTCGGCCGCGCCGAGGTCTCCCACGTCTGCCTCAACGACCAGGTGGTCGAGGGCCTCCAGCTCCTGGACCGGCCCGCCTTCAGCGTCCAGTACCACCCCGAGGCGGCCGCGGGCCCGCACGACGCCGCTTACCTCTTCGACCGTTTCACCACCCTGATGGAGGGCCAGCGTGCCTAAGCGCTCCGATATCCAGTCCGTCCTGGTCATCGGCTCCGGTCCGATCGTCATCGGCCAGGCCGCCGAGTTCGACTACTCCGGCACCCAGGCCTGCCGCGTCCTCAAGGCCGAGGGCCTGCGCGTCATCCTGGTGAACTCCAACCCGGCCACGATCATGACCGACCCGGAGATCGCCGACGCCACCTACGTCGAGCCGATCACCCCCGAGTTCGTCGAGAAGATCATCGCCAAGGAGCGCCCCGACGCGCTCCTGCCCACCCTCGGCGGCCAGACCGCGCTGAACACCGCGATCTCCATGCACGAGAACGGCGTCCTGGAGAAGTACGGCGTCGAGCTCATCGGCGCCAACGTCGAGGCGATCAACAAGGGCGAGGACCGCGACCTCTTCAAGGGCGTCGTCGCGGCCGTCAAGGAGAAGATCGGATACGGCGAGTCCGCCCGCTCCGTCATCTGCCACACCATGGACGACGTCATCGCCGGCGTCGACACCCTCGGCGGCTACCCCGTCGTCGTCCGCCCCTCCTTCACCATGGGCGGCGCCGGCTCCGGCTTCGCCCACGACGAGGAGGAGCTGCGCCGCATCGCCGGACAGGGCCTCACGCTCTCCCCGACCACCGAGGTGCTCCTGGAGGAGTCCATCCTCGGCTGGAAGGAGTACGAGCTGGAGCTGATGCGCGACAGACACGACAACGTAGTAGTCGTCTGCTCCATCGAGAACTTCGACCCGATGGGTGTCCACACCGGCGACTCCATCACCGTCGCCCCCTCGATGACGCTCACCGACCGCGAGTACCAGCGGCTGCGCGACGTCGGCATCGCGATCATCCGCGAGGTCGGCGTCGACACCGGCGGCTGCAACATCCAGTTCGCCATCGACCCCGCCGACGGCCGGGTCATCGTCATCGAGATGAACCCGCGCGTCTCCCGCTCCTCGGCGCTCGCCTCCAAGGCCACCGGCTTCCCGATCGCCAAGATCGCCGCCAAGCTGGCCGTCGGCTACACCCTGGACGAGATCCCCAACGACATCACCGAGAAGACGCCGGCCTCCTTCGAGCCGACCCTCGACTACGTCGTCGTGAAGGCCCCGCGCTTCGCCTTCGAGAAGTTCCCCTCCGCCGACTCCACCCTCACCACCACCATGAAGTCGGTGGGCGAGGCCATGGCGATCGGCCGGAACTTCACCGAGGCGCTCCAGAAGGCCCTGCGCTCCCTGGAGAAGAAGGGCTCGCAGTTCGCCTTCACCGGCCCCATCGGCGACAAGTCCGAGCTGCTGGCCGAGGCGGTCCGCCCCACCGACGGCCGCATCAACACCGTCATGCAGGCGATCCGGGCCGGAGCCACCCAGGAGGAGGTCTTCGACGCCACGAAGATCGACCCCTGGTTCGTCGACCAGCTCTTCCTGATCAAGGAGATCGCCGACGAGCTGGCCTCCGCCGACCGCCTGGACGCCGACCTGATCGCCGAGGCCAAGCGGCACGGCTTCTCCGACGCTCAGATCGGCGAGATCCGCGGGCTGCGCGAGGACGTCGTCCGCGAGGTCCGGCACGCGCTCGGCATCCGCCCGGTCTACAAGACGGTCGACACCTGCGCCGCCGAGTTCGCCGCGAACACGCCGTACTTCTACTCCTCCTACGACGAGGAGAGCGAGGTCGCGAGCCGCACCAAGCCGGCCGTGATCATCCTCGGCTCGGGCCCCAACCGCATCGGCCAGGGCATCGAGTTCGACTACTCCTGTGTGCACGCCTCCTTCGCCCTGAGCGACGCGGGCTACGAGACCGTCATGGTCAACTGCAACCCGGAGACGGTCTCCACCGACTACGACACCTCCGACCGGCTCTACTTCGAGCCGCTCACCCTGGAGGACGTCCTGGAGATCGTGCACGCCGAATCGCTGGCGGGCCCGATCGCCGGTGTCATCGTGCAGCTCGGCGGCCAGACCCCGCTCGGCCTCGCGCAGGCCCTCAAGGACAACGGCGTGCCCGTCGTCGGCACCTCCCCGGAGGCCATCCACGCCGCCGAGGACCGCGGCGCCTTCGGCCGGGTCCTGGCCGAGGCCGGACTGCCCGCGCCCAAGCACGGCACCGCCACCACCTTCGGCGAGGCCAAGGCCATCGCCGACGAGATCGGCTACCCCGTCCTCGTACGCCCCTCCTACGTCCTCGGCGGGCGCGGCATGGAGATCGTGTACGACGAGACGCGCCTCGCCTCGTACATCTCCGAGTCCACCGAGATCAGCCCCACCCGGCCGGTCCTGGTCGACCGCTTCCTCGACGACGCCATCGAGATCGACGTGGACGCCCTCTACGACGGCACCGAGCTGTACCTCGGCGGCGTCATGGAGCACATCGAGGAAGCCGGCATCCACTCCGGCGACTCGGCCTGCGCCCTGCCCCCGATCACGCTCGGCGGCTTCGACATCAAGCGGCTGCGTGCCTCCACCGAGTCCATCGCCAAGGGCGTCGGCGTCCTCGGACTGATCAACATCCAGTTCGCGCTCTCCGGCGACATCCTCTACGTCCTGGAGGCCAACCCGCGCGCCTCCCGCACGGTCCCCTTCACCTCGAAGGCGACCGCTGTGCCGCTCGCCAAGGCCGCCGCCCGTATCTCGCTGGGCGCGACCATCGCCGAGCTGCGCGCGGAGGGCCTGCTGCCGAAGACCGGCGACGGCGGCACCCTGCCGCTGGACGCGCCGATCTCCGTCAAGGAGGCCGTGATGCCGTGGTCGCGCTTCCGCGACATCCACGGCCGGGGCGTCGACACGGTCCTCGGCCCGGAGATGCGCTCCACCGGCGAGGTCATGGGCATCGACTCGGTCTTCGGCACGGCGTACGCCAAGTCGCAGGCCGGCGCCTACGGCCCGCTGCCCACGAAGGGCCGCGCGTTCATCTCGGTCGCCAACCGCGACAAGCGCTCGATGATCTTCCCGGCCCGCGAGCTGGTCGCCCACGGCTTCGAGCTGATGGCCACCTCCGGCACGGCCGAGGTCCTCAAGCGCAACGGCATCAACGCCACCGTCGTGCGCAAGCAGTCCGAGGGCACCGGCCCGAACGGCGAGAAGACGATCGTCCAGCTCATCCACGCCGGCGAGGTCGACCTCATCGTCAACACGCCGTACGGCACCGGCGGCCGGCTCGACGGCTACGAGATCCGCACCGCGGCCGTCGCCCGCTCCGTACCCTGCCTGACCACGGTCCAGGCGCTCGCCGCCGCCGTCCAGGGCATCGACGCCCTCAACCACGGTGGCGTCGGGGTCCGTTCCCTCCAGGAACACGCGGAACACTTGATCGCGGCGCGCGACTAGCCGCCGGGAGAGGGGGACACCGTCAAACGGTGTCCCCCTCTCTGTGAGCCCTGTCGACTCCTCTCGACTCCTCGCGAGCCCTGTCGAGCACGCCGAGCACCAAGGACATCTCTTCATGTACGAGCTCTTCTTCCGGCTGGTCTTCAAGCGGATGGATCCCGAGCAGGCCCACTACGCGGCCTTCCGCTGGATCCGCCTCGCCGCCCGGACCCCCCTCCTGCGCACCTTCGTCGCCGCCGCCCTCGCCCCGCGCTACAAGGAGCTGCGCACCGAGGCCCTCGGCCTGCGGATGCACGGTCCCTTCGGCCTCGCCGCCGGCTTCGACAAGAACGCCGTCGCGATCGACGGCATGGCCATGCTCGGCTTCGACCACATCGAGATCGGCACCGTCACCGGCGAACCGCAGCCGGGCAACCCCAAGAAGCGCCTCTTCCGGCTGGTCGCGGACCGCGCGCTGATCAACCGCATGGGCTTCAACAACGAGGGCTCCGCCGCCGTCGCCGCCCGCCTCGCCGCCCGCAACCCCGTCTTCCGCACCACGGTCGGCGTCAACATCGGCAAGACCAAGGCCGTCCCGGAGGCCGAGGCCGCCGCCGACTACGTGAAGTCCACCGAGGCGCTGGCCGGCCACGCCGACTACCTGGTCGTCAACGTCTCCTCGCCCAACACCCCCGGCCTGCGCAACCTCCAGGCCACCGAGTCGCTGCGCCCGCTGCTCACCGCCGTACGCGAGGCCGCCGACCGCACCGTCACCACCCGGCGCGTCCCGCTGCTCGTCAAGATCGCCCCGGACCTCGCGGACGAGGACGTCGACGCCGTCGCCGACCTCGCCGTGGAGCTGGGCCTGGACGGCGTCATCGCCACCAACACCACCATCGCCCGGGAGAGCCTGGGCCTGAAGTCGGCCCCCGGACTGGTGGGGGAGACCGGCGGACTGTCCGGCGCGCCCCTCAAGGAGCGCTCGCTGGAGGTCCTGAGCCGCCTGTACGCCCGCGTGGGGGACCGGATCACGCTGGTGGGCGTCGGGGGCGTCGAGAACGCCGAGGACGCCTGGCAGCGCATCCTCGCCGGAGCCACCCTCGTCCAGGGCTACAGCGCCTTCATCTACGAAGGTCCCTGCTACGCCCGCGCGATCCACAAGGGCCTCGCCGCCCGGCTCGCCGCCTCGCCGTACGCCACCCTCGCCGAGGCCGTCGGCGCCGAGACCCGGAAGAAGGCCGCCCTGTGACGCCCGAACCCTTCGGCGCCCGCCTGCGCCGTGCCATGGACACCCGCGGGCCGCTCTGCGTCGGCATCGACCCGCACGCCTCCCTGCTCACCTCCTGGGGCCTGAACGACGACATCGCCGGCCTGGAGCGCTTCACCCGGACCGTCGTGGAGGCGCTGGCCGACCGGGTCGCCGTCCTCAAGCCGCAGTCCGCGTTCTTCGAGCGCTTCGGCTCGCGCGGCGTCGCCGTCCTGGAGAAGGCCGTCGAGGAGGCACGCGCCGCCGGGGCGCTCGTCCTGATGGACGCCAAGCGCGGCGACATCGGCTCCACCATGGGCGCCTACGCGGCGACCTATCTGGACAAGGACTCCCCGCTCTTCTCCGACGCGGTCACGCTCTCCCCGTACCTGGGCTTCGGCTCGCTGCGCCCGGCCCTCGACGCCGCCGCCGTCTCCGGCGCGGGCGTCTTCGTCCTCGCCCTCACCTCCAACCCGGAGGGCGCCGAGGTCCAGCGGGCCACGGCGGCCGACGGCCGCTCGCTCGCCCAGCTGATGCTCGACCACATGGCCGCCGAGAACGCCGGGGCCCTCCCGCTCGGCTCGGTCGGCGCGGTGGTCGGCGCGACGCTCGGCGACCCCGGGGTCGACCTGGCGATCAACGGGCCGCTCCTCGCGCCCGGCATCGGCGCCCAGGGCGCGACCCCGGCGGATCTTCCGGCGGTGTTCGGCGACGCGGTGGGCAACGTGGTCCCCAGCGTGAGCCGGGGCGTGCTGCGCCACGGCCCGGACGTGTCCGGGCTGCGCGAAGCCGCCGAGCGGTTCGCGGACGAGGTCCGCGGGGCCGTATCCGGCAGCTGACCCTGACACGTTTACAGCGTGTTGACGAAATACTGACGAGAAACCTGGTCGATATGTCGCGAAAATCCTGGTCGGCCACAGCTGACCAGGACTTTTCGTCTGTTCTCGCTGACTACAGCGGCCCTTGCCGCTAGTCTCCGTCGAGAGCGGCCGAGCACAGTGTGTTCTCCGCTCACCTGGTGGGTGGCGTCCAGCTTCCCCGCCGGTCCGTATCCGACAGATCGACATCCGAGGTGACGTAGGCGTGGCTCTTCCGCCCCTTACCCCTGAACAGCGCGCAGCCGCGCTCGAAAAGGCCGCCGCGGCTCGCCGGGAGCGGGCCGAGGTCAAGAATCGACTCAAGCACTCCGGCGCTTCCCTCCACGAGGTCATCAAGCAGGGCCAGGAGAACGACGTCATCGGGAAGATGAAGGTCTCCGCACTGCTCGAATCCCTGCCGGGCGTCGGCAAGGTCCGCGCCAAGCAGATCATGGAGCGTCTCGGCATCTCCGAGAGCCGCCGGGTCAGGGGTCTTGGCTCCAATCAGATCGCGTCCTTGGAGCGTGAGTTCGGCGGCAGCCCCGCCTGACGTTCTCAGGCACTCCTGAGAACGGGGATAATCGCCCCATGGCTGCAACATCCCGGGGGACGTCCCCCGTACCCCCGGACGTACGTCCGCGGCTGACCGTGCTCTCCGGCCCCTCAGGGGTCGGCAAGAGCACGGTCGTCGCTCATATGCGCACCGTGCACCCCGAGGTCTGGCTCTCCGTGTCGGCGACGACACGCAAGCCACGCCCCGGGGAGCGCAACGGTGTGCACTACTTCTTCGTGGACGACGAGGAGTTCGACAAGCTCGTCGCCAACGGTGAACTGCTGGAGTGGGCCGAGTTCGCGGGCAACCGCTACGGCACGCCCCGGCGCGCCGTGCTCGACCGACTGGAGGCCGGCGAACCGGTCCTGCTGGAGATCGACCTCCAGGGCGCCCGGCTGGTCCGCCAGTCGATGTCCGACGCGCGTCTGGTCTTCCTGGCCCCGCCGAGCTGGGAGGAGCTGGTGCGCCGGCTCACCGGCCGGGGCACCGAGGCCCCCGAGGTCATCGAGCGCCGGCTCGCCGCCGCGAAGATCGAACTGGCCGCCGAGGCCGAGTTCGATACGACGCTCGTCAACACCTCCGTCGAGGACGTCGCGCGTGAGCTGCTAACGTTGATGCTTCAGGCCTAGATCTCCGCGATCGTTTCGGATCGTTCTGATCTTTGATCTACATCCCCTTCGGAAGGCAGAGAGTGTCCTCTTCCATCACCACGCCCGAGGGCATCATCAACCCGCCGATTGATGAGCTCCTCGAAGCCACCGACTCGAAGTACAGCCTGGTGATCTACGCGGCCAAGCGCGCCCGCCAGATCAACGCGTACTACTCGCAGCTCGGTGAAGGCCTCCTGGAGTACGTCGGTCCGCTCGTCGACACCCACGTGCACGAGAAGCCGCTCTCGATCGCACTCCGCGAGATCAACGCGGGCCTGCTGACCTCCGAGGCCATCGAGGGCCCCGCGCAGTAACGCAGGAGCACCACGGCACCTCACCTCAGGCCCGGCGGCCCGTCCGCCGGGCCTGAGGCGTGCCCGGGGCCGGATGAACGCGGTCCGGGCGGTGAGGCAGCATGGGGGGCGTACGTGTGGGACGCGTACGTTGCCTTACGTTGCCGAGTGCGGGGAGACGCAGTGGACAAGCCGAAGGTCGTCCTGGGGGTCAGCGGGGGCATCGCCGCCTACAAGGCGTGCGAGCTGCTGCGCCGGCTGACCGAGTCCGGCCACGACGTACGGGTCGTCCCGACCGCCGCGTCGCTGCACTTCGTGGGGGCCGCCACCTGGTCGGCGCTCTCCGGCCACCCGGTCTCCGACGAGGTCTGGCAGGACGTCCACGAGGTCCCGCACGTGCGGATCGGGCAGGGCGCCGACCTCGTGGTGGTCGCCCCGGCCACCGCGGACATGCTGGCCAAGGCCGCCCACGGGCTCGCCGACGACCTGCTCACCAACACGCTCCTGACCGCCCGCTGTCCGGTGGTCTTCGCCCCCGCGATGCACACCGAGATGTGGGAGCACCCGGCCACCCAGGAGAACGTCGCCACCCTGCGCCGCCGGGGAGCCGTCGTCATCGAGCCCGCCGTCGGGCGGCTCACCGGCGTCGACACCGGCAAGGGCCGGCTCCCCGACCCCGGCGAGATCTTCGAGGTCTGCCGCCGGGTGCTGGCGCGCGGGGTCACCGAGCCCGACCTCGCGGGCCGCCATGTGGTGATCAGCGCCGGCGGCACGCGCGAGCCGCTCGACCCGGTGCGCTTCCTGGGCAACCGCTCCTCCGGCAAGCAGGGGTACGCGCTGGCGCGCACCGCGGTGGCCCGGGGGGCACGGGTCACGCTGATCGAGGCCAACACCGGGCTGCCCGACCCGGCCGGGGCCGATGTCCTCCGCGTCGGCACGGCCGTCCAGCTGCGCGAGGCCGTGCTGAAGGCCGCCCCCGGTGCGGACGTCATCGTGATGGCGGCCGCGGTGGCCGACTTCCGTCCCGCCGCGTATGCCTCCGGCAAGATCAAGAAGAAGGACGGCGAGGAGGCGCCGGTCGTCACCCTGGTCCGTAACCCCGACATCCTCGCCGAGGTCGCCGGTGAGCGGGCCCGCCCGGATCAGATCGTCGTCGGATTCGCCGCCGAGACCGACGACGTCCTGGTCAACGGCCGTGCGAAGCTCCGCCGCAAGGGCTGCGACCTCCTCGTGGTCAACGAGGTGGGGGAACGCAAGACCTTCGGCGCCGAGGAGAACGAAGCGGTCGTCCTCGCCGCCGACGGCCAGGAGACGCCGGTGCCGTACGGCCCCAAGGAAGCGCTCGCCGACACGGTCTGGGATCTGGTTTCGGGCAGGTTCCGGCCGATTCACAGTCAACCCTCCGGGCGGGCGAAATCGTCCTATAAGGCCTGAAACATGGGTCGGGAAGGGTGGATTGTCCTACTGGCTCCCTGCGTGGCGCACGTCACGAACCTCCCAAAGGGCGAGACACCTGCCCCGCTGGCCCGATGCGACCGATAAACTGGCCGACGGTACGGGCCGAGCGCAGCTCTCGGTCGTGCCACCCATGATCAGCCAGCAGCCGCTGCAACCCCAGGGAGCGATGTGTCCCGCCGTCTCTTCACCTCGGAATCCGTCACCGAGGGTCACCCCGACAAGATCGCTGACCAGATCAGCGACACGATTCTCGACGCGCTCCTGCGCGAGGACCCCTCCTCGCGCGTCGCCGTCGAGACCTTGATCACCACCGGTCTGGTGCATGTCGCGGGCGAGGTCACCACCAAGGCCTACGCCGACATCCCCAACCTCGTGCGCAACAAGGTTCTGGAGATCGGTTACGACTCCTCCAAAAAGGGCTTCGACGGTGCTTCCTGTGGCGTCTCGGTGTCGATCGGCGCGCAGTCGCCGGACATCGCGCAGGGCGTCGACACCGCGTACGAGAATCGGGTCGGGGGTGCCGCCGCGGGTGGAGAGGTCGACGAGCTCGACAAGCAGGGCGCGGGCGACCAGGGCCTGATGTTCGGCTACGCCTGCGACGAGACCCCGGAGCTGATGCCGCTCCCGATCCACGTCGCGCACCGCCTCTCCCGGCGGCTGTCCGAGGTGCGCAAGAACGGGACCATCCCCTACCTGCGCCCCGACGGCAAGACCCAGGTCACCATCGAGTACGACGGTGACAAGGCGGTCCGTCTGGACACGGTGGTCGTCTCCTCGCAGCACGCCTCCGACATCGACTTGGACTCGCTGCTCGCGCCCGACATCCGCGAGTTCGTCGTCGAGCACGTCCTCGCACAGCTCGTCGAGGACGGCATCAAGCTGGACACCGAGGGCTACCGCCTGCTGGTGAACCCGACCGGCCGCTTCGAGATCGGCGGCCCGATGGGCGACGCCGGCCTGACCGGCCGCAAGATCATCATCGACACCTACGGCGGCATGGCCCGGCACGGTGGCGGCGCCTTCTCGGGCAAGGACCCGTCCAAGGTCGACCGCTCCGCCGCGTACGCGATGCGCTGGGTCGCCAAGAACGTCGTGGCCGCCGGTCTCGCCGCGCGCTGCGAGGTCCAGGTCGCCTACGCGATCGGCAAGGCCGAGCCCGTCGGTCTCTTCGTCGAGACCTTCGGCACCGCCGCGGTCGACACCGAGAAGATCGAGAACGCGATCGGCGAGGTCTTCGACCTCCGCCCGGCCGCGATCATCCGCGACCTCGACCTGCTGCGCCCGATCTACGCGCAGACCGCCGCCTACGGCCACTTCGGCCGCGAGCTCCCCGACTTCACCTGGGAGCGCACCGACCGCGTGGACGCCCTGCGCGCCGCCGCCGGTCTGTAGCGAAACCGCCCGCGTACGACAGCGGGGCGGGCGTCATCGAGTACGACAGCGGGGCCCGGACACCGAACGCGGTGGCCGGGCCCCGCTGCCGTGCCCCCGCCGCTGTCAGTGCACTCTGGTAGGAATTCAGCTGTGAGCAGCGAGAACGAGCAGTCCGCCGAACCCGGTGCCGGGGCGCCGGAGCAGCTTGCGCTGATCCGGGAGACCGTGCGCCGGGCGAAGGTCCCGCGTGCCAAGCCGCGCACCTGGCGCGGCGCGGCCCTCGCCGAGGAGCTGCCCGTCGCCCGCGTCCTGGTCAACAAGGGCGTCCTCCACCTCGACCAGTACTTCGACTACGCGGTCCCCGAGGAGCTGGACGCCGACGCGCAGCCGGGCGTCCGGGTGCGGGTCCGGTTCGGGGCGGGAGGACGCAATATCCAGGGCGGGCGGCGTGAGGGCGGCGGGCTGATCGACGGCTTCGTGGTCGAGCGCCGCGCCGACTCCGACTACCGGGGGGCGCTGGCCGCCCTCGCCTCCGTGGTCTCCCCGGAGCCGGTCCTCGGGCCCGACCTGCTCGCCCTCTGCCGCGCCGTCGCCGACCGGTACGCGGGCAGCCTCGCCGATGTGCTCCAGCTCGCCGTCCCGCCCCGCAACGGCCGCGCCGAGTCCAAGCCCTCGCCGGACCCGCTGCCCCCGCCCCCCGCGCCGGAGCCGGGCACCTGGGAGCGGTACGGCCAGGGCCCGGCCTTCCTGCGCGCGCTGGCCGAGGGGGGCGCTCCGCGCGCGGTGTGGACCGCCCTGCCGGGCCCGCACTGGCCCGCCGAGATCGCCGGGGCCGTCGCCGCGACGCTCTCCTCCGGGCGCGGCGCGCTCGTCGTCGTCCCGGACGGACGGGCCGCCGGACGGGTCGACACGGCCCTGACGGAGGCGCTCGGCTCCGGCCGGCATGCCCTGCTGACCGCCGACTCCGGCCCCGAGAAGCGCTACCGGCAGTGGCTCGCGGTGCGCCGGGGCTCGGTGCGGGCGGTCGTGGGGACCAGGGCCGCCATGTTCGCGCCCGTCCAGGACCTCGGCCTGGTCGTCGTCTGGGACGACGGGGACTCCAGCCACAGCGACGACAACGCCCCCTTCCCGCATGTCCGCGAGGTCCTGGAGCTGCGGTCGGCACAGGGCCGCTGCGGCTTCCTCCTCGGCGGGACCAGCTGCACGGTCGAGGCCGCCCAGCTCGTGGAGAGCGGCTGGGCGCTGCCGCTCCTCGCGGACCGCGAGCGGCTGCGCCGCGCCGCGCCCCTCATCCGTACGGTCGGGGACGGCGAGCTGGCCCGGGACGGGGCCGCCCGGACCGCCCGGCTGCCCAGCCTCGCCTGGGGGGCCGTGCGCGACGGCCTGCGCAGCGGTCCGGTGCTGGTCCAGGTGCCCCGCCGGGGTTACGCCCCCCGCCTCGCCTGCGAACGCTGCCGCACGCCCGCCCGCTGCCGGCACTGCGCGGGCCCCCTTCAGGCCCCGGACCAGCAGGATCTCAACTGTGCGTGGTGCGGGCGGGCCGAGCGGGCCTGGCACTGCGCGGAGTGCGGCTCGAACCGGCTGCGCGCCCAGATCGTCGGCGCCCGCCGCACGGCGGAGGAGCTGGGCCGGGCCTTCCCCGCCGTGCCCGTCCGTACCTCGGGGCGCGACCACATCCTGGACGCGGTGCCCGACACCCCGGCGCTCGTCGTCAGCACGCCCGGCGCGGAGCCCGTCGCCGAAGGCGGCTACGCGGCGGCCCTGCTTCTGGACGGCTGGGCGATGCTCGGCCGGCCCGATCTGCGGGCCGGGGAGGAGGCGCTGCGCCGGTGGACGGCCGCGGGGGCGCTGGTGCGGGGCCAGGACGAGGGCGGCACGGTGGTGATCGTGGCCGAGCCGACGGAGCGCGCGGTGCAGGCGCTGGTCCGCTGGGACCCGGCGGGATTCGCCCGGCGGGAGCTGGCGGAGCGGGCCGAGCTGGGCTTCCCGCCGGTCTCCCGGATGGCCTCGGCGACGGGTCCCGCCGAGGCCCTGGCCGCGTTCCTCCGGACCGCCGGGCTGCCGCCGGAGGCCGAGATCCTGGGGCCGGTGCCGATTTCGTCGGCCGAGCCGGGCAGGCCCCGCCGCTCGGGGGACGCCCCGCCGGGCGAGACCTGGGAGCGGGCCCTGATCCGGGTGGTCCCGGGGCGGGGGGCGGCGCTCGCCCGCGCCCTGAAGACGGCGCTCGCGGCCCGCATGGCCAAGGGGGCGACCGACCCGGTGCGCATCAGGATCGACCCGCCCGACATCGGTTGAGACCACGGGGGACGCCCCCGCGGGGACCCTGGGCCCCGGACAGGCCCTGGGCCCGGACAGGGGACTGCCCCGCCGTGCGACCGGCACGGTGGGGCAGAGGGACGGCGCCCGGTCAGCCGTTGCGGGGGCCCGGGAAGGCGCCGGGGCGCAGCTCCTCGCGGACCGGCCGGTCCGCGAGAGGCTGCGGCGGCATCGAGCGGGCCGCCGGGACCGAGGGCACCGGGGAGCCGGGCCCCCCGGCGGAGGAACCGGACAGCCCGGGCCCGACGGAGACCGGGCGCGACACGGCCGCGGCCTCGCCGCCCGTCTCGGCGGTGGGCTGCGGCGTGGTCCGGCGCGTTCCGTAACGGCGGTGCACGGCCTGCTTGGTGACGCCGAGGGCGGAGCCCACCGCGTCCCAGGAGAAGCCCAGGGAGCGGTCGAAGTCCACCGCGGCCGTGACCAGCGTCTCGACGCTGTCCCGCAGTTCCTGCGCGAGGCGGACGGTGGGGGCCGGGGCCCTGCCGTAGACGACGAAGCCCGCGGAAGGGCCGGAGCGGCGCGGACGGTAGACGTTGCCCAGCTGGGCGGTGAGGGTGCGCAGCGCGTCCACCTGCCGCCGGACCCGCTCGATGTCCCGCACCAGAAGATGCAGACTGGCCCGCGCTTGGGCGTCGTGGGTTGCGTGGTCGGCCATGAAGAAGCCTCTCGAACCGGCGTTGAAAGGGATCGGGCCGCATCGGGGCGGCCCGCTTCGGTCAATCTCCTTTGACCAACGCCCGAGCCGGGTATGTGGTCACGCTATCGGGGCGTATGTGCATATGCACGGGGCGTGCGCGGCGCGCGTACGCCCCCCGGTCGCCGCCCCCACGCAAGGGAGCCACCGGGCCCCGATCAGCGGCACGCCCCTAGACTGGTGTGCTGCTCGTCACCGTACGTCTTGGCCCGAGAGGCAGTCAGCCACCCATGAAGCTCGTCTTCGCCGGCACCCCCGAAGTCGCCGTCCCCGCACTGGACGCCCTGATCGCCTCCGGCCGCCACGAGGTGGCCGCCGTCGTGACCCGCCCGGACGCCCCCGCCGGGCGGGGCCGCCGACTCGTCGCGAGTCCGGTGGCCGAGCGGGCGGAGGAGGCCGGGATCGAGGTGCTCAAGCCCGCGAAGCCCCGGGACGAGGAGTTCCTCGCCCGGCTGCGCGAGATCGCCCCGGACTGCTGCCCGGTCGTCGCCTACGGGGCCCTGCTGCCCAAGGCCGCCCTCGACGTACCCGCCCGGGGCTGGGTCAACCTGCACTTCTCCCTGCTGCCGGCCTGGCGGGGCGCGGCGCCGGTCCAGCACGCGGTGATGGCCGGGGACGAGGTGACCGGCGCGTCGACCTTCCTGATCGAGGAGGGACTGGACTCCGGCCCGGTCTACGGAGTCCTCACCGAGGAGGTCCGCCCTACCGACACCAGCGGCGACCTGCTCACCCGGCTCGCCTTCGCGGGGGCCGGGCTGCTCGCCGCCACCATGGACGGCATCGAGGACGGCACGCTGCACGCCGTGGCCCAGCCGCACGACGGCGTCACCCTGGCCCCGAAGATCACCGTCGAGGACGCCCAGGTCCAGTGGTCCGCGCCCGCCCTGCGGGTCGACCGGGTGGTGCGCGGCTGCACCCCCGCCCCCGGCGCCTGGACCCTGTTCCGCGGCGAGCGGCTCAAGCTGATCCAGGCCACGCCGGTCCCAGACCGCACCGACCTGGCCCCCGGCGAGCTGTCGGCCGCCAAGAACAACGTGTACGTGGGCACCGGATCGCACGCGGTCGAGCTGCTCTGGGTCCAGCCGCAGGGCAAGAAGCCGATGAAGGGCGCCGACTGGGCGCGCGGCGTCCGCATCGTCCACGGCGAGCTGCTCGGCCTGTAGCAAAGCGCCCCGAGCGGCCGGGACGGGACGCGGCCGGGACGGGACGGTTCGAGTCGGGGGTCCTGTCCGGCGGATCAGCGCATGTCTGCGTGGCGGAGCCGACGTCCGCGGAGTGCTCCGCCGGGCAGCCTTCAGGGCAAGGGCCGGGACGGTGTCACCTCTTGGGTGTGGACGACGACGTCGAACCAGCTCGCGAGCGACCCGCCCGACATGTGGTGGGCCCCGTCATCCCGGGGGTCGTAGAACGGGCCGATCAACCGCGTGCGCGTCGGGGCGTCCAGGAGACGGCGGATCGGCTCGGGCCGCGATGTGCCCAGATCCAGGACGTATCCCGCCCTGTCCTCGGCGGCCGTGTGCAGCAGGCTGTCGACGAAGTCCGGGCGTGGGGCGGGCAGTGGCCGGCCGATCGAACCATGCCCCATGGTCAGGCCCACGGACCGGTAGTCCTGTCCCAGTCGTTCACGCAAGTAGCCGCCCATGTTCCGGTGCGACTCCAGGGGCTCCGAGGGGGACACGCTACGCGGGGCGCCGATGGCGGTGTGCGCCGTACCACCCCAGTAGACGACCTTGTCGCCGGTGAGCTGCTGCCACCAGCTCACGCCGTCGGCCAGCGTGCGTTCCAGTTCGGCCAGACCATCGAGCCGTGTGGTGTGCCGCACCGGTTCAGCGGGGAACTGCGCGAAACATACCGGGTCGCCCGGGTGGCGCTTGTTGTAGGACCGCATCCAGTGGACGAGATCGAGGATCTCGGCGGTCTGCCAGAACGACCGTGCCTTTCCCAGCAGTGCGCGGGGGTCTCCATCGCCGGTGGCGACATGGACGTCCAGGCCGAGGCGAACGGGGTCGTCGCCCTCCAGGGCAAGGGAGCGAAACCCCTCTTCTTCCACCAGCAGCCGCACGATGCGATGCGCCACGTCCGACAATTCGCGTGTCTGCCGGGCAGCTGCTCCAAGCGCCACGATCTTGGCGTCGCGCACCAGCGGGGCGAGCGGCCGCAGATCGTCCAGTGGCTCGTCAGGCTTCCTGTTCACGAGCGCTTGGGAGTTCTTCTTGATCCATTCGGTCGCTGTCTCCACTGGCCTGCCCTTCATCCCCGAGCTCCGCTTCCTGCGGGCCCCTCCAGGAGATCGTCTGACCTCAAGCTCGGTTGAGGTCAAGAGTTCGTGACGTCGAGTCGGCGCTCGTCACTGGAGCGGCCCCTCTCGACTTCGTTTCTGCGTTCGCCCGCTCCTCGTTCGTCAGCTCTACCCGACCCATGGCCATGCCGACGGTCCGACGCTGAACCGGGCCAGGGCCCCGGGCTGCCGTTCGGGCGCCCGGGGACGGCGACGTACGCTGGGAGAGTTCGCACCTCTCACCATCAGCGGAGCACCTTTCACGTGAACGACCAGCCGCGTCGCCGTCCCGCCAAGCCCCACCGTCGTCCGCAGAAGGACCCGGTCCGTTTCCTGGCCTTCGAGGCGCTCCGGGCCGTGGACGAGCGTGACGCGTACGCCAACCTCGTGCTGCCCCCGCTGCTGAAGAAGGCCCGTGCCAAGGGCGACTTCGACGGCCGGGACGCGGCGCTGGCGACCGAGCTGGTCTACGGGACGCTCCGCCGCCAGGGTACGTACGACGCGATCGTGGCGGCCTGCGTCGACCGGCCGCTGCGCGAGGTCGACCCGCCGGTCCTCGATGTCCTGAACATGGGCGTCCACCAGCTGCTCGGCACCCGTATCCCCACGCACGCGGCCGTCTCCGCCAGTGTGGAGCTGGCCCGGGTGGTGCTGGGGGAGGGGCGTGCGAAGTTCGTCAACGCGGTGCTGCGCAAGGTCACCGCGCACGACCTCGACGGCTGGGTGGAGAAGGTCGCCCCGCCGTACGACGAGGACGCCGAGGACCACCTCTCCGTCGTGCACTCGCACCCCCGCTGGATCGTCTCCGCCCTCTGGGACGCGCTGGGCGGCGGCCGGGCGGGCATCGAGGACCTGCTGGAAGCCGACAACGAGCGGCCCGAGGTGACGCTGGCGGCCCGCCCCGGCCGTTCCACCACCGATGAGCTGGCCGAGGCGCTCGGCGAGGACAACTCCCTGCCGGGCCGCTGGTCCCCGTACGCGGTCCGGATGGCCGAGGGCGGCGAGCCCGGCGCGCTGGAGGCCGTCCAGGAGGGCCGGGCGGGCGTCCAGGACGAGGGCAGCCAGCTCGTCGCCGCCGCCCTGGCCGCCGCACCCGTCGAGGGCCGCGACACCCGCTGGCTGGACGGCTGCGCGGGCCCCGGTGGCAAGGCCGCCCTGCTCGCCGCCCTCGCCGCCGGCCGGGGCGCCGCCCTGCTCGCCGCCGAGAAGCAGCCGCACCGCGCCCGGCTGGTCGAGCGGGCGCTCGCCGGCAACCCCGGCCCGTACCAGGTGATCACCGCGGACGGCACCCGTCCGCCGTGGCTGCCCGGCACGTTCGACCGGATCCTGATGGACGTTCCCTGCTCCGGCCTGGGCGCTCTGCGGCGTCGTCCGGAGTCCCGCTGGCGGCGTCGGGCCGAGGACCTCGAAGCCTTCGCCCCGCTCCAACGAGGCCTGCTGCGCGAGGCGTTGAAGGCCGTAAGGGTCGGCGGCGTGGTCGGCTACGCGACCTGCTCGCCGCATCTCGCGGAGACCCGCGTGGTGGTCGAGGACGTCCTCAAGGGCCGGGGCGGGGAGCCGGTGGAGGCGGAGTGGATCGACGCCCGCCCGCTGATGCTCGGGGTGCCGGCGCTGGGGGACGGCCCCGACGTCCAGCTGTGGCCGCATCTGCACGGCACGGACGCGATGTACCTGGCGCTGTTGCGCCGGACCGGCTGAACCTGCCGCCCGCCCTCGGGAAAGACCGGGCGATGCGGGGTCGACGGCCGGGCACGGCAGCCCGTCAGATCCCCGGGATTCCTGAGAACGGCAAAGGAACAGTAAAGCGCCAGCAAAATGTGCAGAATGTGCGAAGTGTGATGGCCCTGTGAGGCTTCGGAGCCCAGCGAGGCGGGGAACCGGCGGGAGACGTGGCAGGCTTGGGTCATGGCGCAGATCAACCCCAGCATCCTGTCCGCCGATTTCGCGCGTCTCGCCGAGGAGGCGAAGGCCGTCGAAGGCGCGGACTGGCTCCACGTCGATGTCATGGACAACCACTTCGTGCCCAACCTGACCCTCGGCGTGCCGATCGTCGAGGCGCTCAGCAAGGCCACGGACACTCCGCTGGACTGCCACCTCATGATCGAGGACGCGGACCGCTGGGCCCCCCAGTACGTGGAGGCGGGGGCCGGGTCCGTCACCTTCCACGCGGAGGCGGCGGCGGCTCCGGTGCGCCTGGCGCGGGAGATCCGGGCGAAGGGGGCCCGCGCCTCGATGGCTCTCAAGCCGGCGACGCCCATCGAGCCGTACGAGGACCTGCTGCCCGAGCTGGACATGCTGCTGATCATGACGGTCGAGCCGGGCTTCGGCGGCCAGGCCTTCCTGGACATCATGCTGCCGAAGATCCGCCGCACCCGGGAGCTGATCAGCAAGCACGGTCTCGAACTGTGGCTCCAGGTCGACGGCGGGGTGTCGGCCACCACCATCGAGCGCTGCGCCGAGGCCGGCGCCGACGTCTTCGTGGCGGGCTCCGCCGTCTACGGGGCCCAGGACCCGGCCGCGGCGGTGCGGGAGCTGCGGGCACAGGCGGACGCGGTCACGGCCGTCGCCCCCTGGGCATGCGGACACTGAACCAAGGGCAGATGAACGCGGTCCGACAGGGCCGATCAAGGATCGCCGGATCTGACAGGATGAACGGCGTATCGGGCGTGTGAACAGCAGTGAGGAGATCGCGGTGTCTGGCATCTCGGCGGGTCGGTCAGCCATGCGGATGGGACCCGCGGAGCTGGTGCAGGCGGCGGCCATGGCCCGCCGGTTCTACCTGGAGGGCAAGTCCAAGATCCAGATCGCCGAGGAGTTCGGCGTGAGCCGCTTCAAGGTGGCCCGGGTCCTGGAGACAGCCCTCGAACGCGATCTCGTGCGCATCGAGATCCGGGTACCGGCCGAGCTGGACGCCGAACGCTCCGACGCCCTGCGGGCCCGTTACGGGCTGCGGCACGCGGTGGTCGTCGAGTCCCCGGCCGAGGAACAGGAGGACGCCCCCGACCCGGAGAACCTCGGCGAGGTCGCGGCCGACCTCCTCGGCGAGCTGGTCGTCGAGGGCGATGTACTCGGCCTGGCCTGGGGGCGCTCCACCATCCACATGGCGGCCGCCCTCGACCGGCTCCCGCCGTGCACGGTAGTCCAGCTGACCGGCGTGTACGACGCGGGCACCGCCGAGCGCGGCTCGGTCGAGGCGGTCCGCCGGGCGGCGCAGGTCTCCGGCGGCGAGGCGCACCCCATCTACGCACCGATGCTGCTGCCCGACCCCGCGACGGCCGCCGCGCTGCGCGAGCAGACCGGCATCGCCCGGGCCTTCGAGTACTTCGACAAGGTGACGGTCGCCGCCGTCTCCATCGGCTCCTGGGAGCCGGGCATCTCCACGGTCCACGACATGCTCTCGGACGCCGAACGCGCCCATTACGCCTCGCTCGGCGTCGCCGCCGAGATGTCCGCGCACCTCTTCGACTCCGACGGCCGCCGGGTCGGCCGTGACCTGGGGGAGCGCTGCATCACCGTGGAGGCGGACCGGTTGCGCCGGATCCCCGAGGTGGTCGCGATCGCCGGTGGTCTGCGCAAGGCGGCGGCGATCGGCGCGGTGCTGCGCTCCGGACTCGTCACCAGCCTGGTGACGGACACCGCCGCGGCCGACTTCCTGCTCACCGAGTCCCCCGCGGGCGTCCGTCCGGCACTGGAGCGGGCCGACCCCGACGGGGAGTGACGGGCGGGAACACACCGAGGGCCGTGCACCGGACGCGGTGCACGGCCCTCGGTGTGTCCCGGCCCGTGTCAGCCCGCCGGCGGGGCCTTGGCCACGCACGGGGCGGGGGCGGCGGTCTCCATGCGCGCGGACGGAACGCCCAGCACGGTCTCCTCCAGATACTCCTCGGGCTCCTCGTACTGGCCCACGTCGGCGGGGTTGTAGCGCGGCGTCCGGCGCGACCAGTCCAGGTTGCCGCGCATCCAGCTCCGCATCCCGTCGAGGTAGGGCACCAGCATCCCGGACAGCTCCGGATACAGCTCCAGCAGCTCGTCCTCGGCGGTCAGGAACCGTTCGGTCTCCCTCGCGAGGCGCTCCGCGACGTGGTCCAGCGCCTGCTGCTCCCCGAGGCCCCGGTGGTGGCGGACCAGGTGGACGAGGTTGTGGATCTCGCCGAGCACCTGCTCCTTCTCGAAGGAGTACACGTCATTCGCCCAGCACACGTGGTTGCACGCGGCTTCCAGGGCGGTGATGAAGCGGGGGTCGTTGTGGATCGACTCCGGGGCGTCGATGCCCGCCACGATCTCTATGAGGTCCATACAGACGTGGATGGCCCCGGTGTGCCGCCGTTTGGCGATGTACGTGTCCTCCGATGGCACCACGTCCTCGGCGCGGTTTCCCGCCTCCCAGGTCGTGGCGGTCGTGAGGTAGGTGACCAGGTGCCAGGCGAACCGGGTCCGCCAGTGCGGGGCGGCGTCCGGCATCGTACGTTTCCACAGGTCGGCCAGGGCGGTCACGGCCGCCGGGACGTCCTCGCCCGGCAGCGGCTCGGGGGCGGAGCCGTCGACCACCGCGCGCATCCGGTCGACGACGTCTCTCACCCGGTCGGGCGAACGTCCGAGGTGGCCGTCGTCGAGCTGGTCGTCGACCAGGAAGAGCCAGACGAACCAGTCGGCCACCAGATCGAGGTGTTCCTCGTCGGCCGTCGGATAGACCATGCCGACGAACGCCCCGAAATCGGCCTGTTCGAATCGGTTCCTCGCGGACTCGCGGTGGACCAGACCCGTCTGTCTGGTCCAGCTGTCCAGATGCCCACGGGTATGCGCCACGTGCGGGTTGGTCCGCTGCGGGAACGGGCAGTAGATGTCCGGCAGTTCGCTGTCCACAGGCGGATCGGGATCCTCTCCGGTCAAACGGTGTGCCCAGGGGTGCCGATGAGCCGATCGACGCTTCGGACACCCACGGGACCTGCGGGTTTGAAGCTACCTGACCCCTTGTCACCCGGTCCAGGGATGGTGATCACGAATGATTCGAATCCTGTTCGGGTAGGGTCCGTGGGTAAGGCAGGTTCCACTTGCCCGGAGCCCCCGGCCGCCTTTTCGCGCCTCTTCGGAGGAAAAGACGAACGCGGGGGTCCTTTGTTGTGTCTTCGTGGAAACGACCTGCACCGTTTCGTATGAAAAAATGAGTGTTATGCGTTTTCTTGAGCCGGGCACCGGTCGCTACACAGAGTCCCCCGCGGTCCCGTACGACCTCACGTACGACGACGTCTTCATGGTCCCGGGCCGTTCCGCGGTCGGCTCCCGGCAAGGTGTGGACCTCTCGTCGCCCGACGGGACCGGCACCACCATTCCGCTCGTGGTCGCCAACATGACCGCCATCGCGGGCCGCCGGATGGCCGAGACCATCGCCCGTCGGGGCGGCCTCGTCGTCATCCCCCAGGACATCCCGATCGAGGTCGTGACCGACGTCATCTCCTGGGTCAAGACGCGCCACCTCGTCCTCGACACCCCGATCGAGCTGGCCCCCGGCCAGACCGTCGCCGACGCGCTCTCCCTGCTGCCCAAGCGGGCCCACGGCGCGGGCGTCGTCGTCGACGCCGACCGCCGTCCGGTGGGCGTCGTCACCGACCACGACCTCACGGGCGTCGACCGCTTCACCCAGCTCTCCGAGGTCATGTCCAAGGACCTGGTGCTGCTCGACGCGGACATCGACCCGCGCGACGCCTTCAACAAGCTCGACGGCGCCAACCGCAAGCTCGCCCCCGCGGTCGACGCGCAGGGACGCCTCGTCGGCATCCTCACCCGCAAGGCCGCCCTGCGCGCCACGCTTTACACCCCCGCCACCGACGCCGAGGGCAAGCTGCGCATCGCGGCCGCCGTCGGCATCAACGGTGACGTGGCCGGCAAGGCCGAGCAGCTCCTGGACGCGGGCGCCGACGTCCTCGTCGTGGACACCGCCCACGGCCACCAGGAGTCCATGATCAGCGCGGTGAAGGCCGTCCGGGCGCTCGACCCGCAGGTGCCGATCGTCGCGGGCAACATCGTCGCCGCCGAGGGCGTGCGCGACCTGATCGAGGCGGGCGCGGACATCATCAAGGTCGGCGTCGGCCCCGGCGCCATGTGCACCACCCGGATGATGACGGGCGTCGGCCGACCGCAGTTCTCCGCCGTCCTGGAGTGCGCCGCCGAGGCGAGGAAGCACGGCAAGCACGTCTGGGCGGACGGCGGCGTCCGGCACCCGCGCGACGTCGCGATGGCGCTCGCCGCCGGCGCGTCCAACGTGATGATCGGCTCCTGGTTCGCGGGGACGTACGAGTCGCCCGGCGACCTCCAGCAGTCCGCCGACGGCCGCTTCTACAAGGAGTCCTTCGGGATGGCCTCGGCCCGCGCCGTGAAGAACCGCACCTCGGACGAGTCCGCGTACGACCGCGCCCGCAAGGCGCTCTTCGAGGAGGGCATCTCCACCTCGCGGATGTTCCTCGACCCGACACGCCCGGGAGTCGAGGACCTCGTCGACTCGATCATCGCGGGTGTCCGCTCCTCCTGCACCTACGCCGGCGCCGGCTCCCTGGCCGAATTCGCCGAGAAGGCGGTCGTCGGCGTCCAGAGCGCCGCCGGTTACGCCGAGGGCAAGCCGCTCCACGCCAGCTGGAGTTGATCCCCCGATCACCGCAACGACCCTGCCCCCTCCGGTGCTTCGCGCCGGAGGGGGCAGGGTCGTTTTCGGCCGTGCGGAGGCCGCTCAGGGGTGCGCTTCAACTGCACTGAGTGGTAAGTAATATGAAGCCCACTCAGCTGCCCGCCCTCTCTGCGGTAAGGGATCTCATGTCCTTCTTTACTGACCTGGCCCACCAGTACATCGACGGCGAGTGGAGGCCGGGGAAGGGGTCCTGGGACATCATCGACTTCAACCCGTTCGACGGGGAGAAGCTCGCCTCGATCCCGGTCGCCACCGCCGACGAGGTCGACCAGGCCTACCGCGCCGCCGAGCGCGCCCAGCAGACGTGGGCGGACACCAACCCGTACAGCAGGCGGACGGTCCTGGAGAAGGCGCTGCACCTCGTGGAGGAGCGCGAGCCGGAGATCAGCGACGCGATCGTCGCCGAGCTCGGCGGCACCCGCCTGAAGGCCGCCTTCGAACTGCATCTGGCCAAGGAGTTCCTCCGCGAGGCCATCCAGCTGGCGCTGCGCCCCGCCGGACAGATCCTCCCCTCGCCGACCGAGGGCAAGGAGAACCGCGTCTACCGCGTGCCCGTCGGGGTCGTCGGCGTGATCAGCCCGTTCAACTTCCCGTTCCTGCTCTCCCTCAAGTCCGTCGCCCCCGCGCTGGCCCTCGGCAACGCCGTCGTCCTCAAGCCGCACCAGAACACCCCGATCTGCGGCGGCACCCTGCTGGCCAGGATCTTCGAGGACGCGGGGCTGCCCGCCGGGCTCCTGAACGTCGTGATCACCGACATCGCGGAGATCGGCGACACTCTGCTGGAACACCCCGTGCCGCAGGTCATCTCCTTCACCGGCTCGGACAAGGTCGGCCGTCACGTCGCCACCGTCTGTGCCCGGAACCTCAAGCGCGCCGTCCTCGAACTCGGCGGCAACAGCGCCCTGATCGTGCTCGACGACGCGGACGTGGACTACGCCGTCGACGCGGCGGTCTTCAGCCGGTACGTCCACCAGGGCCAGGTCTGCATGGCCGCCAACCGCATCCTGGTCGACCGCGCCGTGGAGGCGGAGTTCACCGAGAAGTTCGTCGCCAAGGTCGCCTCGCTCACCGTCGGCGACCCCGCCGACCCGGCCACCCAGATCGGGCCGCTGATCAACTCCTCGCAGGCCGAGTCCATCTCCAAGCTCGTCGACCAGACCGTGGCGGCCGGGGCGACGGCGCTGCTGCACGGCCGCGCCGACGGCAACCTGGTCAGCCCCTCCGTGCTGACCGGTCTCGCCGCCGACTCGCCCGTCCTGCACCAGGAGATCTTCGGCCCCGTCGCCCTGCTGGTGCCCTTCGACGGAGAGGACGAGGCCGTCCGCATCGCCAACGACACCCCGTACGGCCTCAGCGGCGCCGTCCACACCGGCAACATCGAGCGCGGGGTGCGGATCGGCCAGCGCATCCACACCGGCATGATCCACATCAACGACGGCACCGTCCACGACGAGCCGATCGTCCCCTTCGGCGGCGAGAAGAGCTCCGGCCTCGGCCGGCTCAACGGCGACTCGATGGTCGAGGCCTTCACCACCCAGAAGTGGATCTCCATCCAGCACGGCCGCTCGCAGTTCCCCTTCTGAGCGCCTCCCGCCCGGTCCCGGCCGTTCCGGGACCCCATCACGCCGGGCACGCCCGGGACGGCGGCGCATGGTCTACTGCGGGAGGCGGCACGCTCCGCCTCCCGCAAACCGACCCATCGCAGAGAAGTGAACCGCCCGACGTGCGCCTGAACGACCTCGACGAACGCATCGTCCACGCCCTCGCCGAAGACGCCCGGCGCTCCTACGCCGACATCGGCGCGATCGTCGGCCTCTCCGCCCCCGCCGTGAAACGCCGCGTCGACCGGCTGCGGGCCGAGGGGGCGATCACCGGCTTCACCGTGCGGGTCGACCCGGCGGCGCTCGGCTGGGAGACCGAGGGCTTCATCGAGATCTACTGCAGCCGCAACACCTCCCCGGACGCCATCAGGCAGGGCCTCGCCCGCTATCCGGAGATCGCCTCGGCCTCGACGGTGACCGGCGAGGCGGACGCGGTGGTGCAGGTCTTCGCCGCCGACATGCGCCACTTCGAACAGGTCCTGGAGCGGATCGCGGGCGAGCCGTACGTCGAGCGCACCAAATCCGTCCTCGTGCTCTCGCCGCTGCTGCGGCGGTACTCGGCGGAGGGCCCGCCCGCCTGAGGCGCACCACCCGCGGTTCCCCCGACCGTGGCGCAGGTCACCCCGTTGACCTGCGATGACGCCCCGCGCAACGATTCGCCGCGCCAGGCCCTTCCCACGCAACGAATCAACGGTTGGTGCGCAACAGTCGCGCCTTGTCCGGGCCGATCAGGGCCACGTACCTTCGATACGTCTCCCCACCCCGCCCGCACCTCCCGAGGTCAGCCATGCCGTCGTTGCGCACCGCCCTGCTCCAGAGCTCCGGACGCCCGGGCGCCGTCGCCGAGAACCTGAAGGCGCTGGACGAGGCCGCCGCACGGGCCGCCGGTGCGGGGGCCCGGCTGCTGGTCTCGCCCGAGCTGTTCCTCACCGGATACGCCATCGGCGACGCGGTCCCCGAGCTGGCCGAACCCGCCGACGGCCCCGGCGCCGGGGCCGTCGCCGAGATCGCCGTACGCCACGGCCTCGCGGTCCTCTACGGCTATCCGGAGCGCGACGGGGAGCGGATCTTCAACGCGTCCCAGCTCATCGGACCCGACGGCGGGCGGCTCGCGAACTACCGCAAGACCCACCTGTTCGGCTGCTTCGAGCAGGAGTGGTTCACCCCCGGCGACCAGCCGGTCGTCCAGGCCGACCTCGACGGCATCCGCATCGGCCTGCTGATCTGCTACGACGTCGAGTTCCCGGAGAACGTCCGGGCGCACGCCCTCGCCGGCACCGATCTGCTGCTGGTGCCCACCGCGCAGATGCACCCCTTCCAGTTCGTCGCCGAATCCGTCGTCCCCGTACGGGCCTTCGAGAGCCAGATGTACGTGGCGTACGTCAACCGCACCGGTCCGGAAGGCGAGTTCGAGTTCGTCGGGCTCAGCTGTCTGGCCGGCCCCGACGGCGCCGTGCGCACCCGCGCCGGACGCGGCGAGGAACTCGTCGTCGGCGAGGTGGACTCGGAGCTCCTGGCCGCCTCGCGCGCCGCCAACCCGTATCTGCGTGACCGCCGCCCCGGCCTGTACGGCTCCCTCGCCTGAACCCGCCTCCTCCCGAACTTCCGTACCGCGCAAGGAGTCCGTACCCCATGACGTCCACGGTGCCCAACGCCGTCCAGCACACCGACGCGACCGCCCCGCCGATCACCATGTTCGGGCCGGACTTCCCGTACGCCTACGACGACTTCCTCGCCCATCCGGCGGGCCTCGGGCAGATACCGGCGACCGAGCACGGCCAGGAGGTCGCCGTCATCGGCGGCGGGCTCTCCGGGATCATCGCCGCGTACGAGCTGATGAAGATGGGCCTCAGGCCCGTCGTCTACGAGGCCGACCGGATCGGCGGCCGGCTGCGCACCGTCGGCTTCGACGGCTGCGACCCCTCGCTCACCGCCGAGATGGGCGCGATGCGCTTCCCGCCCTCCTCCACGGCGCTCCAGCACTACATCGACCTGGTGGGCCTGGAGACCCGGCCCTTCCCCAACCCGCTCTCCCCGGCGACGCCATCGACCGTCGTCGACCTCAAGGGCGAGTCGCACTACGCCGAGACCATCGACGACCTGCCGCAGGTCTACCGTGACGTGGCCGAGGCGTGGAGCGCCGCTCTGGAGGAGGGCGCCGACTTCTCCGACATGAACCGGGCGCTGCGCGAGCGCGACGTACCGCGTATCCGGGAGATCTGGTCGCAGCTCGTCGAGCGGCTCGACAACCAGACGTTCTACGGCTTCCTCTGTGACTCCGACGCGTTCAAGTCCTTCCGTCACCGCGAGATCTTCGGCCAGGTCGGCTTCGGCACCGGCGGCTGGGACACCGACTTCCCCAACTCCATCCTGGAGATCCTGCGCGTCGTCTACACCGAGGCCGACGACCACCACCGCGGCATCGTCGGCGGCAGCCAGCAGCTCCCGCTGCGCCTGTGGGACCGCGAGCCGCGGAAGATCGTCCACTGGCCGCTCGGCACCTCGCTGGCCTCCCTGCACGGGGGCGAGCCGCGTCCCGCCGTGACCCGGCTGACCCGTACCGCGGGCAACCGCATCACGGTCACCGACGCCACCGGGGACATCCGCACCTTCCGGGCCGCGGTCTTCACCGGCCAGTCCTGGCTGCTGCTCTCCAAGATCGACTGCGACGACGCACTCTTCCCGATCGACCACTGGACGGCGATGGAGCGCACCCACTACATGGAGTCGTCCAAGCTGTTCGTCCCGGTCGACCGGCCGTTCTGGCTGGACAAGGACGCGACCACCGGCCGCGATACCATGTCGATGACGCTCACCGACCGGATGACCCGGGGGACGTACCTCCTGGACGACGGCCCCGACAGGCCCGCCGTCATCTGCCTCTCCTACACGTGGTGCGACGACAGCCTGAAGTGGCTGCCGCTCTCCCCGAAGGAGCGCATGGAGGTCATGCTCAAGTCGCTCGGCGAGATCTACCCGAACGTCGACGTCCGGAGCCACATCATCGGCAATCCGGTCACCGTCTCCTGGGAGAACGAGCCCTGGTTCATGGGCGCGTTCAAGGCGAACCTGCCCGGCCACTACCGCTACCAGCGACGGCTGTTCACCCACTTCATGCAGGACGGACTGCCCGCCGACAAGCGGGGCCTGTTCCTGGCGGGCGACGACATCTCCTGGACGGCCGGCTGGGCCGAGGGCGCGGTGCAGACCGCGCTGAACGCCGTGTGGGGCGTCATGCACCAGTTCGGCGGGGCGACCGACGCGACCAACCCCGGGCCCGGCGACGTCTTCGACGAGATCGCCCCGGTGGAGCTCCCGGAGGACTGACCGGAGGACTGAGGGGAGCCCCGGGGCGGGAAACCGCCCGGGGCTCCTCGCGGCGGTGGGCGCGCCGCGCCGACGTGCGGGCCCCGAAGGGGGCGGCTTCGCCCCTCACCGAGCATGATGGCGCTCCTGGACCAGCCGTAGAGGAGAGCCATCCGTATGAGCATGCCCGTGAGCCGGCTGGAAACGGCCCGCAGTCTGTTGTTCGTGCCCGGGGACCGGCCGGACCGGTTCGACAAGGCCGTCGCCACCGGAGCGGACGTGGTCATCCTCGACCTGGAGGACGCGGTCGCGGCGCCGGACAAGCATCGCGCGCGTGATCACGCCGCCGCCTGGCTCGGCGCGGGAAACAGCGCCCTGGTCCGGATCAACGCGCCCGGCACGCCTTGGTGCGACGACGACCTCGCGATGGCGGCCGGGCGCGGCATGCCCGTGATGGTGCCCAAGGCCGAGGACCCGCTCGTGCTCGCGGGCCTGGCCTCCCGGACGGGAGGGGTGCCGTTCCTGATTCCGCTGATCGAGACGGCGGCCGGGATCGAGCGGGCCGTGGAGGTGTGTGCCACCCCGGGCGCGGTCCGTGTCGCCCTCGGCAACGTGGACCTGGCCGGGCAGCTCGGCGTCGCTCACGACGACCACACGGCCCTCGCGTACGCCCGGTCCCGGCTGGTCTCGGCCTCGGCTGCGACGGGGCGGTGCGCTCCGGTCGACGGTGTCACGACCGGCGTGCGGGACGCCGACGCGCTCGCCGCGGACATCGCCCACGGGCGCCGGCTCGGCTTCACCGGGAAGCTGTGCATCCATCCCGCCCAAGTCCCCGTCGTGGCGGAGCGGTTCGCGCCGACCGCGAGCGAACGCGAATGGGCCCGGGCCGTGGTCGCCGCGGGTGACTCCGTCACCGTGGTGGACGGACAGATGATCGACAAGCCCCTGCTCGAACGCGCCCGCCGGATCCTCGCCGCCGGGGGTGGCTGTCTGGCCCAGACTCCACGAGAGCGGCCGGGCCCGCCCAGCGACAAATGACGCAAGAGCATCCGTGAGATTTCATACATGTGTATGACGTGGGGACGAGGGGCGGCTGCAAGAGTGCGGTTCACGGCAAGGAGCCCTACTGCCGGGGGAGTTGGGGGCCGCCGGGCCGGCACTGCCCGGAGGATTCTCCGGTCGGTCCCCGGGGCGGGCATCGACTTCTGCGATCGAGAGGAACACGCGTGACGGATTCGCATCAGGAGGCTGTCGTGGCTGGTGAGACGGATGAGAACAAGACGCGGAAGAACGGTCTGTACGTGGACGTGAGCGCCGAGCTGGCCGAGAACATGAAGCAGGGTTGGGCCGACACCGAGCGCCGCGACCTCGAACCCATCGCCCAGGCGGCGTACACCGCGCGCCGTCGGGCGGCGCTCTCCGCGCTGTTCCCCGGTGAACTGCTGGTGGTCCCGGCCGGCAACCCGAAGGTCCGTGCCAACGACACGGACTACCCGTTCCGCCCGTCCTCCGACTACGTCTACCTGACGGGTGACCAGTCCCAGGACTCCGTACTGGTCCTGGAGCCCGGTGCGGACGGTGACCATGTGGCGGTCGCCTATCTGCTCCCCCGGTCGGACCGCGAGAACGGGGAGTTCTGGCGCGACTACCACGGCGAGCTCTGGGACGGCCGTCGCAACAGCCTCACCGAGAACGAGCGGCTCCTGGGCCTGCCCTGCCGTGATGTCCGCACGCTGACCGAGCGGCTGGCCGAGGCCACCGGCTCGATCCGTCTGCTGCGCGACTACGACGCCGGGGTCGATGCCGCCCTCGACGACAAGGTGACCGCCGAGCGCGACACCGAGTTCCGCGTCGCCCTGTCCGAGATGCGCCTCCTCAAGGACGAGTTCGAGATCGCCGACCTGCGCCACGCCTGTCAGGCGACGGCGCGTGGCTTCGAGGACGTGGTGCGCGTTCTCGGCACGGACACGCCGACCGCGGAGCGGGTCATCGAGGGCACGTTCTGGATGCGTGCGCGGACCGAGGGCAACGACGTGGGTTACGCGTCGGTCTGCGCCGCGGGAGCCCACGCCACGACGCTGCACTGGGTCCGCAACGACGGCGAGACCCGGCCGGGCGAGCTGCTGCTGATCGACGCCGGAGTGGAGAGCCGCAACCTCTACACCGCCGATGTCACCCGGACGCTGCCGGTCGACGGCCGTTTCACACCGGTCCAGCGCAAGGTGTACGACGCGGTGTACGCGGCGCAGTCGGCCGGTATCGCCGAGGTCCGGCCCGGTGCGAAGTACCGGGACTTCCACCACGCCGCCCAGCGGGTGCTGACCGAGCACCTCGCCTCCTGGGGCCTGTTCGGCGAGCGGTCGGTGGACGAGGCGTACGAACTCGGGCTGTACCGCCGCTGGACGCTGGCCGGCACGGGCCACATGATCGGCCTGGACGTCCACGACTGCGCGAAGGCCCGTACCGAGCTGTACGTGGACGGGACGCTGGAGGCGGGCATGGTGCTCACCGTCGAGCCCGGCCTGTACTTCCAGTCGGACGACCTGACCGTGCCCGAGGAGCTCCGCGGCATCGGCGTGCGGATCGAGGACGATCTGCTGGTCACCGACGAGGGCAACGAGAACCTCTCGGCCGACCTTCCTCGGACGGCCGACGAAGTGGAGGAGTGGATGGCCCGGCTTCGCGGCTGACATCGGCCGCCGCGGCCCTTCGGGGCCGCGGCTCGGACACGTGCGTTCTCCCTGTGGAGTGAGGGCGCAGCACCACGGAACGGAATGACGGGGAGGCGTGCGATGGAACGTCAGGACGGCCCGCGCGGAGCGCGGAGTCACGATCGTCGGGTACCGGCGGCGGTGGCGGAGGTCTTTCGGCAGGGGTGGGCGGACACGGACAGGAGGCTTCCACCCGTCTCCGGAGCCGCATACGCGGCCAAGCGGCGTGCGGCGCTGTCGACGCGGTTCCCCGGAGAGCGGATCGTCGTCCCGTCGGGCGGGCTCAAGGCCCGCAGCAACGACTTCGACTACGCCTTCCGCCCGCATTCCGCGTACATCCACCTCACGGCCGAACAGGGGACGGGCGCGGTGCCGGACAGCGTGCTCGTCTTCGAGCCCACCGGCAGCGGGCACGAGATCACCCTGTTCACCCGGCCCCGGTCACCGCGCGACGCCGGTCCGTCCGGTGCGGAGTTCTACGGCGACCGGCAGCACGGCGAGTTCTGGGTCGGCCGGCGCCGGACGCTCCGGGAGACCGCCGAAGCCCTCGGCGTCGAGGCGGTCTCCCGGGAGGGGCTGGAGCGGGCACTCGCCGGTGACGTCCCGACCCGGGTGGTGCGCGGCGAGGACGCGCTCGTCGACGCGACCGTCCCGCCGTCCGCACCGGCCGACGCCGAACTGCTCGCCTTCCTCTCCGAGTCGCGGCTGGTCAAGGACGCGTGGGAGATCGAGCAGCTGCGCGCCGCCGTGGGGCACACGGTCGCCGGCTTCCACGACGTCGCCGGTGAGCTGCCCCACGCCACCCGCCTCGCACGCGGGGAGCGCTGGGTGGAGGGCACCTTCAACAGGCGGGCCAGGCTGGAGGGTTACGGCCTGGGGTTCGAGACCATCGCGGCGGCCGGCGCGCACGCGTGCGTGCTTCACTGGATGCACAACGACGGCCCGGTGCGGGAGGGGGAACTGCTCCTGCTGGACGCGGGCGTCGAGGCCGACTCGTTCTACACCGGGGACGTCACCCGGACCCTGCCGGTCGGCGGGCGCTTCACGGATGTGCAGCGCCGCGTCTACGACCTGGTGTTCGCCGCCCAGTCCGCGGGCATCGCCGCCCTGCGGCCCGGAGCGCCGTACGGTGCCTTCCACGACGCCGCGACGCGGGTCATCACCGAGGGGCTCGACGCCTGGGGCCTGCGGCCCGGCGGCGCCACGATCCCGCACGAGCCCGGCCTCTACCGTCGCTACACCGTGTGCGGCACCGGCCACATGCTCGGCCTCGACTGCCACGACTGCGCCGCCGCCCGCAGCGAGACGTACCTGGGCGGTGTACTGGAGGAGGGGCACGTGCTCACCGTCGAGCCGGGGCTGTACTTCCAGCCCGACGACCTGACGATCCCCGAGGAACTGCGCGGCATCGGCGTGCGGATCGAGGACGACTTCGTCATCACCTCCGACGGCGCGCTGTGTCTGTCGGCGGACCTGCCGCGCGACGCGGACGCGGTCGAGGCGTGGATGGACGCGTTGCGGTGAGGGCGCGCCGCCCGCTGGTCGACCAGGTCTCCGGTGAGCTGCGGCAGGCAGGTGCGGTGGCGGTGGTCGGACCCACCGGTTTCGGCAAGTCCGCGGTGCTGGACGCGGTGTGCGCGGGATGGCAGTCCTCCGGGGACCCCGTGGTCAGGCTCAGCTCGGCGCCCGCCGACGCACACCTGCCGTACGTACCCCTGGTGGACCTGTTCACCGTGTGCCCGGCGGACGTGAGCGGCGACCTGCCGGACGTCCAGCGATCGACGATCGACTGGGTGCTGCGCCGGGTCACCGGGCCTCCGCCCGACCCCGCGATCCTGCGGGTCACGGTCCTGTCGTGCCTCCAGACGTGGGGGCGCCGGGCCCGGCTGCTGCTGGCCGCCGACGACATGCACTGGTGGGGCCCGGACAGCCTGGACGTCTTCGGCTTCGCGGCACGCCGCAGCCGCGGCAGTGTGTCGTTGCTGGCGGCGCTGCGGCCCGACGGCCCGCTGCCGCACGACGTCCTCGGCGGTGACGCGGTGGAGATCGCGGTCCCCGCGCTCACCCCGCACGAGTCGGCAGCCGTGGTGCGGTCCTTCGGGATTCCCCTGCGGACCGCCGCGCGCATCCACACGGCGACGGGCGGCAACCCCCGTCTGGTCTCGGACATCGCCGCCGGACTGGCCCGGGCCGGGGCGACGGCGGTCCTGGACGCACAGCCGCTGGCCCCGCACGCGCGCAAGGCCCTGAGGGCCTGGCTGGCGGGGCTCGCGGCCCCCGTGCACTGGGTGCTGCTCCTCGCGGCGCTGGCGGCCGACCCCTCGCTCGACGCCGTCCGCCGGGCCGCGGGACCGTCCGCCGACGCGGCCCTGGCCGACGCCGAGGCCGCCGGGCTGATCCGCGTGGCGGGCACCGTGTGCTTCCCGGCCCCGGTCGTACGCGAGTGCCTCCTCGCCGAGTCCAGCGGCGAGGCGGTGCGCCAGGCGCATCTCGCCCTGGCCGCCGCCGCGTCGGAGGACGACGACCGCGTCTGGCACGAGGCCTCCGCCCTGAGCGCGGCCGAGATTCCCGCGCGGCTGGTTCCCGGCCTGGCCGACGCCGCCACCGCCGCACGGGAGGGCGGTGACCACACCCGGGCGGCCGAGTTCGGTCTGCTCGCGGGCGGCCGGGCCGGCGGCGCCTGGCACGACCTGCTGATCGCCGCCGCCAGGGACGCCGAGGCCGCCGGGCGGTTCGACCTGGCCTGCACGGCGTTGGAGCAGCTGGTCCGCAGGCGGGCCGTGCCCACCGCCCGCGCCCAGGCGCGGCTCGCCGTCGCCGACGCCGCCGGCCGGGGCGCCGCGGTGGTGGAGCGGATGGCGGCGCGGGCCCTGTCCGAGGCCCTGGCCGCCGACGATCCCGCACTGGCCTCGGCGGCGCATCTGCGCCTCGCCCGGAGCCTGGGCGCGAACCGGGGCTACCACGCGGAGGCGCTGACGCACGCCCGCTCGGCCGCCGAACTGGCCGAGCGGGCCGGCGACGCGGCGGTCCACTCCTTCGCCCTGGCCCTGACCGCCCGGATCGAGCAGGTCCGCGGTTCGCCGGGCCAGGCCGAGCTGCTCCGGCGTGCCCTGGCGACGGGCACGCCGGCCGGAGCCGGCCGGACCCCCGGGGAGCCACGCCGGGTCGGCGTCGCGTTCGCCCTGCTCGACGACCGGTTGGACGAGGCGGGGCGGCTGTTGGACGAGATGCGCCCGCCGGACTGCCCCGCCGACCGGCTCTGGGTGCTCGGCCGCGCCGTCCGGATCCACGCCCACCGGGGCGAGGGCCAGCTTGCCCGCGAGGAGGCGCACCGGCTCCTGGCGCTGACACGTGACCTGGGTACCTCGCCCGGTCCGCCGTGGTACGCGGCGGCGGTCGCCGAACTCGCCGGCGGGACCCTGGAGCAGGCGCTCGCCTACGCGGACCTCGGTCTGACGGCCTCGCAGGAGGACGAGGACACCGTCTTCGCCGCGCACTGTCTGCACCTGTCCGGGATGACCCGGCTGCTGCTGCGGGACGCGGGCGGAGCCCTGGCGGATCTGCTCAGGGTCCGGGACCTGGTGCAGGACCTGGGTATCGCGGACCCCGCGGAGGTCCGCTACGACGCGGATCTGGCCGAGGCACTGGTCGCCGCGGGAGACCTGCCGGCCGCCCTGCGGACGGTCGCCGACGCCCGGTCGCGGGCCGAGGAGCTGGGACGGCGCGGAGTCCTCGCCTCGCTGGACCGGGCCGAGGCGCTGTGCCACGCGGCGGCGGGCGACCACGCGTCGGCCGAGGAACTGGTCGGCCGCGCCCTGCGCACCTTCGAACGGCTCGGCTACCCGTTGCAGTGCGGCCGGGTGCTGCTGGCGTACTCGTCCGTCGAGCAGCGGCACAGGCGCCCGGCCCGGGCCAGGGAGCTCCGGGCGACGGCCGACGCGGTGTTCCGCAGGGCGGGCGCGCCGCTGTGGGAGCCGGAGCCGAACCGGGTGCGGTCCTCGCCGGCCGGTCTGACGGACGCGGAGCGCAGGATCGCCGAGCTGGTCACCGAAGGGCGCGGCAACCGCGACATCGCGGCCGCCCTGTACGTCAGCGTCAAGACCGTGGAGGCGGCGCTCACCCGGATCTACCGCAAGCTGGGGGTGCGTTCGCGGGTCCAGCTGACGGCGCTCGTCCAGAAGAGCGCCCACCCCGAGCGGCGGTGACCGGGACGTCCGGCAGGATGTCCGGGCCGGGGCCGGCCCACCGGCCGACCCCGCCGGCGGCCCCGGCCCGGACACGGGACGGACGTCCGGGTCAGCCTGCCTGCCAGCCGACGGATCCCAGGATGCTCGATCCCGTCGCCCGCGGTGCGGAGCCGCCCGGGGCGGGTACGTCGTAGCGCACCCCGCATCCGGTCATGCGTCCTCCCATGAACAGGGGGCCGAACACCGCGCGCGTCGCGATGCCGTGGTGTTCGCCCCGGTCGCAGTCGAGGACGTCCGCGTGGATCCCGGTGCTGTGGACGGTCTCCTGCGCTATCCAGGTGCCGGCCTCGCGGGCCCTGTCGATGACCTCCTCCCAGGCGGACGCGTCGGTCAGCGCGCCGATGTGCACGTCGAAGTTCTGGTCGCCGTCGGAGCGCTTCAGGACGAAGTCCGCCCGCCGCCCGCGCAGCAGTTCGTCCAGCTTCCAGGACATGCCCCGGTATTCGACGGTCTCCTCCCGGACCGAGCGCGACCAGGGGATGTACCGCCGCACGAACTCCCGGTCCCGGTCGCTCATCCAGTCCTGCCCCTGGGACAGCAGGGCGAAGAGCTGCTTGTTCGCCGCCTGGTAGGAACTCTGCGGCGTCAGCACCGCGGCGCCGCACTTCCTGATCGTCAGCAGCGGTCCGAGTTCTCGGCCGGCGTCGATCCACTCCTGTGGCACGGTCCGCTCCAGGACCAGGGGGAACTCGCCCCGACGGGAGCCGAGGGCGTCGATGAACTCGTCAGTCTCGAAGTACTCCGCCCTGATGCCCGACTTCCGCAGGGAGTCGGCCTCGATCTCGTAGTACCTCCGGTTCCCCCCGGAGTCGGAGAGGAAGACGTCCGGGAGATGGCCGACCAGCGCGACGTACGGTTCCAGACCGAGGTCGTCCAGGACGGTGCGCAGCATGTCCCCGCGTGTCTTGAGCGGATCGGCGAGCGTGAGGGTGTTCAGGGCGTCGTCGGGCAGGAGCTGCCGCCACAGCTCGTTGAGGAGGTGGACGTAGACCTGACCGCCGGTGGACGAGCAGAAGTTGAACTCGATGAACTTCCATCCGGCGTCGGTGAGGATCACGTCCGGTCGGCCCATGACCGTGGCGTAGGCGTTCTCGAACTCCTCGTCCCCGTAGAACTCCGTCAGCCGCTCGTCCAGGCCCAGGGCCCGGTGCCGGGAGACGCAGTCGTCGCCCAGGTGGTGCACCGCCCGCCGCAGCAGGTCGGCCAAGTAGGCGATCGCGTCCTCCAGTTCGGCGCCCAGCGCCGCGGGCAGGACGACGGGACCGGCCGGGGCGATCCGGTCGAACCAGAAGGTCCTGAAGCCCCGGAACTGGTGGTCGAACGCGTTGAGGAGCCTGCGGGGGTCCGTCACATGCGGCCTCCGCGAAGCCGCTGCCCGCGGGGTCGTCGAGGTGTCTTCCATGTCTTTCCACTCCTGCTAGAAGGCTGTGCGGACTGGGGGCCAGGGGCCCCTAGGGAGCCCGCGTGGACCGGAGGGCTCGTGCGGACCCGGGGGCGTCCTCCTTCCCGCGGCGCGGCCGCAGCAACGCGACGTAACCGGCGGCCGCGAGCGCGCCGATCACCGCGCACCCCGCCCAGAGGGTGTCCGTGCCGTGGGCGTCGATGATCAGACCGCTCGTCAGCGGTGCCACGAAGCCGCCGACGGCCCAGGTCAGGACCATCACGCCCTCGTAGCGGCCACGTGCGTGCTCCGGAGCCATGGCGGGCACCTGCGCCTCGCTGGTGGGTACGTAGGCGATCTCACCGAGGGTGTAGACGACGGCGGCGCAGCAGTACAGCAGCACGGTGCCGGCGTGTCCGTTGAGCACCGAACTGAGCGCGATCAGCAGCGCCCCGCAGGCGAGCACCCAACCGGCGGGCCGGTGCTGGGTGAAGCGGGTGACGGCGAGCTGGAGAGTGACGATCATGACGCCGTTGACGCCCGCCACGATCCCGTAGTCCGCGGTGGACAGGCCGGATTCGGCAATGGACAGCGGCAGTGCCAGGTGCCGCTGGGTGAAGACGGTGACCACCAGGAGGTTCAGTCCGGCCAGGCACATGAACCGGCGGTCGCGGACCACGGCGGCCAGGGACGTGCGCGGGGCCGCCTCCTCGGACGGTTCCGTGCGGAGCTTCGCCGGCAGGGTCTCGGGAATCCGCCAGAAGACCAGCACCGCGCACAGCAGGGTGCTGGCGGCGTCCACCACGAACAGGGTCGGATAGCCGAAGGCGGCGAGGGTGCCCGCCGACAGGGCGGAGACGGAGAATCCGAGGTTGAGCGCCCAGTAGTTGAGCGAGTAGGACCGGGGCCGGGACTCCTCGGGGACCAGGTCCGCGAGCATCGCCCCGATCGCGGGCTGTGACACCTTCAGCGCGACGCCCAGCACGGTGACACACGCCGCGATCGTCACGGGCTGCTCGGCGAGTCCCAGGGCGAGGGTGAAGACGGCGGCGCCCAGTTGCCCGGTGAGCAGGGTGGGCCGCCTGCCCCACCGGTCGCTGAGCGACCCGCCGATCAGCGATCCGGCTATCCCGCCGAGTCCGTACAGCGAGATCACCAGGCCCGCGTACGTGGCGGAGTAGCCCCGCTCCACGGCGAGGTAGAGGGACAGGAACGGCATGACGAACAGGCCGAACCGGTTCACCAGCGTCGCGGTCCACAGCCACCAGAAGCCGGCGGGGAGCGGGGGGCGAGTGCGGTCGTTCACCTCAGCCCTTCTGCCGACGGGTCGCCGACGGGCGGGACCGCCGTCTCATGCCGGCCCCGGACGGGTGTCCCGGCGGCCGAACTCGGCCTCCAGGGCGAGGCCGGCCCGGAACAGGCCCGCCTCGCCGTACGCGGGCCCCACGAGCTGCACACCGATGGGCAGACCGTCGCCGGCGAACCCGAGGGGCAGGGACATCGCGGGGTGTCCGGTGACGGCGAACGGGATGGTCTGCATGTCGTTGGCCAGCTTCGGCGGGGGCCAGTCGGCGCCGAAGGCGTCGATCCGGGCCGCGGTGGTCTGACCGCACGCCGTGATCAGCAGGTCGTGGGAGGCGAAGACCCGCCGGTCGAGGGCCGCGGCGAGGCTGTCGCGGACCTGGCGGGCCCGCTGGAGCTCGTCGGCGGTGATCCCCGCGCCGGGCATCAGTTTCTGGTAGGTGTAGCGGCCGAAGGACCGCGGCGCGCGGCGCAGGTTCTCCTGGTGCACGGCGAACCCCTCCGCCATCAGGATGACCCGGCCGCAGGCGTCGAACAGCTCGTACGGCGGCAGCTCGCACTCCTCGACGACGGCGCCGAGCCGGTCGAGGTGGGCCAGGGCCCGGTCGATGCTCTCGGTGATCTCCGGAAGGGTCCCCGGATCCGACGCGTACCAGGCCTTCGAGTACGCCACGCGCAGCCCGCGGACCTCCCCGCTCAGCGAGCCGAGGAAGTCGGGCTCCGGCGCCTCGCGGGTGCGCGGGTCCCTGGGGTCGGGACCCGCGACCACCTGGAGGGCGGCGGCGGCATCGGCCACCGTCCAGGCGAGGGGCCCGAAGTGGTCCATGGTGGGCGCCAGCGGGGTGGCGCCGTGACCCGAGACGCTGCCGTAGGTGGGCTTGAGGCCGACGGCCCCGCAGTGGAACGCCGGGCCGCGCAGCGAGCCGGCGGTGTCGGACCCGAAGGCGACGCGGAGGAACCCGGCCGCCACCGCGGCGCCCGCTCCCGACGAGGAGCCGCTGGGGATGTGCTCGCGGTTCCAGGGGTTGCCCGCCGGCGGGAAGGGCAGGTCCGTGCTCGGTCCGCCGAACGCGAACTCGTAGGTGGCCAGCTTGCCCAGCAGCACCGCGCCGCCGGCCCGCAGCCGGGCCTCCACGGTGCTGTCCTCGGTGGCCAGGTCGGTGAGGGTCAGCCGCGAGTGGTTGGTGGTGGGCAGGCCCTCGGCGGCGAGGATGTCCTTCAGCGCGTACGGGATGCCGTGGAGCGGTCCGCGGTCGACGCCGTCGCGCAGCTCCCGGTCCGCCCGCGCCGCGCGCCGCAGCGCGAGGTCACGGGTGACCAGGACGAACGCGTGCAGCTCGCCGTCGTACGCGTCGATCAGGCTCAACGCGTGCTCCACCAGCTCCACCGAGGTGAGCGTCCCGGCGCGCAGCCGCGCACCGGCCTCCGCCACGGACAGCCCGGACAGGCCCGGGGCTTCGCGCGGTTCGGGTACGTCGGGCCGAGGGCCCGGCCGGGCGGGGGCGGTGTCAGACATCGGCGATCTCCACGTCCCGCAGCAGTCGGTTCATCGCGCGCAGCGAGCGGTGTCCGGCCAGGACTCCCGGCGCCAGGTCCGGCGGCATCTCGATGCCGAGGCGGGCGAGAGCCGCGTCGAACTCCCGGTCGGCGGCCGCCCCCGCCGGCTCTCCGTCCTCGTGCGACCCCGTGGTCTCTTCCGTGCCGACGTGTGCCACGTACGGTCGTCCTTTCGTTCCGGTCAGCGCTGACCGCTCGGTCAACGGTGTGGCCGCGCCACCAGATGGGCGCAGGTGATGAGGTCCAGCGAGGCGTGCCCGGTGGAGCTGAAGACGGTCCGGCGGCGGTCGAATCCGGCATGCCCGCCGGTCTCCAGGGACTCCAGGTCGATCGCCGTACGGTGGATCTCCCCGGCCTCGGCCACGGCGATCGCCCTGTCCTCGACGACCAGCGTGGCGGCGGCCAGGAGCGAGCGCGGCAGCTCCCGGGACTCGGTGGTGTGCGCGCCCATGCAGTTGATGTGCACGTGCTCCGGCAGTTCGGCGGCGATCGGCAGCGGCCGTACGGAGGTCGTCGCCGTCGAGACGACATCCGCTCCCGCGGTCGCCTCCTCGGCCGACGCGCCGACCAGGGCGCGTACGCCCGGATCGGCGCGCCGGATGCGCTCGCACAGGATCCCGGCGTGCTCGGGGGTGCGGGAGTGGACCCGTACCTCGGTGATCCGGCGCACCGCCGTCACCCCGAGGTACTGCTGCCACGCCTGCACCCCCGATCCGACGATCCCGAGGACGGCGCTGCCCGGGGCCGCGCAGGCGTCGGTGACCAATGCCGTCACGGCCGCGCACTTGAGGTTGGTGACGGCCGCGCCGTCCAGCACCCCGAGGAGCTCCCCGGTCACGGTGGAGAACACCGGGACCACGGACGTCACGGTCGGGCCCGGACCGTCGGTGATGGTGGCGGTCTTGTTGACGCACAGCCCGTGATCGGCGCTGACGGCGGGCATGGACAGGAATCTGGTGCCGCGGCCGTCGTCGACGACCTGCCGCAGGGGTACGGCCATCCTCCGCACCGCGCCGCTGCGCAGGCTCTCGCGCATCAGCGCGGCCACGGCCGCCACGTCGGACCCGTCGTGGTCCGTGCCCGCGGGGGTCATGTGAGCTCCGCCAGTACGTCGAGGAGGTCCGCCGCGAAACGCTCGGTCAGCTCCGTCGGCATGTCGCCGCGCAGCATCATCCGCACGCCCGCCTGCCCCTGCGCCACGATCGGGAAGAACATCGCGGAGCAGTAGTAGCCGCGCCGGTAGAGCTCGGTCGACAGTCGTACCGCCCGGTCGTTGTCGCCGACGGTGACGAACTTGATGTGCGATCCGGCGCCCCGCAGGCCGTGGTCGCGCAGCCGCTCGTCGAAAAGGGCGATGTTCTGGGCGAGTCGTCGCTGTCGCAGGCCGAGCTCCGGGCTCCGGTGGACCTCCAGGGCTCCGAGGGTGGTGCCGACCGCGGCGGTCCGCAATCCCTGGGACCAGGCCAGCGGCCCGGTCCGGTAGAGGAGTTCGAACATCTCGCGGTCGCCGACCATGGCGATGCCGCCGGTGCTGCCGAACGCCTTGGCGATCGAGGCGACGACGATCGTGCGGGAGCCGAGAGTGTCGAACACGGTGCGCGCGTATCCTTCACCGCGCTCGCCCACGGCCGACAGCGCGTGGGAGTCGTCGAGGTAGACGAACATCCCGTACCGGTCCTGGAGGTCCTTGATCCCCTTCAGGTCCGCCTGCCCGCCGGTGGAGTAGGCGCCTTCGGCGACGTAGGCCACCCGCGGATACCGCTTGCAGACGTCCTCCAGGTACTGCATGTCGTTGTGCGGACAGGTCAGCACCAGCGTCTCGTCGGCGAGAACGGGCTTGAGGAAGTTCAGTGAGAAGTGCGCGAACCGGTCGAAGACCACGACGAGGGGCTCGCCATCGGTGAGATGCCCGGAGGCGAGCAGCGGCAGGATCGCCGAGCTGAGCACTCCGCAGGACACCGAGGGCAGGACGTGGGCGCCGAAGTGCTCGGCGAGCTCCTCCTCCAGCCGTTCCATGATGCCGAGCCGGATCCGGAACTCGCCCATGGACAGCCCGGTGATCCGCTCCTCCTCCAGCGCGGCCCGTCCGGCCTCGACCACCGTGGGGTGGCTGTTGAGGCCCAGGTACGAGCAGGACGACAGGTTGGCGAACTCGTGCCCGGTGCGGACGTCGCGCAGCCGGTTCTGCCCTTCGACGGCCTCGACCACGAGGCCGAGCATCCCGTGCTTGCGGGACAGGCCCCACGCGGCCTCACCCGCGGGCACCATCTTCCGGTTGTTGCGGTACCGATGGGGCCCGGTGATGTCCTCGGTCATCACGCCCCCGCCGCCTGGGCGCGGAGCCAGCCGCCGAGCCGGCTCACGGCCTCGCGGGCCTTGCCGAGGCGCGAGTGGTGGAGGTGCCAGACGTGCACCATGCCGGGCCAGACCTCCAGCACACCGGTGCCGCCCGCGCGCCGCAGCCCGGCCGCGAACCGCTCGGCGTCGCTGCGCAGGATCTCGCGGCTGCCCACCTGGAGGAGCACCGGGGGCAGACCCGCGAGCTCCCCGAACAGCGGGGAGACGTACGGATGCGTGCGCGGGGCGTCCGCCAGGTACGACGCGGACACCAGGTCCACTACCGGCTTGCTGAGCATGGGATCCTCCTGCTCCAGGGCGTGATAGCTCTCCCCGCTGCCCGTGAGGTCGGTCCACGGCGAGACACAGGCCGCCGCGGCCGGGGCCGGCAGCCCCGAGTCCCGCAGCTTCAGCAGCATCGCGAGCATCAGGCCGCCGCCCGCCGAGTCGCCCGCGAGGACCACGTCACCGGCGGCGACCCCGTCGGCGAGCAGACTCCGGTACGCGGCCACGGCATCGTCGAGCGCCGCCGGATAGGGGTGCTCGGGGGCTCGCCGGTAGTCCACGAAGAACATCGGGCAGCGGGCCGCGCGGGCGATCTCGGAGACCATGTGACCGTGGCTGCGCAGCGATCCGTACACGTACCCGCCACCGTGCAGGTAGAGCCCGGTCAGGGAGCCCTCCGCGTTCGGCGGGGTCAACAGGTGACCGCCGTCGCGCTGTTCGACCACGATGTCGTCGGCGATCGGCGCGCCCCAGGCGTCGTAGAACACCCGGGCTTCGTCGATGTCCAACGGCCACTCGCCCGCCGCGAGGGCCGCGAGGAGCTTGTCGAGCTCCGCGCGGTCGCTCGCGGACATGGACGGCACGCTGTATTCCGCGGACGTCGTCACCGGTCCGTCCCGACCGGGTCGATCCCGCGGTGGAAGCGCTCGCGGGCGGCCTCGTCCGGCACCTGGAGGCTGGGCTGCGGGATCTCCAGGCGGTAGTGCCGGTACCACTTCGACAGCTCGACACCCTCGGCGAACTGGTACTCCAGGTGCCGGATCGGACGGCGGGCGGGCCGGGTGGAGTCGGTGGGGCGGGGCTCGGAGCCGGCGTGCGCGAGCCCGCGGTCCACCTCGTTCAGCAGGACGACCATGACCAGGTCGGCGGAGAGGTCGGCCTCCACGGCGGCGGCGTACCCGGCCAGGACCGGCCCGGCGTGCTCCTCCTTGACCGCGACGTTGTAGCTGTGCGGCATCAGTTCCAGCAGATCGGCGGGGGCGACCCCGGTCTCCTGGCAGTAGGCCCGGGTGTCGCAGACCATCGGGGTGCCGTGGGTGATGTTGGTGTTGGGCCCGTAGATGTTCCCGATGAACGGTGTGGCGGCGTCGAAGTGCACGCACTTGGTCGTCAGGAACTCGCGCTCGGTGGTGTGGTCGCCGTTGGGCGTGAAGTGCGTGTTCTTGTTGTACCCGTCGACGTCCATGCCGGCGATGCGGTCGTAGTCCATCGCGACGGGGCTGAACCGGGAGACGTCGACGTGCTCCCCGAAGCCGCGGAACAGCGATTCGAGGTAGTCGCGGGCGATCGCGGCGTCCTGCTCCTTGTGGACGTCGAGTCCGTGGTGCGCCAGCGTTCTGGAGACGCCGAGGCAGACGGCCACGCCGTCGCCCTCGGCGACCAGCCGCACCAGTTCCCGGACGAGTTCGTCCCCGACGGCCCGGAGCCGGCCGTCGGTCAGCTCGGTCGGGTGGGTGGAGACGTCGATGACGGCGTGCTGCGGAAGCTTCTTCACTGGGGTCCCCCTGGGCTAGTTGGTGCGGGCGTTCCGGCCGGTTTCGGCGGGTGCGTGGAGTGCGAGCATGCGTTGGGCCCGCAGCACGAACGGCGGGGCGAGTACCCGGTCCTCCTCGACCGCGAAGCCGTAGGACGTGGAGTGGTAGTCCTCGACCACGCTGCGGTACTCGGCGATCTTGTCCGCGCCGACGGTGAACGTCTCGGCGATGGTGTCGACCTGCCGGGGATGGATGGCCGCCTTCCCCGTGAATCCGGCGTCCCGGGCGGCCCGGCACTGCGCCGCGACGGCGTCGAGGTCGTGCAGTTCGAACGAGTTGGTGTCGATCGCGGGCACGCGGTACTTGGCCGCCGCGGTGCAGAGCCGGGCTCGCGCGTGATCGAGGTAGAAGGTGTTCTCGGCGTACAGGTCGGCCGTCAGATCCGCCTGTCCGAAGCAGAGGCCGTCGCTGACCGCGGCGATCTCGACGGCGTTGTCGACGGCGTCGACGCTTTCGATGAAGCTGCAGATCTCCGGCGGCTTGGAGGTGTGTGACAGCAGTGACCGGTAGATGGCCACGTCGCCGGCGCCGGAGATCTTGGGGATGAAGACCACGTCGAGAGGTACGCCGCCGATGGTGGCGTCCATCTCGATCAGCGCCCGCAGGTCCTCCAGGCCGTCGGGCGTCGCGATCGTGTTCACCCGCATGCCGAGTGCGGGCAGCCCGGCCCCGCTGAGGTCCGCCCCCGCCAGCAGCTCGCGGGCCTCGGCCTTTCTGGCCGGATGGATGGAGTCCTCCAGGTCCAGGACCAGTATGTCGGCGCGGACCCGGCCGGGCCGGGCGACCGACGCCAGCAGCAGCGCGGGGGTGTAGAGCAGGCTCGCGTACGACTTCACCGGGCGTCTTCCCTTCCGAACAGCAGGTTCATCTTCTGGAGGGAGTAGTCCTCGTAGCGGATGGGCTCGTACTTCGCGGGGCGGTCCGACGCGAATGTGGGGAAGCACTCGATGACGGTGTCGTCGTTGGCCAGCTTGAAGAACACGATGGACTGCCGCCGCCGGTCGGCGAGCCGCACCCGGTGCGGCGTCGACACGTACTCGTCGTTCGACCAACGAGCCATCAGGTCACCGATGTTGACGATGAAGCTGTCGCGCTCCGGGACGTCGATGTCCAGCCAGCGGCCGGAGCGGTCCTGTAGCTGGAGGCCGGGGCCGTCCTGGGTGAGCAGGGTGATCAGCGTGCCGTCCGTGTGCTGCCCCATGCCCTGGTCGTTGAGGAACTCGGGGGCGACCCCGGGGTAGAGGTGCGAGCGGAGCGAGTCGTTGGAGGTGTTCGTCCGGATGGCGAAGAAGTCGCGGGGCAGGTCCAGGGCGAGGGCCAGCAACTCGGCGATCCGGCCCGCCACGGTCTCGCAGGCGGCGAAGTACCGCTTCAGGGCCGTGCGTAGCTGTGCCCCCGACTCGTCCTCGGGGAACGGGAGCTTCTCCTCGTCGTCCAGGATCAGCCGTCCGGTGCTGAACTTCTCGACGTAGTCCGAGGGCATTCCCGGTTTCCCGGTGTAGGCGTAGGCGTTCTCGGAGAGGAGGGCGCTGTACCCGTAGGGGCTGTAGTCGTTGTCGCCGCGTGCGGTGGAGGTGCTCATGGGAAACGCGCGCTTCCTCTCCAGCGGGAGGCCGAAGAAGCGCAGCGAGGCGTCGTAGGCGTCGTCGAAGACCTCACGGGCGATGCCGTGTCCGCGTACGACGAAGAACCCGCTCCGCCGACAGGCGTCGGATATCTCCTCGGCGGTCCCGTGTTCGAGGCCGGGCCGTGCCGGAGCCAGGTCGATGACCGGAATCATGGGTGCGCCTCCTGCTTGGGGACGAGAATCGTCCGCTCGAATTCGATGACCGTCGTGTCGTCCTGGTTCCGGCCGGTGGTGTGGACGGTCACGATCCCCTGGTCGGGACGTGTGCCGGACTCGCGCCGGGAGACGATGCGGGTCTGTGCGTAGAGCGTGTCGCCCACGAACACCGGGGCGGTCAACCGCACGTTGTCCCAACCGAGGTTGGCGACGCACTTGGCACTGATGGTGGAGACGGTCATCCCGTTCACGATCCCGAAGGTGACCAGACTCGAGACGACGATCCTGCCGAACCTGGTCTGCTCGGCGTAGACGGCGTCGATGTGCAGCGGATGCTGGTTGAGGCAGAGCAGGGAGCTCCACACGTTGTCGGTCATGGTGATCGTCCGGCCCGGCCGGTGTTCGACCACCTCGCCGGGGACGTAGTCCTCGTAGACCATTCCGCTGTCCTCCCGGTAGATACCGGGGCCGACCGTGTGGAACGAGTTGTTCTTCACTGGTCTCCTTCGTGCGTGCCCGCCCGTAGCAGCGCGGAACGGGCGGATCTGTGTGCGGCGTCGGCGACGGTGGCCGCCCGGCCGAGCCCCCAGACGGTGCGGCCGTCCGTCTCCACCGCGACGAGGCAGGTCATCGGTGCGCCGGCCGCCGTCGAGCCGGTGAACCGGGGCCGGGTGAACCCGACACCGTGCTCGGCGGCGAGCCGTGCGAGGATCGCGGCGCCGTCGGCACCATCACCATCGCCGTCGTCGTCGGGCAGCGCGGGCGAGTCGTCGAGGCAGTAGGTCTTGAGGAGCAGCTGCCAGATCTCCGGCGGCTCCAGTTCGCGCCGCAGGGCATCGGCCGCGGACTGGACCACGGCCGCGAAGTCCCGCCGCAGTTCGGCCGGCAGGTCGACACCCCAGCCCGCCTTGAGCACGTAGGCGATGCCGCCCTTGCCCGACTGGCCGTTGACCCGGATGATCGCCTGGTAGTCGCGGCCGACGTCCTTCGGGTCGATGGGCAGGTAGGGCACCTGCCAGGGCATGTCGCCGATGTCCTTGCCCTCCCGTTCGGCCCGTTCGGACAGCGCTGCCAGGCCCTTGGCGATGGCGTCCTGGTGGGTGCCGGAGAAGGCGGTGTAGACCAGGTCGCCGGCGTAGGGGTGGCGGGGGTGCACGGGCAGCCGGTTGCAGTCCTCCACGATCGCGCGGACGGCGTCGATGTCGGAGAGCTCCAGCTGGGGATCGACCCCGCTGCTGAACAGGTTGAGCGCGAGCGTCACCAGGCAGACGTTTCCGGTGCGTTCGCCGTTGCCGAACAGGGTGCCCTCGACCCGGTCGGCCCCGGCGAGCACGGCCAGTTCCGCCGAAGCGACGGCGGTGCCCCGGTCGTTGTGCGGATGGACGGAGAGGATGATCGCGTCACGCCGGTCGAGGTTGCGGTGCATCCACTCGACCTGGTCGGCGAAGACGTGGGGCGAGTGGGTCTCCACGGTGGTCGGGAGGTTCAGTACGAGCGGCCGGTCCGACGTGGCGTCGACGACCTCCGCGACCCGGTTCGCGATCTCCAGGGCGAGCTCCGGCTCGGTCACGTTGAAGGTCTCGGGGGAGTACTCGAACCGGATGTCGGTACCGGGCTCACGCTCCGCCAGGCGCACCAGGTGCTGTGCGCCGTCGACAGCCATGCGCAGGACCTCGCGCGGCGACATCCCGAACACGACCTCGCGCCACAGGCAAGCCGTCGCATGGCACAAATGCACCACGGCGCGGTCGGCTCCGCGAATCGCGTCGAAGGTTCGCTCGATGAGTTCTGGACGGGCCGGCGTGAAGACGGAGATCGTGACGTCGTCCGGAATTTCGTCCTTGGTGGCCAGTTCGCGGACGAAATCGAAATCATGCGCACTGGCAGCTGGATATCCGACTTCTATGTCTTTGAAGCCTGTCGCCACGAGCAGGTCGAACATCCGCTGCTTGCGGCCCCTGTCCATGGGCTCGGCCAGCGCCTGGTTTCCGTCCCGGAGGTCGACCGAGGCCCAGATCGGAGCCCGGTCGAGTGTGGCGTCCGGCCACCGCCGTGACCAGCCTGAAGTGGGAGAATTGGCGTCCCGCGCATAGCGGCGGAACGGCATGGGCGACGGGCGCTGTTGAATTCCCCGGAACTCTCGGGAAAAGGACAATGTTGTTCCCCCCTGCACTTCCAGGCTGTGCCCTCTGGTGATTCTCAGCGCTCCGAGGCTATGGAGCGTCAGACCCTGCGGGGAAGTGGACCATTCTCTATGCCTGACCCTGGAATCGGACGATTCAGACATCGAGGTCGGCCCGGTCGGCTGCGTGGTTGACGCTGCGCGTTTTGTCACTAGGGTTTCGCAGTATTGTCGGCATCAAATTCACCGGCTCATGCGCGCTCACGCGAACCCATGCGAACTCATGCGAAATGGCAGGCCATGGCCGAATCCACCAGTTTCGACAACCGCACGTCCGACACCGGCCCCGCGGCCCTGCGGCCCGGCCGCGTCCTGGCGGTGGCCTGTCTGGCGCACGGGATGATCGTCGTCGACACCAGCATCCTCCACGTCGCGATCCCGGCGATCCGCGACAGTCTCGACGCGAGCCTTCCGACGATGCAGGCCGTCGTCACCTCCTACGTGGTCGTCATCGCCGGCCTGATGCTGGCCGGCGCCGCGGCGGTGGGGCGCTACGGCGCGGTGCGGATGTTCCGGCTCGGGGTCGTGCTGTTCGGGGTGGCCTCAGTGCTGTGCGGCCTCGCCCCCAACGGCCCCGTGCTCGTCGCCGTACGGGCGGCCCAGGGGCTGGGCGCGGTGCTCGTCATGCCCGCGACGCTGGTGATGCTCACCGACACCTACCGGGAGCCCGGCAAACGCGCCAAGGCCATCTCCATCTGGTCGATGGTCGCCGGGAGTCCGGTCGCCTTCGGTCCCACGCTCGGGGGCGCCCTGGTCGCGTCGGTGGGCTGGCGGAGCATCTTCTGGATCAACGTGCCCATCGTCCTGGTCGTCCTGTGGCTCTCGGCACGGAACATGCCTCGGGTGGAGCGGTCCACGTCCAAGGAACCGCAGGACGTGCCGGGCCAGTTGCTGTCCGTCGTCTTCCTCGGCGGTCTCGCGCTGGCGCTCGCCGAGGGCCAGGAGCTGGGATGGACGCGGCCCCTGCCCGTGGTGGCCGCGGTGGCGGCCCTGGCCGCGTTCGCCGCGTTCGTGGTCCGCCAGCGCCGCTACGCGTACCCCATGATCCCGGCGGACCTGTTCCGGGCGCCCGGGTTCCGCGGCTACGTCGCGGTCGGCCTGCTGCTCTTCGTCGGCTACAACGGGCTGATGTTCACGCTCAGCGTGTTCCTCCAGCAGGTGCGGGGCTACGACCCGGTTACCGTCGGGCTCTTCTTCCTGTCGTCCGCCCTGCCGATCACCTTCATGCCGCTGGCCGCGGGACGCTTCGCCGCCAAGTACGGCGCCCGGGCCGTGCTGGGCGCCGGCATCCTGCTCTCCCTGCTCGGCGCGGTGGTGCTGGCCGCCGTGGGCGCCACCCCGGTCGGCACCTGTGCCGGGCTGGCGTTGATCGGGTTCGGTTTCGGCCTGGTGACGGTGCCCCAGATCACCCTGACCCTGTCCGCCGCCCCCGAGCACCGGTCGGCCATCGCCTCCGGGCTGATGTCGGCGGGCCGGTCGACCGGATCCCTGATCGGGGTCGCCCTCCTCGCCGGCCTCCCGTCGGGAGGCGGCATCGCCGCGCCGGCGTTCGCCCTTGTCGCCGTCTACACCCTCATGGGCCTGGCCGCCCTCCTCGGCGGCCGGGCCAAGCCCGCCGACGCGACGCCCGGCTGAGAGCTGTCCCACCGGGCCGCACTCCGACCCGCACGCGCGCTCGCAGCTGATTCCTCGCACTCCACACACACCGGAGCCCTCATGTCCGAGCATCAGGCAGGTCACGACGTCGCATCGAGGATCGCGGCCCTGTACGCGGATGATCCCGAGTTCGCCGGGGCGGTACCGTCCCCCGACGTCGCCGACGCGATGGGCCGCCAGGACGGCCTCATGGAGGTCATCGCGGCCGCCATGCACGGGTACGCCGACCGGACGGCCCTCGCCCGCAGGTCCGGCCGTGTCGTCCGCGACCCCGCCACCGGCCGGCACACCCGTGAACTCCTGCCTTGCTTCGACACGTTGACCTACGCCGAGCTGTGGCAACAGGTCGGCCGACTGGCGGCCGCCTGGGCCGACGGCGCCGACGGCGTGCGCGCCAAGGACTTCGTCGCGACCCTGGGGTTCACCGGTGTCGACTACGCGGTCATCGACCTGGCCTGCATGTACCTGGGTGCGGTGTCGGTGCCGCTGCCCACCGGCTCGTCCGCCGCACGGCTGGCTCCGGTGGTCGCCGAGACGGGGCCGAGGATCCTCGCGGCCGACGTCGCCTCGCTCGACGCCGCGGTCGAAGCCGTCCTCACGTCCGCCTCCATCGAGCGCCTGGTGGTCTTCGACCACGACCCCCGGGTGGACGACGACCGGGAGGCGATCGCGTCGGCCCGCGGCAGACTGAGCGGGCGGGCCGAGGTGGTTACGCTGGTGGACGAGGTGGACCGGGGCGCCGGTCTGCCCGCCGCGGAACCGTACGAGGACGGGGATCCGGACCGGCTGGTCGGACTGATCTACACCTCCGGAAGCACGGGCACGCCCAAGGGCGCGATCTACACCGCCTCCATGATCACGAGGATGTGGCAGAACGCCCGCGGCGGGCTGAACGCCGGAGGCGGCAGCGGGACCCCGGTGTTCGTGCTGCACTACATGCCCATGAGCCACGTCAACGGCCGCGCCTGGCTGGTCAACGGCCTCGCCGCCGGCGGCACCGGCTACTTCGCGGCCCGCGGCGACATGTCGACGCTGTTCGACGACATCCGCCTGGCGCGTCCCACGGTGCTCAGCCTGGTCCCGAGGATCTGCGACATGGTGTATCAGCGGTACCAGCTGGAGGCCGACCGCGTCGGCCGTACCGGCACACCCCGCCCGCAGGCCGAGGCGGCCGCGTCCGCCCGGGTCCGCGACGACATGCTCGGCGGCCGGATCGTCTTCGCCCTGTGCGGCAGCGCGCCCTTGTCGGAGGCGATGCACACCTTCACGGCCTTGCTCCTCGGCACGCCGATCATCGACTGCTACGGGTCGACGGAGACGACCCGGGCCATCGTCGTCGACCAGGTGGTCCGCTGCCCGCCGGTGACCGACCACCGGCTGGCCGACGTTCCCGAACTCGGGTACTTCAGCACCGACAAGCCCTACCCCCGCGGCGAGTTGAGGGTGAAGTCGGTCGGGCTGTTCCCCGGGTACTACCAGCAGCCCGAGGTCACCGCCCGCGCCTTCGACGAGGACGGCTTCTACCGCACCGGCGACGTCTTCGCCGAGACCGCGCCGGGCCGTCTGGTCTACGTCGACCGGATGAACAACGTGGTGAAGCTGTCCCAGGGCGAGTTCATCGCCGTGTCCGGTCTGGAGGCGCTGTACGCGACGAGCCCGCACATCGCGCAGATCTATGTGTACGGCAGCAGCGAGCAGGCGTTCCCGCTGGCGGTGGTGGTCCCCGACGCCGAGCGCCTGGGACGGGCCGACGACGACGCCGTACGGACCGCGGTCCTGGATTCCCTGCGGGAACTCGCCCATGGTGCGGGCCTGCACGCGTACGAGATCCCGCACGACGTCGTCGTCGAGCGGCAGCCGTTCACGGTGGCGAACGGGCTGCTGTCGGGGGCCGGCAAGATTCTCCGGCCCGCCCTGAAGGAGCGCTACGCACCGCGCCTGGAGCGGCTGTACGCGGACATCGCGGCCGGCCGGGCGGGCCAGATCGCGGCACTGCGCGCCGCGGGCGGGAAGGTCACGCCGCTGGACGCGGTCCGCGCCGCCGCGCAGATCACCCTCGGCTGCCCCTCGTCGCTGGTCCGGGCGGAGGCCGCCTTCACGGATCTGGGCGGCGACTCCCTGTCGGCACACACCTTCTCGACCGTCCTCGAACAGATCCTCGACGAGGAGGTGCCCATCCAGGTCGTCCTCCAGCCCTCCTCGACGCTGGCCCGCATAGCGGAGCGGCTCGGCCCGGCCCGGGACGCCCGGGAGGCGCGCCCCACCTTCGCCTCGGTGCACGGAGGCGACGCGCACGAGGTGAGGGCCGCCGATCTGACTCTCGACCGCTTCCTCGACGGGCGGCTCCCGGCCGCCGGGCGCGGCGCGCGGCCCGGCCCGGCCTCCGTCGGGAATGTCCTGGTCACCGGGGCGACCGGGTATCTCGGACGGTTCCTGGCGGTCGACTGGCTGCGGCGCGTCCGCGAGACGGGCGGCCGGCTGACCTGCCTGGCCCGGGCCACCGACGACGGGGCCGCACGGCAGCGTGTGCTCGCATGCCTGCGCGCCGCGGTGGCCGACCCCGCCGACTGGTTCGACGCGGCCGCGGAGCGGCATCTGACAGTCCTGGCCGCCGATGTGTCGGCGCCACGGTCGGGCCTGGCGGAGACGGCCTGGGAGTCGCTCGCCGAACAGACCGACCAGATCGTGCACGCGGCGGCGCTGGTCAACCATGTCCTGCCGTACCGGAGCCTGTTCGCGCCGAACGTCGCCGCGACGGCGGAGCTGATCAGGCTGGCGCTCACCGGCCGGGCGAAGCGGTTCGCCCATGTGTCGACGGTGGCGGCCGCGATGCTGCCCGACGGCTCGTTCCTCGACGAGACGGCCGACATCCGCACGGCGTCCCCGGTACGGCCGCTGGACGACTCCGACGCGAACGGATACGCCACGAGCAAGTGGGCGGGCGAGGTCCTGCTGCGCGAGGCGCACGAGAGGGAAGGGCTGCCGGTCACGGTGTTCCGGCCGGACATGATCCTGGCCCACAGCAGCCTGCCGGGCGGGCTGAACCTGACCGACCGGTTCAGCCGGCTGCTCCTGAGTGTCCTCACGACCCACATGGCGCCGCGCTCCTTCTACCGGCTCGACCGGGACGGCGGCCGTTCGCGGGCGCACTACAGCGGTCTGCCGGTCGACTTCACCGCCGCCGCGATCACCGCGCTCAGCGCCGGGAACGAGGACGGGTACGTCACCTACAACGCGGTCAACGCCCACGACGACGGGATCTCCTGGGACGAGTTCGTGGACTGGCTGATCGACGCGGGCCACCCGATCGCCCGGTTCGACGACCATCGGCAGTGGCACATGCGCGCCGAGGCGGCTCTGCGCGGTCTGCCCGACCACCAGCGCCGGCTGTCGCTGCTGCCGCTGATGCGGGCGTACGCCCGGCCGGGCGTACCGAGGGCGGGCTCCGCCGTGCCGGCCACCCGGTTCAGCACGGCGGTCGGCGCCCTCGGGGTGGGGGAGGGGCGGGTGCCGTCGCTCTCGCCTCCGTACCTCGCCAAGTGCGTGGCCGACCTGCGGCTGCACGGCCTGCTCTGAGCGGTGTCCGCGCGCTGCGGCCTCCGGTACGGGCCCGGCCCCGCCCACGATCGCGGTGGACGGGGCCGGAAGGGTCGTGAGGCGCGGCAGGGGCGCTCAGCCGTTGGCGGGGGCGATCTCCTCGATGACGTGGCGGGGACTCGCGAAGAACCCGGACTCGCGCGGGTAGTGGACCACGATCTCGGTGAACCCCAGCTCGGCGCACCGCCCCGAGACGTCCGCGAACGCCTGTGCGGACTCCGTGGTCGGCAGCAGGGAGAACCCGGTCAGCAGCGTACGGTCCAGGGACTTCGGGTCGCGGCCCTCCCGTTCGCACGCCTCGTCCAGCTGCTCCATACGCCGCGCGAGCACCGACCAGGTCCAGGACGCGGTCCGCTCCTGCCTGGGCAGGTCCCCCTGGTCGGTGACGACCCATGAGGCGCCGTGCCGCGCGACGGTGCGCATCCCCAGCGGGCCGTTCGCCGCCAGCACGAAGGGCACCCTCGGCCGCTGGACGCAGCCCGGCTCCAGTCCGGCGTCGACGGCCTCGTAGTAGCGGCCGAGGAAGGTCGTCCGCTTGCGGCCGTCGGGCGTTCCGGTCAGCAGCCGGTCCAGGAGTTCCACGGACTCGCGGAACCGGCCGCCGCGTTCGTGCACCGACCAGCCCTTGCCGCGCTCGCCCTGGCCGAGCACGAAGGCGTCGGCGTCCGGCGAGCCGGCGCCGAAGCCGAGGACGAAGCGGCCCTCGCTGATGGCGTCCAGCGTGACGACGTCGTGGGCGAGGGGCACCGGGTGGCGGTAGTTCGGCGACGTCACCAGCGTGCCGATCCTGATCCGCGAGGTGACCCCGGCGGCGGCCGCCAGCGTGGGCATCGCCCCGTACCAGGCGCTGTCCGGCAGTCCGGCCCAGGTGATGTGGTCGTAGCTGTAGGCGGCGTGGAAGCCCAGCTCCTCGGCGTGCCGCCAGCTCGCGGCCGCTTCCCGGAACGGGCGGTCGGGCAGGATACAGACGCTGATGCGCACGGTGACTCCAGATTCGTTGCTGCTTCCCGGGGCTCCCGACAGTACTGATCCCGCGCCTCGGCGCGGAGTCAGGAGATCTCTAGACCGCACCCTTGAATCCGGCCAATGCGGCACCTCCGACGGAAGTCGGCCGCGGGAGTCACCTCGGGCGTCCCGGCCCACCCGCGCGGTCCGCGCTCACGACCCGCCCGGCAGACCCCGGTCGTACCCCGGGTTGTCCGGATCGGTGAGCGGCGGTTCGGCCTTCATGTGGGCGGGAGCCAGGGCTCGAAGGGCGTGGTAGCCGACGAGGACGATCAGCGTGCCCAGCGCGATGCCGCTCAGCTCGAAGTTGTCGGTGAGCTTCAGGCTCACGTTGCCGATGCCCACGATGAGCCCCGCGGCCACGGGCACGAGGTGGAGCGGGTTGGACAGGTCGACGCGTGAGCGGACCCAGATCTGGGCGCCGAGCAGGCCGATCATGCCGTAGAGGATGACGGTGATCCCGCCGAGGACGCCGCCGGGGATGGCGGCCACGACGGCGCCGAACTTGGGGCAGAGACCGAACAGGATCGCGAAGCCGGCGGCGCACCAGTAGGCGGCGGTCGAGTAGACGCGGGTGGCGGCCATGACGCCGATGTTCTCGGCGTACGTGGTCGTCGCGGGACCGCCGACCGACGTCGCCATCACGGTGGCCGCGCCGTCGGCCATGATCGCCGTGCCGAGCTTGTCGTCCAGCGGGTCGCCGGTCATCTCGCCCACGGCTTTGACGTGTCCGGCGTTCTCGGCGATGAGCGCGATGACGACGGGCAGGGCGACGAGCACCGCGGAGAGCGAGAAGCTCGGGGCGTGGAGGGTGGGAAGGCCGATCCAGTCGGCCTCGGCCACCCCCGAGAGGTCCAGGCGCCAGTGGTCGACCGGTTCGGTGCCTCCGGCGGGGGAGTGGATCTTGCCGAAGACGCGGTCGAAGACCCAGGAGACCAGGTAGCCGAAGGCGAGGCCGAGGAAGATCGCGATACGGGACCAGAAGCCTCGCAGCACGACGAGGGCGAAGCCCGTGAAGAGCATGGTGAGCAGCGCGGTCCACTGGTCCTGCGGCCAGTAGGTGCCGGCGGTGACGGGAGCCAGGTTGAAGCCGATCAGCATGACCACCGCGCCGGTGACCACCGGCGGCAGGAGGGCGTGGATGACACGGGCGCCGAGGGCGCGGATGGCCGCCCCGCACAGGAAGAGGACCGCGCCGACGACCAGCAGTGCGCCGGTGAGGGTCGCCGCGTCGCCGCCCTGGGTCTGGATGACCGCGGCCACGCCGATGAACGACAGGCTGCTGCCGAGATAGCTGGGAATGCGGCCACGGGTGATGAGCAGGAAGAGGATGGTGGCCGCACCGGATGCCATGACGGCGAGGTTGGCGTCCAGGCCCATCAGGATCGGGGCGACGAAGCAGGCCCCGATCATCGAGACCACGTGCTGGGCCCCGAGACCGGCGGTGCGCCCCCAGGTGAGCCGTTCGTCCGGCCTCACGATCTCGCCCGGTGCGAGGTTCTTCCCGTCGCCGTGCAGTCTCCAGCGCACGCCGAGACTCATGGTTGCTCCCTGAAGGTCTGCTCGGTGTGCCGGCCGGTCTGCGACCCGGTGTTCGGTGTTCACCTGCGGAAAAGATCAGCGCCATGGTAATGGTGCGGCGGAGGGTGCCCGCGCGGAGGCCTCCCGCCGCGCGCCGCCGTACCGCGTCCCGCGCCGCAGCACCTGTGCGTGCCGCCGCCCCGCCCGGTCAGCTCCCGGCCGCGCTCTTCGTCGTCGTACCGCTTCCGGCCGCCGATCCGGTGACCTTGCGGTCGGCCGATCGCAGCACCCCGGCGCCCAGCACCAGGCCGAAGGCAAGCACGGTCACCACGCCGAACGACACCACCAACGAGGTGGCCTCGGCCAGCGAGCCGATCGCGGAGGGGGCGATCAGGCTGGAGGTGTACGTGATGGTGGCGATGCCCGCGATGGCCTGACTCGGGTTCGGCCCGCTGCGCCCGGCCGCCGCGAAGGCCAGCGGGACCACGACCGCCACACCGAGGCCCAGCAGCGCGAAGCCGCACATCGCGGCCGCGGGGGAGGGCGAGAACACGACCAGCAGCCCGCCCGCGGTGGCCATCAGCCCGCCGGTCCGCACCGTGCGGACCGCGCCGAAACGGTCGACGATCCGGTCTCCGGCGATCCGGGCCAGGGCCATCGTCAGGGTGAACGCCGTGGTGGACGCCGCGGCGAGACCGTGCGAACTGTCCAGAACGTCCCGCAGGTAGACCGCCGACCAGTCCAGGCTGGCGCCTTCCGCGAACACCGCGCAGAACCCGATCGCCCCGATGATCAGGGCCGACTTCGGCGGCACCGTGAAACGTGGCGGCGGCTCCTCGTCCGGGCGGCTCCGGAGATCGAGGACGCCCCGGCAGGCGATCAGCCCCAGAGCCGTGAGCACCAGGGCGGCGATGGCGTGGTGCAGCCGGGCGTCGGTCGCGGTGTGCGCGGCGACGGTGCCCGCCGCCGAACCGATCAGCGCGCCCACGCTCCACATGCCGTGCAGGCCCGACATGATCGACTTGTCGAGACGGTTCTCCACCTCGATGCCCAGGGCGTTCATCGCCACGTCGGACATCCCGGCCGTCGCCCCGTAGACGAACAGCGCCGCGCACAGCGTGACCAGGCCCGGCGCGAGCGCGGGCAGGATCAGCGCCAGCGTCCACAGGGCCAGTAGCCCCCGCAGGGCGGTCCGCGCGCCGAACCGGTGGCTGATCCGGCCGGCGAGCGGCATCGCGATCGACGCGCCGATCGCCGGGAAGGCCAGCGCCAGCCCGAGCTGGCCCGCGCTCACTCCGGCGTGGTCCTGGATCCACGGCATCCGGGTCGCGAAACTGCCGGTCACCGCCCCGTGGACGGTGAAGACCGCGGCGATGGCGATCCGCGCCCGCTTCACCTGCTCCGTGCTGTAGACCGTGACGGTCGGGTCGTCTCTCATGCCGTCGTGTCTCTCCCCTGGGAATTCTGGGATGCCGGCGGTCCCGGCGCCCCGTGCGACGATGCGGGCCGTAAACTATCAGGAACCCTGCCTGATAAATAGCCGCCACTGTGCGGCCCGGCCCCGGCAAGCGGCGGGGCGGCGATCTGGAAGGATCTCGGTATGCCCGCATCACCGAGCACGGCTCGGGCCATCAACGACCGGCTCGCCCTGCGGCTGCTCCAGCAGGACGGCCCGCTGACGGCCACCCAGCTCAAGACGTTGACCGGACTTTCCCGCCCGACCGTCGCCGACCTCGTCGAACGACTCCAGAGGGCCGGGCTGATCCAGGTCGTGGGCGAGTCCGGGGCCGTCCGCCGCGGACCCAACGCCCGGCTGTACGGGATCGTCGCCGACCGGGCCCATCTCGCGGCGCTGGACGTACGGCTCGGAAGCGTCAGCGTGGTCGTCACCGACCTGTTGGGGGCCACGCTCGCCGAGGGCTCCCTGCCCATCGGCAGCGACACCGGCACCGAGCCGGCCGTCGAGCGGGCCGTCGCCCTTCTGGAGCGCACCGCCCGCGCGGCCGGGTCCGTCCCGCTGCACAGCGTCGGGGTCGGAGCGCCGGGGCTGATCGACCCCGGCACCGGCGAACTGCGCGACACCACCGGCCTGCCCGCCTGGCACCGAGGCCTGGTCCGGGAGCTCCAGCGGCGGCTTCCCGCCGCCGTCCTGGTGGAGAACGAGACCAACCTCGCGGCCGTCGCGGAACACCGGGCGGGCGCCGCCCGCGACCGGGAGACCTTCGTCCTGCTCTGGCTCGGCCAGGGGATCGGGGCCGCCGTCATGCTGGACGGCAAGCTGCGTCAGGGGGCGTCCGGCGGCGCGGGCGAGATCGGTTTCCTCCCCGTCCCCGGCGTGAGCGGGCCGCCCTCGGCGGTCAACTGCGAGGGCGGCTTCCACTCCCTGGCCGGCTCCGCCGCGCTGTGCGAACTCGCCGTCGCGCACGGCCTCGTGGACCCCGGCGCGGTGACCGGCGGCCGGGAGGACGCGGCGGCCGTGGACGCGGTGCGGACCGCCCTGGGAGCCGGGGAGGCGGGCGAGCCCTTCCTGAAGGAGCTGGCGGACCGCCTCGCCCTCGGCGCCGCCGCCGTCGTCTCGGTGCTCGACCCCGGCTGCGTCCTGCTCGCGGGGGCCGTGGGCCACGCGGGCGGCCCCCCGCTCGCCGCCCGGGTCGAGGAGCGGCTGGCCGCGATGTCACCCCTGCGGACCGACGTCCGGGCCGGTTCGCTGGGTGACGGGGCCGTGCTGCGCGGTGCGCTGATCACCGCCCGGGACGCGGCGCAGGACGCGCTCTTCGCGCCGGAGGGCTGACCGGCGGCCCACAGCTCCGCGTTGGCGTCGGCCGGCCCACAGCTCCGCGTAGGTGTCGGCGGGCCGGTCCGGCTCAGGCCGGGTGGCGGTGGCGGTGGTCGAGGAACTCCTCGAACGTCACGGTCCCCGTGGCGTGCCCGGGCGCCAGGTGGTCGCCGCGCCGGTAGCCCGCGTACGCCTTGCCGGCCAGCCGGACCGGTACCACCCGCCGCCTGCGTCCGGTGGCCCGCAGGAACGTCCCGGCCAGTTCCGTGAGCCCGCGGACCTCCGGGCCGCCCAGGTCGGGCACCCGGCCGGCCGGTCCGCCCAGCGCCAGGGCCGTCAGCCGGTCGGCGACCTCGCCGCTGTCGACCGGCTGGACCCGCACACCGGAGGGCACCGGCAGCACGGGCAGCTTCGCCGCGCCGGAGAGAATGCGCAGGACCAGGTCGTGGAACTGTGTGGTCCGCAGGATCGTCGAGCCGAGACCGGAGTCCTCGATCATCCGTTCCACCCGGCGCTTGACCGTGTAGTAGCCCAGCGGCAGCCGGTCCACGCCCACGATCGAGATGTAGAGCAGATGCGGCGTCCCGGCCCGCTCCGCCGCGTCGATGAGGAACCCCGCCGCCCGGTCGTCGCCGCCGCGCGGGGTCGTGGCGCAGTGGACGATCACGTCCGCCCCCTCGACCGCCGCGTCCAGGCCCTTGCCGTCGCGCAGATCGACGGCGTACGAGGGGGAGCGGCGGCTGAGCCCGCGGACGTCGGCCCCTTCGGTGCGCAGCCGCTCCGCGACCTGCCGGCCGAGGGTTCCGGTGGCGCCGGTGACCAGAATCGTCGTCATGGTGCCAGCCTGCCAGAACGGGGTCCGGGCCGCCGGAAAGCGTCCGGGGCCGGTCAGCTGCCCCGCCCCGGCAACGCCCCCGGCCCCGGCGGTGGACGCCGGGGCCGGGGACGGCGGGGCCGGTCGCCCGGTGGTGAACGGAGGGGTGGAGCCGCTCACCACCGGGCGGTCGGAGAAGGGTTCAGCAGGCGCCGAGGTCCTTCCAGGCGCCCCACTGGCCGGCGGATCCGGGCGTCTCGCCCTTCGTCCACCACGAGGCCTTCCACTGGCGGCCGCCGTGGCTCACGGTGGAGCCGCCGCCGTACTCGGTGGCCGCGTTCCAGACCGGGGCCGAGCAGGTGCCACCCGGCTGCGTCGGGGTCGGGGTCGGGGTCGGCGTCGGACCGGTCGGGTCCGGCGTCGGAGTCGGGGTGGGGGTGGGGTTGGTCCCCGTGCCGGGCTCGACCACGGTGGTGCCGCGCGCCAGGTCACCGGCGAGGGAGTAGGACTTCCCGCCGAAGGTCACGGTCCAGTTCGACGGCGTGGAGGTCGGCAGGTAGTAGACGAAGTCCAGCTCCACCGAGGCGCCCGGGGCCAGCGTCTGCCAGGCCGGGAGCTTCAGCGAGACGCGGTTGTAGTCGCCCTTGAGGCCGCCGATGTTGTTGGCCGCCGTGTGGTCGCTGCGGATGATCGTCGTGCCGAAGCCGGACTGGTCCTTGGCGTTGGCCGGGGCGGAGGTGGAGTAGTCGAACTGGAACTCCGTACCGCCCGGCAGCGTGGCCTGGGTCCGGTTGGTGATCTTCAGCTTGGGGCTGATCGGGTAGTTGGAGTCGCCCAGCGGGAACTGTCCGAAGGAGACGTCGATGTTCACGGCCTGGGTGGGCAGGTCGATCGTGGAGCGCTTCGCGCCGTACGGGGTCGCCGACTTGAAGGCGTCGTACATCGCGGCGGTCAGCGTCGAGCCGGTCTCGTACTGGCCCTTGGCCGCGTTCCACTGGTAGTCGCCCGCCAGCTCCCAGATCATCGTGCCGCCGATGCCCTTGTCCACGACGTAGTCGGCCTTGGCCTTCACCGACTGCTCGTCCTCGGTGGAGAGGAACACCTTCTTCTGGGCGTTCCACAGCCACGGCGCGACCAGCGTGGAGTCGTACTTGCGGACGTACGTGCCGGTCAGCTGGGTGTTCGCGGGGAAGCCGTAGTCGGTGACGTAGTCGCCGACGATGCCCTTCTCCAGGTTCTTCGCGTGCCACATCGGGTTGGAACCGGCAGGCGATTCCTTGCCGTTGGTGTCCTTGTCGTGCCAGAGGTTGTCGATCCCGACAGCGCCGTCACCGCACTTGGTCAGCCCCGCGCCCGCCGGGCAGTCGGTCGTGGCCGCCTTGCCCCACAGGCCGTCGGTGCCGCCCTGCACGTTCTTGAAGCCGCGGGTGTAGTACGGCAGGCCGATGTTGATCCGGCCGGCCGGCATCGAGCCGCGGAAGTAGTGGTAGGCCCAGTCGGTGTTGAGGTAGCCGGTGCCGCCGTACTGCGAGGTGGAGTACACGCTCGCCTGCGCCAGTTCGGCGTCCTTGCCGTCGTCGTAGAGGGAGGCGTTCGGGCCGACGTACTCGTTCCAGGCGCCGTGCAGGTCGTAGGACATGATGTTGACGTAGTCCAGGTACTTCTGCATCTGGTACGTCTCCATGCCCCGCAGCAGGTAGCCGGAGGAGGGGGCGGCGACGGTCAGCAGGTAGTGCTTGCCGTCGGCGGCGCCCGCGCGGTCGAGCTTCTCGCGCAGCGTCTTCATCAGGGCGTCGTAGCCCTTGACCAGCCCGGCGCGGCGGCCGTTGGACAGCGTGTGGTCCAGCGGGTTGCCCGCGTCCTTCATGGTCGTCGCGTACTCGTAGTCGATGTCGACGCCGTTGAAGCCGTACTTCTTGATGAAGTCGACGGCCGAGTCGGCGAAGGTGTTGATGCCGCTCTGGTTGACCGAGCCGTCGGCGTTGGTCGCCATCGAGTAGAAGCCGCCCGAGTCGACGCGCTTGCCGTCGGGGCCGAAGTAGCCGCCGGTCTCGGCCCAACCGCCCACGGAGACCAGGGTCTTCACGTTCGGGTGCTTCTTCTTGTACTTCGTCAGCAGGTTGAAGTGCCCCTTGTAGGGGAGCGCCGGGTCCATCTCCGCGCCCGCGACACCGGGCCAGGTCATGCCGGTGGAGGCGTTGTCGGCGCTGTCGGGGCCGACCGAGAGCTTGTTGGAGCCGTCGACGTGCGCGAAGGCGTAGTTGAGGTGCGTGACCTTGTCCCACGGGATGTCCGGGACCAGGTAGGCGTCCTTGCCGTCCTTGCCGGTACGCCAGTTGGTGAAGTAGCCGATCACGCGGCGCTTGTGGTCGGCGCCCATCATCTCGCGGCCGTCGGCGTCGTAGACGGAGCAGTAGGGGACGTCGACGCCGGGGGTCTGGTAAAGCCCGTCGGGGCGACAGGAGGTCTGGTCGGCGGCGGCCGACGGACCTGCGGCGAGTGAGCTCATCAGCAGTCCGGCGACGGCGGCGCCGGCGGCGAGCAGGGTGGCTCTCGCTCGGGTGGGGGACAGCATGTGGTCGTTCCTCCTGGGGAGGTCGGCAGAACACAACTGGCAAAAGGGGGTGGGTCGTGTCGGGGTCCTGGTGTGCGCACACCGCCGGACCGAACCTCGGAGGTGACGCAGAGATTAAGAGGACTAGACCAGTGCGTCAATAGGTCTGGACCTTTAAGCGTCAACTTTTCCCGACGGGTTCCCTGCGGCTTTCCTGTGGCTTCCCTGTGGCGCCCCGATGACTACGTTGTCGGGTTCTCGCCAACGGATTCACGCCACGTTTCCTGTGACCCAGCCCACAGTGCTCACCCGCATGGCCGTGAGGCGTCCGTGGCAGACTGGTTCCGTACCAGTAGCAGCGCACTCCGGGGTCGGTGCAATTCCGAACCGGCGGTTATAGTCCGCGACCCGTCCGCAGCCAGCGGCCGGTTGACCAGGTGAGATTCCTGGACCGACGGTGAAAGTCCGGATGGGAGGCAGTGCGCGGCGGGTCGTCATCGGTACGCCGCCGTCGGCGGACGCATGGCCGGGAGTCTCCCGTGATGCCGTGCGTTCCTGGCGTTCCCGTTCTCGGGATTTCGGCGTTTTTGCTGGTGAGCCGCTCTATCTGTCGTCATCGACAGGCCCCGGAGTCCGTGCCCGAAGAGGCAGGAGGACCCGGTGGACACCGCAGCCGACATCACCGCCATGCGCCGAGCGATCACGCTCGCGGCGCGCGGTCTCGGCTCGACCAGCCCCAATCCGGTCGTCGGATGTGTGATCACCGACGCCGCCGGAGCCGTCGTCGGCGAAGGCTTCCACCAGCGCGCCGGAGGGCCGCACGCCGAGGTCCACGCCCTGCGCGCGGCCGGCGGGCGGGCCCGCGGCTCCACCGCCTACGTCACCCTCGAACCCTGCGACCACACCGGCCGCACCGGCCCCTGCTCCCAGGCCCTCCTGACCGCCGGGATCAGCCGCGTCGTGTACGCGGTCGCCGACCCTAACCCGGGGGCCGCGGGCGGCGGCGACACCCTGCGCCACGCCGGGATCCGGGCCGAACAGGGCCTCCTCGCGGAGGAGGCCGAGGCGGGCAACGCCGCCTGGCTGACCTCGGTGCGCCTCGGGCGGCCGTACGTCCTGTGGAAGTACGCCGCCACCCTCGACGGCCGGATCGCCGCCGCCGACGCCACCAGCCGCTGGATCACCTCGCCCGAGGCCCGCGCCGACGTCCACCGGCTGCGCGCCGAGGCCGACGCCGTGCTCGTCGGCTCCGGCACCGCCCGCACCGACGACCCCCACCTGGCGGTACGCGGCATCGACGGAGTCACCCAGCCGCTGCGCGTCGTCGTCGACACGAACGCCACCGCCGTGAAGCCCGGCGCCCGGGTCCTGGACGACACCGCGCCCACCCTGGTCGCCGTCGCCGACGACGCCCCCGCCGGCCACCTTCCCGAGGCCGCCGTCCTGCGCCTGCCCCGTGCCACCGCCGGACCCGGCCTCGACCTCGACGCCCTCCTCGGGGCCCTGCGCGAGCGCGGCGTCCTCTCCGTACTCCTCGAAGGCGGCCCCACCCTCGCCGGCGCGTTCGTCGCCGCGGGAAAGGTCGACAAGGTCGTCGGCTATCTCGCCCCGGTGCTGCTCGGCGCGGGCCCCGCCGCCCTCGCCGGCGCCGGAATCACCACGATCGCCGAGGCGTTGCGCCTCGATGTGACCGAGACCGTGCCGATCGGCCCCGATCTGCGCATCACCGCCGTCCCCGCCCCTGCTCGGAAGGGAAACTGAGTGTTCACCGGAATTGTCGAAGAACTGGGTGAGGTCACCGCCGTCGAGCAGCTGGCGGACGCCTCCCGCTTCCGGCTGCGCGGCCCCGTCGTCACCGAGGGAGCCAAGCACGGCGACTCCATCGCGGTGAACGGCGTCTGCCTCACCGTCGTGGACACCGCCGACGGCGAGTTCACCGCCGACGTGATGGCCGAGACGCTGAAGCGCTCCAGCCTCGGCGCGCTCACCACCGGCTCCCGGGTCAACCTGGAGCGCCCGATGGCGCTCGGCGGCCGGCTCGGCGGACACATCGTCCAGGGCCACGTGGACGGCACCGGCACCATCGTCGAGCGCACCCCCTCCGAGCACTGGGAGCTCGTCAAGGTCTCCCTGCCGCCCGAGCTGACCCGGTACGTCGTGGAGAAGGGCTCCATCACCGTCGACGGCGTCAGCCTCACCGTCGTGGACGCGGCGGCCGACCACTTCACCATCAGCCTCATCCCCACCACCCTCGCCTTGACCACGCTCGGCCGCAAGCAGCCCGGCGACCCGGTCAACCTGGAGGTGGACGTGCTGGCCAAGTACGTCGAGCGGCTGCTCGGCGACCGGGCCGGACAGGACCCGCGATGAACGCGGCGAACTGGCTCAACTCCGAGGCCTTCACCGTGTTCGGCCAGCACATCAAGTGGTCGGACATGATCGGCAACCTCGTCGGCCTGATCGCCCTGGCCCTCGGCTGGCGCCGCTCGATCTGGACCTGGCCCGCCCAGCTCCTCTCCGGCGTGATCCTGCTCGTCGCCTTCGCCTCCGCGCACCTCTCCGGCAGCGCGGGCAAGCAGCTGGTCGTCATCGTCGTCGCCCTGTGGGGCTGGTGGTCCTGGAACCGAGGCAAGCGGCAGGCCCAGGACGGCTCCATAGCCGTCCGCTTCGCCACCTGGCGCGAGCGCGGCGTGCTGATCGGCGCCGCCGCCCTCGGCACCCTCGCCGTCGGCGGTCTCTTCACCGCCTTCCCGTCGCTGTCCTGGGACCCGTGGCCGGACGCGTACATCTTCGTCGGCACCGTCGTCGCGATGTACGCCCAGGCCCGCGGCATGGTCGAGTTCTGGTTCGCCTGGCTGCTCGTCGACCTCGTCGGCGTCCCGCTGAACTTCGCCAACGGATTCGCCTTCTCCGGCTTCGTCTACGTCATCTACGGCGCCCTCGTCCTGTGGGGGATGCGCGACTGGTGGCTGCGCACGCGGACACCCGCTCTGGAAGGAGCCACGGCATGACTGCCCAGCCCACCTGGCTGCACCCCGACCACGGACCGCTCCCCGAGAACCTCTCCCTGGACCCGGTCGAGCAGGCGGTCCGCGACATCGCCGCCGGCCGGCCCGTCGTCGTCGTGGACGACGAGGACCGCGAGAACGAGGGGGACCTCGTCATCGCCGCCGAGAAGGCCACCCCGGAGATCGTGGCCTTCATGATGAGCGAGTGCCGCGGTCTGATCTGCGCGCCCATGGAGAGCGACGAGCTGGAACGCCTCGACCTGCCGCAGATGGTCGAGCACAACACCGAGTCGATGCGGACCGCGTTCACCGTCTCCGTCGACGCCTCCGCCGCGCACGGCGTCACCACCGGCATCTCCGCCGCCGACCGCGCCACCACCCTGCGCATGCTCGCGGGCGGCGTCGCCGGCCCCGGCGACTTCGTCCGGCCCGGCCACATCTTCCCGCTGCGCGCCCGCTCCGGTGGCGTCCTCGCCCGCAACGGCCACACCGAGGCCGCCGTCGACCTCGCCCGGCTCGCCGGACTCCGCCCCGCCGGGGCCATCGTCGAGATCGCGGGCGAGGACGGCGTCATGCTCCGGCTGCCCGAGCTGATCCCCTTCGCCCGCAAGCACGGCCTGACGATCATCTCCATCGAGGACCTGATCGCCTACCGCCGCAGCAACGAGCCGACGGTCCGCCGCGAGGCCGAGACCCGGCTGCCCACCGCGTTCGGCGACTTCACCGCGTACGGCTACCGCTCCAGCGTCGACGGCGTCGAGCACGTCGCCCTGGTCCACGGCGACATCGGCGACGGCGAGGACGTCCTCGTCCGGCTCCACTCCGAGTGCCTGACCGGCGACATCTTCCAGTCCCAGCGCTGCGACTGCGGCCCCCAGCTGCACGCCTCCATGCGGCGCATCACCGAGCAGGGCCGGGGCGTCGTCGTCTACCTGCGCGGCCACGAGGGACGCGGCATCGGCCTGCTCTCCAAGCTGCGCGCGTACGAACTCCAGGAGCGTGGCGTGGACACCCTCGACGCCAATCTGGAGCTCGGCCTGCCCGCCGACGCCCGCGATTACGCGGCGGGCGCCCAGATCCTCGCGGACCTCGGCGTGCGCAGCCTGCGGCTCATGACCAACAACCCCGACAAGACCGCCGCCGTCGTCCGCCACGGCCTCGCCGTCACCGGGCGGGAACCCATGCCCGTCCAGGCCGGCGAGCACAACCTGCGCTACCTGCGCACCAAGCGCGACCGCATGGGCCACGACCTGCCCTGGCTGGACGGCGCCCCCGCGTCGACCTGCGCCAACCAGTAGCGCGTACCACCGAACACCACGTAACCAGCAACAGGAGAGACATGAGCGGCAAGGGTGCACCCGAACTGTCCGTACGCAACTGCGGCGACCTGCGCGTGGCCGTGATCGCGGCCCAGTGGCACGAGAAGGTCATGGACGGACTCGTCGACGGCGCCCTGCGCGCCCTGCGCGAGCTGGGCATCGACGAGCCGACGCTCCTCCGCGTCCCGGGCAGCTTCGAGCTGCCCGTCGTCGCCAAGGTGCTCGCCGGACGCGGCTACGACGCGATCGTCGCCCTCGGCGTGGTCATCCGGGGCGGCACCCCCCACTTCGAGTACGTCTCCCAGGGCGTCACCCTCGGCCTCACCCAGGTCACCGTCGACACCGGTGTTCCCGTCGGCTTCGGCGTACTGACCTGCGACACCGAGGAGCAGGCGCTGGACCGGGCCGGCCTCGAAGGGTCCAACGAGGACAAGGGGCACGAAGCGGTCACCGCCGCCGTGGCCACCGCGGCCACGCTGCGCACCGTCAACGAACCCTGGCGCTGAGTGCCCTCCCACGACCCCGTATTCTGAGGACCATCATGGCTGACAAAACCTTCGAAGAGCTCTTCGCCGAGCTCCAGCTCAAGGCCGCCGAGGGCGACCCCGCGACCTCCCGCACCGCCGAACTGGTGGGCAAGGGCGTGCATGCCATCGGCAAGAAGGTCGTCGAAGAGGCCGCCGAGGTCTGGATGGCGGCCGAGTACGAGGGCAAGGAAGCCACCGCCGAGGAGATCTCCCAGCTGCTGTACCACGTCCAGGTGATGATGGTCGCCCGCGGCATCTCGCTCGACGACGTCTACGCCCATCTCTGAGCCGACCTCAGCGCCGTCGCCCGGGCCCGGCCCGGGCGACACCACCGCGAAACCGCCCGCACACTCCCTCCGCACGAAGGAAGCCGACCTCATGCTGCGCATCGCCGTCCCCAACAAGGGTTCACTCTCCGGGCCTGCGATGGCGATGCTCCATGAGGCCGGCTACCAGCAGCGCAAGGAGTCGAAGGAACTGGTCCTGGTCGACCCTTCGAACGAGGTCGAGTTCTTCTACCTCCGCCCCCGCGACATCGCGATCTACGTCAGCTCCGGCAAGCTCGACATCGGCATCACCGGCCGCGACCTGCTGCTGGACTCCGGGGCCGACTCCGAGGAGATCCTCCAGCTCGGCTTCGCCCGCTCCACCTTCCGCTACGCCACCAAGCCCGGCACCGCGGCGGGCCCGCAGGACTTCGACGGCATGACGATCGCCACCTCCTACGAGGGCATCGTCGCCGCCCACCTCGCCGAGGCGGGCGTCAAGGCCTCCGTCGTCCACCTCGACGGCGCCGTCGAGACCGCCATCGAGCTGGGCGTCGCCCAGATCATCGCCGACGTGGTGGAGACCGGCACCAGCCTGCGCAACGCCGGACTCGAAGTGATCGGCGACCCGATCATGACCTCCGAGGCCGTCGTCATCCGCCGCAACGGCGCCCCCGCCGACGACCCCAAGGTGCAGCAGTTCCTCCGCCGCCTCCAGGGCGTCCTGGTCGCCCGGTCCTACGTGATGATGGACTACGACTGCCGCGTCGAGCACCTGGAGCGCGCCGTCGCCCTCACCCCGGGCCTGGAGTCGCCGACCATCTCCCCGCTGCACCACGAGGGCTGGGTCGCCGTCCGCTCCATGGTCGCCGCCAAGGAGGCCCAGCGGATCATGGACGACCTGTACGAGCTCGGCGCCCGCGCCATCCTCACCACGGCCATCCACGCCTGCCGCCTCTGACGGTCACGGCCCGCCCGCACCCCCCGAGAGAAGACCCGTATGTCCGCGCCCAGGCCCGAACAGCCCACCCTGCCGGTCACCTTCCGGCCCACCCTCACCCGGGTGGTCCTGCTGAGCACGGGCCTGGCGATGTTCGTCGTCATCACCGTCATCGCGCTGATGCTGGAGCGGCTGAACCCGGGGGAGCGGATCACCTTCGTCTTCGTCGCGGCGCTCTTCTTCGGCGTCCTGGCCCTGCTCAGCAGGCCCAAGGTCACCGCCGACGAGGCCGGGGTCACCGTCGTCAACCTCACCCTGACCCGCAGGCTGGCGTGGGAGGAGATCCTCCGCGTCAACCTGCGCTCCGGCGACCCCTGGGTCTACCTCGACCTCAGCGACGGAACGAGCCTGCCCGCCCTCGGCATCCAGCCCGGCCTGGCCAAGCAGCAGGCCATCCGAGACGCCCGCGCCTTGCGCTCCCTCGCCGAGTCGCGCGGCTCCGGGAGCGACGACACCCCGGCCGCCGGCTGAGAGCCTGCCCGGGCCGAGGTCACCCGAAAGCCTCTGTGCCCCTGCCCGGTGCGGGGCCTTCTTGTCTACTCTGGTGGGCGGCGGCGCCCCGCGCGCCCCGCCCCGCCCGTTCCACGGCCCCATCCCGGGCCCGCGGGGCTTCCCTGCGACCCAAGGAGTGACTCCCTCCAGCAATGGACGGATCGTCCGGTAGTACCTGCGCCGCCCCTTCCCCGGAGGCGGCGGCCTCATGACCACCCCCCTGCTGCTCCTCACAGCGGCCTTTCTCCTCATCCTCGCCAACGGATTCTTCGTGGCGGCCGAATTCGGGCTCGTCACCGTGGAGAAGCCCGACGCCGAACGGGCCGCCGCCGAAGGCGACCGACGGGCCCGTACCGTCGTCGAAGCCCTGCGCGAACTCTCCTTCCAGCTCTCCGGCACCCAGCTCGGCATCACCATCACCTCCCTGGTGGTGGGCATGCTCGCCGAACCGGCCCTCGCCCAGCTGCTCGCCGGACCCCTCACCGCCGCCGGACTCCCCGCGGGGGCCGTCCCGGGCGTCGGCGTCGTCGTCGGCATGCTCCTGGCCTCGGCCGTGCAGATGGTCGTCGGCGAACTCGTGCCCAAGAACTGGGCGGTCTCCCGGCCGCTCCAGGTGGCCCGCTTCGTCGCCGGACCGCAGGCCCGCTTCGCCGCGCTCCTGCGACCGGTGATCACCCTCCTCAACGCCCTGGCCAACCGGCTGGTGCGGCTTCTGGGCGTCGAGCCCACCGCCGAACTGGCCTCCGCCCGCACCCCGGGCGAGCTGGTCTCCCTGGCGCGGCACTCCGCCGAGGCCGGAGCCCTGGAACAGGACACCGCCGACCTCTTCGTCCGGACCCTCGCGCTGGCCGGTCTCACCGCCCAGCACGTCATGACGCCCCGGGTGAAGGTCAGCGCCCTGCACTCCACCGCGACCGCCGCGGACGTCCTCAACCTCACCCGTGCCACCGGCCTCTCCCGCTTCCCGGTCTACCGGGACCGCATCGACGAGGTCATCGGCATGGTCCACCTCAAGGACGCCCTCGCCGTCCCCGCCCCCGAGCGCCTGCGCACCCCGGCCGGACGGATCGCCGTCCCCCCGCTCCTGGTGCCCGGGACGCTTCCGGTGGAAGCGCTGCTGCGGCGGCTGCGCCACGAACAGCCGATAGCCGTGGTCGTCGACGAATACGGCGGCACCGCGGGCGTCGTCACCCTGGAGGACATCATCGAGGAGCTCGTCGGCGAGGTCCGCGACGAGCACGACGCCGAGGGCGCGGGCCGCCCCGAGCTGACCGCCGCCCCCGGCGAGGACGGCCGCCCGGTATGGGACGCCGAGGGCAGCTGCCGGGTGCACACCCTGCGCCGCAGCGGACTCGACGTGCCCGAGGGGCCCTACGAGACCGTCGCCGGGCTCGTCGCCGGACTGCTGGGCCGCATCCCCGCCCCCGGCGACCGGGCCGAACTCCCCGGCTGGCGGATCTCCGTCCGCCAGGTCGGCCACAACCGCGCCGAACGGGTCCGTTTCACCCGGGCGCCCGACCCGCCGGCGCCCGAACCGCTGCCGGACAGGGCCGCACCGGCACTGCTGGAGGCCGCGCGATGAGCATGCTCCAACTCCTCCTCGCCGCCCTCCTCGTGCTGGCGAACGGCTTCTTCGTCGGCGCCGAGTTCGCCCTCGTCTCCGTACGCCGAAGCCAGATCGAACCGCTCGCCGCACAGGGCTCGGGCCGGGCCCGCACGGTCCTGCACGGCCTGGAGAACCTGCCGCAGATGATGGCCGCCGCCCAGTTCGGCATCACCGTCTGCTCCCTCACCCTGGGAGCCGTCGCCGAGCCGACGCTCGCCCATCTCCTGGAGCCGGTCTTCCACGCGGCGCACGTCCCCGACGGGCTCGTCCACCCCCTCGGCTTCGCCCTCGCGCTCCTGTCGGTGGTCGTCCTGCACCTGGTCATCGGCGAGATGGTCCCGAAGAACCTGGCGATGGCCGCACCGGAGCGGACCGCACTGTGGCTGAGCCCCGGTCTGGTCGCCTTCGCCCGGCTCTGCCGTCCGGTCACCACCGCGCTCGGCGCCTGCGCCGGCCTCGTGCTGCGGCTGTTCGGCGTCGAACCGAAGGACGAGGTGGAGGCCGTCTTCACCAGCGAGCAGCTCAACCGGCTCGTGGAGGACTCCGGACAGGCCGGGCTCCTCGGACCGGAGGCGGCGACACGCCTGGAGGACGCCCTCGAACTGGGCAGCAGGCCCGTCGCCGACGTCCTGCTGGAGCGGGCGACCCTGGTCACGGTCGACCCGTCGGTGACCCCCCGCCGGATCGAGGAGTTGACCGTGCGCACCGGTTTCTCCCGCTTCCCGGTCTGCGCGGACGGCGGCGGCCCCTATCTGGGCTACCTCCACGTCAAGGACGTCCTGGAACTGGAGGACGCCGACCGCGCGGTTCCACAGCAGATCTGGCGCCCGATGGCGACCGTACGGGCCGAACTCCCGCTGGACGACGCCCTGACCGTGATGCGCCGGGCCGCGACGCACCTGGCGCAGGTCGCGGACGCCTCGGGCCGGGTCCTCGGCCTGGTCGCCATGGAGGACGTCCTGGAGACGCTGGTGGGGGAGGTGCGCGACCCGGCCCACCGGACGGTCTCGGTGCCCCGCCGCACGGTGGACGCGCCGAAGGCGCCGGACCTTCCGGCGCCCGGGGCCCTCGTGCACTGAGGTCTCGTGCACTGAGGTGAGGTGACGCCGCGCCGGGAGCGGACGCCCGGCGCGGCCGTCAGCCCGTGCCCGGCTCCTGCTTGCCCCGGCCCACCGGACCGCGCCCCGACAGCACCTCGCCGTAGGCCTGCATCAGGTCCGCCAGCCGCAGCGTCGACAGGTCCTGGCGGGTCAGCTCGCCCGGACAGCCGGAGAGCCGCAGATCCCGGTAGGCACAGCTCTTCTCGTACAGCGTCCGCAGGAAACGGCCGTTGCCCAGCTCGTCGATCCAGCCCTGGTCCACCACATGACCGCTGATCGAGCGCAGCTCGTCCACCGCCTCCTCGTCCCAGACGTCGTCGTTCTCCGCGGCCAGCACGCCCCCGATCGCGGTGAGTTCGAGCGGCCGGTAGCTGGGGAAGTCGACCCGGCTGGTGAAGCGGGAGGAGAGCCCCGGGTTGGTGGCGAGCAGCCGGTCCATGCCCTCCGGGTAACCCGCGAGGATGACGACGAGATGGTCCCGGTTGTCCTCGGCCCGCTTGAGGAGGACCTGGAGCGCCTCGTCGCCGTACGCGTCGCCCTTGCTGTAACCGGAGTTGGCCAGGCTGTACGCCTCGTCGACGAACAGCACCCCGCCCAGGGCCGAGTCGATCAGCTCATTGGCCTTCACCGCCGTCTGCCCCAGGAACTCCCCGACCAGATCGGATCGTTGGGCCTCGACCAGATGATCGCCGCCGAGCAGCCCGAGGGCGTAGAAGACCCGGCCCAGGATGCGCGCCACGGTGGTCTTGCCGGTGCCGGAGGGGCCGGAGAAGACGAAGTGACGCTTCGGCGGCTGGACCGGGAGGCCCTGCTCGGCCCGCAGCCGGGCCATGTTCAACTGCGCCGAGAGCGCCTTGACCTGCCGCTTGACCGGTTCGAGACCGACCATGCGCTCCAACTGCGCCAGCGCGTCGGCCAGCAGTGCCGGATCGCTGGGCCCGGCCGGGAAGGGCGGCGGCTTCCGGGCCTTGGTCCGACGGGCGCCCTCGACGGGGGCGGGCGGGCCGAGGGCCGGCTCGTCGCCGAGCAGCCCCGGGTCGCTCATCGGCCAGGACTCCCGCCCGTCCACCGGATCGGCGCCGAGCAGCGCGTCGCCCTCCGACTGCGCCCCCGCCCCCGACGCACCCGAACCGAAACCGGTCAGGGTCACGGCTGCCAGGTCCGCCGACTCGTCGTACCCGTCGCCCTCCACGAGCGCGGCGAGCCGGGCGGAGGTGTCCATGAAGGCCGGGTCCACCCGGTGCACCGCCCGGTACAGCGGCAGGGCGGCCGCGCTGCGCCCCGTGCCCTCGTGGGCCCGCGCCAGCCAGTAGCGCAACTCCTTGCGCTGCGGCTGTTCGCTGCGACAGCGCATCAGCGCGGCCGACAGCAGGGGCTCCGCCTGCCCGAACATCTCCAGCCGCACCCGCGCCATCCCGCCGAACAGACCCGCCTCGATGCCCAGCAACGGATCGTCGACGAGCTGCTCGGTGCAGCGCACCAACTGCTCCCAGTCCTTGACCAGATAGGAGCGGCAGGCGTGCAGGAACCGCACCTGCGGATCCGCGTCCACCGGCGGCAGCCCCGCCAACGCCCGGTCCAGCTCCGGCACATGGCGTCCGTCCAGCCAGTGCGAGGCGTGCGCGAGCAGCAGATCGCGCCGGCTCTCCAGCACCGGCTGCACCCACCAGCCGAGCCAGTACCAGGAGTTGAGCGTACGTCGGTGGCGTGCGCGCTGTTCGCCGAAGCGATCGCGGTGCCGGTACATGCGTAACAGGGCCGTGGTGGTGTCGATGCGGAGCGCGTGGAGGCCGAGCCAGCCGTCCGCCATGCCCGGATCGAACCGCACCGCGGCTCTGAACTCCTCCTCGGCCTGCGGGTAGGCGCCCATCGTGTAGGCGTCCATGCCACGCAGCCAGGCGAGGTCGGCAGGGGCTCCAGCGCCCTGTGTGCCGATGTCCATCAGGTCCCCCACAAACCGTGCCCCCAGGATGTCCCGCCCGCACAGCATGCCCACCGGAGCGTGCTGAATCACGGCGTGGAGGAAGGGAATTGACCACACCGAGGTGCATCGTACCCGCGCACGGGGAGGCGGACGCCCGATGGCCGACCTCTGAGGCGGTGACCCAGGGTGAGTGAATCGCTCTGCGTGGTCGCCGGGGTGGCGTGGGGAGCACAGGGCGAAGCCCCCGATCACGGGGGAACAACCGGGGGCTTCGCGTCCATGGGGGCTCCGAAAAGCCGCACAATGAGAACGTAAGACCAGTAAGGCCCCCCGGTCAAGCGGAGTTGGGGCACTTCCGGGCCGATTTCCGACTGCTCAGTATGGCGGGACGTTCCGGCTACCGTGCGTGACGGTTCGGTTCACTCCCGCTGTCGCACGGGGCCCCGCCAGCCACATGTACCCCTCCGGCAACTGGCGTACCAGAGTGTCGGCGTACGGCCGTGAGGGATCCTCGGCGAAATGCCGGGCCTCGGCGAGCGTCCACCCGTCCCAGAACTCGGTGAGCCCGGTCCCGTCCCGCCGCCGGCCCCGCTCCCAGGACGCCTCCCGGTCCAACTCCATCCAGCACAGCGCCGCCAGCCACGGCCGCACCTGACGGCGCCCCGCGCCGACCCCCTCCACCAGCACCACCGGCGCCGGCTCCAGGGTCCGCGCCGGGCCGAAGCGCCGCTCCGTCCAGTCGTACGGGGCGTAGCGGGCGCTCTCGCCGCGTGCGAGGGGCAGGATCACCTGCTCCCGCAGCCGTCCTGTCCAGCCGAACAGCTCCTCGTGCGTGGCGAGGTCGTCCAGATGGAGGACCGGCGCGCCGCCCAGCGCCGCCGCGAGGCGGGCGGCGAAGGTGCTCTTGCCCGAACCGGCGTGCCCGTCGACCGCGACGAGCCGCACCGGCCCGCAGGAGGGGGGCAGCGCGGCGAGGTCATCGGCGTGGCGGGCCAGGTCGTCCATGGCTCCAGGGTACGTTCCGGCACGGAGGCGCCCGGGGTGCACCGCAGGTCACGCCAGTGGTCCAGACCCATATTCGGCTCGGCGGCGACTGCCGAACACTGGCCCGATCCGGCCGCGAACCGGGATAGTTGGCGCACCGCACGGCACTCGCAGACCACCTTCCGCATCCGACCGGGGGTCACGACCATGACCAGTCCGACTTCGCGCAGAACCGTTCTGACCGCCGCGCTCGCCGCGGCGGCAGCCGCCGGCACGGTGGGATCCACCCTGTCCGCGTCCGCCGCCCCGACCTCGCCCACTGGCTCCTCCGGAGCCCTGGGGCCCCTCGTGGACAACCGTTTCTGGCACACCTACACCGACTGGCGCTTCGGCACCGGCGACGGAACCCGGGTGCTTCCGGGACCCCGGCCCGGCGTCGTGATCGGCGTCCCGGCCGGCCGCACGGACTACACCGACCCGCACACCGGCAGGACGGCCGCCTGGGACTACGCCACCTGGACCTCCCCGGTGCACCGCTCGGCCGTCCCCGCCACCGAGGTGATCGCCTCCTGGAACGCCCGCACCCCGGCCGGCACCTGGATCCAGGTCGAGCTGAGCGGCGTCTACGCTGACGGCGCCGCGACGCCCTGGTTCGTGATGGGCCGCTGGGCGGCGGGCGACGGCGACATCCGCCGTACGTCCGTCGACGGCCAGGGCGACCCGTACAGCTCCGTGTGGACGGACACCTTCTCCGTGGACGATCCCGCGAGCGGCGTCCGCCTGGTCTCCTACCGGCTGCGGCTCACGCTGTACCGCGCCCCGGGCAGCCGCCTCACCCCGACCGTCTGGCGGGTCGGCGCGATGGCCTCCGACGTGCCCGACCGCTTCACCGTGCCCGCGAGCACCCCCGCGCTCGCGCGCGAACTGCCGGTGCCCCGCTACTCGCAGAACGTCCACATCGGGCAGTACCCCGAGTACGACAACGGCGGTGAGGCGTGGTGCAGCCCCACCTCGTCGCAGATGATCATCGAGCACTGGGGCCGCCGTCCCACGGCCGAGGACCTGGCCTGGGTCAAGCCTGGCCTGCCCGACCCCCAGGTCTGCCACGCCGCCCGCCAGACCTACGACTACGCGTACGCGGGCTGCGGCAACTGGCCGTTCAACGCCGCCTACGCCGCCACGTACCGCGACCTGAACGCCGTCGTCACCCGGCTCGGCTCGCTCACCGACGTTGAGCGGCTGATCCGCGCCGGCATCCCGGTCATCACCTCCCAGTCCTTCCTCAAGGAGGAACTGACCGGCGCCGGATACGGAACGGCCGGCCATCTGATGACGGTCATCGGCTTCACCCCCGAGGGCGACGTCATCGCCAACGACCCCGCATCCCCCGACAACGACGCGGTACGCCGCGTCTACCGGCGGCGCGAATGGGAGAACATCTGGCTGCGGACCAAGCGCTACGACGCGGCCGGCAAGGTCAGAAGCGGTACGGGCGGGGTGTGTTACGTCTACTGGCCGACCCGGACGACACCGGGTCAGTGGCGCGTGCTGCGGTCGCTCGGCCTGCTGTGAGCAGGTGCGGCCCCGCGGCCCTCTCAGCGACCTGACGGGCAGCGCTCCTGACCGTCCTGAGTGAGGTGACCGTACCGGTCCACCGTGACCTTGATCGAACGATGTCCGAGCCAGCGGGACACCTCGTGGATGGACACGCCACTCGTCGTGGTCACGGTCCTGGGTGAATCCGGCCTGCTGCGCGGGGCCGCCCGGGCGGGGGAGGCGGAGACCAAGGTCCCCGCCTCCCCGTTGCGGCTCACGGTGCCGAAGACCGTCACCCAGGGTCGCCAGGACGAACGAACCCACCACTTGCCGCATGGTGTTGAGCTAGGGGAAGCACACTCGATCTTTTCGGCTCGACGTCGGACAGCGCCGTGATGGTAGGCGAGTTCGACGGTCCCAGGGGCCGCGCCGCGGCGGCACTGTTCATGAGCGACGCAACCCCACTGCCTTGGAGTGCAGTTCCTGCATCATGGCGATGCTGTGGAGCATGTTCCGGAAGGCCGACGTGATCCTGCGTGCGGGGCGGCGCATGAGGCGGCTGGCGACACCCAGCATGTTGATCATGGCCATGCCTTCCTGGACGGAAGCCGATTCGATCTCGGCACCCCAGTCCATCAAGGCGATCTGTTCCAGCGCTTCCTCCGCGTCCTCCGGCCATTCGGCGGGAGGAGTGGTGGCCAGCCAGTCCAGGAATACCTGGACGGCAGTGTAGGAGGAACGCATACGTTCGACGAAGCGGTCCGCCGCGGCCTCCAGTTCTCCGGTCGGTCCCTCGATGGCCTTGGCCAGACGGTTCACCACGGCCATCCTCTTGCTCGCCGGGGCCCCGGAGTGGTTGGCCTGGGTCATTTCCTCCCCAAGGAGCATCATGAGCTCCGTGACGTCCGACATGGCCGCGTCCACGTCGGCCATGTCGTCGGCGAGCGCCTCCATCTGGGTCTCGGCCTCCACGATCAGATCGAACATGCCCGGGAGGTTCTCGTCGGGGCCGCTTTCCGCTCCGGTGGCGGAGCCTGTCTCGATCGGAGGGCCGTCCGTCCGCAGCGGGTCCGCCTCCAGCGCTTCCAACAGCTGCTTCCGGGCAGTGGCGGTGCCGCCCGGGTGGGACGGGAAGGCCAGGTGGAGTGCCGCCCCGGGGGCGGGACGGCACTCGGCGTCCTGGGTGACGTGGACGGTGCGCCGGCCGAGCGCGTGGCGCGCGCCGAAGGCGAAGGCCAGCTCCGGGTCGGAACCCCCGAGGTCCGCGACGACGACGTCCGCCTCCGTGAGCAGGTGCAGCAGCTGGTCCAGGGGCAGGCCGGCCTCGGCGAGGCTGCCCGCCCTCAGCAGGGTGAGGCCGAGTTGTTCGCACACCGGGCGCACGATCTCCTCGTGGAGGACGGCGGACTGGTGCCGCGCCTCCGGGAGGCAGGAGGCGGCGGAGAAAGTGGTGGTCGCGGTCCCGTCGATGACGAGGCAAGTGGGCATGGTGGATTCCTTTCGGTGGTGGTCCGGCAGGGCGGGAAAGGGGTCAGTCGAAGAGCGTGAGTGCCACGCCGTCGGCGATCTCGTCGGCGAAGACGGGACGCTCCTCGATGCCCAGCGCGGCCAGCAGTTCCACGGTCCGCACCCGGTGGCGGCGGCCGACGGGCACGGTGGGACAGGGGAACTCGTCACGGGCGACCAACCGGTAGGCGGTGCCCATGCACATACCGAACGCCCGGGCCGCCGTGCGCAGGTCGACGCTCACCGGCAGGTCGAAGATCTCTCGGAAGGTGAGGGGGGTGTTGTGGTGGCCGCTCATCCCTTCCTCCCGACCCGGCGCAGGGAGAGGGCGGCGACCCGGCGGCCTCGGCCGGAGTGCCCGATGCTCGTGGCCGTACCAGCCACGCCCCAGGCGCTGGCGAGAGCGCCGATCCGTACGCCTTCGACACGGTGCGCGGGTACGGAGATCCGCAGGCTCGCGGAGAGCCCCGACCAGCGTGGGGCCGGGTCGTAGTCCGCCCGCCAGACGTCGTCGCTGCCCGCGCCGGGGGAAGCGCCGCCTGCGCGTTCCACGTCCTCCACCGTGTTCTCGCGGTGCGTGTCGCGCCAGACTTCCCAGGTGCGGGAACAGGCCGACCGCAGCACCGTCCTCCCGGGTTCCGGGTCCCGCGGGTCCAGCTTCGCCAGCTCTTCGAGGTAGCAGGTGACGAGCTCCGCCTCGACGTCCTCGCGGTCGGCACGGCGGCACGAGGTGATCCGGGACGCGTTGCGGCGCAACCCCTGGAGTCCCAGCCACACCACCGCCTCCCGCCAGTCGGTCCCTCCGGCCCGGAAGCGCTCCGCAACCTGGTGCCACAGGGAAGCCTGTGCCAGGGAGCATGCGGTGCGGTCGTAGAGCAACGCGCGGGCCCGGTCCAGGGAAAGGGGTACGCCCGCCGGTTCCGTGCCGTCGAACAAACGCAGCTGGGGCGTGGGGTCGTTGTCGGCCCACCGGCGCTCGACGGTGGTGAGGATGCCGTGGCGAGAGAAGAAAGTCATGGGTTGCCTCCTGTTCAACCGGCCCGTGGGGCCGGGGTGTTGTCTCGCCAGGTCTTCAGTGCGCGGGCGGCGGGTACCTTGCCGGGCATCGTGTCCGGGCCTCTTTCCACGGCCAGGAGCCAGCGGAGGAAGCCCGGCTCCCGGGCGGTCACCAGCCCGTCGAGGAGCCGGGCGACCGCCCGCGACCGACCCTTGGCGCCAGCCGCCCCGGCGCACCAGGTGAGCAGGGCGTCTCCCATGCTGGAGAAGGCGACCGACTCGTTCAGGGAGTGTCCGACGAGGTGGACGGCGACCGCCGCCGACCTGGCGCGGGCCAGAGCCCGTCCGCTCCACCACAGGAAGTCGGTGCGGGCCAGGACGGGAAATGCACGGGCGGTCAGCAGGCCGGCCGTGGCGTCGGTCCGCGCCCAGTCCCGCATCCGGTGCAGGACGGTCAACCTGGTGGTGTGGTCGCCTCTGTTGAAGCGTCGTACGAGTGCCCCCTTGGCAGCCTCGAAGACGGAGAGGTCGTCCGGCCCGGCGCCCAGGGTCTCCGTGAGCTGTTCCAGCAGTCGCAATGCCTGCTCACAGGCGTACGCCACAGCGTGCTTCAAGGGGGCTTCGGGCGTGACGCTCCACAGGTCGAGCAGGTTGGCCGCCGTCTGTGCCACCGCCCGGTCCCGGAAGCGTGTCGCCAGGCATCGCGCAGCCACTCGCGGGGCGGGAAGGGCCGGAGTGGAGGCCAGCGCGGGCAGCAGTTCCAGGGACTGGCCGCTCGTGGCCTCCGCCAGAGCGGCGACGGCCCGGCCGGCCCGCTCGATCTGGTCCTCCTCCGGACCGGGGTCGGCGAGCCAGGCGTGTACCACCGGCACGAGGTCCGCTCGGCCCCGGCACAGGCTCTCCCACACGGACCCGCTCACGGCGGGCCAGAAGAAGGACACCGTGTCGGTTGCCTCGTCATCGGCGCGGCTCACGCGATGGGCTCCGAGGATCCGCAGGACCTCGTCCGGTGGCCTTGGCGGGGGGCCCTCGCCCGGATGATGGTAGGAGCCGGGACCCCGCATTCTGTCCGGGCCTGCCAGCCGCAGCAGTTCCCGCGCCTGTTCCATGACGACGGCACGGTGCAGCCCTCCGTAGACGCCGAGGGAGAGCAGACAAGCCAGGAGGGCGGGATCGCGCTGGGCGCGGGCCAGGATCTCCGGGCCCTCGGCCCCGGCCAGGGTGCGCATGAGCTCCCCCGGGACCGGACCGCCCGCCGCACCCAGGCGCCGTAGGGTGTCCGCGGCCTGTGCGGCGTGGCGTGGCGGCAGGCCGTCGGGCAACAACTCGTCGAGATCGCCGGGTGCCAGGGCCTGCAGCAACCGGACGCGTACCGCCTCGTCGGGGCAGCCGTCCGCGAGGTGGGTGGTGAAGACCTTCCGGGGGTCCGGCGGCCGGTGGCGCACGACCGGCACGCCGAGGTGGTCCTCGAGCGCGCCCACCAGGCCGGGGGCCTCCACCAGGACGATGACGAGGCGGGCGCCCGCCTCCGCCAGGAGCCCTTCGAGGCGGGCCAGGTCCCACGCCCGGAGCGCGAAGGGATCCGCGGGCTCCGTCACCAGGTATCCGTCCACGCCCTGGGCGCGCGGCGACCACCGGGAGAGGCTGGCCGTTCCGTCGACCTGGATGAGCACGGGGGCCTCGTGGCCGTGCGCGAGCAAGTTGAGCGCGTGTGTTTCCCGCCCCGTCCCGGCCTCGCCGACGAGCACCACGATGCCGGATTCGCGCACCGTGAGGGCTTCCTCGAAGCCGGGCGGCGTCACGAAGCGCCGCCGCGCCGCCTGCACATGCTTCGCCCGTACAGGGCCTTGTTGTACCGGCCTCGGGACCGCGCCGCTCTCCGCCGAAGGCGCGAGCCGCTGGTGCTGGCCGCCTGTCAGCCATGCGGTGTTGATGACGCCGTTGGGGGCCCAGATCGCCGGCCCCCGACCCGCCAGAGCCATCGCGAACTCGGCGAAATCGGTCTCGGGCTCGGTCTCGCTGGGGAGATCAGCTGTCGCCATCGGTTCCTCCGTCGGTGTGGCCGGAGAGTCCGACGGTGGTGACGTGCTGACCGCCGTGGACGGTGCCGGTGTTGATGATGCCGCGCTCGGCGTTCAGCACCGTCGCGGGGGAGGTCGCCACAGGGGGAGCGGCGTCCGGGGCTGCCTCGGGCTCGTGTGCCGGGCCTGTGGTCTCTCGTCGCCGGCGGAACGCGAGGACATTGTCCGGGGCCTGGGGTTCCTCTGGTCGCATGTCGCCCTTTCCTTCCGTGGGCGCCCGGGAATCGTGCGGCCGCCCTCCTTTCGGACACGTCGAGATTCCCGCGGACTCATCCCCGAATCAGCTCCGGAGGACCAGGAATCGAGTAACCCCAGTCACACACGGAATGGGTTTACGGAACGGCGTGGAGAAGAAGAGCGGGTGTGTCACCGAAAGGCGACACACCCGCTCAGAAATTCAATATTCGAATATACTTCCCAAAGTCAGATGTACTCGCCGGGAACTGGCCTCCCGAGCGCCCCGATCCGGTCACGCAGCAGGCTGGAGAGCTCCTTGCGCTCCTGTTCGGTCAATGTGCCCAGCAGGGAGGCCAGCTCCTCCTGCCAGTCGGAACGCGGCGGATTCAGCAGATCCTGGTGGCCGACCGCCCAGTCCAGGACCTGCCGCACCTCTTCGGGGTGACGAAGCAACCACAGTGCCGCCAGCGACACCGGGCCGGCGTGGAGGGCCTGGAGACAGAACTCGTACTCGCCCCGACGGCTGGCCGTCCAGGAGTAACGGACCCCGTCGCTTTCCCGTCCGCCGAGAAGCAGCTCCTCACCGTTCTCCCGGAGCCGCACGTCGAACACCCGGTAGCTCAGACCGTGTTCCTCCAGGCGCTGCGGCAGACCGAGATGCTGCATGATCTCCGGTGCCCCCAGCCCGTTGCCGGAGGCGTCCTGCGCATCCGCCAAGTAACGCAGGACAGAGGCGAGATGGGTCCGTACCAGGTGCCAGCCGTGCAGACTCCTCGCACGGACGACGAGTACGGGGTCGTGGACCCACCAGGAGACCCACAGGTCGACCGACTCCGTACCGTAGACCGTGGGGAGGCCGACCGCCCGCGTGTCCACGTGCTCCGTCGTGTCCACCCGGAAGACGTCGTTGTACTTCCTGCTCAGGTGGGGAGCGGGGGCCTCGTCCGCCAGGGACGGATAGGCGCTGGAACCCTCCGGGTCCCCTCGACGGCCGAGAAAGGAGTACTCTCCCGCCTCGTCCCTGAGCACCAGTGCCCAGTCCTTGGACGCGGACCAGCGGTGGCCGAGGATCTCCCGCCAGGGCGGCCTGTCCAGCCGGTGAAAGAGGCGGTCGGTGGTGTCGTCGTTCATGCCGCCTCCCTGTGCACGCCGGTCCGCCACCGATGGAGCGCGTCGCGGGCGGTGACGAGGCCGGGCCAGCCGTTCGCACCCGCCTGGTCCATTTCCACGAACAATCGGAATTCACCGGACCGCATGGACCGGGCCATCGCCGCGAACAGGTTCTCGACGGCCCGGAACTGTTCGTCGTCCCACTGGCCCGACTCCGCCCAGCGCAGCAATGTCCTGCACGTCGTTTCGAAGGAACTCTCCGTGTTCAGGGCGCGGCCCGTGAGGTCGGCCAGCACCTGCGCCTCCGGCGTCCACAGGGCGAGGTTCCTCATGAACCACTGGGGAGACCAGAGCATGCGGCTGAAGAGCGAGAGCACCTGCTCCTGGTCGTACCCCTCGTCGTCCAGCCACTTCCGGAGCAAGCCGAATACCTTCGCCTCGTTGCCGGCCTGGAAAAGCCGCAGGATCGCCGCTTCCACCGCCACCTTCACCCGGTGCTCCTCCTCCTTCCGGACCTGTGCCGCGCGGAAGAGACTTTGAAGGAGCCGCAGGGCCAGGTCGGGGCGGGCCAGCCCGAATTCCTCGCCGCACGCGTGCGCCACCGTCGTCCTGAGACGGAAGTCGGTCGCCGTGCTCCAGTGATGCAGTCGGTAACGAATCTCGGCGACGAGCACGGGGTCCTCGGCCGCGACGCCCAGCGCGTTCGCCACGACGAGCCGACTGGTCGCGCGGTCCGACCGGGCGAGCTCCCGGAGGTGCACCAGGGCGTTGTGCCCGCCGCCCCAGCTTGCCACCCGTCCCATGGCCCGGCCCGCCGGTCCGGCGAGCCCGCCGGAGCGGGGCACATCCCGCAACCATTCGACGAGCAGTTCTGACAACTGCCCGTACTCGCGCCACACATGTCTGAGAACGGCTTCGGCCTGTCGATGCCTGATGAACGCCACAGCCTCCACACTGCGCGAGTAGGCTCCCTCCGCTCGGATCTCGCGGTCCTGGCGAACCGCGCGCACGGCGTGCAGCAATTCCGTCAGGGAGTGCCGGAAGACGAACTTCGGATTGGGCCGGTCCGGCTTCGCGGCCCCATCGACGTCTGCGCCGGGCAGCACCGCCGTCAGCCGGTCGCCCGCCAGCTTCGTCAACCGGTCGGCCTCATTCCTGACGATCTGCTGGTCCAGTCCTTCGTAGACCGAAACGGCCAGCAGGAAGGCCAGCGATTCCGGCTCGTCGCACAAGCTCTTGATGAGCTCCGGGACCTCCCGCTCGGCCCGGTAGCTCAGCCGGAGTCCCAGGTCGCCGAGAGCCTCCGGATCGCCGTCGGCCTCGACGAGGGCCGTCACCAGCTCCACCACTTCAGCGGGTACCAGCTCCGGCACCAGAAGTTCGCCCAGGTCATGACGGTCGGCGAACGCGGACAGCAGCCGGTCCCGCTCCCATCGGTCCGGCACCACCGCCTCGAAGCGGCTGCCGAACACCAGGGAGGGGGACGGCGGGGAGCACACGGTGGGGCTGATGTGGAGGTCCCGTTCGAGGCGGTGCAGCAGGGCCGTGTCGTCGGGCAGGACGATCACCATGCACGCATGGGCCTTCTTGAGTAACTCCCGCACGTTTCTCAGCATGACCGGGGAAAGCGGCCGGCAGGGGAACAGCCCGTCTATCAGGTAGCCCCGCGCCGAGGCGTCGGTGGGCTTCCAGCGGTCCAGTTCGGTGACGCCGTCCAGCGCCCGCAGCGGCGCATCAGCCCCGCAGTTCTCCCTTAGCAGGTTGAGCGCTGCGGTACGACGGCCTGTTCCTGGCCGGCCGGCGAGGAACAGGGGCCCCTGCTTCAGCTTCGCGAGGGCTGCTTCGAACCAGTCGGGGCGTGCGAAACCGTGCGCGGCGGCCTCCCTCTCCATGTCCGGGATCGGCCCCTCGCGCACCCTGCTTTCCCATAGCCGCCCTTCAGGCCCGGAGCCGTTGCGTACGCCCTGCCCGCCGTACACGGAGCCGTTGTTGATGTTCCCTCCGGGGGCGTAGATGATGGACGCCCACTCCTTGGCCCCGCCGATCAACTCGGTGATGTCGTACTCCGCTTCGGATCGCGGAGCCCCGTCCTCGGGCAGAAGTCCGGGACTGGGCAGCCCGGCCGCCCCCACCCTCCCGTCCCCCGTCACTTGCGCCCCTGGCGCTTCTCGCTGCGGACCTGGTCGCCCTGGAAGCGGCGGATCTTGCCGATCTTGTGGCCCTCTACGTAATCACCGGCGATCCGGTCGCCCGCCACGTGATCACCGGCCACGTGGTGATTGCGCACGCTCTGACCGCCGTGGACGGTACCGGTGTTGATGTTGCCGCGGGGGGCGGCGATGGCATCCGTGCGGCGGGCCGCCATGTCGTCGCCTGGCGATTCGGCGGACCGCGGGGAGGGCTCCCGTACAGGCTCCGGAGCGGCGCTGTCGACGGGAGTGCCCTCGTAGAGGGGGCCGGAGGGCTGGGGGACGTAGAGCCATGCCCGTCGGGAGAACGACTTGCCCTCGACCGTCGCGGCCACCTCCACGAAGTGGTCGGGGTGGCGCCCCGTGTACCCGCCGGCGACCGCGTCCTCGTAGAACCGCTCAGAGAGGATGGCCGCTACGTGGGTGATGTTCTCGTTGTGAGAGGTGAGCACGGCCTTGACGGGGCGCGAGTCGAGCAGCCGGTGGGTGTCATTGCGCGCCGTGCCGTTGCCGCCGAACTCGTCCCCGGTCTCCGGCAGCGGGCCGACGTGCAGACTGACGCGGAGCCTGATCGGCACCGCCCCGTAGGAGAGGACGTTGAATTCGGTCAGAACTTCCTGGAGGGCGAGCAGCAGGGGGTGGATGACGAAGGGCATGTGTGCCGGGTCGAACCCGAAGACATAGCCGTCCCCGATGGTGGCCGGGAACGTACGGGCCTCCCACAGGTCTCCGAGGTCGGACCTGAGTAGCGCGGTCTTGAGGAGTTCGGGGAGGACCCGGCTGACGGCCTCGTGCTCGATCGCCGGGCGGCCCGTGAAGTCCTTCGCGTCGACAGCCAGAATGCCCCGGTAGGGAGGCAGCGGCCGGCTGTGGGTGTACGGGGCGGCGATTTGCTGGGGCAGGGCGCTGCTGAACTCGGGCATGTCACTCCTCCGTGAAGCCCGCCCGGCCGCTCTCGGGCCGAGCGGGAACGCTGTCGCGTGCGGTGTCGAGCACGCCGAGCTTCACAGCGGGCGGGTAGCCGTTCCGTTCCGCAGGACCCGATAAGGGGTGATGTGGGCCACATCCTCGACGGGAGGTGTTAGCCGCCCACGTGGCCGCCGGCCGCCTTGCGCAGGCCCTCCACGCTGACCACCTCGATCCGGCGGTTTCCCACTCTCACGCAGTCGGGGCCGAGCCGTTCGAGCGCCTTGCTGACGGCTTTGCGGCCCACATCGATGTGCTGGGCCAGCTCCTCCCTCGTGAGTGAGAAGCAGGGCTTCCCTCCACCGGCGGCTGCGACCAAGCGGAGCAGGGCCAGGGCGAGACGTTCGTGAACAGCCCCCTCGCACAGCTCGACCTGTTCGCGCATACGATTCCAGGCCAATTCAAAAATGGGGCGTGCGAGCTTGTTCTCCCGGACGAAGCGATGGAAATCCTGTGCGGGCACAATGCATGCCCTGCTTTTCCTCAGCGCCCGCACGTCGGCCATCCGGACGCTACCGGGCTGAAGAGCCATCTCCCCCAGGATCTCGCCCCGCCCTCGGAAACCGAGCACTCGCTGCCGCCCGTCGGGCTCCGTCCTGACGACCTTCACCAGCCCCTCCACCAGGGCAAGCACATGCGTCCCCTGGTCCCCTTGCCGCAGCAGGGCGCGGCCCGCGAGGTAAGTCTGCTCCGGATATCGCGCCAGTCGCGCCCACTCCTCGTCCGGCACCAGAGCGCACAGAGGAGCCGATGGAAGAGAGTCATCTTCGCTCATGCGGTCAAGCTAGAGGAGAAAAACTTTGGATGGGCATGGAATTCACAAGTCGGTGCGCGCATCACAAATAGAACGGCCGAGTTATTTCGGCTAACCGCTCGGCGTCATCCCGCCGCCCTTGAGCCGTCCTATTTCGGAGGGGCGGACCTGGATGGCGAAAAGGGCGACCAGGCGAAGGCGGCGGCGACGATGAAGTCGGCCGAGACGTCGGAGGTGAGGATCTGGTTGCCTCGGGCGGGCGGGAGCCGGCCGGTGCGGGCGAAGAGGGCCTTCTCGGCCGGGTCGGCCCGGGCGAGGAAGGTCGGGACCTGCTGGTCTGCTTCGTTGCGGCTGGCGGTGCCGAAGGCGGTCACCAGGATGGGGAGGCCCAGCGAGCCGCCGACCTGCTGGGTGGAGTTGAGGACGCCGGAGGCTGCGCCGGACCGGGCGGCCGGACGTCGGAGAGGGTCGTCAGGGCCAGGGGACGAGCATCCTGCCCCAATGTGGCTCGCGCGGTCCACGCCTCTCACCTGCATGTTTGTGTGGAAGGGTGTCGCGTGGTGAGCGGCACTCTCCCATGTGGAGAACATCTGGCTGCGGACCAAGCGCTACGACGCGGCCGGCAAGGTCAGAAGCGGTACGGGCGGGGTGTGTTACGTCTACTGGCCGACCCGGACGACACCGGGTCAGTGGCGCGTGCTGCGGTCGCTCGGCCTGCTGTGAGCGGGTGCGGCCCCGCGGCCGCACCCGCCGGGCGCGCGGCCAAAGTGCCATGCCCGCAGAGGAGTTGCCGGAGGGCCGCGCTATGTTGAAGAGGTGACCGACCTCAACTCGCGCATCGACACATCCCGCCCGCACACGGCCCGGATATGGAACTACTGGACCGGCGGCAAGGACAACTACCCCGTCGACCGGCAGGCCGGAGACGAGATCCGGGAGCTGCACCCCGGGATCGGTGCGTACGCCAAGGAGGACCGCCTGTTCCTGGGGCGGGCGGTCCGGCACCTGGCCGAGCGGGAGGGCATCACGCAGTTCCTGGACATCGGAACGGGGCTGCCCAGCGCCGACAACACCCATGAGGTCGCCCAGCGCGTGACGCCGGACGCCCGTGTCGTGTACGTGGACAACGACCCGCTCGTGCTGGCGCACGCCCAGGCCTTGCTGGTCGGGACGCCCGAGGGGCGCATCGACTACCTGGACGCCGATCTGCGGGACGTCGACGCGATGCTGGCGGCCGCGGCGAAGACACTCGACTTCTCGCGGCCGGTGGCGCTGATGCTGCTCGGCGTCGTCATCTTCATCGAGGACGACGAGGAGTCGTACGGCGTCGTCCGCCGGCTGATGGCCGCGCTCGCCCCCGGCAGCTACCTCGTCCTGTCCCACACGGTCACACACCCCGACATGCCGGACGTCGACGAGGCGGTGGCGTTCTGGAACGAGCACGGGACACCGAAGCTCACGCAGCGGACCCCGGCTGCCGTGACGCGCTACTTCGAGGGCCTGGAGCTGCTGGAGCCCGGGGTCGTGCCGTGCTCCGCGTGGCGGGCCGAGACACCGGAGCCCGACGTCGCGATGTACGCGGGCGTCGGCCGTAAGTGAAGGACGGCTCCCGGTGGTCCGTCGGGCCACCGGGCGGCGGGGCCGGTGTGGCGTGCCCCACTGCGCGCTTCCGCCCGCGTGGCCCGTCCCGGCCCGATTTCCTTGCCGTACCTGCGGAGCGCGACGCCCGCGGAGGCTCGGCCCGCCCGGGACCGTGACCGGGATCTCGTTCTCCGCGGCGCCGGGTGCTGGCACTCTGGTCGGGTCACGGGGGACCCCAGCCGAAGCCGTACGAAGAGCGAGACGCCATGACCGCGACCACCGCCGCAGGAAACGCCCACCACGCCCGCCGCGCGCGCACCGGCGGTCCCGAGGACGGCTCGAAGCTGATGGAGCACATCGCCGGCTGGGCCTTCGTGGTCGTGTTCGCGATGCTCGTCACCCAGCTCGGCCTGCTGTGACGGCCCGCTCGCGGTAGGACCCCGCAGCCCTCGACGTCCGTTTCAGCCGATGCCCGGCAGCAGCTTCTCCGGCGGGATGCCGAGGGCCCTCGGCGTGGAGATCGCGGCACCGGAGCGGAAGCCCTCCGCCGTTGCACCGGAGGCGGCCAGGAGCACCCGACGTGACATGGGCGCGATGGTCGTTCGGTGGAACCGTCGGAGCACGCAGTCGGGCCAATGGTTCGGACCAATTCGCCGATGGTTCGCGGCCGTCGCGGGCCTTCCGGCCTGCGCGGTTGCCCCCCCCGTGACGGGAGCCATTCGATCGGGCATACTCAACCCGCCACAGCCGATCACCGCGCCCCCCGTGACCCGGGAAGGCAGGATCGGCCGGGCAGTCTGTCTTTTCCCGGGCCACTTCCGGGAGATCACCCGGCGGCGCCTCTCCCACCCCGAGCGAGTGACCGCCGCAACGCCCGACAGGGAGGAGAGCGCCGTCATGTCCGACCGTGCCCCGCAGCCGGTGGAACGCCGTCTGCCCACCGAGGAGTCCCGGCAGCTCGTCGCGCTCGTCCGCGACATCGTGTCGAAGGAGATCGCTCCCCGGGCGGCCGAGGAGGAGGAAACGGGCGTCTTCCCCCGTCAGGTCTTCACCCTCCTGTCCGAGGCCGGACTCCTGGGACTCCCGTACGACTCCGCCCACGGCGGCGGTGACCAGCCCTACGAGGTCTACCTCCAGGTCCTGGAAGAACTGGCGGCCGCCCGGCTCACCGTCGGTCTCGGCGTCAGCGTCCACTCCCTCGCCTGCCACGCCCTGGCCGGATACGGCACCGACGAGCAGCGCGCCACGCACCTGCCGGCCATGCTCTCCGGCGGCCTGCTGGGCGCCTACTGCCTCTCCGAACCAGCCTCGGGCTCCGACGCCGCCTCCCTGCGCACCAAGGCCGTGCGGGACGGGGACGACTGGGTCATCACCGGGACCAAGGCCTGGATCACCCACGGTGGGGTCGCGGACTTCTACACCGTGCTCGCCCGCACCGGCGTCGAGGGCCCCCGCGGCATCACGGCCTTCCTCGTCCCCGGCGACGCCGAGGGGCTGAACGCCGCTCTCCCCGAGAAGAAGATGGGGATGAAGGGCTCGCCGACGGCCCAGCTCCACTTCGACGGCGTACGGGTCGGCGACGACCGGCGCATCGGTGAGGAGGGCCAGGGCTTCGCCATCGCCCTGTCCGCGCTCGACTCCGGGCGCCTCGGCATCGCTGCCTGTGCCGTCGGGGTCGCCCAGGCGGCCCTGGACGAGGCCGTCCGGTACGCCACGGACCGGCGGCAGTTCGGCCGCCCCATCGCGGACTTCCAGGGGCTGCGGTTCATGCTCGCCGACATGGCCACCCAGATCGAGGCCGGCCGGGCGCTGTACCTGGAGGCGGCGCGGCTGCGGGACGCGGGGGAGTCCTTCTCCCGGCAGGCCGCCATGGCGAAGCTGTTCTGCACGGACGCGGCCATGCGGGTGACCACCGACGCCGTCCAGGTGCTCGGCGGTTACGGCTACACGCTCGACTTCCCGGTCGAACGGCTGATGCGCGAGGCGAAGGTGCTCCAGATCGTGGAGGGCACCAATCAGATCCAGCGCATGGTCATCGCGCGCCACCTCGCGGGTCCCGAGACGCGCTGAACCGCGGCGGCGCCTCGGGCCACGGGGGCAGTGCCGCGGCCTGGCGCCACTCCGGGTCGCGGCGGCCCGGCAGTGTGCGGCCGTCGCTCTCCCACTGCCTGAGCAGCGCGCTGTAGATCGGCGGGTCCGCGGGGGCGCCCATGGGCGAGGTCCCCGTGGAGCGAGGCAGCGGCTGTGTGGGCGTTCCCGGGTGCGGAACCGATTCTTCGGGCGGGGGTGCGGCGAGCCGGCGGCGACCCGAACCGACTGGTGCATGCAGCGTGGTCATACGGGGCCAACGCGGCGGGGCGGGCCGGGGTCACTGCCACGCCGATTCGAGCGCTCGTTCGCGGACGCCGCCCCCGGTCGCCGACGACCGGCGGATGCGGTGCCTCGGGCGCCGCGGCGTCGAACTCCTGCCTGCCCTCCGGGCGACGACGGGAGTTCGACGACAGGACCCGGGCCGTCGTGGTGCCGGGCAGCGTGTACGGCCTGTGGGTCAGGCGGCCTCGCGACGCATCCCCGGCACGCGTAGCGGACGGGAGCCGGACCCCCCGGCGTGCGAGAAGGGCTGCATCCGCCAGTCGAGTCCCTGGGGGAGCGTCAACAGCAGCCCCGCCTCCTGCTCCTGGAGTTCCAGCGTCTCGTCCGCGGGCCGGGCGTCGCTCACGCCGCGGCCGGTTCCGGAGCAGACGGTGAGGACGAACGGGTTCCACGGTGTGGGGCACCGGGCGTGCTCCGGCAGGACGTCCTCGTCGGCCAGCAGCGCGATGGGCTGGGTGCAGTCCGGGCAGATCACCCGGACCATCTCGAACATGTCGTACGCGTCGGCGCTACCGTCGTCGTCCGGATCAACAGGCTCCGGTTCGGTACGTTCGGTGAGCTTCAGGCTCTGCATGGAAATTCCCCCCTCGGGTGGGCCGACAAGGCGCCACGGCCTCGACCACAGCAAGCACTTCCCGCCGCGCATCCCCGATAACCGCGAGGCGGCCCGCTACCGACCCGCGGGCATGTGGCATTCGTCACATGCGGCCCGCAGGTGCCGAACCGTGACCCGTGCGACTGTGCCGAGCGGCGCCCTGGGCCATAGGTTGATCCACATGGAGGAGCTGGACCGTCAGATCGTTGAGTTGCTCGTCAAGGACGGGCGGATGAGCTACACCGACCTGGGCAAGGCCACGGGCCTGTCCACTTCGGCGGTTCATCAGCGCGTCCGCCGACTGGAGCAGCGCGGGGTGATCCGCGGCTATGCCGCGGTCGTCGACCCCGAGGCCGTCGGGCTGCCCCTCACCGCGTTCATCTCGGTGAAACCGTTCGACCCGAGCGCACCCGACGACATCGCCGAACGGCTCGCCGGAGTGCCCGAACTGGAGGCCTGCCACAGCGTCGCCGGGGACGAGAACTACATCCTCAAGGTGCGCGTGGCGACCCCGCTGGAGCTGGAGCACCTGCTCACCCGGATCCGCACGCTCGCCGGTGTGTCCACCCGGACCACCGTCGTCCTGTCCACCCCGTACGAGGCCCGGCCCCCGCGTATCTGAGCGGCGGGCCGCCCGCCGCGGAGGAGGGGGCCGAGGACCGGGCGGCGGCCGGCAGGCGCGAGACTGGTCCCATGAGCCAGAGCACCGCCCCCCAGAGCGCCCCCGAACACCGCACCGTGCTGTTGCGCGGCGGAGACGTCCACAGCCCCGCAGACCCGTTCGCCACCGCGATGGTCGTCGAACGCGGCCATGTCGCCTGGGTGGGGTCCGAGGGAGCCGCCGACGCCTTCGCGAGCGGCGTGGACGAGGTGGTCGACCTCGAAGGCGCCCTGGTCACCCCGGCTTTCACCGACGCCCATGTGCACACCACCGCCACCGGTCTGGCCCTGACGGGGCTCGACCTCTCCGGCGCCCGCACCCTGCCCGAGGCCCTCGGCCTCGTCCGTGCGTTCGCGAACGGGCGCCCTGCCGGGGACGTTCTGCTCGGACACGGCTGGGACGCCGCCCGCTGGCCCGAGCGGCGTCACCCCTCGCGCGCCGAACTCGACGAGGCGGCCGGCGGCCGGGCCCTGTACCTGCCGCGGATCGACGTGCACTCCGCGATCGTCACGACCGCTCTGCTCGACCTCGTCCCCGGCGTCACCGCGATGACCGGCTATCACCCCGACGCGCCGCTCACCGGCGACGCCCACCACGCGGTACGGGCCGCCGCCCACGGCGCGCTCCCGGCCGCCCAGCGGGGAGCCGCGCAGCGCGCCGCCCTCGACCACGCCGCCTCCCTCGGCATCGGCAGCGTGCACGAGTGCGGGGGGCCGGAGATCTCCGACGAGGAGGACTTCACCTCGCTCCTCGCCCTCGCCGCCGAGCGGCCCGGACCCCGCGTCCTCGGCCTCTGGGCCGAGGAGATCGCCGACGAGAAGGACGCCCGGCGCATCCGCGAACTGGGCGCGATCGGCGCGGCCGGCGATCTGTTCGTCGACGGTTCCCTCGGCTCCCACACCGCCTGCCTGCACCGGCCCTACGCGGACGACCCGCACACCGGCACCGCCCACCTGGACGCCGCCAGGATCGCCGCCCATGTCACCGCCTGCACCGAGGCGGGCCTCCAGGCGGGCTTCCACGCCATCGGCGACGCCGCGGTCACCGCCGTGGTGGACGGGATCCGGTCCGCCGCGGGGGCGCTCGGCCTCGACCGGATCCGGGCCGCCCGCCACCGCGTCGAACACGCCGAGATGCTCACCCCCGAGACGATCGCGGCCTTCGCGGAACTGGGCCTCACCGCCTCCGTCCAGCCCGCCTTCGACGCCGCCTGGGGCGGCCCGGAGGGGATGTACGCCGAGCGCCTCGGTACGGCGCGGGCCGCCACCCTCAACCCGTACGCGGCGCTGCTGCGGGCGGGTGTGCCGCTGGCCTTCGGCTCCGACAGCCCGGTCACCCCGCTCGACCCCTGGGGCACCGTGCGGGCCGCCGCCCACCACCGCACCCCGGAGCACCGCATCTCGGTCCGTGCCGGGTTTACCGCGCACACCCGCGGCGGCTGGCGGGCCGTCGGCCGCGACGACGCGGGCATCCTGGTGCCCGGCGCCCCGGCCGACTACGCCGTCTGGCGCACCGCCGAACTCCTGGTCCAGACCCCCGACGACCGGGTCGCCCGATGGTCCACCGACCCCCGGTCCGGCACGCCCGGCCTGCCGGATCTCACCCCCGGGGCCGACCTTCCCGTCTGCCTGCGGACCGTGGTCTTCGGACAAACTGTCTACGTGCGACCGAACGAGTGACGTCGGGACATTTCGTACCGCCGATCGATGGCCCGATCGCTGGTCCGCCACCTGCGGCCCTTCCGTACTGACCAGGCGGTTCCGGAAAAAGTCGCAGGTCGCACGGGTGTTGACAGAAAGCGCCCACGGGCCGGTAGGTTCGGCCGGGTCCACCACAGGACGTCCGTCCGGTTAAACCTCCACGCAGTCGTCGAACGCCGCTGGGTCATGAGGTGGTGTGCCGCACCGGCCCACCACCGCCGACAGCCAGGTTCAGCGCCCGCGCCTCGGGGGCGAGGGAAGGTTGCAGCCGGACGGAGGGTGGGACCCGGGTGGGGCCCGGACGTTCAGTAGACAACGGCTTTCGGTCGACCCGCAGCCAGCGGGTCCCAGGTCGGCCCGAAGGGCGCGCCGGGCCCCGATCCGAAGTTCCGACGCTTTCACCCACGTCTTCTCCCGCGTCTTCGTCCCGCGTCTTCGTCCCGCGTCTTCTCCCGGAGGGGTCCCGGGCCCGTGTTCTGTCCGCAGTTCCACGGGTCTGTCCGCGCCGCGCCACGCGCCCGCGCGACCGCGTCGGCGCCCGACGGCGGTGCGCTGGATATGGTGTCCCCCTGTGTACGGACTCTAAGGGGCAGTAGTGAACGACGGCGGTCAGAGGCAGTTCGGCCCGCTCGGCAGGGTTCTGGTGATCATTCCGACCTACAACGAGGTCGAGAACATCGGGCCGATCGTCGACCGGGTGCGTACCGCCGTCCCGGATGCCGACATCCTGGTGGCCGACGACAACAGCCCCGACGGCACCGGCAAGGCGGCCGACGAGATCGCCGCGGCCGACGACCAGGTCCACGTCCTGCACCGCAAGGGCAAGGAAGGACTCGGCGCCGCCTACCTCGCGGGCTTCGCCTGGGGCTCCGAGCACGGCTACGGCGTGCTCGTCGAAATGGACGCGGACGGCTCCCACCAGCCCGAGGAGCTGCCCCGGCTGCTCACCGCGCTGAAGGGCGCCGACCTGGTCCTCGGATCCCGCTGGGTGCCGGGCGGCCGCGTGGTCAACTGGCCCAAGAGCCGTGAGGTGATCTCGCGCGGCGGCAGCCTCTACTCCCGGCTGGCCCTCGGTCTCTCCGTCCGGGACGTCACCGGCGGCTACCGCGCCTTCCGCACCGGGACGCTCGACGGCCTCGGACTGGACGAGGTCGCCTCGCAGGGCTACTGCTTCCAGGTGGATCTCGCCCGCCGTGCGGTCGAGGCGGGCTATCACGTGGTCGAGGTCCCCATCACCTTCGTCGACCGGGAGATCGGTGACTCCAAGATGAGCCGGGACATCCTCGTCGAGGCGCTGTGGCGGGTCACCGGCTGGGGCATCAGCTCCCGCGCGAACAAGGTCATGGGCCGCAAGACCCTCTAGAACGTGGGCGCGGCCCGACCGGCTTCATGATCACCCGCTTACGCCGTTCGCACGCCCGTACAGGCACACTGGGGACATGACGACCGGCACTCCGCCCCCGACCCGTCCCCGGCGCTCGCGCGCCCGTAGATTCCTGCCGCTGGCCCTGGCCGCCTGGCTGGTCCTGGAGATCTGGCTCCTGACCCTGGTCGCCTCGGCCGCCGGCGGCCTCGTCGTCCTGCTGATCCTGGTGGCCGGGGCCGTGCTCGGCGCCGCGGTCATCAAGCGCGCGGGCCGACGCGCCTTCAAGAACCTGACCGAGACCCTCCAGCAGATGCCGGGGCAGCCCGGCGCCCCGGCCACGCCGCCGGCCGCCCCCGCGGGCGGCAAGGGCTCCCGGGGCAACGGGCTGCTGATGCTGGGCGGGCTGCTGCTCCTGATCCCCGGCCTGATCTCGGACGCGGCCGGCCTGATCCTGCTGGTGCCGCCGGTGCGCACCATGGTCAGCCGGTACGCGGAGCGCTCGCTGGAGCGCCGTATGCGGGCCGCGGCGCCCGGGGGCCTCTCGGACGCCTTTCAGCAGGCCAGGATGGGCCGGCCGGACGGAAAGGTCGTCCAGGGCGAGGTCATCCGCGAGGACGGCTCCCAGGCGCCGTCCGGGCCCGACGACGACCCCCGGGGCCCCCGCCCGCCCCTCACGCCCTGACGGGGGCTCCCGGCGTGCCGGCGAGCCCTGCGGCCGGGACCATGCCTGGGGGTATGCCAAGAGCCGCGGGCCGTGACACATGTTCTGTGTCACGGCCCGCGGCTCTTGGTGCTGTGCTGCTGTGCGGTACTACGCGGTCAGGCAGACTTCCTGCTGTCCCGCGGGTGCACGGCGATGTTCATGGCTCCGGAGCGCAGAACCGCCAGCCTCTCGGCCAGCACCTCCTCCAGCTCCTCGCGGGTGCGCCGCTCCATGAGCATGTCCCAGTGCGTGCGCGCCGGCTTGCCCTTCTTCTCCTCGGGGCCATCCCCGTCCACCAGGAGTGCCTGGGCGCCGCACGCCTTGCACTCCCACTCCGGCGGAATCTCTGCTTCTACCGAGAACGGCATCTCAAATCGATGTCCGTTCTGGCATGCGTACTCCACCGCCTGGCGCGGGGCCAGATCGATGCCGCGGTCCGTCTCGTAGCTGGTAACCACAAGTCGCGTGCCGCGGAGAGCTCGCTCACTCATGAATCGTGCCTCCCGGGCTTGTCGCCCACAGGACAAAATGTCGCTGTCGTCGTCATCCGGTCAACGTCCGGTCGGCGGTAAAGATTCCCGTTGCCGGTCATGCGTCGCCCGTCGTGCCGCTGCTTTATCTGGGTTGAGTACCCGCGCTTGCCCGGTTTGTCACCTCTGGTGGAAGTTGTCACTCAACGGTTGAGTCGCTTCCACTGGCAGTAACGGTCCTCCCGGGCAGGCCAAAGACGTATACTACCGCCCTTTGACTTCAACGTCTAAATCCGTTCCGGCACGGGGTTGCCCGCCGCCTCCACCGCACGCCTCACCGGGACCCGCGCGAGCAGCACCGCGCCGAGCGCGAAGAACACGATCAGCGAGATGATCGCGTCGCGATAGCTGCCGGTCAGCTGGTACGCCAGACCGAACACCAGGGGCCCCAGCCAGCTCAGTCCGCGGTCGCTCAGCTCGTACGCGGAGAAGTACTCCGCCTCCTTGCCGCGCGGCACCAGGTGCGAGAACAGTGACCGCGACAGGGCCTGGCTGCCGCCCAGCACCAGGCCGATCGCCGCCGCCAGAACGAAGAAGAACCCCGGAGCGTCGGCGGGCAGCAGATAGGCGGAGATCAGGATGAGGGTCCAGATCACCAGCGATCCCAGAATGGTGCGCTTCGCCCCGTACGTCCGGGCGAGCCGCCCCATGCCGAGCGCCCCCGCCACCGCCAGGACCTGCACCAGCAGCACGGCGACGATCAGCGTCGTCTGATCCAGGCCCAGCTCCTCGGAGCCGTACAGCGAGGCCTGCGAGATCACCGTCTGGACCCCGTCGTTGTAGACGAGATAGGCGAGCAGGAAGGAGAGCGTCAGCGGGTGGCGCCGCATGTCGCGCAAGGTCGCTCTCAGCTGCTGCCACCCGGATCCGACCGCGCCCTCACCGCCCGGCGGGATCCGGCGGTCACGCAGCCGGCGCAACGGTACGAGGGTGAACGCGCCCCACCACACACCGGCCGACGCGAGGCAGATCCGCACCGCGTCGGACTCCGCGAGCCCGAAGGACTCGTGGCCGGTGTAGAGGATCAGGTTGAGGACCAGTACGACGGCGCCCGAGGTGTAGCCGAACGCCCAGCCGCGCGAGGAGACCGCGTCGCGCTCCTCCGGCTCGGCGATCTGCGGCAGATAGGCGTTGTACAGGACCATCGAAACGGAGATGGAGGCGTTCGCCACGATCAACAGGAACGCGCCCAGCAGATAGCGGTGGCCGTCCAGGAAGAACATCCCCGCAGTCGCCGCGGCCCCCGTGTAGGCCGCCGCCGCCAGGAGCGGCTTCTTGCGCCCGGTACGGTCCGCCGCCGCGCCCACGATCGGCATCAGCACGACGGCCACCACGATGGAAGCCGAGACGGAGTACGCGAACAGCGAACCCGCGCGCACGGGTATGCCCAGCGGGTGCACGAACCCGTCGGGATCGGCCGCCGCCTTGGCGATCGACGTCAGATACGGACCGAGGAAGACGGTCAGCACGCTGGTGGAGTAGACGGAGCACGCGAAGTCGTAGAAGTACCAGCCGTGCTGCTCGCGTCTGCGGGCGGCCGCCGTCCCGTCGTCCGGCGGCTGCCCGGCCGGATCGGCCTTTGTGGTCCCGGTGCTCAAGCCGCGCCCCCTCGGTCGTCCCCTGTGGACGTGGACGGACCGGGCGTCAGGACCATGCCCCCCGCTCGCTCAGCACCGTACGCAGCGTCTCGATGTGATCGGTCATGATGCCATCCACGCCGAGGTCCAGGAGCGCCGCCATCCGCTCCGGTTCGTTCACCGTCCAGACGTGCACCTGGAGCCCGAGCGCGTGCGCCGTGCGGACGAAGCGGGCGTCCACCACCGGGACGCCGCCCTGCCGCTCCGGGACCTGGGCGCAGACCGCGCCCGCGCGCAGCGCCGCCCCGATGCCGTACGAACGCAGGCGCAGCCCCAGTACGCCGCGCACCCCGTACGACGTGGCCAGCCGGGGGCCCGCCAGGCGGTGGGCGCGGGCCACCCGCGCCTCCGAGAACGAGCCGACGCAGACCCGGTCCCAGGTATCGGTGCGACGGATCAGGCCGAGCAGCGGCTCCAGCGCCGATTCCGCCTTGAGGTCCACGTTCCAGCGGGCCTTGGGGAACTCCTCCAGGAGCTCCTCGAAGAGCGGGAGCGGCTCACTGCCCCCGACCCGGGCCCGGCGCACCTCGCTCCAGGGCAGCGCGGAGATCCGGCCCCGGGCATCGGTGACCCGGTCCAGCGTCGCGTCGTGGAAGGCGACGAGACGGCCGTCCGCCGTGGTGTGCACATCGGTCTCGAAGTAGCGGTAGCCCGCCTCGGACGCCCGGCGGAAGGCGGTCGCGGTGTTCTCCACGCCGTCCGCCGCCCCGCCGCGATGGGCGAAGGCGATCGGCGCCGGGTGGTCCAGGTAAGGGTGGCTCGGATTCACTGCGGCAGTATGGCCTGCCCGGACGCCGGGTCGGCAACGGGGCCGGAACCGGCGGGCGGCGCGGGGGTGGACGGCTCGCCCGAGGCGACGGTGGCACCCGGTCCGGCGGGCTCGGGGAGCGCGAACATCCGCAGGAAGAACTGGGCCAGCGGGCCGATGGCCAGCGCGTAGAGCACCGTGCCCGCCCCCAGTGAGCCGCCCAGCAGGAACCCGGTCACCACGACCGCCACCTCGATCGCCGTGCGGACCAGCCGGATGGAACGCCCGGTGACCCGGTTCAGCCCGGTCATCAGCCCGTCGCGAGGCCCCGGCCCGAACCGGGCGGCGATGTACAGCCCGGTCGCCACCCCGTTGAGCACGATGCCCAGGACCATCACGGGAACGCGGAACCCGAGCCCGTCCACGTCGCCGACCACGGCGAGCGTCCCGTCCATCGCCAGCCCGACCACGAAGACGTTCGAGACCGTGCCGAGCCCCGGCCGCTGGCGCAGCGGGATCCACAGCAGCAGCACCACCGCGCCGACGACGATCGACACCACGCCGATCGATATCCCGGTCAGCTCCGCGAGGCCCTGATGCAGCACACCCCACGGCTCCAGGCCCAGTTCGGCCCGCACCAGGAGCGCGGAGCTCGCCCCGTACAGCGTCAGGCCGACGTACAGCTGGACCAGCCGCCGGGTGAGGTGAGTGGTGCTCCGGCCGGTGGTCCTGGCCACGTCGTGCCTCCTGCTGTAGTGGTAGTGGACTGCTTCGTGCCACTCTGTGGCAGGGGATCGGTCACCAACTATGGCCAATCCGAGGAAGGTGGACTGAATTTTATGGCGCAGTGGACATCGACGGTGGGGGCGGCACAGCTCGCCCGGCAGCTCGGGTCGCAGCAGGCCCGGCCCATCGGACCCGGCGGCCGCAAGCCGCCCGCCTACCGTGCGCTCGCCGACGGGGTGCGGCTGCTCGTCCTGGAGGGCCGGGTCCCGGTCGCCGCCCGCCTCCCCGCCGAACGCGAGCTGGCCCTCGCCCTGGCCGTCAGCCGTACGACCGTCGCGGCGGCCTACGAGGCGCTGCGCGCCGAGGGCTTCCTGGAGTCCCGGCGCGGCGCCGGCAGCTGGACCGCCGTCCCGGCCGGCAACCCGCTGCCCGCCCGCGGTCTCGAACCACTGCCGCCGGAGTCGCTCGGCTCGATGATCGACCTGGGCTGTGCGGCCCTGCCCGCGCCCGAGCCCTGGCTGACCCGCGCCGTCCAGGGGGCGCTGGAGGAGCTGCCGCCGTACGCCCACACGCACGGCGACTACCCGGCCGGACTGCCCGCCCTGCGGCAGATGATCGCCGAGCGCTACACCGCGCTCGGCATCCCGACCATGCCCGAACAGATCATGGTCACCACCGGCGCGATGGGCGCCATCGACGCGATCTGTCACCTCTTCGCGGGCCGCGGCGAACGGATCGCGGTCGAGTCCCCCAGTTACGCCAACATCCTCCAGCTGATGCGCGAGACGGGCGCCCGCCTCGTCCCGGTCGCGATGGAGGAAGGGCTCGGCGGCTGGGACATGAACCGCTGGCGCCAGGTGCTGCGGGACGCCGCGCCCCGGCTCGCCTATGTGGTGGCCGACTTCCACAACCCCACCGGCGCGCTCGCCGACGAGCAGCAGCGCCGGGACCTGGTGGACGCGGCCCGGTCCGCCGGAACGGTCCTGGTCGTCGACGAGACCATGAACGAACTGCGCCTGGACGCCGACATCGACATGCCGCGCCGTGTCTGCGCCTTCGACCCGGCGGGCAGCACGGTCCTGACCGTCGGCTCGGCCAGCAAGGCCTTCTGGGCCGGTATGCGCATCGGCTGGGTGCGCGCGGCCCCCGACGTCATCCGCAGCCTGGTCGCCGCCCGCGCCTACGCCGACATGGGCACCCCCGTCCTGGAACAGCTCGCCATCAACTGGCTCATGGGCACGGGCGGCTGGGAACAGGCCGTCGAGGTCCGGCGCGGCCAGGCGCGGGAGAACCGGGACGCCCTGGTCGCGGCGGTGCGCCGGGAGCTGCCGGACTGGGAGTTCGCCGTGCCGCGCGGCGGACTGACGCTGTGGGTGCGCACCGGGGGCCTCTCCGGATCGCGGTTGGCCGTGGCCGGCGAACGGGTCGGCGTCCGGGTGCCGTCGGGCCCCCGTTTCGGGGTCGACGGGGCCTTCGAGGGGTACGTACGGCTGCCGTTCACGGTCAGTGGGCCCGTCGCGGACGAGGCGGCCGTACGGCTGGCCGCCGCGGTGGACCTGGTGCGTTCCGGGGCGGGCGTGGGGGCCGACGCCCCGCGCAGCTTCGTGGCCTGAGCCTTCTGGGCCGGGCACGGACACCCGCGGGCGGGAGGCGGACCGTCGATGGTCCGCCTCCCGCCCGCGGCGGTGCTCCCCGTTCAGCTCTCGGCGCCCGCCGGCTGCGCCCGCGCCAGGGGTTCGGACGGCCTGGCCTCGGCGACCACCGCCTCCACCGGCACGGCCTCGCCCGGACGGGCCGCCGCCTCCACTGCCACGGGGACCTGCTCCGTCGGGGGGCCCTCGTCGGCGGGCTCCCTCGCCGGGGCCGCCTCCATCGGGGGGTGTCGGTCGGGCAGCAGGTCGAGCACCGCCTGCCGGTGCGCGTCGCTCGTGGCGTCGTCGTACGGGTCCGGGGTGGCGGGCACCTGGAGCCGCAGGACCGGGCCCGCGCCGAGGCGGACGTAACCGCGTCCCGGGGGGACCTCGGGCGGCGGCGTGGTGTGCGGTTCGGCGCCGAGGACGGCCGCGATCTGTTCGCGGGAGGCCGGCCCGAGGACCGCGCGGGCGCGCGTGTGGGTCGTGACGGTCTCGGTGAGGGTGTCCAGCGCGTCGAACTGCTCGGCCAGCACGACGGTGACCTGGGCGGCCCGGCCGTGCCGCAGCGGGATCCGGAGCAGCTCCAGCGGATCGGGCCTGCCGTCGGCCGCCGCGAGATGGCCCAGCGCGCAGGGGCGGTCCAGCAGGATCCACAGCGGGCGCCGGATGTCGTCCGGCACGGGGTGGCCGCTCTGCCGGGCCCGGTTGGCGGCGATCAGCCGGCGCTCCGTCTCGTGCGCCGCCCACTCCAGCGTCGCCAGCGCCCCGCCGAGGCCGGACTCCACGGCGAGGACGCCGCCGCGCCCCGCGAGGGCGCCGTACTCGCCGGTGCCGCTGCCGTCGACCACGATGACGTCGCCGTCCCGGAGCGCCTGGAGGGCGATCGAGCGGACCAGGGTCGTGGTGCCGCCGCCGGGCTGCCCGACGGCCAGCAGGTGCGGTTCGGTGGAGCGGCCGCCGGTCCGCCAGACCACGGGCGAGGCGTCCACCGTCATGTCGCCGTCGCGCACGGGGACGGTGCGCGAGACGGCGTCCGGGTCGGTGAAGCCGAGCACCGTCTCACCGGCGGCGGTGACGAAGCGCTGGGCGGCGATCGTCGTGGGGAGCGCGTCCAGCACGGTCATGACGAGACGGTTGGCCTCCTCGTCCCAGCCGAAGTGGTACTCGCGCCCCCGGCCGGACTTGGTGTGGAGCAACTGCTCGATCCGGGAGCGGGCGGCCGGCTCGCCGTCCGTGAAGTACGCGGGGTAGGAGACCCGCAGACGGGTGAGCCGCCCGTCGGCGTCGAAGGCGTACCCGTCGAAGGCTTTCCCCCAGTCGCCGCCGTGGGCGAACAGCGGATCGGGGTCGTCGGGCGTCGAGAAGTACGGCACGAGCGCCTCGTACAGCGACCGCAGACGCGCGGTCTCCGCGTCGTCGGGCCCGGTCCGCACGGGGATCCGCTCCCGCCCCTTCCACGCGGCAGCGCCCATCACCGTGACCAGGGCCAGGATCGGCCCGTAGGGGACGAGCGCCACCACGAGCACGCAGGCCGCGCCGAGGAGCAGCCTGGGCCCACGCCGCTCCTTGGGCGTCGCGACCCACTTCCGCCGGCCGGACACGGCCAGCAGCCGCAGTCCGCGGACCACGGTGATCAGCGGATGGAGGACATCGGTGGCGCTGTCGGCGGCCGTGCGCGCGATCTCTCTGCCGCGAGTGATCGAAGCGCTGCCGCTGCTCAGAATGCGGGGGAGTGGTCGCCGTGCCACATCGGTCTCCTGTAGGGGTGGGAGCGGTCGCGGAGCGTCAGAACTTGATCCCGCCCAGTAGGCCGGCGAGGCTCGCCCCGCCCGCCGTGATGCTCGGGGCGATGGCGGTGCCGGCCAGGTAGAAGCCGAACAGGGCGCAGACGATGGCGTGGGAGGCCTTGAGCCCGTCCTTCTTGAAGAACAGGAAGACGACGATGGCGAGCAGTACCACGCCCGAGATGGAAAGGATCATGAGTGGTTCTCTCCTGGTCGAAGGGGACAGTCACCATGAGTCCTTCCAGGATCACGAGAAGTATCTATATGACAAAAGGTGCAATCGAGTGAATATCCTGCACTTTCACTTGACTGGCTCACAGAAGTAGGCACCCGAGGGGCGGCATCACCTCGTCCGTGCCGGGCAGGATCAGCCGCGGTGATCCCTTGCCGTATCCGGGCCGGGTCATGTCGGCCCGGGAGCAGTACCCTGTCGATTCACTCGTACGGTCCCGTGCCGTACTCCCCACCAGGTCAACCGCGGCGGTGACAGCCGTGGCAGCAGTCAAGGAAGGCGGTCCGTCCGATGAGCGAAACCCCTGATCCCGAGGTGGTCGAGCTGGCGACCAAGGTCTTCGACCTGGCCCGCGCCGGCGACACCGAGGCGCTCACCGCGTACGTCGAGGCCGGAGTCCCCGCCAACCTCACCAACGACCGGGGCGACACGCTGCTCATGCTCGCCGCCTACCACGGGCACGCCGGGACGGTCGCCGCCCTCGTGGCCCGTGAGGCCGACCCGGACCGGGCCAACGACCGGGGCCAGACCCCGCTGGCCGGAGCCGTCTTCAAGGGCGAGGACGCCGTCGTCGACGCGCTGCTCGCCGCCGGCGCCGACCCGGCCGCGGGAACGCCGTCCGCGCTGGACACGGCCCGGATGTTCGGCAAGACCGACCTGCTGGAACGCTTCGGTGCCCGGTGAGACGCCGGCGGGCGCGCCCCGTCGCGCGTCCGCCGTGGGCTCCGCTGACCGGTCCGTCGTAAATGTGGTCGCGGTGGCGAAATGGCTGGGTCATCATGACGTCGCGGGCCCGCTCAGGGCCACCGACGAGAGGCAGAGGAAGATGCTCTACACCAGGCGAAAGACGGCGGTCGGCCGATCATGTCACTGCGCGGCGTAACGGTGTCCCCCCGGACATCCCCACGTGCCGAGAGGCACGGGGCACTGCACAGTCCCGGTTGCGTCGACAGCTTGATGTGAGGCTTTCTCCCATGTTCGATCCGTTCATAGCGCCGAGCGGCACCCTGCTCGGCCTGTTGCAGAGGGGCCGCGGCGACGGCACGCTCCACGCGCTCGCCGCACCGCGCCCCGAGGCCCTCGCGGCTCTCAACCACTGCGTCGTGAGCGACCCCCGTCACGACTGGCAGGTGGAGAACCGCTCCCTCTACTACGCGCGCCTCTACCTCGACCTCGACGGCGGTATCGAGGAGATCGAGCGACACCTCGCCGATCCCGACGACCTCATCGACACCGACGACTCCCGGACCGGTCTGGCGCTGTCCGTCCTCGGCCACCTCGCCTCCTACGGGCGCGACGACGCCCTGGCCCTGCTCCGCCGCTACGCGGCGACCGGCGCCAACTGGGCCTGGGCCCTGGACGAACTCGCCCTGCGCGACGACGACGCCGGCCTGCGCTCCCTCGCGCTGCCCGTCCTCGCCCGCTTCCCGGCCACCCACCAGGGCTCGGCTGACCTCGCCGCCGCCGTACGGGACTCCTTCGAGCCGCGCCCCTGGCGGCTGTGGGCCGACGACCCGCGCGCGGCGGTCGGCGCCCGGGTCAGGGCCGCCGGCGAACAGGGCTCGTTCGACCGATGGCAACGCCAGATGCGCCCTGGGGGTCCCCGCCCCGGCTGGAGCGTCCAGGCCGTCTTCGACTGGGCCCAGCAGGCCCTGGAACGCGGCAGCGAACTGCACGTCCCCGCGGCCCGCTGCCTCTCCGCCGTCGCCGGACCCGACGACCTGCCCGTGATCGTCGGGGCCGCCCGCAGCGGCCCCGAAGGCGCCCGCTGCGCCGCCCTGCACTACCTCGCGGAGGCGGGCGACCCCGCCGTCCTCGACCTCATCGAGGCCGCCGCCGTCAGCCCCGCCCGCACCGTCGCCGACACGGCCATCGCCGCCTTCGAGCGGATGACCTGCGACGACGCTGTGGAACGGGCCCGGCGCTGGGCCCACCGCCCCGACGCGCTGGGGGCCTCGGCCGCCGGAGTGCTCGCCTGCCGAGGCACCGCCCAGGACGCTCCCCAAGTCCTCGGCGCGCTGCGGGAGGCCGTACGCGGCGACGGACCCGACGCCCCCCGGCTGTGGACGCTGGTCGACGGAGCGGGCCGCCTCGGCATCGGCTGCGCCGCGCCCGTGCTGCGCCACGTCTACCGCGAGACGTCCTCCTCGCACCTGCGGGGCAGGGCCGCCCGCGCCCTGGCCGCCACTGACCCGTCCTACCCGACCGGGTTCGCGGTGGAGTGCCTCTGGGACTGCGAGGAGACCACCCGCGAGGTGGCCGCCCTGCACGCCGAGACCGGAGACGTCCGCGTCGCCGAACGCCTGCGCCGCCTCGCCGCCGACCCGGCCGAGGAGGCCGAGGTCCAGACGGCGGTACGGAGCCGGATCGGGCCGGACGCACCGGCTCTCTGACCGCGGGGGCCCGGGAGGACGAGCCCGGGAGGACGAGCCCGGGAGCACGCGGCAGTCCGGGAGCACGCGGCAGTCCGGGAGCACGCGGCAGTCCGGGAGGACGCGGCGGCCCGGGAGGACGCGGCAGCCGAGGAGGAGGGGGCGTTGTCAGACCCTCCTCCTAGGCTTCTCCCCATGGACATCAACGAGTGGTGGGGGCTCGTCGAGCGGGCTCGCGACGCGGTCGGGGACCGGGCGGACGACCGGGACCCGCCCGACGACCCCTTGCCCGGAGCCCTGACCGACGTGCTCGCCTCCCTGGAGCTGGAGCGGATCGCGGCCTTCGCCGTCACCGCGGTGGACGTGAACCGGTCCGCCTACCGGTGGCCCCTGTGGAACGCGGCCTACCTCATCGAGGGCGGCTGCGGCGACGACGGCTTCATGGACTTCCGTGACGGGCTCGCCCTGCTCGGCCGGGAGACCTTCACCCGGGCGGTGGCCGATCCGGACACGCTGGCCGGACTGCCGGTGGTGATCCGGATGAGCCGGGGAGAGCGCGGCTGGATCGGATACGAGTCCCTGAACGCCCCGATCGCCGAGGCCTACCACCGTCTCCGTCGCGAGACCGCCTCCCTCGACGCCGCGGTCGAGGCGGCGCTGCGCGACCGCATACGCCCGGCGGACCCGGCGGGCGAGAGCTGGGACGCCGAGGACGCCGCCGCGAACCGCCGCCGACTGCCCCGACTGGCAGCGCTCTTCGAGGACTGAACCCCCGACGGACGTTGCGCCCCGCGAGATGCCCGCGAGATGCCTTGCGGACGCTTCGGGCCTGCGAGCCCGTGGGCGCGGGCACAGAATGGCGCCATGACCGGACGCTGGGAGTTCTGGATCGACCGGGGCGGCACCTTCACCGATGTGGTCGGCCGCCGCCCCGACGGCCGCCTGATCACCCGCAAGCTCCTCTCCCACGATCCCGCTCGCTACGACGACGCGGCCGTCGCCGGAATCCGGCTGCTCCTCGGCCTGGACCCCGGCGAACCGGTGCCCGCCGACCGGGTGGCCGCCGTCCGGATGGGCACCACGGTCGCCACCAACGCCCTGCTGGAGCGACGGGGCGAGCCGACCGTGCTCCTGATCACCGAGGGTTTCCGGGACGCACTGCGGATCGCTTACCAGAACCGGCCCCACCTCTTCGACCGGCACATCGTCCTGCCCGAGTCCGTCCACGAACGCGTGATCGAGGTCCCCGAACGCCTCGACGCCCACGGCCGCACCGTACGCCCTCTCGAACTCGCCCCCGTACAGGAACAGTTGCGCGCCGCCCACGCCGACGGTCTGCGCAGCGCCGCCGTCGTCCTGATGCACGGCTACCGCCACCCCGCCCACGAACGGGCCGTCGCCGAGGCGGCCCGTGAGGCGGGCTTCACCCAGGTCAGCAGTTCCCACGAGGTCAGTCCGCTGATCAGGCTCGTCCCGCGCGGCGACACCACGGTCGTCGACGCCTACCTCTCACCCGTCCTGCGCAGGTACGTCGACGAGGTCGCCGCCCGCCTCGACGGCATCCGGCTGATGTTCCTCCAGTCCAACGGCGGCCTGCGCGAAGCCGCCCGGTTCCGAGGCAAGGACGCCGTCCTCTCCGGCCCGGCCGGGGGCGTCGTCGGCATGGTCCGCACATCGCGGCAGGCCGGATACGACCGCGTCATCGGGTTCGACATGGGCGGCACCTCCACCGACGTCTCCCACTACGCCGGCGCGTTCGAACGGGAGCTGGGCACCGAGGTCGCCGGGGTCCGGATGCGCGCCCCGATGATGAGCATCCACACCGTCGCGGCCGGCGGCGGTTCCGTCCTGCACTTCGACGGCAGCCGCTACCGCGTCGGCCCCGACTCGGCCGGCGCCGACCCCGGCCCCGCCTGCTACCGCCGGGGCGGCCCCCTCACCGTCACCGACGCCAACGTGATGCTCGGCCGCGTCCAGCCCGGCCACTTCCCGGCGGTCTTCGGCGAGGGCGGCGACCTCCCGCTCGACGCCGACCTGGTGCGGACGCGGTTCGCGGCCCTCGCCGACGAGGTGGGGCGCGCCACCGGGCGACGGCCAAACGAGGCGGAAGCGGCGGCGGGCTTCCTGGAGATCGCCGTGCTCAACATGGCCAACGCCGTCAAGAAGATCTCCGTGCAGCGCGGCCACGACGTCACCCGCTACGCCCTGACCGGCTTCGGCGGCGCGGGCGGCCAGCACGTCTGCGCGGTCGCCGACGCCCTGGGCATCGACACGGTCCTCGTCCCCCCGCTCGCCGGGGTGCTCTCCGCGTACGGCATCGGCCTGGCCGACGCCACCGCGATGCGCGAGCAGTCGGTGGAGGAGGAGCTCGACGAGGCCGCCCGGGAGCGCGTGGAGAGGCTCTGCGCGGAGCTGGCCGACCGTACCCGTGAAGCCCTGCGCGCCGACGGAACGCCGGACTCCGCGATCACCACACAGGCCCGCGTCCTGCTGAGGTACGCCGGGACGGACGCGGCGCTGCCGGTGGACCTGGACACGGAGACCGCCATGGCCGAGACGTTCTCCGCCGCCCACCGGGCCCGGTTCGGCTTCACGATGGACAAGCCCGTCGTCGTCGAGACGGTCACGGTGGAAGCCACCGGAGCCGCCGGAGCCGGAGCCGCCGAAGGCACCGGAGCCGCCGAAGCCACCGGGGCCACCGGAGCCGCCGGCGTGACCGGTGATGCCGCGCCCGCCACGGGTTCCGGTCCGCGCGACGGCCACCGCGATACCTCGCCGGACCCCGCCGACACCGTGGACCTGTACGCCGAGGGGCGATGGCAGCGGGCCCCGCTGTACCGCCGCACCGACCTGCGCCCCGCCGACACCGTCACCGGTCCCGCCGTCGTCGCCGAGGACGACGCCACCACCGTCGTCGACCCCGGCTGGCGCGCCGAAGCGGCCCCCACCGGACATCTCGTCCTCACGCGCCGCAGCCCCCGCCCCGAACGCACCGCCGTCGGCACCCGGGTGGACCCGGTGATGCTGGAGGTCTTCAACAACCTCTTCATGTCGATCGCCGAGCAGATGGGCGTCCGCCTGGAGAACACCGCCCACTCGGTCAACATCAAGGAACGACTCGACTTTTCCTGTGCCCTGTTCGACGCCGAGGGCAACCTGATCGCCAACGCCCCGCACATCCCGGTGCACCTCGGCTCGATGGGCGAGTCGATCAAGGAGGTCCTGCGGCGCAACGAGGGGAGACTGCGCCCCGGCGACGTGTACGCCGTCAACGACCCGTACCACGGCGGCACCCACCTGCCCGATGTCACCGTGGTGACCCCCGTGTTCGACGAGGGCGAAGCAGGAGAACCGGACCGCCTGCGCTTCCTGGTGGCCTCGCGCGGGCACCACGCCGAGATCGGCGGCATCACCCCCGGCTCCATGCCTGCCTTCAGCCGGACGATCCACGAGGAGGGCGTGCTCTTCGACAACTGGACCCTCGTCCGCGACGGCCGACTGCGCGAGGACGAGACCCGCGACCTGCTCACCTCCGCCCCGTACCCCTCCCGCGACCCGGACACCAACCTCGCCGACCTGCGCGCCCAGATCGCCGCCAACGAGAAAGGCATCGCCGAACTGCGGCGCATGACCGACCAGTTCGGCTCCGACGTCGTGGACGCCTACATGGGCCACGTCCAGGACAACGCCGAGGAGTCCGTACGCCGCATCGTCGCCGGACTGCACGACGGCCACTGCCGCTACGAGACCGACAGCGGGGCCCTGATCCAGGTACGGCTGACCGTGGACCGGGACGCCCGCAGCGCCCACCTCGACTTCACCGGAACCTCGCCCCAGCAGCCCGGCAACGCCAACGCGCCCCGGTCCGTCGTCATGGCCGCCGTCCTCTACGTCTTCCGCACCCTCGTCGGGGAGGACATCCCGCTCAACAGCGGCTGCCTGAAACCCCTGGAGGTGACGATCCCGCCCGGGTCCATGCTCGACCCCGCCTACCCGGCGGCGACCGTAGCGGGCAACGTGGAGACCTCCCAGGCCGTCACCGGAGCCCTGTACGGAGCGATCGGCGGCCAGGCCGAGGGCTCCGGCACCATGAACAACCTCACCTTCGGCAACGACCGCGTCCAGTACTACGAGACGATCGCCAGCGGATCCGGAGCGGGGGACGGCTTCCACGGAGCCGACGCCGTCCAGACCCATATGACCAACTCCCGGCTCACCGACCCCGAGATCCTGGAGTGGCGGCTGCCCGCCCTGCTGGAAGGCTTCGCCGTCCGGGGCGGCAGCGGGGGAGCGGGGCGGTGGCACGGCGGCGACGGCGTCGAGCGTCGTATCCGCTTCCTGGAACCGGTCACGGTCGCGCTGCTCTCCGGACACCGCCGCGTCCCGCCGTACGGAGCGGGCGGCGGCGAGCCGGGGGCGCTCGGGGAGCAGCACATCGAGCGGGCGGACGGCGAGGTGGTCCCGCTGGAGGGCTGCGACACCGCCGAACTGGACGCCGGAGACGTGCTCGTGGTGCGCACACCGGGCGGCGGAGGATACGGACCCGCACAGACCTGACCCCCGCACGGGACCGGTCGCATAAACGCCGTTTCGACCGTTGTCGGTGCGAGGACCTAATCTGTCCCACGTGACTTCGCCTGCCTACCCGGACACCGCCTCGCCGCAGCTCAGTGCGGGGCCGCGGCCTGCCCCGGGCCCCGCCGCCGACGAGGGTCTCTCGCGGCGGCTGCGCGCGCTCGCGTGCACGGCGCCGCTGCACGACCTCGACGTCCGCAAGGCGAATCTGGCCGGCGAGTACACGGTGTACGCCATGGCGGAGGTCGCCCTCGCCGCGATCGACCACGTCACGCTCAACATGGACTTCGACACCGGAGCCGACCACGACCAGATAGTGGCCAGACTGCTCCCCCGGGTCGGCGCCCAGGCCCCCGACCGCCCCGTCGCCGAGCACGAACGGGTCGCCCGCTGGGTTCTGGAGAACCTGATCAACGTCGGCAGCGTCGACCGCGGCTTCCGCGCGGTCTACGGCACCTTCGGCCCCGACGGCGTCTACGTCCGCCGGGACTACGACTTCAAGCTCATCGAAGAGGTCCCGGGCTACGGCGGCACGGTCTACCTCCGCGCCACCGACGAAGCGGTCAACGTCCTGGTCGGCGCGTTGGACACCGATGTCACCAGCGCCCAGATCGCAGCCGAGGTCAAGCTTGAGGTCCTCATCAGCCGGGGCCGCCTCGCCGACGCCCAGCTCGCCGCCGAACAGGCCCGCTACCGCACCGTGCAGTACGCCGAGACGCTACGCCGGACCCTGGAGGCCACCCGGCGCAACGTCCGAGCCGTCGACTGGCTCCACACCGTCCCGGACATGATCGCCGAGGCCCTGGACCACGTGGCCGACCGCTACCGCCACGAGAACGCGATCCTCACCAACATCCGCAAGGCCCGCGACGAGGCCGAGGAGCCCGAGCACAAGCGCCGGGCCGCCGAGCTGGTCGACATCGTCAAGGACTGCATCCGCCGCCACACCCAGCTCCAGTCCCGGCTCCTGGAGGCTGGCCCCCTCTTCCGCGCGGAGCAGGACCGGCAGGCGTTCGCCCCGCCCGCCGCCCACGCGGGCCTCGACCTGTACGGGCAGCTGCTCGCCCCGCTCCTCCCCCTCCCCGTCGAACAGTCCACCCGCGCCACCGACGCCTTCTTCGCCCACGGCACCGGACTGCGCACCCCGACCTCCGTACGGGTCGGGGACCTGGTCGACCTGCTGCTCACCCCGCCGCTGGAGCGCGAGCACCTGGGCGCGGAGATGCCCGAGCCGGATCTCATCGCCACCCCCGACGACAGCCGGTTCAGCGAGGAGCAGCTCGCCCGCGCCATGACCCTGCTCGACCTGGAGCACGACGCCCCGCGCCGGCTCTCCGGACTGCTCGCCGAAGCCCGCGGCACCGGAGACACCGACCTGCCGTACCTGGTCGCCCTGCTCGCCGTCCACGCCGCCAGCCCGCCGGTCGGCACCGCCTACCGCCAGGGCGAACGACGCCTGCTGTTCGCCGTGGACGACGGGGCACAGCTGGACGACCCGGAGTTCGGCGGCGCCGACCTGATCGTGGGCACCGCCCTGCTGGACGCCGTCGGCATGGCCGCCGACCGCAAGGAGGCCTCATGACCGGCCCCGCGGTCTTTGTCGTGCACCGCCCCGCCGTTTCTGTCGTGAACAGTCCCGCGCCTTCCGCCGTGACCGGGCCCGCCCTCCTTCCGCACCTGCACGATTTCCGTACCGAGGAGTCCCAGCCGTGAGCGACCACGACGCCGAGCACCCCGACGCGTGGACCGAGCCCTCCGCGTACGCCGGGCCCGCCACCCCGCACGCGGGCGACACCGCGCACCCCGGCGCCGCCGAGCCCGCCGGGCAGACGCCCGTCACCCCGGCCGACGCCGCCGACGCCGCCCGCCTGGTCTCGTTCGGACTCCAGCCCAAGCTGCTGCCCGCCCGCGACGCCGAGTACGCCGACCTGCTGCGGCGCTACCGCGAGGAGAGCGCCTTCGCCCGGCTCGCCGACGCCGTGGCCACCGGCCTCGGCCTCATCGTCCTGGAGGTCTCCCCGCGCGCCGGGATGGCCGTGACCGCGGGTGAGGACTCCGTCTTCGCCGTCCGCATGGGCGACTACGCCCGTCGTGCCTCGTCCGACGCCGCCGACCGCTTCCTGCACGGACTCGCCCACCTCGCCGTCGCCGCCCTGGCCTTCCCCCGCCCCGAGGACCTCGCCGACGACGCGTACATCGGCCGCATCACGGTCAACGGCGTCGACGCCTTCGTACGCCAGGCCTGTCGGCGGCTGGAGGAGCGCGCCGAGGAACAGGGCGACAACACCGACCCGGCCAGCGACGCCCCCGGACTCGAAGCCGGCTGGCGGATCTACGCCCGCCGCAGCTCCACCGGCGCTACCAAGGACGCCCGCCGGCTCGCCGGATCCACCACCGGCATCATCGGCAAGGCCGTCGCCTTCCTCACCGACTCCGGCTTCCTCCAGCGCACCGGCGACGACGCGGGCGGCGCCTACCGCACCACGGCCCGCTACCAGCTCCAGGTCCGCGACCTGGCGGGCAGCGCCGCCATGGCCGAACTGCTGGAGCTCGGCGTCGTCCCCGTCACCGACGGCTCCGCCACCCTGCTGCCGCCGCCCGACCCCGACAGCATGGAGCTGGCCGCCGACGCGGGCCTGCCCTTCCACTCCTGACCTCCCCCTCTCACCTGACCGGCCGTTCCTGACCTGACCTGACCTGACCTGACCTGACCGGCCGTTCCCGACCGGCCCGCACGCCCCGCCCCGCACCTGCCGCTCCGCCCCCGCTCACCGAACGACGAGAGTCCGCCGCCATGTACGAGTTGTCCCGGGTCCGCCTCTACTCAATCGGGCCTGCCGGTGCGCGCTACGCCGACACCGTCCTCGATCTGCGCGGCGTCGGCGCACCCGTACCCAGCCCCGCTCCCGCCCAGGCGGAGTTCTTCGAGGACGAGCCGGTCGGCCCGCCCCGCCGCCCCGCTCCCGCGGGCGTCCTCTTCCTGGAGAACGGCGGCGGCAAGTCCGTCCTGCTCAAGCTGATCTTCTCGGTGATGCTCCCCGGCCACCGCAACACGCTCGGCGGCGCCAGCTCCGGTGTGTTGCGCAAGTTCCTCCTCGCCGACGACTGCGGGCACGTCGCCCTGGAGTGGCAGCACACCCTCACCGGTGAATGCGTCGTCGTCGGCAAGGTCAGCGAGTGGCGCGGCCGTCAGGTCTCGGGCGACCCGCGCAAGTTCGCCGAGGCCTGGTATTCGTTCCGGCCCGGCCCCGGGCTCAGCCTGGACAGCCTGCCCGTCGCCGAGTCCTCCGCCGTGGGCCGCCCCGCCGAAGGCGTCTCCGGCGCACGCGGCAGGCGGCGCACCATGAAGGGCTTTCGCGACGCGCTGATGGACGCGGGCAAGTTCTACGCCCACCTCGACGTGCACTGGGAAGAGATCCACGACCGCTGGAACGAACACCTCGGCGACCTCGGTCTCGACCCCGAACTCTTCCGCTACCAGCGCGAGATGAACGCCGACGAGGGCGAGGCCGCCGGGCTCTTCGCGGTGAAGAAGGACTCCGACTTCACCGACCTCCTGCTCCGCGCCGTCACCGACACTCGCGACACCGACGGACTCGCCGACCTGGTCAGCGGCTTCGGCAACAAGCTGGGCCGCCGCGCCGAGCTGACCGCCGAACGCGACTTCACCGCGGGCTCCGTGGACCTCCTCAACCGGATCGTCGAGGCCACCGACACCCGCGCCCGCGCCCGCGACATCCACGCAGGCGCCGAACGCCGCACCCGCACCCTGGCCCGCCGGCTGACCGCCCGCGCCGCCGAGGAGCGCGCCCGCACCGCCGAGCTGGCCGAACGGGTCACAGCCGCCGCCCACACCGTCACCGAGGCCGAGTCCACCCGGGGCAGCCGTTCCCTGATCGCCGCCGAACTCGCCTACCGGCACGCCTCGCTGGCCCTGACCGCCGCCGAGAAGAACGCCGCAGCCGGCCGCAAGGAGCTGGTCGAGGCCCGCACGCTGCACGCCGCCTGGCAGGCAGCCGAAGCCGTCCTGCGCCACCGGGCCGCCGCCGACCGTTCCGCCAGGGTCGCCGTCGCCATCCGCGAAGCCGAACGCGACGCCGCCCCCGCCCTCGCCGCCCGCTCCGCGGCCGCCACCGACCTCGTCCGCGCCCTGCACCGGGCCGCCGAGGAGGGCGAGCGCGTCGCCAACGAGGAGGAGGAGCGCTCTGACACCCTCCAAGCCACTGGCGAACGCGCCCACCGCGACGCCACCGTCGCCGCCACCGAGGCCCAGCGCGCCCGCAGCGAGGCCGGACACCTGCGCCAGCGCCTCGCCGAAGTGGGCCAGGAGACCGCCGACGCCGTCAAGGCGGGCTGGCTCGACGACACCGCGCCCGACGCCGACCCGGCCCGCGCGGCCCTTGCCGCCAGCGACGCCGAGCAGTCCGCCGTAGCCGCCTGGGACACCGCCCGCGAAGCCGCGCGCGCCGCCGCCGACACCGCCCGCGAGGCGGCCGCCGCCGAGAGCCGCGCCGATCTGGCCGCCGCCCGCGCCGCCGACGGGGCCAGGGCGGCCGAGCAGAGTCACGAGGACGAGCTCCGCGCCGCCGAATCCATCGCCGCCGATCCCCGCCTCGGCGACCTGCTGGGCCTTCCGTCCGGCACCGGCGTCCCCCATCCCCGCAGGGAAGCCGTCGACGAACCGTCCGAACCGGGCCGGGGATCCGGGCCCCGTCCCGGCCCGGGGGCCGACGACGGCACGGCCGTCTCAGCCGAACCGGCCGGCGATCGCGCCGTGGCCCTCGCCGACCAGCCCGCCGCCACCCAGCAGCCACTGACCGCCGAGGAGTTCGACCGCAGCGCCGACGAGCTGCGCGACCTCCTCGACCAGTCCGTCGCCGCCGCCGAGCGCCGCCTCTTCGACCTGCGCACCGCCGCCGCCGACGACGCCCGTATCCTCGGCGCGCTCGGCGAGGGCGGGCTGCTGCCGCCAGGACCCGACGTCCTGGCCACCGTCGAATATCTGGGCGAGCACGGCATCCCCGCCCTGCCCGGCTGGCGCTATCTCGCGCAGGCCGTCGACCCGGCCGACCACGCCGCCGTCCTCGCCGCCCGCCCGGAGCTCGTCGACGGTGTCGTCATCACCGACCCCGACGCGCACACCCGCGCCCGCGAGGTCCTCGGCGGGGCGGCCTTGCTGCCCCGCTCCGCCGTGGCCGTCGGCACCGCCGCCGCTCTCCTCGCCCCCGTCCCGGCCCCTGGCACCGGCTCCGACGCGCAGCACGACGGTGTCTTCCTCGTCCCGCCGAACCCGGCCATGCACGACGAGCACGCCGCCGACGAGGAGCGCCACGCACTGCGCAGCCGCGCCGCCGCCCGCGACGAGGACATCAGGACGCTCGCCGCCCGCCTCTCCGGGGATCGCGCGCTGGCCGCCCGCATCGGCTCCTGGCGCGCCGACTGCCCGCCCGGCATGCTCGCCGAACTGGCCGAGGCCGCCGCCGGCGCCCGTACGGCAGCCGAGAGCGCCGAAGCCGTCCTCGCCGAGGCCCGCACCGCCCGCGCCGAGGCCGACGAGGCCGCCGCCGACACCGCCCGGGTCCGCGACGAGCGCCAGGAAGCCGCCCAGCGGGCCCGCCGCGCCGCCGACGCCCTCGCAGGACTCGCCCACCGGCTGCGGGAGCGCGCCGGCTGGCAGGTCCGGCTGCGCGAACTGGTCGACGAGGCCGCCGAGTCCGAGGCCCGTGCCGCCGTCTGCCTCGACCTCGCCCGCGCCGCCGACGAGGACCGCCGGGCCGCCCAGCGGGCCGGGGACGACGCGCGCCGCACCGCCCGCGCCCTGCGGGCCGAGCGCGCCGAGATCGCCGGCGTCCCCGAAGTCCTCCCCGAGGAGGACGAGTCCAAGGCCCGCACCGCCCTGCCCACCCTGCGCGAGGCCTACCGGGCCGCTTCCCAGCTGTACGAGAAGGTCGGCGTCGGCGCCGACCTCCGCGCCGAACAGGCCCGCGCCGAGAGCGACGAGAGCGCCGCCCTCGCCGAGCTGGACCGCCTCACCAACAAGGTCCGCACCCGCGCCGCCCAGCTCCTGGAGGGCACCGACGGAGCCGACGGCCCCTCCCGCCAGGCCGCCGCCGCCCGCGCCGAAGCGCACGTCCAGCTCCTGGAGACCCGCGCCTCCACCGCCAGCGAACATCTGGGACGGCTGCGCGGCGAGGCCGAGCGGCTCGCCCCCGACGACGAGCGACAGCACCACACCGAACTGCCGGACGACCTCGTCCCGGCCGACGCCGAAGGAGCCCAGGCCCTCCTGCGTACGGCAACCGCCGAGCTCGCGGCCGCCACCGGGGCCCTGGACACCGCCCGCGCCGCCCACAGCGAGCTGCTGCACGCCCACCGCACCGCCGAGGACTCCGCCGGCGGCTTCGACGAGACAGCGGCCCTGCTGCGGGACCTCCTGCGCGACCACGGTACGGAGGACGGCACCGAGCACCCCGACCCCTACCCCGGCACCCTGGAGGAGGCCCGGCAGTCCGCCGCCGAGTCCCGCCGCTCCCTGCGGGGCTGCAACACCGACCTCTCGGCGGCCGAGAGCGCCGTCCGGGAAGCGAGCGACGTCCTCGTCCGGCACGCCAACTCCACCCGGTACGAACAGGTCCGCACCCCGGCCCGCCAGCAGATCCGCGAGCTGCCCGCCTCCGCGCTGCCCGAGCACGCCCAGAAGTGGGCCGACGCCTTCGCCCCCCGGCTCCGCGTCCTCACCGACGAACTGATCCAGCTGGAACGCAACCGCGACTCGATCGTCGACCGGCTGCGCGGGCTGGTCGACTCCGCGCTCACCACCCTGCGCTCCGCCCAGCGGCTCTCCCAGCTCCCCGAAGGACTGGGGGAGTGGTCGGGGCAGGAATTCCTCCGGATCCGCTTCGAGGAACCCGACCAGGCCACCCTCACCGAACGCCTCGGCGAGGTCGTCGACGAGGCCACCCGCGCCGCCCTCAAGAAGAATTCCGACCTGCGCCGGGACGGCGTGTCCCTCCTGCTGAGGGGCGTCGAGGCGGCGCTGCGGCCCAAGGGCATCGCGGTGGAGATCCTCAAGCCGGACGCCGTGCTGCGCGCCGAGCGCGTCCCCGTCGGGCAGATGGGCGACGTCTTCTCCGGCGGGCAGTTGCTCACCGCCGCCATCGCCCTCTACTGCACGATGGCGGCGCTGCGCAGCAACGACCGGGGCCGCGACCGGCACCGGCACGCGGGCACCCTGTTCCTCGACAATCCGATCGGCCGTGCCAACGCCACGTACCTGCTGGAGCTCCAGCGGGCGGTGTCGGACGCGCTGGGCGTGCAACTGCTTTACACGACCGGCCTGTTCGACACGACCGCGCTCGCCGAGTTCCCCCTCGTCATCCGGCTGCGCAACGACGCGGACCTGAGGGCGGGGCTCAAGTACATCAGCGTGGAGGAGCATCTGCGTCCCGGTCTGCCGCAGCAGGACCCGGACGGAGAGACGGTCCACGGCGAGATCACGGCGACCCGCATGTTCAAGAGGAACGAGCAGGCGGCCGCCGAAACCCCGCCACCACGGCCCGGCGCCTGACCACGGGCCACCACCACCACCACCACCACCGCTGCCGGTCGGGCGGAGCCGCCCCGGCAGCCGTGGCCGAACCGCGGAGCGGCCCCGTCAGCGATGACGGTCCGCGGATCGATCCCGTGATCAATCCCGCGATCAGGTCCGCGGATCAGCTCCGCGCTCAGATCCGCGGATCAGGCCCGGGAGAGGTCTCCGGTCTTCCGGCGGCCGTCTATGCCACCGCCTGTGCCGTCCCGCTCGGCGGCTCGCTCGGCCCGGCGGGACCGCCGCCGCTCACGACGTATCTGCCGGGCCGAACTGCTCGGCACCGACACCACGCCGTTGCGCTGGTTCCACACCTGCCGGGTCACCCAGACGTCCAGCACCGCCCAGGTGGCGACCACCGTGCTGGCCACACTGCTGAGCACCATCGGGAAGGCCAGCCAGGAGCCGGTCAAGGTGCTCAGAAAAGCGACCATCGCCTGGATGATCGTCAGCGACATGATGAGCACGGCGCGCACGGCGGCCGTCCGCACCGCGTCGGGCATCCGCCGCTTTGACGCCGGCTCCTCCACCCACAACTGCCGCGGCACCCGTGCCCCGCCCGCGGCTTCTGCCCTCGCGGCCGCCGGTGCTCCGGCGCTCCCGCGTTCCTGCGTGCTCAAGGACCTTCAACTCCCCACCACTGTCCGACTTCAGGGTGGCTGCCCGGCTTGCGCCGGTTCTACGCGGGCGGAACACGTCCACCCTGCCGCGCACGACCCCACCGTGCGTCTACCCCGTACATATGGACGAACCACCCGTCCCGAAGATTCCCCTGGAAAACGCCCGCAGGGCACAGAAGGGCACGGAGCGAAGAATTCCAGCCAACTGATACGTGCTGGTGCTGACAGGTCCAGCCGGTAGCGTCTGTCGCTTTCGCGAATTTCATCTCCGGGAATACGGGGACAACTCATGATCAAGTCCAGGGTGGACGGCTGAAAATCATCCGGACGTGTCTTCGAGTTGTCTCTGCGTCGGTAGTAGGCTCGCGCCGTTTATTGACGCAGGACGGACCTCACCCGCGTCCGCCCGATGCGCGCCGGTGTACGCACGGTGCGCGGCGGGGCGGGGCCGAGGGACGACCGGGAGAAGACCACCCCCGCGGTGCGGGGCCGATCTGGGGGAGGCCATGCGCTTTCGCGGGAAGTCCATCCGCAGGAAGATCGTGGCGTTGCTGCTGGTGCCGCTCGTCTCCCTCACGGGCCTCTGGGTCTTCGCGACCTACATCACCGGCCGTCAGGCCGACGAGCTGATGAGTGCCGGTTCCATCGTGGAGAAGGTCGGCCATCCACTGGAGGACGCCGTCCGAGCCGTCCAGGACGAGCGACGGCAGACACTGGTCTTCCTCGCCGACCCCCGGGCCTCCGACGCGCTCCCCGTCCTCATGGGCCGGCGCGCCGCCACCGACCGCATCGTGGGCGAGGTCAGGGAGAACGCCCGGGAGCAGGATGTCCGGGAAGCGCTGAGCGCCTCCGACGCGAGCCGCCTGGACGCGATCCTCAGCGCCGTCGACGGACTGGACGCCCTGCGTGAATCGGTCGAGAAGCGCACCATCAGCCGGGCCAGGGCGCTGGACTTCTACAACGGCCTCGTCGACCCCTCGTACCGCTTCCTCACCGGACTCCACACCCTGGAGAACGTGTCGATGGACCAGCAGATGCGGGCCCTGGTCGGGGTCTCCCGGGCCCGGGAGATGCTCTCCCGCGAGGACGCCCTGATCGCCTCGGGCCTCATCGCGGGCCGCTTCACCACCTCCGAACTGCGCCAGATATCCGGGCTCGTGGCCCAGCGTGAGCTGCTCTACGAGGTCAGCCTGGGAAACCTGCCCGCCGCGGAGCGCCGACGCGTCGAGCAGTTCTGGGGCAGTCCCGACACCGAACCGCTGCGCACCGCCGAGGACGCCCTGATCGCCGCGGGTCCGACGAAGGGGCCCGGTGCCGTCGACGCCGACCACTGGGAGGAATCGGCCGTCACCGTCCTCGACCGGCTGGCGGGCGACGCCACGGAGATGGGCAACCGTTTCCAGGACCGCGCCGAGCCGGCCGCCTACCGGGTGCTCGTCCAGGCCGGGATCGCCGGAGTCCTCGGCTTCCTGGCCCTGATCGTCTCGGTCTTCGTCTCCGTACGCATCGGCCGTGAACTCGTCCGCGACCTCTCCCGCCTGCGCAAGGACGCCCACGAGGTCTCCGGCGTCCGGCTGCCCAGCGTCATGCGCAGGCTGGCCGCGGGCGAGCAGGTGGACGTCGAGACCGAGGCCCCGCACCTCAGTTACGAACCCGACGAGATCGGCCAGGTCGGACAGGCGCTCAACACCCTTCAGCGGGCCGCCGTCGAGGCCGCCGTCAAACAGGCGGACATGCGGCGCGGCGTCTCCGAGGTCTTCGTCAACCTCGCACGCCGCAACCAGGTCCTCCTGCACCGACAGCTCACGCTTCTGGACGCGATGGAGCGCCGCACCGAGAACGGCGACGAACTGGCCGACCTGTTCCGCCTCGACCACCTCACCACGCGCATGCGGCGCCACGCCGAGGGCCTCGTGATCCTCTCCGGCGCCGCCCCCTCCCGCCAGTGGCGCAAGCCCATCCAGCTGATGGACGTCGTGCGGGCGGCCGTCGCCGAGGTCGAGGACTACGAACGCATCGAGGTCCGGCGCCTCGCCCGGATCGGGGTGGGCGGCCCCGCCGTGGCCGACCTCACCCACCTGATCGCCGAACTCCTGGAGAACGCCACCGTCTTCTCACCCCCGCACACCGCGGTCCAGGTGCACGGTGAACGCGTCTCCAACGGCTTCACGCTCGAAATCCACGACCGGGGCCTCGGTATGGCCCCCGAGATCCTCCTCGACGCCAACCTGCGGCTCGCCGAGACCCCCGACTTCGAGCTCTCCGACACCGACCGGCTGGGTCTGTTCGTCGTCAGCCGGCTCGCCCAGCGGCAGAACGTCCGCGTCTCCCTGCAGAAGTCGCCGTACGGAGGCACCACCGCGGTCGTGTTCATCCCCGCGGCGCTGCTCACCGACGCCCCCGACACCCACGGCACCGGGTTCCGCCTCGACCGTCGGGCCGAGCGGGCGATCGGCAGCGGCCGGAGCTCCGACGCGGCGCAGGACGCGCCGAGCACGGCCCCGGGCGCGGAGCGCCGCGTCAACGGCAGGTCCCCGGCCCTGTCTCCGGTGCCCACCGGGCTCACCGCACCGGGCGTCCTGGACGGTCCGGTCGAGCTGGAGCCCCCGGTCGGCCCGCTGGACTTCACCGGCGACCCGCTGGACCGTTCGCCGGATCCGGAACTGGACCCGGCCCTCGGCCCCGTCCTGGACGGCGTGTCCGACCTGGAGGACACCGAGAGCGAGCGAGGCGGCATCTTCCGCGCCCGGGACCTGCGCCGCGAGGGCGACCGCGAGCCCCGACGCGACGAGCCCGGCTCCATGCGCCGGGCCACCGACCAGGACCAGCACCAGCAGGCCCGCGACCACGCCGACGAGCCCACGGCGGAGGTGCGCCCGATGCGCTCCGCAGGGCCTGTCCCGCTGCCGCGCCGTAACCCGCCGACGCTGGTCACCGACCGGGGCCGTCGGGTCGACGACCCGGTCGAGACCCCCGGGAAGGCCACCGGCCCGGTCCCGCACACCGCCGACCGGGAGCCCGAGGCGGCCGACAGGTCCCGGACCACCGACGCGCCCTGGACCGTACGAGCCGCCGTGCACCGCACGACAGAGACGCACCGCACGACAGAACCGGACCGTTCGACAGAACCGGACCGCGCGCCGGCGCCGTCCCGTGCCGCGGAGCCGTCCCATGCCCGCGCCACAGAGGCATCCCGCGCCACGGAGGCACCGCGCGTCACAGGGCCGTCCCCGGCCCCCGGGGCACGGCACGACAGGACTCCGGCCCCGGCCGGCCCACCGGCGCCCGACACCGTGGGCGGACTGCCCCGGCGGGTCCGGCAGGCAAGCCTCGCCCGCCAGCTCCGTGAGGAATCCGCGGACCGGCCCCCGCAGCGGGCGCCTGTGGCCACGTTCGACGACGGCGAGCGCGACGCGGACGAGGTACGCGACCGCATGGCCTCCCTCCAGCGGGGCTGGCAGCGCGGCCGTCGGCAGAACGCCGCCGAATCCACCGCGAACACCGATCCCACCGATCCCACCGATCCCACCGATCCCACCGATCCCACCGATCCCACCGAGCACGCCGATCCCACCGAGCACGCCGATCCCACCGAGCACGCCGAATCCATCGCGAACACCGAAGACACCGGCGGCCCCGGTGGCACAGCACCAGGAACCACTCCGGGAGGGGACGGTCGATGACCGCACCGAACGCCGCAGCACACAACCCCGCACGCCAGGGCTCGGGCGAACTCAACTGGCTGCTCGACGAGCTCGTCCAGCGCGTCGCGAGCATCCGCAAGGCGCTGGTGCTCTCCAGCGACGGACTCGCCACCGGGGCGTCGGGCGACCTGACGCGTGAGGACAGCGAGCATCTCGCCGCCGTCGCCTCCGGCTTCCACAGCCTCGCCAAGGGAGTGGGCCACCACTTCGACGCGGGCCGGGTCCGCCAGACCGTCGTCGAACTGGACGAGGCCTTCCTCTTCGTGACGGCCGCCGGCGACGGGAGCTGTCTCGCCGTCCTGGCGGACGCCGACTCCGACGTGGGCCAGGTCGCGTACGAGATGACACTGATGGTCAAGCGCGTGGGGGCCCATCTGGCCAACGCCCCACGGACGACCGGTCTGCCCGCCGGAGGGTGAGGGTGGCGGGCATGAGCGCCGACTCCCCCCGGGGCACCGGCCCCGGATCCACGGACGGGTCCGTCGACCCCCAGGTCTCGCGGTGGTACGACGCGGAGGCGGGACCGGTGGTCCGCCCGTACGCGATGACCCGCGGGCGTACCAGCAGCGCCTCCCGTCACCGCCTCGACCTGATCGCGCTCGTCGTGCCGGAACCGGCCGCCGACGATCCCGGCCGGGACCAGACGCTCGCCCCCGAACACGTGGCGATCGTCGAACTCTGCAGCGACATGCCCCAGTCGATCGCCGAGCTCGCCGCCGAACTCGACCTTCCCGTAGGGGTGGTACGGGTCCTGGTGGGCGACCTCGTCGAGGACGAGCTGGTGCACGTCACCCGTCCCGTTCCGCCGGCCGAGCTGCCGGACGTGAACATTCTTCGCGAGGTTATCCATGGCCTTCGGGCGCTCTAGCCGCCGCAAGCAGCGGCACGTCGAGCCCGTCACCCTGAAGATCCTGGTGGCGGGAGGGTTCGGCGTCGGCAAGACGACCGCGGTCGGCTCGGTCAGCGAGATCAGGCCCCTGCGCACCGAGGAACGCCTCACCGAGGCGGGCCGCCCGGTGGACGATCTGGCGGGGGTCGAGTCCAAGACCACCACCACGGTCGCGATGGACTTCGGCCGGATCACGCTACGGGAGGACCTGGTCCTCTACCTGTTCGGCACGCCGGGCCAGGACCGCTTCTGGTTCCTGTGGGACGAACTGGCCCAGGGCTCCCTGGGCGCGGTCGTCCTCGCCGACACCCGGCGTCTTGAGGACTGCTTCGCCGCGGTCGACTACTTCGAGCGCAGGCGGATCCCGTTCACGGTCGCGGTCAACACCTTCGAGGGCGCCGAGCGGTTCCCGACGGAGACCGTGCAGGCCGCCCTCGACCTCGACCCCGAGGTCCCGGTGCTCGTCTGCGACGCGCGGGACCGGTCCTCCGTCCGCGATGTCCTGGTCGCGGTCGTGGAGCACGCCCTGGAGCGCGCGGCACGGGCCCGCGAGCCCGTCACCACCTGAGCCCAGGACATCCCTGACACGCGTACGGCCCGTACCCCCGCCGACAGGGGTACGGGCCGCACGTCGTCCGGCGGGCCGGGCCGCCCCCGAGTGTTCTGCGACGGTGACGCCCGGTCAAGTAAAGGGCAGGGAAAACCTGGTGGGGGCAGCCGACTCAGCGGACCGCCACCACCGCCGAGCCGTGCCCGAACAGCCCCTGGTTCGCGGTGATGCCGACCCGTGCGCCCGGTATCTGCCGCTCCCCGGCCCGTCCGCGCAACTGCCGGGTGAGCTCGCAGACCTGCGCGATGGCCTGGGCGGGGACCGCCTCGCCGAACGAGGCCAGACCGCCGCTCGCGTTCACCGGAACCCGGCCGCCCAGCGCGGTCGCCCCCGTCCGCAGCAGCTTCGCCCCCTCGCCGGGACCGCAGAGGCCGATGTCCTCGTACCACTCCAGCTCCAGGGCCGTGGACAGGTCGTAGACCTCGGCCAGCGAGAGATCCTCCGGCCCGGTCCCCGCCTCCTCGTACGCGGCCCGTGCGATCGAGGCGCGGAAGCTCTCGGGGGAGGGGGCCACGGCCACCGCCGAGTCCGTGCCGATGTCCGGCAGATCCAGGACGGTCCTCGGGAACGTCGGCGTCACCGTGGAGACGGCCCGGATCCGCACCGGATCCCGCACCCCGCGACGCCGCGCGAACTCCATGCTGGACAGCACCAGGGCGGCTGCTCCGTCGGACGTGGCGCAGATGTCCAGCAGCCGCAGCGGATCGGCGACCATCGCGGAGGCGGCGACCTCCTCGGCCGTCACCGGCACCCGGTAGCGGGCGTACTCGTTCAGCGCGCCCGCCGCCGCGTTCTTCACCTTGACCAGGGCGAAGTCCTCCTGGGTGTCCCCGTACAGCGCCATGCGGCGGCGGGCGTACAGCCCGAAGTACGCCGGATTCGTCGCCCCGAGCACCCGGAAGCGCAGCCAGTCCGGGTCGTCCGGCCGCTCCCCACCCGCCGGGGCGAAGAACCCCTTGGGCGCCGCGTCGGCCCCCACCACCAGCACCACGTCCGCCAGACCCGCCAGGATCTGCGCGCGCGCCGTGTCGATCGCCTGCGCCCCGGAGGCGCAGGCCGCGTACACGGACGCCACCCGCGCCCCCTGCCACCCGAGCGCCCGGGCGAACGTCGCCCCCGCCACGTACCCCGGATAGCCCCCGCGCACCGTCTGCGCGCCGACCACCGACCGGACCTCGGGCCAGCCGATGCCCGCGTCCGCGAGGGCGGCGTGCGCGGCGATCCGCCCGTACGTGACGAACCCGCGCCCCCACTTGCCCCACGGGTGCATCCCGGCCCCGAGGACGGCCACGTCGCCGGCCCTTCCGCCGGTCATGAACCGGCCTCCTGCTCTCGGGCGATGCCCCGCGCCGCTACGGGGCGCCAGTGCCAGGTCGTGTGCACGACTCCCGCCGCCCGGTCCTCGTCCAGTACGCCCGGTACGACCTCCACCACCGAGCCGACGGGAAGATCGGCCACGCCCACCCCCGGGGCGGCCTGCCCCAGCACCACCATGCGCTCGGTGGCCAGCTCGACGGCGACCAGGGTGTACGGGGTCCAGGGCGCCCCGGGGTCGCTGACGTACGGGGGAGGGGGGCGGTAGCGCCCGTCGGTGCAGGACCACACCGTGCCCCGCTTCGACAGCGGAGCCTCCTCCAGCTCGCCCCCGGGGCAGCCGGGGTTGCGGCAGTGGACGTCCTCCCGGGGGAAGTGCACCGACCGGCAGCCGGAGCACCGGGTGCCCAGCAGCCGGAAATCCTCCTCCGCGGCGTCCTCGGTGAACCAACCGGCCACCACGGGTATGCGCGTGCGCGACAAAGCCCCTCCCGGCACTGAATCTGACGGAACGTCAGAAGTGTGCCACGGACGCCCTCGTCCGGCGAGGGGCCCGGCCCGCCGACCCTGGCCGGGCCCGGCCCGCCGGTCCTGGCCGTCCCCGGCCCGCGCCGGGCCTCAGCCGCGCCCGTCCCCGTCCTGCCCGTGCTCACCCCCGCCGGTGCTCCCGTCCTCGCCGTGCTCCGCCAGCCACTTCGCCGCGGTCTCCGCCAGCTCCGCGTCCCGGCCCGCGAGCATCGTCCGGATCATCCGCGCGTCACCGCGCAGCGACCACGCCGGATGCCCGAACGTGGCCGGGTTGTTCTTCTCGATCAGGAAATGCGCGGGCCACGCCGTGCCGTAACCGATCAGGGGCAGGGCCGCGAGACAGCGTTTCCGGCCCCGCGCGAGCCCGTACGCGGAGATCGCGAGCCCGGTCAGGGTGCCGGCGAGATGGACCCAGCGGGTGGCGGCACGGGAGTGCATCGCGACGTAGTACGGCCAGAACTCCTCGTACGTATCGAACGTCTGCTGTGACATACGGGCACCGTAACCGCCCGTTCGGCAACCGAACACGCCCCTTTCGCGTCCGAGATGAAGAACGGGCGGCCGGAGCCCACGGGGGTGGTCCCGGTCGCCCGTTCCCCGCGCCTCGGGGCGGGCTGTTTTCGGTCAGCGCCCGGCGACCGACCGGCGGTGCACCGGGAAGTCGAAGAAGGTGTCCGGGAACGGCTCCGGCCTGAACGTGAAGTGCCACCACTCCTCCGGCAGGTTCACGAACCCCACTTCGCCCAACGTCTGCTTCAGGAACTGCCGGTTGGCGCGCTGAGGCCCCTGGATCCGGGGATCGTCCGTGTGCGACAGGGTGTCGAAGCAGTCGTAACCCGTGCCCATGTCCACCGAGTTGTCGGGGAACCGCACGTCCTTCGGCGCGAAGCAGGGAGTCAGCCGTTCGCCCGGACGGTACGGCCTGGTCGGCAGGGCGGGGAGCCGGACCAGGGTCAGGTCCACCGTGCTGCCCCGGCTGTGCCCGGACTTCTCCGCGATGTAGCCGTCCTCGAACAGCCGGTCCTTGTCGACCCGCGGATAGAACTCCCCCTTCATGGTCCGGTCGTCGAGGTCCTTCGCCCACCGCACGAAATGGTCCACCGCCCGCTGCGGCCGGTAGCAGTCGTACACCTTCAGCGAGTACCCCTGACGCAACAGCCGCCGCTGCGCCAGGTGCAGGGCGCGGGCGGCGGGCCGAGTCAGGATGCAGACCGGCTGCCGGTATCCGTCCACCCGCTCACAGAGGAAGGTGTGCGCCGTGGTGTAACGCATCTCCTGGATGATCGTCGGGTCCACCGAGCGCAGCGCCACGAACTCCTCGGGAGCTTTCGGTTCGGGGCGCGCCTGTGCCGCGGGGGAGAGGGCGGTGACGGCGAGGAGGGCGGCGGCCGTGGCGGCCAGAGCACGCAGAGCGGTACGCATTCCTGTCATGGGCACACCGTCTATCAGCTTCGTGGCCGCCGGGAAAGGACACGGCGTCACTTCCCCCCGGAAACGAGGGATGGCCGGAGAGCCGTACGCGCCGGAGAGCCGGACGCGCCTGAGAGCCGTACGCGCCGGAAAGCCGGAAGGGCCGGAGAGTCGGAAGGGCCGGAGAGCCGGAAGGACGGTTCGATACAGTCCGCCCGTGTCCGAACCCGGCAGCAGCCCATCCCCGACCGCCGCCCCGCAGCCGCCCCGGTACGTACGGGGCTCCCACTGCGGCACCTGCGGAGCCCCGTACACCGCGCTGCCGTCCGCCGGCGCCTGGCCCCGCACCTGCGCGCACTGCGGAACCACCGCCTACCGCAACCCGCTCCCCGTCGCGGTGGCCCTGCTCCCCGTCACCGGCCCGGGCTCCACCGGACTCGTCGTCATCACCCGCACCATCGAGCCGCAGAAGGGCGGTACGGCCCTGCCCGGCGGGTTCATCGACCATGCCGAGGACTGGCGTGCGGCGGTCGTCCGGGAGCTGCGCGAGGAGACCGGCATCGAGGCCGCCGCAGAGGACGTCCGTCTCGCCGACACTCTCAGCGACACCGCCGGCCACCTCCTGGTCTTCGGCCTTCTCCCGGCACGCCCCCTCGCGAGCCTCCCGCCCTCGGCCCCCACCGACGAGACATCCGGCTACGACGTCCTGCGCGGCCCGCGCCCCTGGCCTTCCCCCTGCACACGGAAGCGGCCGACGCCTGGTTCGCCGGCCGCTACAGCTGAGGCCGCCACGGCTGAGGCCACCGGGCCCGCGCGCCGGACACGCACGCGCCGGGCCCCGCCCACCCCCTGATCCGACGTGAACCAAACGAAAGCCCCCAGGCGGGAGAGCCCTCAGGCTCGCCCCCGCACCCCCCGCACCCGTACCGGACAGTCGACCCCGCCCTCCGTGCCGTCCCGCTCCACCACCACGCGGTCGCCCTCCCACCGCGACACATACCGCTCGACCTCCGCCTCCGCCCACCCGTCCCCCGGGTCCCGCACCACCAGCCCGCCCCCGGTGGCCCCCGGCGCGGGCGCCCACACCTCCAGCTCCAAGCCGCCGTCCGCACCTCGCACCGGAATCACCGCGCCCGCCCTCGCCAGCACCGGCACCCGCGACAGCGGAGCGTCGACCAGAACCTGGCCCGGGCCCTCGTACGCCCGCCCGGTCGCCGTGTCGTACCACCGCCCCCGGGGCAGCCGCACCGCCCGACGCCGCGTCCCGGCCTCCAGCACCGGAGCCACCAGCAGCGCGTCGCCCAGCAGGAACGCGTCCTCGCACTCCCGCAGCGCCCGGTCGCCCGGCGCACCCCACCACATCGGCCGCACATAGGGGGCACCGGCCAGCCGCGCCAGGTGCGACAGCGTCACGAAGTACGGGCGCAGCCGCTCCCGCTCCACCAGCGCCGCCCGCGCGTGCTCCAGCACCTCGGGACCGAACTCCCACGGCTCCCGCCGCCCCGCGTCGATCGCCGCATGGGTCCGGAACAACGGCAGATACGCCCCCAGCTGGAACCACCGCAGGTACAACTCCGGCGACGGGAACCCGTCGAACCCGCCCACATCCGGGCCCGAGTACGGCACCCCGCACAGCCCGAGCCCCACCACCAGCGACAACGACGCCCGCAGCCCCGGCCACCCCGTCGACACATCACCGGACCAGGTGCCCCCGTACCTCTGCATCCCGGCCCAGCCCGACCGCGAGAACAAGAACGGCCGCTCCTCAGGACGGAACCGGAGCAACCCCTCATGACCCGCCCGCGCCATCGCCAGGGCGTACACGTTGTGCGCCTCCCGATGATCACCACCCGCGCCCTCCAGCACATGCCGGGCCGAACGCGGCAGCGACGGATCCCCGAACGCCGCGAACGACACCGGCTCGTTCATGTCGTGCCAGACCCCCGAGAAGCCCTGCGCAAGCCGTTCCCCGTACAGAGATCCCCACCAATCCCGCACAAGCGGATCAGTGAAGTCCGGATAGACCGAGGCCCCCGCCCACACCTCCCCGACCACCACCCGCCCCCGCGCGTCCCGGACGTACGCCCCCCGCTCCCCGACCCCCGCCCCCGCGTCGAACACCGCGTCGCCGGGCTCCGCCTTCACCGCCGGATCCACGATCGACACCAGACGCACCCCGTCCTCGCGTAGCTCCTCCGCCAGCGCGGGCAAGGCGGGGAACCGCGCACGCTCCACCGTGAACACCCGGTGCGCGTCGTAGTGGTCGATGTCCAGATGCAGCACCGACAGCGGCAGCCCCCGCTCCCGGTACCCGTCGACCACCCGCCGCACCTCCACCTCGCTGCCGAACCCCCACCGGGCATGCTGCGGCCCCAGCGCCCAGGACGGCGGCAGCGCCGGCGCACCCGTCAGCGCCGTCCACCCCTGGAGCACCCGGGCCGGCGTCCCCGCCACCACCCAGCAGCGCAGCGGCCCGCCCTCCATCCGCACCTCGCAGCCGCCCGGCCGGTCATGCCCCGAACCGGCGCCCTCCTCGCCCTCCCGCAGCACCACCCGGCCCGCCCAGCTGTTGTCGTGGAACACCAGATGCGTCCCCGCGTCCGACACCACCACCTGCACCGGCATCGTCAGATACAGCGGATCGTCCCCCGGACCGAAACGCCCGCCCGGATCGGTGTTCCACAGCCCGTACACCCCGTCCCGCAACCGGGGCCCGCCCGCCCGGCCCCCCAGCCCGAAGAACCGCGCGTCCGCCGGCACCTCCGAGCGCTGCACCCACCGCACCGGCCCCCCGCCCACCGGCTCCCACCAGCGCGGCGGCAGCTCCCGCCGCAGCAGCAACCCGCCCGGCGTCCGCAGCTCCACCGCCCCGGTCCGCGACACCACCACCGTCAGCCGCTCCGACACCACCTGCCAGCCGCCGTCCTTGTCCGGCTCCAGCACCGCCCGCGGATCCGGCGCGGGCGCCTCACCCGCCACCGCGTACGACGGCAGCGGCTCCGCCCCGTCCCACGCCCAGAACACCGCACCGCCCACCGACACCCGGATACGCAGCTCCGAACGGACGAACCGCACCACACCCCCACCCGGGCCCGGCTCCGCACCCGTCAGCGCACCGGGCACCCGGGCCCGCTCCACCCCGCGCGCCGGCAGCGCCGCCGCGTCCGCGGACCGCCGCCGCCACGCCGAACGCACCGTGCGCAGCCCCCGCACCGAACCGACCAACCTCACCCGACGCACCAGGTCACGACCGTCCATGGCGCACACCCTGCCACCCGCCCGACCCGCAGAACCTCCCGTTCAACTCCCGTTCACCCATGCCGGCAGGGGAAGGGCGGAACTCCTGACGGAGGGGCCACCCTGGTGCCGAAGACGATCACATGGCATCGTCCGTGTCAGCCGCTCACGCGCACATCCCGGCCCGTGCGGCGCCGACACGCCCACCCCGCGTACCCGTACAGCCAGGGAGCAGCCCTCATGACCGCAGCCACGCCCGACGCCCCGCTCTGGCAGCCCGGCCCCGACCGCATCGAGGCCGCGGCCGTCACCCGCTTCCAGAACTGGGCCGCGACCCGGTACGGCGCCCCGGCCGAGGGCGGATACGCGGCCCTGCACCGCTGGTCCGTCGACGAACTCGACACCTTCTGGCAGGCCGTCGCCGCATGGTTCGACATCCGCTTCTCCACGCCGTACGAGAGCGTCATCGGCGACCGCGCGATGCCCGGCGCCACCTGGTTCCCCGGCGCCACCCTCAACTACGCCGAACACGCCCTGCGCACCGCCGAGGACCCGGCCCGCGCCGACACCCCCGCCCTGCTGTACGTCGACGAGACGCACACCCAGACCCCCGTCAGCTGGGCCGAGCTCCGCCGCCAGGTCGGCGCGCTCGCCGCCGAACTCCGCGCGCTGGGCGTCGCCCCCGGCGACCGCGTCAGCGGCTACCTTCCCAACATCCCGCAGGCCGTCGTCGCCTTCCTCGCCACCGCCGCCGTCGGCGGCATCTGGACCTCCTGCGCCCCCGACTTCGGCGCCCGCAGCGTCCTCGACCGGTTCCAGCAGATCGAACCCGTCGTCCTGTTCACCGTCGACGGCTACCGCTACGGAGGCAAGGAACACGACCGCACCGAGACCGTCGCCGAACTCCGCCGCGAACTGCCCACCCTGCGCGCCGTCGTCCACATCCCGCTGCTCGGCACCGACGCCCCCGAAGGCGCGCTCGCCTGGGCCGCCCTCACCTCCGCCGACACCGAGCCGGTCTTCGAACAGGTCCCTTTCGAGCACCCCCTCTGGGTCCTCTACTCCTCCGGCACCACCGGCCTGCCCAAGGCCATCGTCCAGTCCCAGGGCGGCATCCTGCTCGAACACTTCAAGCAGATCGGCCTGCACTGCGACCTGGGACCCGAGGACCGCTTCTTCTGGTACACCTCCACCGGCTGGATGATGTGGAACTTCCTCGTCTCCGGCCTGCTCACCGGCACCACCGTCGTCCTGTACGACGGCAGCCCCGGCTATCCGGACGTCAGCGCGCAGTGGCGGATCGCCGAACAGACCGGCGCGACGCTCTACGGCACCTCCGCGGCGTACGTCATGGCCTGCCGCAAGGCCGGCATCCACCCCGGCCGCGACTTCGACCTCTCCCGCGTCCAGTGCGTCGCCACCACCGGCTCCCCGCTCCCGCCCGACGGCTTCCGCTGGCTCCACGACGAGGTGGCCGAAGACCTCTGGATCGCCTCCGTCAGCGGCGGCACCGACGTCTGCAGCTGCTTCGCCGGAGCCGTCCCCACCCTCCCCGTCCACATCGGCGAACTCCAGGCCCCCTGCCTCGGCACCGACCTCCAGTCCTGGGACCCGGCCGGCGAACCCCTCATCGGCGAGGTCGGCGAACTCGTCGTCACCAACCCCCTCCCGTCCATGCCGATCCGCTTCTGGAACGACCCCGACGGCAGCCGCTACCACGACAGCTACTTCGACATGTACCCCGGCGTCTGGCGCCACGGGGACTGGATCACCCTCACCGACCACGGCTCGGTGATCATCCACGGACGCTCCGACTCCACCCTCAACCGCCAGGGCGTCCGCATGGGCTCCGCCGACATCTACGAGGCCGTCGAACGGCTCCCCGAGATCCGCGAATCCCTCGTCATCGGCCTCGAAGAACCCGACGGCGGCTACTGGATGCCGCTCTTCGTCCACCTCGCCGACGGCGCGACCCTCGACGACGAGCTGCGCGACGCAATCAAGCGGACCATCCGCGAGAACCTCTCCCCGCGCCACGTACCGGACGAGGTCATCGAGGTCCCCGCCATCCCGCACACCCTCACCGGCAAGCGCATCGAGGTCCCGGTCAAACGCCTCCTCCAGGGAACCGAACTGGCCAAGGCGGTCAACCCAGGATCAGTCGACAACGTCGACCTCCTCCACTTCTACGCCGAACTGGCCACGAAGCGAAACGGCTAGGCCGCTGGACAGACCGCTTGTCAGACCCCCTGATTACGCTGAGTGAGCAAGGATTCACCGCGCACAGGGGGACACATGGCGCAGACCGACCACACCGAGAACAGCACCACCCACCACACCAAGCACAGCACCGGCACCACCATGCGACGCACGTTGCGCCGCGAAGCACCCAGCACGATCGGCCTCCTCGCCGACGCACAGGACTTCGCGGCCATGCGGCGCTACCGCACCTTCGCCTTCGACGACCACACCGTCTATCTCCAGCAGGTCGAAGGCCTGCTCAAAGCGCTCGCGGCCCAAGGCGTGCACACCACCGTCGCCCTCTTCGACCCGGAGGACTACGCGGAGTTCTGCGCCGAATCGGGCCTCGACGCCGACTCCGGAGCCAGCCGCAGCCGCTTCACCGCGGAGATCGCCGCGGCCGGAGCCACGGTCGCCTACACCGGCCAACGCCTGAGCGACCTCATCCCCGTCCTCGTCTCCCGAGCGGTCCGCCAGGCCACCTGGGAGTACGCCACCCTCCTCCTCGCCGACCTCGGCACCTGCGCCGACTGCGGCCAGGACATCGGACGCGCGGCCTTCGACCGCGCCTCGCACCTCCTCACGCGCCTGCTGGAAGCGGCGGGACCGGGCACCCACCACCTGGTGTGCAGCACCCCGACGGACAACGACCAGCTCCTGGCCGTGCTCCACACCCACCGCGACACCGCGGGACCGGCCCGGCTCGACAGCTCGGAGGGCGCGGAGTTCGCCACCGTCCTCGCGGTGGCCATCGCCCTGGAATCGCGCGGGGGAGTCGTTCTGCGCACCAGCGCCCCCGAGAGCCCGGACCGCGTCCACGGCTGGCGTCTGGCCCACGGAGCCCTCGCCCCGCTCACCGCGGGTGAGGTCTTCAACGCGTACTGCACCGACGCGGACACCGGAGAGCCCGTCTCCCCGGAATCCGGCGTGGAGTACTGCGCGGGATTCGACATCGGAGCAGACCCGGCGGAGCCCCACCACTGACACACCTCGACCACACAGCAGGAGGGGCTTCCCGCCACCCGGCGGAAAGCCCCTCCTCGACCTGCGGAGTCCCGGCTACTCGCCGGACAGCACAGCCTGAGCGGCGCTGCGCGCCTCGTCGGCCGAGTCCGCCGCCCGAGCGGCGTTCGCCGCCCGCTCGCACTGCGCCAGCGTGTACTTGGCCAGCGTGGCCCGCACATAGGGAATGGACGCGGCGCCCATCGACAGGGAGGTGACACCCAGACCCGTCAGCACACACGCCAGCAGCGGATCCGCCGCCGCCTCACCGCACACCCCACAGCTCTTGCCCTCGGCACGAGCCGCGTCGGCGGACAGCGCCACGAGATCCAGCAGCGCCGGCTGCCACGGGTCCTGGAGCCGCGACACCGCGCCCACCTGACGGTCGGCAGCGAAGGTGTACTGGGCCAGGTCGTTGGTGCCCAGCGACAGGAACTCCACCTCCTGAAGGATCGACCGCGCCCGCAGAGCGGCGGACGGAATCTCCACCATCGCACCGAACTTCGCCCGCAGCCCGGCCTCACGGCACGCGTCCGCGAACGCCTTGGCGTCGATGCGGTCGGCCACCATGGGGGCCATGACCTCCAGGTACACCGGCAGCCCCTCGGCTGCCTTCGCCAGCGCGGTCAGCTGGGTACGCAGCACCTCGGGGTGGTCCAGCAGGCTCCGCAGCCCACGGACGCCGAGCGCCGGGTTCGGCTCGTCGGCCGGCGTCAGGAAGTCCAGCGGCTTGTCGGCGCCGGCGTCCAGCACACGCACGACGACACGCCCCTCGGGGAACGCCTCCAGCACCGCGCGGTAGGCCGCGATCTGCTTCTCCTCGGAAGGAGCCTGCTTGCTGTCGTCCAGGAACAGGAACTCGGTCCGGAACAGCCCGACACCCTCCGCCCCCGCCTCGACCGCCGCGGGCACATCGCCCGGACCGCCGACATTGGCGAGCAGCGGCACCTTGTGCCCGTCCGACGTGGCGCCGGGACCGGTCGAGGCGGACAGCGCCGCCCTGCGAGCGGCGGCGGCACTCTCCAGCTCGGCGCGCTTCTCGTCGCTCGGGTCGACGAAGATCTCGCCCGTACTGCCGTCCACCGCGACGACCGTGCCCTCGGCCAGCTCACCGGCGCCGGGCAGCGCCACTACGGCGGGGACGCCGAGCGCCCGCGCCAGGATCGCGCTGTGACTGGTCGGCCCGCCCTCCTCGGTGACGAAGCCGAGCACCAGCGTCGGGTCGAGGAGCGCGGTGTCGGCCGGCGCGAGGTCGCGCGCGATCAGCACATACGGCTCGTCGCTGTCCGGCACGCCGGGCATCGGCACACCGAGCAGCCGCGCCACGATCCGGTTCCGCACGTCGTCGAGGTCCGCGACCCGCCCCGCCAGGTACTCCCCGGCATTGGCGAGCAGCGCCCGGTACGCGGCGAACGCGTCGTACACCGCACGCTCGGCGGTGCTGCCGACAGCGATCCGCCGATCGACGTCGGACATCAGCTCGGGGTCCTGCGCCATCATGGCCTGCGCCTCGAGCACGTGCTGTGCCTCGCCGCCGGCCAGGTTGCCGCGCGCGATCAGGTCGGCGGCGACCGCTTCCACCGCCTGCCTGGCGCGCCCCTGTTCGCGACCGGCCTCCTCGGCGGGAATCGATTTGGCGGGCGGCTCCAGCACCGCCGTACCCATGTGCCGAACCTCGCCGATGGCCACACCGTGGCTCACGCCGACGCCTCGCAGCGTTGTCTCCATTTCACCCGTCTCCGGTTGTGCGGCGACCGAGTCACCGCGGTGGTTGTGCAACTGGCTTGTCACTGCGCCCGAGGCGTCACTGCCAGCCGAACAGCGGGTCGCCGACCTTCACGTCCCCGTCCTCACGGACATCGGAGAGCGACTCCGCGGTGGCCTCCAGGGCCACGATCGGGCAGATGGGTGACTTGCCGGCGGCCTCGACGGCGACCGGGTCCCAGCGCACGATGCTCTGGCCCCGGGTCACCGTGTCCCCCTTGTTCACGAGGAGCTCGAAGCCCTCGCCGTTGAGCTGGACGGTGTCGATGCCGAGATGCGTCAGGACTCCGTGCCCGTCGGCGTCGACGACGACGAACGCGTGGGGGTGCAGGGAGACGACGATGCCGTCGACCGGGGAAACAGCCTCGGAGGGCTCACGTACGGGGTCGATGGCGGTGCCGGGACCGACCATCGCGCCCGAGAAGACCGGGTCGGGAACCGCGGCGAGTCCGATGGCGCGTCCAGCAAGAGGGGACGTCACGTTGGTCATGGGGAGCCTCCCAGGGGGGTGGAGATTCAGGTGTCGCCGCCGCGACTGATGGGGGACGGCGTACTGCTCAGCAGAGTAAGTCATATGAAGTCCCGGTTCCGCCCGAGACCTACCGCTTGGCGGACCTAGGGGTGCACCAGAAACGATTTGCCTCGATCCCCGGTGGCCTGTACTGTCGTACTCCTGCCTGACCCCAACGCGACTTTGAGTCGGGGGTCGGCGGCGACCTTCAAACCCAGATCCTAACCTTGACCCCTCCCTCGGCATGCCCGCAGGCCGTGGTCAGGGAGACGGAAAAGGCCTGATAGAGTCGGACTCGCCGAAAGGGAAAACGCGAAAGCGAATTACCTGGAAGCGAAAAGAGTGACCCGCTTCGACCGGGAATCGGACACGAAAGAGTCTGATAGAGTCGGAAACGCAAGACAGCAGGACAGCAAGACAAAGAAGTAAACGAAGGGAAGCGCCCGGAGGGCCCCGGTGAAACGGGACCGAAGGAAGCGTCCGTTCCTTGAGAACTCAACAGCGTGCCAAAAGTCAACGCCAGATAT